>CAVRCO010000009.1:0-30274 GCA_963719605.1 uncultured Verrucomicrobiae bacterium
ACGACTGCCGCTTCGCACGGATTTCAGTTGCGCTGACTCCGTTCGCCACAGCCAGTTGGCGATCCGAAAAACCGAGTTTCTTGGCGCGCAGCAAATCTTTAGTCTTCAAACATTGCGTTCCGGTCACGATCTCCGCCAGATTGCTCAAGAACCACCTGTCGATCTTGGTTAATTCGAAAACTTCGTCGATCGACATTCCGTCTTGAAATGCCTGGGCTAGATAAAAAATCCGTTCCGCGTTCGGGATCGCCAGCTTCAAGCGCAACGTCTCAGGATCGACATCCTTATTTGCGCCGTCGCCGCACAAGCCGAAGCGCTTGATCTCCAGACTGCGAAGCGCTTTTTGCAAGGCTTCCTTAAACGTCCGTCCGATAGCCATCGCTTCGCCGACGCTTTTCATTCGTGTCGTAAGCGTCGCGTCGGCCTGTGGAAATTTTTCGAACGTAAACCGCGGCACCTTAACCACGCAGTAATCAATGGTCGGCTCAAAGCATGCCGGCGTTTCGCGTGTGATATCGTTTTTGATCTCGTCGAGCGTGTATCCAACCGCAAGTTTGGCCGCGATTTTCGCAATCGGAAATCCCGTTGCCTTCGACGCCAGCGCGCTGGAACGCGAGACGCGCGGGTTCATTTCGATTACGACCATCCGGCCGTTGTCAGGATTCACCGCAAATTGAATATTCGACCCGCCGGTCTCCACGCCGATCTCGCGAATAACGGCGAACGCGGCGTCGCGCATCGACTGGTATTCCCTGTCGGTGAGCGTCTGCACGGGAGCGACAGTGATCGAGTCGCCGGTATGCACACCCATCGGATCGAAATTCTCGATGGAACAAACAACCACGCAGTTGTCCATTCGATCGCGCATCACTTCCATCTCGAATTCTTTCCATCCGACCAGCGATTCCTCGATCAGCACTTCGTGGACCGGCGAGAGATCGAGACCGCGTGCAACGATGGCATCGAGCTCTTCGCGATTATAAGCGATGCCACCGCCGGTCCCTCCAAGAGTGAACGCCGGCCGAATGATGAGCGGGAATGTTCCGATCTCGCCGACGATCCGATCGATATCTCCGAGAGAACGCGCCACGCCGGAACGCGGCAGGTCCAGCCCCATGCGCAACATCGCTTCCTTGAACAATTGGCGATCTTCGCCTTTTGCAATCGCCTGGGCGTTTGCGCCAATCAACTTCACCCCGTGTCGCGCCAACGCGCCGTTGCGGTTCAATTCCATCGCAGCGTTCAATGCCGTTTGCCCGCCCAGGGTAGGCAAAATGGCATCCGGTTTTTCGCGTTCCATGATCGCCTCGATCACTTCCGCAGTGATCGGCTCGATATAGGTGCGATCCGCGAATTCTGGATCGGTCATGATGGTGGCCGGGTTGGAATTCACCAGCACGACCACATAGCCTTCCTCGCGCAACGCCTTGCACGCTTGCACCCCTGAATAATCAAATTCGCAACCCTGTCCGATTATGATTGGACCGGAGCCGATCAGCAGGATTTTGTTGAGTTCGTTATTTCGCGGCATCTGCGCCAGCGGGGACGGTAAACGAAATCACGCGCTCGTCACGCGAGAACTGCTAATGAATGTCAGCCAGCTTGGCTGACTGGGCAGGGCTGGCAGCCTGCCGGCCGAGTCAGGTAGCAGCCTAACCTCCGCTACGCCACCTGCGCCATACGCTGCCGGTCGAGCCAGACTTTGCAGATGCTTTTGATGCGTGTGAGCACATAGTAGACGGTCTGACTCCGGATGCGCACCAATTCTGTGCCAACGATGCGGGTCACGAAATCGCTCGGAAGATCGAGAATTTCCTGCGGTGTCGAGCCCTCCAGTCCCTTGCAAAGAATCGCCGTCATCGAGCGGGTAAGTGTTTGCACTTCCGGACCGAGCGTCATGCGAATGTGCGCCCTGCCACTTTCGTCCACGTGCAGATAAACACCGACCGTGTCTGTGCATTCCTCGTCTTTTCGCACATCCATAAGATCAAAGTTTTCGCCTTCGCGCGGCTCCTGCTTCTTCGCGTTGTCCGCGTACGAAACAAGTGTCTCGCGCCGCTCATCCTCGGGGAGCGACTCGAAGAGATTGATGATCTTGTTTAGCTTGGTTGGATACATGGACGATCGGTAATCTATCACGGCTTCGCGCTTTGCTCAGCAAGGTGTTTGTGCCTAATTGCGTTATGAAAACTCCGATTAAGGTCGCTGTGACGGGCGCCGCTGGGCAAATTGGTTACGCGCTTCTGTTCCGCATCGCCTCGGGACAGATGTTCGGGCCGGACCAACCGCTGGTACTCCATTTGATCGAAATTCCGGATGCGCTGGGCGCGCTGGATGGCGTCGTTATGGAATTGCACGATTGCGCCTTTCCGCTGCTCGAATCAGTTGTGCCCACGGCTGACCTCAAAGAAGGCTTCCGCGACATTAACTGGGCGTTGCTGGTCGGAAGTGTTCCGCGCAAGGCCGGCATGGAGCGGAAAGATTTGCTAGGGATTAACGGCAAGATTTTCATCGGACAAGGTCAGGCGATCGAAAAGAATGCCGCTGCCGACGTGCGGATGCTCGTGGTCGGAAATCCCTGCAATACGAACTGTCTAATTGCGATGAATAACGCCAGGGAAATCCCGCGCGACCGCTGGTTTGCCATGACCCGGCTGGATGAAAACCGAGCACGCGCGCAGCTCGCATATAAGGCCGGTGCAGGCATTGCCTCGGTTACCAACATGACCATCTGGGGGAATCATTCCTCAACCCAGTATCCGGATTTCTACAATGCGAGAATCGACAATCGTCCCGCGGACGAAGTGATCGGAGACGAAAAATGGTTAAAGGAAGAATTCATTGCCACGGTGCAACAGCGCGGCGCTGCAGTGATCAAAGCGCGCGGACTTTCGTCCGCTGGTTCGGCGGCGAACGCGATCGTTGATACCGTCTTTTCGCTTGTGAACGAGATGCCTGGGAACAACTGGCACAGCGTGGCGGTTTGTTCCGACGGAAGTTATCATGTCGAGAAAGGATTGATCTCGTCATTCCCGGTTCGTGTACGCGGTGGAAAATGGGAAATCGTGCAGGGATTACCGATCAATGATTTCAGCCGCACGAAAATCGATGCATCCGTGGCTGAGTTAAAAGAGGAAAAATCACTCGTTAGCGAATTGATTTCGTAACGCCTGCCCCCGGCGTTGGGCAGCGGTGTATCCGCAGGTGGGCCGGCACACCGCTGTTCAATGTGATCCAGGTCGGCGGCGGTCCCAGCGCGTTTGTCGCTAGCCATTCGGTCGGCAAAACTGGCGGCGTCACGTTGTCGAAGTCCTGATTCGATCTTCGCAGATAAAAACACGGCGGGCATCTGCTATTCCGCGCTGCCGTCGGACCGACCGCGATAAGCAAGACCAAATTGGGAACATTCCGCAATCGCCTCTGCCTGAATGGGCGCTTGATATTTCGATCATAGATCACCTCTAGGCGTGGGCCAGTTGAGTGATCGCAGTCGTACAACGACTGCTTTTACCCAAACGCGCAAAGCGCTGTCAATTTTTTCGGTCATTCCTTTCGGGCGACGATAGTGAAAAGCGTGTAGGCTCTTCCGACTCGGGTCCTGTCGGTGCGTTAAAATTTCTGCCTTCGGAAATTGGATCACGGAGAGAAACTGAGTGAAAAACTGCGTGCTAAAATGCCACCAAGTGTGCCACAGAAAGTTCTGCGGAGTGGGCGCGAAACGGCAGACCGGCGTTCCTTCCAAGTCTGGATGGAACATGTCAGTGATGATGAGCAACTTTGCTCTGTTCGCGCATTGCTCAACGATCCGGAGCGGATCGCGGCAGTGTAGCAGCAGCGAACCCATTACTGCGATGTCGAATTCTCCGAGCGCGGCGGGCAAGTTGTAAACATCGCCGTAGTAAACTTTCGCTTTGGAACGTTGAGCGGCGTGACCGAACCAATAGGAATTCCTCAACCGTTGCATCACGATTCGTCGCGGGCCGAACACTTCTTCCAACCGAGCAGCCGGATACGGCACAAAATCCCAGCCGTGCTCTGCTGTTACTTCGACCGAAACCACGTCCGCGCCGCGTTTTTCCATCTCGAAGGTTAGAAAACCGCTCGCGGGGCCAATTTCCAAAACGCGTTGACCGGCGAAAGCGACTCGGCCCAGATAGTCATCCACTCCGGCACGCAAATCCCACTCGCCATTCATTAGTCCATGACCGGGGACTTCCATCGTGTGATAAAAGTGGCAGTCAGCCGAATCTTCGACCTTTAACGGGACGGCGAAAATCTCGTCGTTGCTCGCAACTTGCATCGCTCAATCAGTTCCAGCCGCAGGAGCGACATTTCCGTGTTTCTTTCGCCTCAGCACGTTCTCCAGTGCCGCGTTCCAGGTGAGAGGCTTGTTCTCGAACCATCCCGAATCAAACTTTGGCGCGGCAAAAAGCGCCCACGTCTGCCGGGGATGCTTCCAATCTAGAATTTCAAATCGCAAATTCAAATCGGCGGCGGCTCTCTGTAGTGTCGCTGGCCGATAGTTTACACATTCCGGATAGACCCAGCCTTTGCGGAGCGAGTCCTCCTCGCCCGGCAGAAATGTAGCAACCAAAGCTCCATCTTCAGCAAGTGCCCGTGATATGGCGGACAACCAATTCCTGATCAGATCCAGCCCGCAATGGCTGAAGATTGATTGGGCCAACACGAAGTCGAACGAACTGTTGGCTTGAGCAATCGTATCCGGTGAATCGGAAAAAAAGAAGGTCGGACGTTTGATTTCCAATAACGCGTCCCCAAGTTCCCGCTTAATTCCTTCCTCGACCAGCCATTCATTCGGCTCGACCCCAAAATACTTTCCGCGATTCAGATAAGGAATTAACAAGCGGCCGATCCGAAGAGAACCGCATCCCACGTCGAGCAATGAATGATGCTGTCGCAAGCCCAGCGTGGTCAGGAGATTGAACGTCATCGCTGAGATCAAATCGTAATCCTCCGGAGGACCAACGTACGCGCGATAATGCGGATCACCCGGCTTCAGGCCGGCGCCAAGACTTTCCTGGTTATCCAGCGGCTGCTCCATATCACTTCAACCGTTTCAACGCGGCGGGGTCAAAACCCTGCAGCGCCTCCTCTGGTTTATCGGGGAATCCGACCACCCCGCGCGACCGGTCGAATTGATAGATGCGTGCCCGTGTCCGTTCGCGGAAAGGAAATACGCGAAGCTTATCGCCATCGAGAGCGTCCATTGCTCCCAGGACGCGGCATGCTTGCACAGCCAGAGCGTATAGATCGTTTCTGATTCGTGAACGCGAACTGACGCAGTTCGATAACTCGTTGGGATCCTGCCTGAGATTGAACAGTTGTTCGCGGCCACCGTTTGCCATGAAAATGTACTTCCACTGATCGGCGAGGACCATGACTTTGAAATCGTGCGAGGCGGGAGGTTCAACCATACCGATAAGATATTCACGCGGCGCGCATTCGCCTCGCAACATTTTCAGAACGTTCGTCCCCTCTCGCACGTCGCACTCGCCAGCAGCCTCGGTCGCAATTCCGAATAAGTCCGCAAGACTGACCAACTCGTTCCGGACAGTTCCCGCGGGGAGCTCCGCCGGCCAACTAAGAAGGAAAGGAACACGGCAGGCGGCCTCAAAGAAGTTTTGTTTTTGCCAGCCGTGATGATCACCCAAAAGATCGCCATGGTCAGAAAAAAAGCAGATTAGAACGTTCTCCGGTTTCGGACCCGCTTCCACAGCATCGAGAATTCGGCCAAGGCAGTGATCCAGATAACTGATCTCGCCGTAATATCGGGCCTTTACGATTCGCGCCAGCGCCGGATTAATTGCGTCCGCCCAAACGGCATATCGCATGTAAGGAATTTCTTCATCCAAGTAGTCTTCCTCGATTTTACCAAGGACAAGGTCCGGCATTCTTTCGGGATCGTACATCCGATTGAAAGGAATTGGCGGCGCGAACGGCGGATGTGGGCCGAAAAACGATACAAATCCGAAAAAAGGCCGCGAGTGATCTGAGTTTGTAATCTCCTGCACCGCGCGATCCGCCGCCCACCATTCAACGCCTAATTCCGCCGGAAGCGGACTACGCTGCGGCAGGTAATACATCTCGCTGCGTTCCCCAAGGGGTTGCTCCAGAAAATCGAATGCTGGATGCTCCCGCGTCAGCCATAAACCGTAGTCGTCACCTTCGCGAGCTGGCGGATGGTAAGTCTCTTCGCTGCGCCAAAGGGTTTCGTAGCCGACATCTTCGTTCCAGGGATATGTATGGAACTTTCCGATTCCAAAAGTCCGGTATCCCAGGCCCGACATTGTGCGCCCCAGATACGGTCCGCAACGCGCTTCCATTTCAACGGCTTGCCCCTTTGCCGGCTCAGGTTTTGCGTTGCCAAAGACGCGTGTGGTTAACGGTTCACATCCGGTACGGATTGTGTAGCGCGCGGGGATGCAAACCGGACAGGTAGCATATGCATTGGAAAAGCCGATTCCCCTGCGCACCAGCCTGTCGAGGTTAGGCGTATAAATGTGCGAATTACCGACCGCAGCGATGGTGTCGAACCGCTGCTGATCCGTCATGATAAACAATATGTCTGGCCGAGTTAGTGACATTTTCGTTATGACTCCCACGCGAGCACTTGAATCGACAAGCGGGCCTGTCTGCAAGCTATCTTATAAATGTAATTCTGAGCGAAGCGAAGAATCTCTGATCATTTCCCGGAGCAATCTTTCGCCGGGGGACAGTCGGAGATGTTTTGCGAAGCCTGTCCTGAGCGAAGTCGAAGGGCTCAACATGACAGCGTCATTGATGAGATGACTTCTACACGTTTTCGAGTTCACTGCCCGTCAGGCGACGGAAAGCTTCGAGGTATTTCGCGGACGTTTTCTCGATTACATCCTTCGGCAGTCGCGGCGCTGGTGGAGTTTTGTCCCAATCGAGCGTTTCCAGGTAATCGCGCACGAATTGTTTATCGAAGCTGGGCGGACTGTTCCCGACGGCGTATTCATCCTTCGGCCAGAAGCGCGAGGAGTCCGGCGTCAGACATTCGTCAATCAAAAGCAATGCTCCGTCGACCGTGCCGAACTCGAATTTCGTGTCTGCAACGATAATTCCCTTCTGTGCCGCGTGCTCGCGGCCGCGCGAATAGATTTCAAGACTTAACTTTTTCACGCGGTTGGCGATTTCGTCGCCGAGAATCTGAGCACATCGTTTCATATCGATGTTCTCGTCATGACCTTGCTCTGCTTTTGTTGACGGAGTGAAGATTGGCTCGGGTAATTGTGACGCGAGCTTTAGCCCGGCTGGTAGTTTGATTCCACAAACGCTCTGCGATTCCTGATATTCTTTCCAGCCAGACCCGGCAAGATAACCGCGCACCACGCATTCTACCGCGAGCGGCTTCGTTTTCTTTACGATCATGGAACGCCCGGCGAGCTGCTCGCGGAATGGTTGCAGCTCCTTCGGGAAGTCTTCGAAATTCGCTGTGACAAGGTGATTCTGGATCGTCTCGAAACGCTTAAACCAAAATGCCGAAATTTGGTTGAGGACAGCGCCCTTGTGCGGGATTGGGTCGGGCAGGATCACATCGAAAGCCGAGATGCGATCGGTTACGACAAACAGCAGCGTGTCGCCAAGATCAAAGACTTCGCGCACCTTGCCGCTGCGCAGTTTTTTGATTCCGGGAAGATCTATTGTGGATTGGGTTGCGACTTGCATGGGCGAACGCTCAACGCTCAACGCTCAACTTTCAACGCCCAATTCAGAATCTCTTTTTCAACGTCTGCCATCAGCCCCTCAAATCGAAGCAACGCTGCATGTCGTAAACTTTGTAGCCATTGGATTCAAATACGGGACGATCGCGAAATTCGGCTGGCCAGACATTGGAATCGCCGGGGTGAATGACGTACCAACGAATGCCAGTTTCACGGACACTGCGCTGGAGGTCTGGAACGTTTGTCGCCTGCTGCAAGCTTTGCAATTTCCGCAGCTGCTCCTGGTAAGGAGAGTCTCGGAAGGCTTTGCTTACCAGCTTCCACATTTCGAGTCTGGCTGCGAAAGAACGTCGTTCACTTAACGCCCCTAGAGTAAGGACTGGATCCAAGTGCGAGTCCTGCGCTACAGCATCGATGGGAGGCTGGCTGCGTATGTAAGAGGCGCAGTCGATCAAGCCGCGATCAACACGTAAGCCAGAATGCACACTTTCTCCTGGCCAATTGCCGCGTTGTAACCCTGAGCCGTAACACATTGGGACTGGTGTTAACGCTATCGTAATGACGACAATCGTCCGGGTCCATAACTGCGGGCGGGCGCTTGCCACTATGGAGAAGAGGCGCCCCGCAGTAAGCGAGCCCACAAGCCAGTACGCCCACACGAACGGATGATGTATGAATTCATACGCGTTGTCCGACGCCCCCTGTCTACTCAGGCTAAACGTCATCAGTAACAGAATAGCTACCGCTCCCGCTGAGATTCCGTCAGATGTCTGCCATGTCTTGCGCCGCAATGCGAAAAGCCAGGTAAGAGGCGCGACTACCGCAAAAATCCCCAGACCATTGAGCAGAATTAAGCCAATTGCCTGCGCTAAGTGAGAAGGAAATGGATGCTCAACGCGAAAAATCGTGTACCAGCTCTCGGTGCGCGTGCCCCTCGCCATGTTTGTCAAAAGTTTCCAATACCAATCACTACCGGAGAAATCGAAGCGCACATCCGGTCCGACATAAAAATGGTTTGCCACCGGAAGAAGGGCCAGCCCGGTAGCGAAACAGCCGCCGAGTACTAGCAATTTCCAGGACCTGCGCGCCGGCCAGGCCAGGATGGCATAGGAAAGCAACAGGGGAAAAGCCGCCGCAAAGACCTGGGTCTTGAAGAAAACCACCAGCGTTCCAAGCACCGCTCCCCAGACTATCCAGATGCGTCGGACTTCGCGTGCTCCTAGGGCAACAAGTATCAGCGCTGTTCCAGCGATTGCCACAGCATAAAGGCCCCCCGGAGAAATATACTGAAGCCAGAAATAACCGTAACTAGGATGGGCGATGCCTAACAGCGCGCCGTCAGGTATCAAGGAGGTAGCTGCGAGGGCAGCCAGTCCCGCTCCTCTGTTCCACAGCGCCCGGCCCAGGGCATACGCGGCTAAGGCCGCAAGAAATGACCCGAAGGGCGCCCAAAAACCTACTACCGTAACGTAAGCCGACACATGCCCTGCTTTAGCCAAACAGGAGGCTAATGAGTAGCTGGCATAATGATAGAAAATTGCGGGAAAACCCTGCCACTCGTAGTTACCTACTTGAAGCAAGGTCTGAGTTTGCAAACTGCGTGCGACGATAGTGGCGTGAAAGAAGAAATCCGACCATGGCTTGAACACAACCCCATCTTTGACCGCGCTCGTGGGCCAAATGAGATCTTGATACCAGGCAGTTGCAGCAACAAGGCTCACAATTACCGCTAGCAGCCCTAAACTTGAAAGCGGGTCACGCCGCTGCTGGCGTAGAAGCTTCGGAATCCCTGCAATTGCGATCAGAAGAACAATCAGCAGGACCCAGAGCGATAATGGCACGAAGACCTTCCACGCCAGAACGACGACAGAGACCACAGTAACACCTAACAGAAAGTCGAGTGCGAAGAAGGATGGCAATCGTATGGCGGCGCTAATGATGCCGCCAGCCCTAAGCAGGAACCACGGCAGCACTAAAAGAAAGAAGGCAGAACGTAAATTAAACCTTCCACCGGCAAGTGTGATCCAGACGACAAGGAAGGCCGAAATCGCAAGGCAAGCTATCGAGCTGTATGTGTCGAACCCGCGTGTGGGTTGCAGCTTTTGATCTGTTGTCCTAGTCAGTTGTTGAGTGTCACGCATCGCGGCCTTTAAGGTTTCGCGTCTAACGACTGGCGCATACTGCTTAGCAATGAAATCCGCGCACAGCGTCGATTACCTGCGCCTGTTCCGAACTGCTCATTCCAGTGAAAAATGGAAAACGCAACAGGCGATCGACCAAATCTTCTGTGACGGGGCAGTCGCCTTGGTGGCCACCAAACCGGAGGCCCAAAGGCGAGAGATGTAGCGGCAGATAATGAAACACGGCCAGAATCCCTAAGCCCGCGAGGTGCGAGATCAATGCTTGTCTGCTTTCGAACGACGGCATGATCACGTAGAACATGTGGTAACTCTGTTCGCATTCCTGCGGGAGGATCGGCAGCCGAACGCCGTTCGCTTCGGCCCAGGAAGCCAGCTCAAGCGCGTAGGTTTCCCAGATTTTGCGTCGCATCGACTGAATCGGGTCGCGGTGTTCGAGCTGTGCGCGCAGGAAGGCTGCCAGCAGGTCTGAAGGCAGATAGCTCGAGCCGACATCCACCCAGGTATACTTGTCGATTTCGCCGCGAAAAAATTGGCTGCGATTCGTTCCCTTTTCACGAAGGATCTCGGCTCGCTGATTGAAGTTCGCATTGTTGATCAACAGCGCGCCGCCTTCTCCGCACGAGAAATTTTTTGTTTCGTGGAAACTGAGAGCTGCCAGTTGCCCAAGCGTGCCGAGATACCGTCCGCGGTATCGGCCATAAAGACCGTGAGCGTTATCTTCGACCACCGCGATAGAGTGTCCGCGCGAGATGCCCATGATCGTTTCCATTTCGCACGCGACACCCGCGTAGTGCACAAGAAAAATCGCCTTTGTGCGCTCGGTTACGCGTTGTTCGATTAGTCTCTCGTCGATGTTCAGCGTGTCCGCTCGAACGTCCACGAAGACAGGTCTGGCGCCGCGTAAGACGAACGCATTTGCCGCAGAGGGAAACGTAAAGGACGGAACAATAACTTCGTCTCCAGGGCCGATGTTTAGGAGCAGCGCCGCCATTTCCAAGGCGTGAGTACACGACGTCGTGAGAAGCGCTTTCTGCACACCGAGCGACCGTTCGAGGAGCCTGTGACATTCTGTAGTGAAGCTGCCGTCACCGGAAAATTTCGGCGTCGCGATCGCGGCGCGCATGTAATCAATCTCATCGCCCGTGGCGAATGGACGGTTGAAAGGAATGCGGATCACAGATCAGTGACTGGTCTCTTCGCGATCAGCAGGAGCGAGCCTCCGGCGGGAAAAGAAATGCCTGCTCTGATAATGATTCGCTCGAGTTTCAAAATGCTCTCCAGAGTTTTGTTAAGCGCCGGGCCAATTTCAAATTCGCGCCAGGGTTGGAAATCGTGATTGCGTTTTCGTTGCACGCGCGACCAAATCATAAGCGGCAATAACAGTGAATTAAAAGAAGTGATTCGCTCGATCAGGAAGCCAGCGCTCTCGACTTTTGTGCGCAATTCGGCGCGGTTGTAGCGGCGTTGATGCATCGCATACTGGTCGCTGGCGCTCCAGAGAAAAGGATGTTGTGGCACAGTCACCAGCAGTCCTCCGCCAGGTGGAACTGCATTGAACATTTGTACCAGGTACATTCTCATCCTCAATGACGTGTTCCAGGACATCGAATGCGCCCACGATGTCAAATTCGCGCTCAAATGAAATGCGTCGTGCGTCCATCTGATACAAATCAACTTTTGGCACACGCGCTTTGGCGATGGCAAGGCCGTCCGCAAAGATTTCGCTGCCGGCCAGGCGCATTCGCGGAAACTTTTCATGAATCCCTGCAAGCACGAAACCAGTTCCGCAACCAATCTCGAAGAAACTTTTGGCGTCCGGAAAATAATTGTGGAGCGCCCACTGAATCAGTTCATTCCGCGCGCGAAACCAGAAATTTGATTCCTCAATCTCACCGAGCCGGGCGAAATACTCGGGTTTAAATCCGGCGTGAGCGTCAGGCGGCCCTTCCGTGAATTGATATATCTCGTCGCGCAGGGCTGGCTGATAACCGCAGTTCGGACATGTCCAGTCCGCGGCTTCAAAAGGAGCTTCACACGCAAGGCATCGTTTCATCCTTCGCTCGGGCGCAAAGCCATTTGAGCTCCCCGAATATCAAAATCACGAAGCATTACTTTTCGCATTCAAGAACAATAGTTACGTATGGGATGCGCATCGGCTTCGTGTCGACCCATGTATGGACATTCCTAAAAACCTTCGCGGCAAGTTGGCGATATTGTTGCTCCGTTCGAATGTTCCGGCCTCGGTCGTGAGACATGATACACTTGGAAAACGCTCCCTGATTCGGAATCCAACACGCATCGTGACATATCAATCGACCTCCTCTCTTTAGCGCGTCATATGCGAAGCGAATGCAATCCGCAGCTTCTTCATCGTCGAGGTGGTGTAGAACGCTCACCGCTATCACAATATCGGCATCTTTAAATCGCGAGTCGCTCCGAAGAGATCGCGTGTCGCCAACTACAAAGGTCCCCTTGTCGCCGTACGCCCGCCTGGCAAACCCAATGTAATCTGGGTTAATGTCGAGCCCAAGATATTCGACGTCCGGGAGGCTTTGCAGAGCTTGCGCTGGACCGCACCCGATATCGATCACTTTATCCCCAGGCCTGGCTTGGGCATGGTTTTGAATGATCCTCCGCCGCAACGCGTTCCCTCCAACCACACCTTGAAACAGGTTGTAGAGAAATGGCACTTTCAGCCAGCGCAATAACCCGGCATTACTTTGCATGTGGAGTTTTCTAGGCCGGCTCGCTTCTTCCGGTTTATCGGCGGCGTGGAATACGCGAAACGCCACTGTGGATTTGTGAAATTAGGGCTTGAGCCATTTATGAAAGGAATGTCTTACGCCAGCAATCTTCCAGCCGAGTTTTAGCATTGCTCGATGAACTGGATAATGGCTGACATGCGCCGGGCCGTCGAGGTGACTTGCGAACTTATGCGCCATTCGCATTCCTTCGAAAGTGAGTGCGGTGTAAAGCCCTTGTCCAAAAAAATCCGGGAGGATCCCCGCCAGATGGCAGTGCACTATGTCGAACGAATGTTTTGTTTCCAGTGCAGACGCCTTTTTCCACACCGAGTAACCGGCAATTTTGTCGTCAACCTCGGCGATTAGAATCCAATCCGCCGCGCCGCTAAACGAGGAGCGCACCCATTCCTGATATACCTTTGTGCCGGTCCCAGGCCGCAGTTTGGGGTCTGCGTTATATCTGCCAAAATGATTGGCGAAGGCCTCTTCAGTGAGCGCAAGGAGTTCAGACAAGTCCTCCGGAATCGCCAGGCGAAGACGCAATCCGTTGAGCGGCTGTGGCGGGCTGATTTTCTCAAACGACGCTCGCGAAAAATCAAAGAGAAAGTCCAGAAGCGTGTCCATAAGAAGAAACCCGTGCCGCTCAAGCGCATGAATGGCACCGAATTGAAGAGGCTGAACTTTGCACATCAGACAGTGGATGCCGCGATTGGCGGCATGCTCTAGGACTTCTGTAAGCAAGTCGTCGAGCACACGTGACTCTTGAGTGTCGTTCGTCCCGACGAGGTATTTTATGATGGCTACTGGTTTCCCAATTACTTTCGTGTCCCAGGGAGAATCGCTGTAAAGGACAAGACCCTTGATGCGGTCCGCGGCACGCGATGCAAATCCGGTCGAGCGTTCGTCCGCTAGTTCCGAAGCGATGTCGTCTAGCCAGTAGCCCTCGATCTGTTCGCGCTTAAGATAAGCCAGATGAGGCAGAGGCTTGTGCGCGAAGCGCGGTAAGGCGTTCTTTAGGTCATCAATTGCCGCCAAATCGAGTCGTGCGATCATGGCGCTCTTATTGCCGGTTGGTTGTTTCACCGCTAACGCTTCGAACAAAGTAAACTGGACGATTCATCGTCCGGAAATGCATGCGAGCCAGGTATTCGCCTATCACTCCTAATGCGAAAAGCTGCGCACCGGAAAAGATGGCAATGATCGAGGCGAGAAACGGAAATCCCGGTATGCTTCCCTCAAGGCAATAGCGGACGAAGACATAAAGGAAAACGCCAATCCCAAACAGCGTGCAGCTAAACCCGATCAGGCTTGCAAGCTGCAGCGGTGCCGTGCTGAAACCGGTCATCATGTCGAGCGCATGGCGAACCAGTTTTGTGAATGTGTAATTTGAAGAGCCTGAATGGCGCGGCTGGAAAGCAACTGTCGTCGCGCCGAAGCGCGTTGTTGCCCATGTAAGCAGCACGTCGATGGAAACAAAAGGAGACTGATAGGCTGCGAATGCCTCGCGCAATTGAGTGGGAAACACGCGAAAAGCGCTCACGTTTTTCGCCACATCGCTGCCTACCGCGGCACTTAGTGCAAGGCGTGTGATACGAGATGCAAGAGCGCGCATAAGCCCGTTCTGCTCCGCTTTTGGTGCGCCGTAAACCACATCGAATCCTTCTTCCAATCGCGCCAGCAGTCGCGGAATTTCTTCGGGCGGATGTTGCAGATCATCATCCATGGTTACGACCAGATCATATTTCGCCGCGCGGATGCCGCAAAGCAGCGCATTATGCTGACCATAGTTACGCATTAGGTTCAGGCCTCGCACCACGGGTGATCGCGAACACAACTCCGAGATGGTCTCCCAACTTCGGTCCCGGCTGCCATCATTAACGAAGATGACTTCATGTTGCGCCGAGATACGCGGCAACACTTCCGCCAAACGCCGGCACAACTCACCGACGGAAGCCTCGCCGTTGTAAACCGGCGTGACGACGGAAATGGAACGCCGTTCGTGAGATTGCACCATGTTCAGAGAAGCGTCGGAAACTATGGGACGACTTGGATTTCGTCAAAGCGTTGAGCGCATGCCGCGCCGTAGCATTGCGAAGGCGGCTTGAACGTTGGACGTTGCATTCCTCTATGGCCGGAATTGTTGTTAAACCGCGGGCCCGAATCTTGCACGGTCATGATTGGGTGTTTTCCAGCGAGGTCCTGAAGGTCTTTGGAAAACCGGCAGACGGTGATGTCATCTCCCTTAAGGACGGCAAGGATCGTCTGATGGGCAGTGCGATCTACAATTCCAGGTCACAAATCGTGGCGCGCCGTTTTTCGCGTCGAAAACAGGAACTAGACCTGGATTTCTTCAAACGGCGCATCGGCCAAGCGGCGGAGTACCGCACTCGACGAGACGTCGATCCAAGGCTTTGCCGTGTTGTTTGGAGCGAAAGCGATGGATTGCCGGGGTTGATCATCGACAGGTTCGGCGATCATTTCGTGATGCAAACGCTCACCCTGGCGATGGACATGCGAAAAGATTTGGTCGCCAATGCGATTACTGATCTTTTTGGAGAGGTCCCAATCGTCGAGCGAAATGACGCGCCTGTTCGCAAGGCGGAAGGGTTGGAATTGCACACAGATGTTTTGCGCGGAGATGCGCCATCGCAAATCGAGATCGAAATCGAAGGCGTTAAGTTCGACATCGATCTTTTGCACGGACAAAAAACTGGTTTTTACCTCGATCAAAAACATAATTACGCGATGATTGCCGGGTACACGCACGGCCGGCGCGTTCTGGATTGTTTCACAAATCAGGGAGCATTTGCGCTCACCTGCGCTCGTGCGGGTGCCGCGGATGTGATCGGTGTTGAAGAAAGTTCCGAGAACATCGCAGGTGCGAAACGAAACGCCGCGCGCAATGACCTGCCAGTGCGATGGATCGAGCAGGATGTTTTTCAGTTCCTGCGCGCGGCCGACAAAGCTGAGGCCCAGTATGATTTGATTGTTCTCGATCCGCCGTCATTTACAAAAACGAGGGGCGGATTACGCGACGCGCTGCGTGGCTATCGGGAATTGCATGTGCGTGCGTTCAAGCTCTTGTCGAAGGATGGCCTACTGGCGACTTTTTCATGCTCACATCACGTGAGCGATACCGCATTTTCGCAGACAATCGCCGATGCGCTTGTCGATACCCGGCGTTCCGCACGGCGATTGCGCCGGTTCGAGCAGGCGCCCGATCATCCCGTGCTGCCGACAATTCCTGAAACGGAATATTTCAAAGGTTTCCTTCTGGAAATGATGCCGGGGCGATGAGGGTGATTAGTTGCAATGACAGTGAGAAATATCTGGAATTCTATATTGAGCCATTTAATATGGCGCTACAGCGAGCCCGGACGGCGAGTCCCCGATTTGTCATGGCAGAAAAACTTCGACAGGTTGAACAAATGCTCGAATTGAACGAGGACGAAGCCAATTCTCCCGAGCATCTGGACTCGCAAGTGCAGAAAGCACAGGAGCAATTGCTCCAACTCAAGCGTCAGCAGGAACAGATCGAAAAACAGAAGCGCGAGCTAGAGGAACTGAGTCGTCGCCAGGAGGAATTGGAGCACGGTCGCGCGGAGATGGCGGATAAACTGACTCGCTCGCTCGTCGTGCTCGAGCGTGAGGGGTACAATGCGCAAAGCCGGCTCGAGCAGATCCGTGCAGCCCGGGAGAGTTTCGGTCAGCATTTGGAATTAATTGAAGCGATCGATCCAAAGAGCTGGAACCCCTCTGATCTACACAAGGAACTGAGCCGGGCTTTGAGCACAGTGGACGAGTCGCGCACGGTGTACAACGAGCAACGCAGCCGGTTGCAGGCAGCGGGTGGAAATGAAGGCGATGCGTCACTGCCTGACCCCGTGACGGATGGTTATGAGGGCAGCGCCGGGCGTTCATTTTTTCAGTGGTTCCAGATTGGTGTCGCACTCACTTTGCCGCTGATTATTTTTGGCGCTGTTGCCCTCGCTCTTTTCGTTTGGATGGCGAGCGCGAGCAAGTGATGGCGATGTTTCGTCGTTCGCCCAAGTCCAGCCCGCCGCTTCGTCGCAGGCAGGAAGAAATTGCACGACAGGAAGCGGACCTGCACGAGAGACTCGAAAAACTCGAGCGGCTTGTTGCGAAGGTCCCGCAAATCGAGAAAAACAGGGCGGAACAAGGACCAAAAGATAATCGAACCGACAGACGATTCCGCGTCTCGGTGGCGGCGCAAGACCAGCGCGAAAGCAGAAGTTCCAGGCGTCCTCGTTCGATGCGCAAAGAGCGGCGAGACGGCCAAATCATTTTTCTCCTTCTTCTGGTGGCGCTTGCGGCAACCGTTATCTGGCTAATCAGCAACCTGCATTCCTGAACGACAGCCATGGCCGGGACCGCGGATCTCGATGTTGTGTACGTCGCCAGACTGGCGCGGATCAATCTTTCCGAAGAGGAAGCGAACGCTTTTCAGAAGCAATTAGGCGATGTGCTGAATTACGTCGAAAAACTTCGTCAGGCTGACGTGAGCCGTGTGGAAGCGGCTGCTCACGCGCTTCCGATTTTTAATGTTTTCCGTGAGGACGCGCCGCGTGACTGGTTTGCGGCGGAACGAGCGTTGAGCAATGCCCCCCGGAAGGCGAACGGTCTTTTTATCGTCCCTAAAGTTGTGGAATGACGGAGAAGGAACTGCCGGCGCTTAGCATCGCCGATCTGCGATCATTGTTGCGTCGCAAGGAAGTTTCTGCGCGTGAAGTCATCGATGCTCTGCGGGAACGGATTGAATCGGTCGATGAAGAAATTGGCGCCTATCTGTCGCTGGACATCGACGCTGCGATTAACGAAGCGGAGGAGGCGAATGTCGACCTTCCATTAGGCGGCGTCCCGCTTGCGATCAAAGACGTCATCAATGTGATGGGTCAGCCTTGCACGTGCGCCTCAAAGATCTTGCGCGGTTATCGAGCCCCATATAACGCCACTGTCGTTCAAAGATTGCGCTCAGCGGGCGCAATTCCATTTGGAAAAACCAACCTGGACGAGTTTGCCATGGGTTCGTCCACCGAAAATTCTGCAGTGAAGTTGACGCGCAATCCGTGGGATTTGTCGCGCGTCCCGGGCGGCTCGAGTGGCGGTTCAGCGGCAGCAGTCGCTGCGGACGCAGCGATCGGTGCGTTGGGCAGCGATACCGGCGGCTCAATTCGGCAACCCGCTGCGCTGTCGGGTGTCGTCGGTTTCAAACCGACTTACGGGCGGGTCTCGCGATTCGGCCTCGTCGCGTTCGCTTCGTCACTCGATCAAATCGGGCCGTTGACGAAGACCGTACACGACTCTGCCCTTATCATGAACGCGATCGCAGGTCATGATCCCCAAGACAGCACTTCTCTTAACGAGCCGGTGCCTGACTATGCTGCAAAACTCGGAAACGATTTGCGCGGACTCCGGTTGGGTGTGCCGAAGGAATACATGATCCAAGGGATCGATCCACAAGTGAAAGCTGCGATCGACGCCGCGGTGAAACAGATGAATTCGTTAGGGGTCGAGATTGTTGATGTCTCATTGCCCCAGACTGATTACGCGGTCGCGGTCTATTACATTCTGGCTACGGCCGAAGCCTCCGCCAACCTCGCTCGGTTCGATGGTGTTCGTTATGGATTTCGAGCAGAAAATCCCAAGGACATGCTCGATCTTTATGGCCGCACGCGTGAGCAAGGTTTCGGGCCGGAAGTGAAGCGTCGCATCATTCTGGGCACGTACGTCTTGAGCTCCGGCTATTACGACGCCTATTATTTGCGTGCACAAAAAGTGCGCGAGCTGATCCGCCAGGATTTCGCGGAGGCCTTCGAGAAAGTCGATGCCTTGATTTCACCGACGTCGCCGGTGCCGGCGTTCAAACTAGGCGAACGCACCGCCGATCCGTTGCAAATGTATCTTGCCGATATCTTCACCATCGCAGCCAACCTCGCTGGGATCTGCGGAATCAGTGTGCCGTGCGGTTTCGCGGACGTGGACGGCCATCGACTACCGATTGGCTTGCAGTTGCTCGGTAAGCCTCTGGATGAAGCGCGTATTCTCCAAATGGCGCACGCCTACGAGCAGAGCACAGATTGGCACAACGCGCGTCCACCAATTGCTGCGACGTTGTCGAAAGCATGAAAAGCTTCCGCGCAACGAAGTCTTGTGCGACGGCTCGGAAAGCGGCGCACCAGCGCCGCAGTCCAAATCACGCGTGCGTACTGTGCGCTTGCAACGACGGCCGCGTTTTGGAGTGCGGCAGTGCTCTGCCGCTTTCGTACCGCTAGAGCGCGTTGTTGTGCGGAGATTCTTGAAAAGCCGCATTCCATTTCCGCGAGCCGTCGTGCAGGCTGATTGGTTGACTTTTATTCGCCGATTCAACAGTCCTAATGGCCTGCGGCTGCTCAGATGGATTTTTGTGATCACCGCGATTGTCTTTTCCGCGCTTCCGGTCCTGCGTTATCTCCGCGGCCACAGCATCTTTGATTACGAACTCTGGTATGCCACCGGCAAACATGTGCTGGCGGGTGATGAGATCTATTTCTTTCGTGCGGGGAAGTTCGATTTCATGTATCCGTCGCCCTGCGCGCTTTTTCTTGCAGGCGCGAGCCTGCTTGGGCAGGGAGGATTGATTCTTCTCCTTGTCGCGATCAACTCGGTCGCCTGGTTTTACAGCGCGAAACTGAGTGCAGTTCTCGCCGCAGGCCACCGAGGTACAACAAACCCTTGGCTCTACGTCATTCCGAGCCTGCTGGTGATTGTTTACATCTGGTCGAGTTACCACCTTGGTCAGCCGAACCTTGTTTTACTTGCGCTAATGGTTGGCGCTTTTGTTGCGCTGCGGGCAAAACGCGAAATCGCGGCCGGCAGCCTGATTGCAGTCGCCGCCGCCATCAAAGCGTTTCCGGTACTTGCCATCATTTATCTGGTTTACCGGCGTTACTGGAAGGCAGCCGTTAGCCTTGTCGCGATACTTGCATTTCTCATTCTCATTTTGCCGGCGCCGTTCCGAGGATTTGAACGAGCGTGGCACGACCTCGAGAAGTGGAGCGCCGGAATGTTGAAATACAGCGAAGTCAGTGTTGGGCAGCGCCCGATGCGCAGCTACACGTGGAAAAATCAATCTCTCATTGGTGTTAGCAATCGCCTGCTGCGCCACGTCGATGCCGATGCTGCTTCGGCGCCGCACCAGCCGGTTTACGTGAACTTCGCGGATCTTAAGTTCCCCGTCGTCAACGCGATTATTGTCAGCGCCGCGCTGGTACTCGGCATCTTGTTTATCGCGGCGATGCCTCGACGCGACGTGCGAACCCCGGAGAGCGATGCAATCGAGTTCGTCCTACTCCTGCTGCTGATGCTAATGATCACACCGCTTTCGTTTGGCTACTTTTACTCCTGGCTGATGCTGCCATTCGCAGTGATAACGCAGCGAGCGCTCGTTGAAAGAGTGTGGTCCATTCTGTGGTGGTGTGTGCCCGCGGTGGCGTTGCTCGCTGTAGGCTTGATATTCCCGCGCGGCGCGCAATTCTACGGCAATACATTTTTCGCCACGCTGCTGCTGTTTATCGGGCTGTCGATACAGCTTTTCAGTTTCAAACAAAAAGCACGACGGGCGTTCCCGACCGCCGATTTCCATCCCCGGGGTTGACCTAACGAGAAAGAAGTAGGGAGAACTCGCGCATTAGGCCTAACGAGACGAGCTGAGCTTCGGCCGGCGGCGGCGAGCACGGCTTTCACTTCATCCTTCAGCCTTTCAGTACCGGCGGCCAGCGGTCGGCTCCAGCGATTGATTAGATGAGTTGGACTCAACTGCCGCAGACTCATTTCTTTTCGTTTGCCAGCATAATGGGGATTTTCACGCGACGAACTTTCTTCGGTTTGAAGCGCCACTTCCGGAATTTTTCAAGAGTCGCTTTGTCGAGCAGGGATCAGCCGTGCTTTTCGAGATGCGGGCGTCGATGACCTTCCCGGTGTCATACTCAATCTCGACCTCGACGTATGTGCCCGGCGGCGGCTTGTCGCCAGCTGAGGCGTTGCCGTGCAGCAGTCCGATCAAGACTGCAAGGAACAGAAGTTTTCGCAACGATGACATCATCTAACGAGAATTAGACGAAATTTCGTATTTAGAGGCGAACATTTTCTCTTCTGATAAGCAAGCTGAATGAATACACCCGCCAAAACACGGCCGATGCCAAATATCATTTTCCGACTGGCGGTTTTCGATTCCGACGGCGGACCATCAATTTTAATCCGGACCAGGTTTCATCGATGGCGCACACTTTTACATCGACGAATCCTAGTGGCAGCGCGACAGCCCGAACCACGTCTTCTGTTACATCACTAGGCACGCCAGACGATCTTTTTGGCCAGGAAACCCAAACTGTTCCGGTGTCCGCGATTTTCTCACGCAAATCAGACAATCGCTTCTCCAATTCGCTGCGCTTCTCGACAAAAACGTGGACAAAACTCGAATCGGGCTTCAACCGATCGAAAAAAGTTACGCCTTCGGGAATTGTACCGAGCAATCGACGATAGTTTGTCGGAGCGTTGATTATGACGACGGTCATGCCCGGTTTGATACCAAGCTTTTGTTGTAGCGGGGTTCCTGAGTAACCGGCCATTTCGCACTTTACGGCTGCCTGGGTAAAAACTGATATCAAATCGGCACCCGACTGTGGAAACTAAATATACTGGATTAGTTTCCTAATTGTGATAAGACTGCGATGGATATGAAACCGGCACACAAACGGCGGGCGCGAAGCCAAAAGCGCGATCCGAACCGGCAGCGAATAGTTGATGCTGCGCGGGTGCACTTTTTCAGTCACGGATTCCGCAGTGTGACCATGGACGATCTGGCGGAGGAACTGGGCATTAGCAAGAAAACGCTCTACGCGCATTTTCCGGGCAAGATCGATCTACTTGAGGCTGTGCTGGCCGATAAATTCGCAGGCGTCGAAGCGACACTGAAGGAAGTTACGCGCGCGCACCCGCACAATTTCCCAGCGGCTTTGCAGGAATTGTTGGCCGGTACGCACCGCGAATTGGATGAGATTAAGCCGCCGTTTGTGCGCGATATGCGCCAGAAAGCGCCGGAAGTTTTCAAACTCGTCGAACGCCGTCGGGCCGCGCTAATCCAGCGCTACTTCGGAAAATTTTTCGTCGAGGGGCAACGGGCGGGAATGGTGCGCAAGGATATTCCGGCTAAACTGATCATCGAAATTTTGCTGGCGATGGTTCAATCGATCATGAATCCGCCGAAGATGGAAGAGCTTGGAATGATGCCGAAAGAAGGCTTCGCCGGGATTCTTAAGATTGTTCTCGAAGGCGCGCTGACATCAAAGGGCCGGAAAGCGTGAATGCGTCATTCGTTGGAGAAGATCGATTCGGACGGGGACGGATTCGCCGTGGCGAACAACCCCGAAAGAATCGGGGCTCGCGAAAACTTTCGGAGTTGATGCGCGCAGCGGGAGCTTTGACATTGCTTCTCTTGCTCCCCGGTTGCGGCGGTCGTGGCAAGGCGGTTTCGGGAACGATCGAAGTGGACGAAGCGCATGTTGGTCCGCGCATGAGCGGACGCGTTGAAAAGATTTTAGCCTGGGAAGGCGATCACCTGCGGGAAGGCCAACTGATCGCACAACTGGATGCGTCGGAATTGCGAGCGCGTCGCGATCTTGCCGTCGCGCAAATTGACACGGCGTTCCACGATGCGGACGCACAACAGGCGCAATTGGTGTTCTTGCAAGATGAAGCACAGCGTCAGCAGGATTTACTTAAGCGGAGAGTCGTTTCTCCGAGTGACGCTGAACGGGCCGACAGCTCTGCGAAAACGCAGGAGAAAAATGTCGCTGCCGCCAAGATGCGTGTCGCGCAGGCGCGCGCACAACTCGCCGATATCGATGCGCAGTTAGCAGAAATGCAGGTTACTGCGCCAGCCGATTCGGTTCTCGAGGTGCTCAGCGTGAAAGTGGGCGATGTGCTGCCGCCAAACCGTGAAGCCGCTACGCTGCTTCTGACGGGACATCTCTGGGTGCGTGTTTATGTTCCGGAATCCTGGCTGGGTTTGATCAAGCTGGGCGAGCACGTTCGGGTTCAGGTCGATTCGTTTCCCGGCAAAGATTTCGATGGCGTCGTCGAGCAGATAAATCGTCAGGCCGAGTTTACCCCTCGCAATGTGCAAACCGTCGCCGACCGGATCAAACAGGTATTTGGGGTGAAGATTCGTTTGCCCAGTGATGACGATCATTTGCGCGCGGGAATGGCTGCTGATGTTTATTTTCCCAATGTGAAATGACGAAGTGACGATAATTAATGAGGAAGGCAGGAAAACAGGAAAAAGATGGAACGCGTTGTCCCCAACGCGTTGTCACGGGCCCGAGCCATCGGCTTGGGGACAAGCCGATCCACCTCCCTGCGTTCCTATTTTCGTGATGTTCTTATGGCTGAGCCGATGATCGAAGTGGATAGACTGACGAAGCGATTCGGTACATTCACAGCCGTCGATCACGTTTCATTCTCGGTCGGGAAAGGATCCATCTTCGGGTTTCTCGGCCCCAACGGTTCCGGAAAAACAACCGTGATCCGGATGTTGTGCGGCATTCTCGAGGCCACCGAAGGCACGGCTCGCATCGGGGGCCACGATGTTGTGAGAGATACCGAGCCGATCAAGGAAATGATCGGCTACATGTCGCAAAAATTTTCGCTCTATGACGAGCTGACTGTGAATGAGAACCTCATTTTCGCAGGAAAACTTTATGGCTTGAGCGGTCGCGAATTGGATCAGCGGCGCGACGAAATGATCGCAACAACGCATCTTCAGCCGTACATCAATAGGCGCGCCTCGCAGCTTTCCGGTGGTTGGCGTCAACGTCTGGCAATGGCTTGCTCGCTTATGCACAGGCCGACCGTGCTCTTCCTCGATGAGCCAACGGCTGGCATCGATCCGGTCGCCCGGCGCGAACTGTGGGATTTGCTTTTCGAGTTTGCCGGTAAAGGCATGACGCTTTTTGTGACGACCCATTACATGGACGAAGCGGAGCGCTGCGATCACGTGGGTTACATTTACATGTCGAAATTGATCGTGTGCGGTGAGCCGGACGAGCTAAAAAAACTACCGGAGGTAAACCCGCCCGGAACGCGCCGGCTCGACGTGACTTGTGATCACGTGACCACCGCATTGCGCGCGATGCACGAAATGCGCGGAGTACGCAGTGCGACGGTGTTCGGTCAATCGATGCATTTGCTAGTCGATGAAACTGTCAAGCACGCCCAGATTGACGAACAACTGCGCAAAGTGGGAGTCGATCATTTCGAGATTCACGAAATGGGCCCTTCGCTCGAAGATGTGTTTGTCGAGCTTTCAGCCAAACATGCTGCTGAACAAAAGAAGGCTGCATGATGATCGATGTCATCCTGAGCGAAGCGAAGGGCCTCACAGTTGGAATGCGCGTTTGCTTCAATCAGTTGAAGATCAACGAAGCGAAGATGATCCGGGGTAGCTGGAAAATACTGCCCACCGATGAGAGGTCCCTCACTTCGCTCGGGATGACAGACTAGAAAGCGAAGGACCTTACGAGTTGATGAAGGCATTTTACGTCTACATGATGACCAATCGCAGCCGTGTCGTTCTGTATACAGGGATAACAAACAGTTTAATGAGACGAGTCGCGCAACATCAGAAGGGCGAAATAGAAGGGTTCACGAAGACTTATAAGGTTAACCGGCTGGTTTATTACGAGTGCTTCAACGACCCGCGAGACGCAATCGCGCGGGAGAAAGAGATCAAAGGATGGCGGCGAGAAAAGAAAAACGCATTGGTGGAGACAAAGAATCCGGAATGGGCCGATTTATCGGGAATGCTATTTCAGCATATGGAAGGTCCCTCGCCCCGCTCGGGATGACCAGAGAGGGCACATGAAACACAAATTCTTTCGCGGGCTCGGCGCAATTTTGTTCAAGGAATTCATCATCGTTTGGCGCGATCCGATGACGCTTTTCTTCATGTTTTTTCCGCCGCTGATCGAGATGGTCGCGTTCGGTTACGCGCTGGACAACGACGTAAAACACATGGCGATGCTTATTCTGAACGAAGACCGCACGGTTGAGAGTCGCCAGTTGATCGATCGCTTCGTTAATACGGAGACCTTTCGCGTGGTGGGCGAGGTTCAAAGCCTGGAGCAGCTGAAGAGCGAAATGCGCAAAGGTCGCGCCTATGCGGCGTTGGATATTCCGCCGAACTTTACTCGCAACCTTAATGCGGGTCACTCTGCGCAGGTGCAATTGCTTGTCGACGGATCCAATTCCACGACAGCTCTGCAAGCGCTCAACACGGGCCTAGGCGTGGCATTGACCCAATCAGTGGAATCCCTTCTGCGCGAGACTGGACGGCAGGGAGCGCCGATCGATATTCGCCCCCAGATGCTTTACAACCCGGCAATGCGCGCCCCGAATTTTTATGTGCCGGGTGTGATCGGGATCGTCTTGCAAATCGGAACGACGGTCGCTACCGCCATGGCCCTTGTGCGCGAACGAGAGCGCGGCACGCTGGAGCAATTACTCGTTAGTCCTTTGAGCAGCGCGGGCCTGATGCTCGGTAAGCTCGTGCCCTATTTGTGCATCGGAATGGCCATGGCAGTGGTCCTCTTTCTTGTTATGCGGTTTGTGTTTTTCGTCCCCATCGAAGGCAATATCGCAGCGATGCTGTTTTCAACGCTGGTGTATGTCTTTGCGTTGCTCAGTCTCGGTTTACTCGTCGGGACCTATGCCGAAAACCAAATGCAGGCGCTGCAAATGTCGATGGTGTTTCTGTTGCCGAGCGTTTTCTTTTCCGGTTTCATTTTTCCGCGTGAAACGATGCCGTGGATTTTTTATGCGCTCGGCACGCTCTTTCCCACGACCTATTTTATCGCTCTCATGCGCGCCATCATCTTGCGGGGAGCAAATCTCTTCGAATACTGGCCGAATCTTGTCATTCTCATTCTGATGTCGAACCTGCTTTTTGCTCTCTGCGCTTTGCGATTTCGAAAAAAGATCGCGTGATCTTCAAACGCTTTCTTTTCAGTGCACTTCGCGTTCTTGTCGCCGTCTTTGCGGTTTTTGCGTTACTGTGGTGGTTCGGAATGAGGATGCCCGGCAAGAATATTTCGAAGGCTGCGCCACTGTCACCTGATGAAGTTACTTTGCGCGAAGAGCTCCGCGCCGCCGTGCAAATGCTCGCCGGAGAAATTGGAGAACGAAATATGTGGCGCTACGCGCAGCTCAACGCCGCTGCCGATTTTATCGAAGATTCTTTTTCACGCGCCGGTCTTCATCCGCGACGGGACAGTTATGAACTGCGCGGCCAAGCCTGTCACAACATCGAAGCGGAAATTCCG
This sequence comes from uncultured Verrucomicrobiae bacterium, assembly GCA_963719605.1. Classification (GTDB taxonomy): domain Bacteria; phylum Verrucomicrobiota; class Verrucomicrobiia; order Chthoniobacterales; family UBA10450; genus Udaeobacter. The sequence continues at coordinate 25,968 of CAVRCO010000009.1, forward strand.
GGTGCTCGTCGCGAGATTATTTTGATCGGTGCGCACTACGATTCAGTATTCGGCTCGCCGGGTGCGAACGACAATGGCAGCGGCGTCGCTGCAACGCTTGCTCTGGCGCGACGCTTTGCCAACAGAAAAACACAGCACACGATGCGCTTTGTCGCGTTCGTGAACGAGGAGCCGCCTTATTTCTTGTCGGGTGAAATGGGAAGCCTTGTTTACGCCGGCAGATGCAAAGCGCGCGGCGACAAAATCTCCGCCATGATCAGCCTCGAAACGATCGGCTATTTTTCCGATGCACCGAATTCGCAAACGTATCCGTCGCGCGTAATCGGCGCTTTTTATCCAAAAGTTGGCAACTTTATCGGATTCGTGAGCAACGTTCACTCGCGGGCGCTGCTCCGTCGTGTTGTCGCCCTCTTTCGTAAGCATGCAAAGATTCCATCCGAAGCCGCGGCGCTTCCCGCGTTCATTCCCGGCGTCAGTTGGTCGGATCAATGGTCATTCTGGCGAAACGGTTATCCTGCCATCATGGTCACCGACACCGCGCCGTTTCGTTATCCTTATTATCATTCAGCCAGCGACACACCCGACAAGCTCGATTACGATCGGTTTGCGCTCGTGGTCAGCGGAATGGAGAAAGTGATCGAAGAATTGGATAAGTTGTAACTGGGTTCGCTGACCTTGGTTCGGGAATGCACATCGCTGTCTCAGGTCCAACAACGGATGGACGAAGAACAACTGATCGAGCATGCTTAATTGCAAGCCCCACCTAGACTCGCAGCTCAAATCCACGATTTCTTCAGCAGCCATACTTTCACGACTTGCGTTAGCGCGACGTAACAAACAAGCGTGAGCAGCAAAAGCATCCAGAACAGCGGTGGCAATGGAACAAAACCTAAGAACACAGCTAGGGGAGAAAACGGGAGATAAGCCGCGATCGCCATAATGATGACTGTGGTTGTTGTGAGTTGCCAACTCGCCCGCGATTGAATGAATGGGATCAGATTGGTGCGAATCACATGAACGATGAGTGTTTGCGTCATTAGCGATTCCACGAACCAGCCGGTGTGAAATAATGCGGCAGCATAGGTAGCGTCTGGCGCGGTGGCATTCGCAAAGCGGGCCGCCAATTCTGCCGGGGCGGTGAGACCGAGATGGTTGCATTTAAAGCACGAACCACATCATCGCGTAAGTGGTGTAATCGAAAATCGAACTGATCGGCCCGATGAATACGATGAACTTTGCGATTTCGCCTATGTTCCACGGCCGCGGCATGGCCATTTGTGGCGGGCCAACATTATCCGTAGGAATCGGCACCTGGGAAAAGTCATAGAGCAGATTGTTCGTGAGCACCTGGATCGGCGCCATGGGCAGGAAAGGCAGCCATGCGCTCGCACCAATGACGCTGAACATGTTTCCGAAGTTCGAGCTCGCGCCCATCCGAATGTATTTCAGGATGTTCACAAACACCTTGCGGCCTTCCAGCGCGCCTTCTTCCAGTATCATCAGGCTTTTCTCCAATAGAATTATGTCCGCGGATTCCTTCGCGATATCGACGGCGTTATCGACGGAAATGCCAACGTCCGCGGCACGCAACGCGGGCGCGTCGTTAATGCCGTCACCCATGAAACCGACTACGTGGCGTCTGTTTTGCAGCGCTTTCACGACGCGCTCTTTATGCGACGGCGAGAGACGCGCGAACACGTCGGTTGTTTCTACACCGTCGGCCAGCTCCGCATCCGTCATCGACTCCACCTGTCTGCCGAGCAAAATCTTTTGTGCGTTGATTCCGACCTCGGTGCAGACTTTCCGCGTCACCAAATCGTTGTCGCCAGTCAGCACCTTTACAGTTACGCCATGCTGTCGCAACGCCGCGATCGCTTGTATCGCAGTTTCTTTTGGTGGATCGAGAAACGCGATGTAGCCAGTCAAAACCAAGTCGCACTCATCGGCTTTGGAATAAGTGGACCGCTTTTCCACTTTTTTCGTGGCGATCGCCAGCACGCGCAGTCCATCTTCGTTTAGACTGTTGACCTGTTCGAGCAGATCGCCCACAAGAATGGGCTCCATCTCAAAAATTTCGCCTTCGCTCTCGAAATGCGTGCATTTGGCAAACACCGCTTCCGGCGCGCCTTTGGTCAGTAATTGGCATTCGCCATTTGGTCCTTCGACCACGACCGACATCATGCGCCGTGAGAAATCGAATGGGATTTCGTCGAGCTTGACATACTTCTCGATGCCAAGCTCGCCGTGCAATTCGGCGTGCTTGAGCACGGCACGATCAAGCACATTCTTCAGTCCGGTTTGGAAATGGCTGATGAGATAGGCATCGCGTAGCACCTCCTCATTTTCCTTTTTAAAAACATCGACATAGAGCTCCAGGATGACGCGATCGATTGTAAGTGTGCCGGTCTTATCCGTGCAGAGTACGTCCATCGCGCCGAAGTTCTGAATCGAATTGAGACGCTTGACGATCACCTTCTTGCGCGACATGGCCATCGCGCCTTTGGATAGACAAACAGACACAATCATCGGCAGCATTTCCGGCGTAAGACCCACCGCGACCGCAAGCGCAAAAAAGAATGCTTCTTTCCAATCGTGCTTGCTCAAGCCGTTGATGAAAAAAACCAGCGGCACCATTACCAGCATGAAGCGAAGCATCAGCCACGTGAATTTTTTGACCCCTTTGTCGAAGGCGGTTTCGATTTGCCGTCCGCCAATGCTGCGCGCGACTTTTCCGAAGTAGGTGTGGGCGCCGGTCGCAACGATGACCGCCGTCGCCGAACCGCTCTCGACGCTCGTGCCGAGAAAACAGAGATTCGTGCGCTCAATCGAAGAAACGTCTTCACGCGAATCCGGCGCGTCAGTTTTTTCGACCGGCAATGATTCGCCGGTCAACGTGGCCTGAATGACGAAGAGATCTTTTGCGGAAATGAGTCGTACATCGCCCGGAATCATGTCGCCAGCGGACAATTTCACGACGTCGCCAGGCACGAGTTCTCGGAGCGGGATTTCCTTTGCTTGCCCACCGCGAACAACTGTGGCGGTGACAGTAATCATCGCTTTCAATTTGGCGGCGGCGTTGTCGGCGCGCGTTTCTTGGATGAAACGCAGCGACATGCCCAGGGCCACCATCAGCATCATGATGGTGCCGGCGGCGAAATCTCCTGTGCTGTACGACAAAATCGCCAGCACCGTCAGCAGGATCACCAGCGGGTTGCGAGCCGCGGTGTATAGCCTGTAAAGCCAGCCTTCATTCTTTTCGTAGGCGACTTCATTTGCCCCGAAGACTTCCAATCGCTCCGCCGCTTCTTCTTCACTTAAACCATTCGGCGATGTCTTGAGACGTCGAAGGATTTCTGCAATATCCTTTGTCGCCGAGTCGTGGACCAACTCCGCAGTCCGGTCGCCGTTAGGCTCTTTTACTACGGCGTGCATGGTCGATCAGACTGCGGCGTATCGTTTAAGCACTGCCAACAGAGAGCGTAGATGGCGACGTCCTTCCGATTGAGTCGCAGCGTTTTCAATGCACTCATGCATGTGCGATTCGATCAGTTCTTCACTGAACGATTTCAATGCCTGTCGCGCTGACACGACTTGCATGAGGACATCCGAACAATCGGTGTCCGCCTCCACCATTTTTTCGAGCGCCTCAATCTGGCCTTTGATCTTTCGCAAGCGCACGACGAGGGCTCGCTTTTTCAATCCGGGACGAGTGTGCTTCGCTTTCATGTGAAAACTTTTATCGGTTTTAAAGAGGTTGATTCGAAATAGGGTATGGGGGTATATAGTATCAACGATTGATACGCAACCAGATTAAGCAAAGTGATCACTCTCCTTTCGGTTGGCGCAGGACGCAGCGACCTCCGAGTTGAGGCTCGGATCCATCGACGAAAGCTGCGGCGAAGACTTCGTCGAATCCGCCAAGCGCTGCGTCGCAGGGTTCGAGTTCAGCGGGAAGACGCAATCATCAGCTATCTTTCCGCCAAGCGGTTTCCACCGAAATCGAAAGAGGCTCTGATTCTCCGTTTGCTTAGTCAAACTTCTGTCCACCGCATGAAAAAGCTTGAATCGGTGCTCAACCACCGGTCCGAGACAACCAGACGGCAACCGAGAAGGTGGTTGCTTGACTGGAGATGTTTTTGCGTCTCGCATATTCCGCGGTCGTGGCTGCTTCTATGGCTTAAACATCACAAAGATTGACAAAGACCGATCGGCCCCAAAAGGCTGATCTTGTCACAACAGCGTGCCGCGAAGGATGAATAGCGCCACGTTGAAGTAAATTACCAGCCCGGTCACATCGACCAGGGTTG
>CAVRCO010000010.1:0-31090 GCA_963719605.1 uncultured Verrucomicrobiae bacterium
ACGACTTCCGTTTCGCACGGATCTCATTCCCGGTCATGCCGTTTGCGACTGCGAGTTGTCGATCCGAAAACCCAAGCTTCTTCGCTCGGAGCAATTTCTCTTGCTGGATGTCAGGCTGCCAGCCTGACTCGGCAGGCAGGCTGCCAGCCTGCCCATCGTCGGGGAGGAGCGCATCCCTGCGCTCCAAGGCGAATTCATTATCTTGCAAGCTCGCTCGGTTCGGATTACGCGCGATATAATCTCGACAGGCGAGAAGGTGCGCGTAATCGCGGATGATCGTGTCAAATGTTTCTGCCATCCAAAGTGATCCTGTTCTCTTCGGGAGCTGATTGATGCGGTTGCTCGTATAAGATTTCCAAGAATGCAGGACTTCGCTGAGAGAGTTCGGCTTCAGCGGTTTCACGATGACGTGCACATGGTTCGGCATTACGACAAAGGCATCGATCACATATTGGTGGCGATTGAACTGATTGAAGTTCTCTACAATGACCTGTTGGACGCGCCGATCCCGGAGAAGACATGAACCGTGACCTTGATCCAGCCACTGCTCGCGTTCTTCTTCGAATCGTCGCATGTATTCGCGAGCGCTTTTCCAGTCCCAAGGTGGCGGATGAATTTTCAGCCAAAGAGCGCGTTCTTCGCGCCATTGGGCGAGCACGTCATCGGCGACTGAATCTGCCAGTCGGAAGGTAACGAAATACGTCGCGCCGGGTTGCTCCCAGTGGGCAGGTGGCGTCCAGTTATTTTGATCGGCACCTGTTTGTCGAGGCCGTGGAACTGGATGTCAGCCCTTCCGCCACAGAACGGATTCGCCGTGGCAAACTTGGCTGACTCGGCGCTGGTCCCCAAGCTGCCAGGTTGGCGAATAGGATCGGGGCAGGCTGGCAGCCTGCCCGCCGAGTCACGCTGGCAGCGTGACATCCGAGTCGCCTCCTCTGCAATCTGCTGCACATTCCGCAAAAACCACCTATCGATTTTGGTTAATTCGAAAACTTCGTCGATTGCCATTCCGTCTTGAAACGCCTGGGCCAGATAAAAAATCCGTTCCGCGTTCGGGATCGCCAGCTTCAAGCGCAACGTCTCAGGATCGACATCCTTATTTGCGCCGTCGCCGCACAAGCCGAAGCGCTTGATCTCCAGACTACGAAGCGCTTTTTGCAAGGCTTCCTTAAACGTCCGTCCGATAGCCATCGCTTCGCCGACGCTTTTCATTCGCGTCGTAAGTGTCGCTTCTGCCTGCGGAAATTTTTCGAACGTAAACCGCGGCACCTTAACCACGCAGTAATCGATGGTCGGCTCAAAGCATGCCGGCGTTTCGCGGGTGATATCGTTCCTGATTTCATCGAGCGTGTAACCGACTGCGAGCTTTGCCGCGATTTTCGCAATCGGAAATCCCGTTGCCTTCGATGCCAGCGCACTGGAACGCGAGACGCGCGGGTTCATTTCGATTACGACCATCCGGCCGTTGTCAGGATTCACCGCAAATTGAATGTTCGACCCGCCGGTCTCCACGCCGATCTCGCGAATAACGGCGAACGCGGCGTCGCGCATCGACTGGTATTCCCTGTCGGTGAGCGTCTGCACGGGAGCGACAGTGATCGAGTCGCCGGTATGCACACCCATCGGATCGAAATTCTCGATGGAACAAACAACCACGCAGTTGTCCATCCGATCGCGCATCACTTCCATCTCGAATTCTTTCCATCCGACCAGCGATTCCTCGATCAGCACTTCGTGGACCGGCGAGAGATCGAGACCGCGTCCAACGATGGCATCGAGCTCTTCGCGATTATAAGCGATGCCACCGCCGGTCCCTCCAAGAGTGAACGCCGGTCGAATAATGAGCGGGAATGTTCCGATCTCGCCGACGATCCGATCGATATCTCCGAGAGAACGCGCCACGCCGGAACGCGGCAGGTCCAGCCCGATGCGCAACATCGCTTCCTTGAATAATTGCCGATCTTCACCTTTCGCAATCGCCTGGGCGTTTGCGCCAATCAACTTCACCCCGTGTCGCGCCAACGCGCCGTTGCGGTTCAATTCCATCGCAGCGTTCAATGCCGTTTGCCCGCCTAGGGTAGGCAAAATGGCATCCGGTTTTTCGCGTTCCATGATCGCCTCGATCACTTCCGGAGTGATCGGCTCGATATAGGTGCGATCCGCGAATTCTGGATCGGTCATGATGGTGGCCGGGTTGGAATTCACCAGCACGACCACATAGCCTTCCTCGCGCAACGCCTTGCACGCTTGCACCCCTGAATAATCAAATTCGCAACCCTGTCCGATTATGATTGGACCGGAGCCGATCAGCAGGATTTTGTTGAGTTCGTTATTTCGCGGCATCTGCGCCAGCGGGGACGGTAAACGAAATCACGCGCTCGTCACGCGAGAACTGCTAATGGATGTCAGCCAGCTTGGCTGACTGGGCAAGCTGGCAGCCTAACCTCCGCTACGCCACCTGCGCCATACGCTGCCGGTCGAGCCAGACTTTGCAGATGCTTTTGATGCGTGTGAGCACGTAATAAACGGTCTGACTCCGGATGCGCACCAGCTCCGTACCGACGATGCGGGTCACGAAATCACTCGGAAGATCGAGAATTTCCTGCGGTGTCGAGCCCTCCAGTCCCTTGCAAAGAATCGCCGTCATGGAGCGGGTAAGTGTTTGCACTCCCGGGCCGAGCGTCATGCGAATGTGCGCCCTGCCACTTTCGTCTACGTGCAGATAAACGCCGACCGTGTCTGTGCATTCCTCGTCTTTCCGCACATCCATAAGATCAAAGTTTTCGCCGTCGCGCGGCTCCTGGTTCTTCGCGTTGTCGGCGTACGAAACAAGTGTCTCGCGCCGCTCATCCTCGGGGAGCGACTCGAAGAGATTGATGATCTTGTTTAGCTTGGTCGGATACATGAACGATCGATATCCTATCACGGCTTCGCGCTTTGCTCAGCAAGGCGTTTATGGCTAATTGCATTATGAAGACTCCAATTACAGTCGCCGTGACCGGCGCGGCCGGGCAAATTGGTTACGCGCTTTTATTTCGCATCGCGTCTGGGCAGATGTTCGGGCCAGACCAACCGCTCATTCTCCATCTGATCGAAATTCCGGATGCGCTCGGCGCGCTGGATGGCGTCGTTATGGAATTGCACGATTGCGCCTTTCCGCTGCTCGAGTCGGTTGTGGCCACGCCCGACCTCCATGAAGGCTTCCGCGACATCAATTGGGCGTTGCTGGTCGGAAGTGTTCCGCGCAAGGCCGGCATGGAGCGGAAAGATTTGCTGGGGATTAACGGGAAAATTTTCATTGGACAAGGCCAGGCGATTGAAAAGAACGCCGCGGCCGACGTGCGGGTGCTCGTGGTCGGAAATCCTTGCAACACGAATTGTCTGATTGCGATGAATAACGCGAAAGAAATTCCGTGGGATCGCTGGTTTGCCATGACCCGGCTGGATGAAAACCGCGCACGCGCGCAGCTCGCACATAAGGCCGGTGCAGGCATTGCCTCGGTTACCAACATGACCATCTGGGGGAATCATTCCTCGACCCAGTATCCGGATTTCTACAATGCGAGAATCGACAATCGTCCCGCGGACGAAGTGATCGGAGACGAAAAATGGTTAAAGGAAGAATTCATTGCCACGGTGCAACAGCGCGGCGCTGCAGTGATCAAAGCGCGCGGACTTTCGTCCGCTGGTTCGGCGGCGAACGCGATCGTTGATACCGTCTTTTCACTTGTGAACGAGACGCCTGGGAACAACTGGCACAGCGTGGCGGTTTGTTCCGACGGAAGTTATCATGTCGAGAAAGGATTGATCTCGTCATTCCCGGTTCGTGTGCTCGGTGGAAAATGGGAAATCGTGCAGGGATTACCGATCAATGATTTCAGTCGCACGAAAATTGATGCTTCGATAGCAGAATTAAAAGAAGAAAAGTCGCTGGTGAGCGGACTGATTCCATAGGTAGCGCAATCTTAGGAATTGACCTATTTCCTAGAGACCGGCAATGTGGGTTTCTAGAAGTTTCATGGTCTGTGGAACAGGGAAAATTCGAATATGCTACGGCATCCGCCCAAAGATTTTTGGGCACGAGTTTAACCTTGTGTGGTTTCGTGCAGGAGTTACCTATCCGTTTCCAACGATCTTGTTTTTTCGACCCAGGGCCACAACAGGGAGTCCAACTCCCTGCTGACTCAAAAGGCTATATCATGACAGGTTCCTAACGGATCGTTGTAAGAGAGCCCGCATTCTGGAGAATTCGAGGATAGAGTTGATGCTTATTTCCCAGAGGTCTGCCGAATCTCGCGCCGGCGATGTTTTGCTGCTGCCGATAGCCGGAGTCGCATTTTGGACGCTCGCCTATCAGCTTGTTCTTATTATTAGATGGCCAGCGAAAACGATCACGTGGTGCTTCTTAGCTATTGCTATTCCCGGTTTCTTTTTGCTGGGGCGCTTGTTTAAGAAAACGAATGCAACGCCGGGCAATGGATATCGGTTTCATCTGTCCCAGATCTTTCTGTTAGTTCTGGCCATAGGCTACGGAACAACCGTTCTTTTCGTGCGCCGTCCGAATCAAGATGATGTCGTCTATTTCCATCGAGCTCTCACTCAGCTGTCAATGCTCGACCAGCCGATCTGCCTTCGTCAGACCAGCGTCGACATCGACGCCGCGGCGTTCTCACCTGTCCATTTAGCAACGAGCTATGAAATGCTCATGGCCTTTTCAGGTCACTGGCTTCGAATCGATCCTCTCTACTTCTACCAGGTGGTTGGTCACGTGTTTGCCGCCTTTTCGCTCCCGTTTGTGCTTTATTGGTGCACTCGGAGGTTCGGATTGAATCGCTGGGCAGCGGCGATCGGTGCATTGCTTGGAATAGCATTTTTGCTTGTCTCCGACCCGTCTCCGCTCGGAGCGCTACTTGGAACGGCAGCTTCGAGTGTCGCTGGCCAGCCCCTCGAGTCGATCAATACTGCTGGACTTTTCGGGTTTGCAACCGTTTCTGGTTATATATGGCAGGGCAAACCGATCGTTTGGCTTTTATTTCTACCGATCGGTCTTGCGCTCACTTACCGATTCCTTGATCGCGGCAACGTAAGCGACCTGGCGTGGCTCACTTTGTTAGGGATTGCTGGTGTAGGCCTAAGTAACCCAGCGCTTTATTTGATTCCCGCCGTTATTGGATGCTCCTGGCTGGCTTTTTTCAGCCTTGACCGATTCGAACGCAAAGCAAGGGAAGATTACTGGAAACAAATTCGCCGCGGCTTTTTTCTGATAGTTCCGATGGCCTATCCAATCGGGATATTGGTCTTGCTGAACTTTGATATAATTCCCAAGCCAATCGACGTTCGGATGTTTGGACCAACTTACATGCCGTGGCGTAAAGCCTTAGATTTTGTTATTGGAGGGCCTGCCGATTACGTTCGCGACACGGTATTAATGATTGTTGTACCGCTGCTAATTGTTAAAGGAAGGAATGGACTTTTCCTCTTCCTTTACCTATGCGCTGTGTGGCTGCTTTGCTTGAATCCACTGTTGGCGCACTGGTGGATGAAGAACCTATTTGCTTACTGTTATTTTCGACTTGTGTATCTTCTGCAATTACCGCTGCTATTTGCTATGCTGGGGGCGGCAGGTTCCCAGCTGGTCCAGGCAGGCCAGCCTTCAAAAAGCCGATCACTAACTCTGTTAGCGCTTTTGCTGATGTTTGTGAGTTGCTTTTACACCTGTCGCGGACTGTCAATAATGCCGCGAGATCCAAAGCTCGGCATCGGCTGGAAATCACCCATGGAATATCAGCTGCTTCCCGCGAACACTGATTTCGCTAAAGCTGCCGGCAGATACATCGCGCATGCCAAGCTGCTGGCTCCGGGCTGGACAGCTAGTTGCGAGTTACCGCTTCTGTTCCCGGAAATGAAAGTTGTAGCTCCGCGACTCGTCACGCACTATTTTGCGAATGCTGGAAATCAGGATGAAGGCATTCTCCGCAGCAAGGCGCAGACTTTTATCGAGGGAGACAAGTCCGGAAATCTCCAACGACTTCGATTATTGGAACCGGAATTTCGCCAAGTCATCGAAACTGGTCGGGCAAATGCGGTCGCCGCTCCGGAATCTCAAAGCAAGAGAGTTTTGGCGACGCTCAAATCGATAGATCCCGGCTGGCATCGCGTTTTGGAAGCTGGCGGGTTGGTCTTGATGTTACCAAGTAATACTCAACCGGAGATTTAAGTCATTGGGACGGAATGCGAGCGCGTGCTAAGCAACCCGCGCCATGCATTACCGGTGGAGGCAAACCTTGCAGATGTGGTCTCGTAGGATTGCTGTTGCCAGCGCGAAGCCTTTCATTGCCGACGTCCGACGACAGTGAAAAGCGTGTATGGTCTTCCGCGGTGACGCTGTTGATGTCGCAAAACTTCTGAAGCGCTAAATCCCATCACCGCTAAAAATTGAGTAAAAAATTGTGTACTGAAATGCCACCACGTATGCCACAGGAAATTCTGTGGCGTCGGCGCGAGGCGGCAAACGGGCGCGCCTTCCAGGTCCGGGTGAAACATGTCCACAATGATAAGCGTCTGGGCGATTTTTCCGCATTGCTCGACGATTCGGAGCGGGTCGCGGCAGTGTAGCAGCACCGAGCCCATGACTGCTATGTCGAATTGTCCGAGGGCGGCAGGCAAATTGTAAACATCGCCGTAATACACCTTGGCTTTGGATTGTAGAGCGGCGTGACTAAACCAATAGGAGTTCTTCAGCTGTTGCATCACGATTCGACGTGAACCGAACACTTCTTCCAATCTTTTAGCTGGATAGGGGACAAAATCCCAGCCGTGCTCGGGCGTTACTTCGATTGAGACTACCTCGGCACCGCGCTTTTCCATCTCGAAAGTGAGAAAACCGCTGGCGGGTCCAATCTCCAAGACGCGCTGACCAGCGAATGAAACTTTCCCGAGGTATTCATCTACTCCCCCACGCAAATCCCAATCCCGTCCCTTTATCACTCCATGACCAGGGAGTTCCATGGTGTGGTAAAAGTAACAATCTGCGATATCTTCCACCTTGAGTGAGATCGCAAAAATCTTCTCGTCGCTCACGGATAATTCATCGGCTCATGCTTTTGCCTGAGCGCTCTTTCAAGCCCTGCGTTCCAGGTGAGAGGTTTGTTGTTGAACCAACCCGAGTCGAACTCGGGCGCCGCAAAAAGCGCCCACGTCTGCCGGGGATGCTTCCAATCCAGAATTTGGAATCGTAAATTCACGTCTGCGGCTGCGCGTTCCAGTGTCGACAAGCGATAATTCACACATTCCGGATAGGTCCAGCCCATTCTCGGAGAGTCTTCCTCGCCGATCAAAAATGTGGCAATCAAAGCGCCATTCTGCGCAAGTGAACGTGAAATGGCGGACAGCCAATTCTTGATCAGGTCCAGCCCGCAATGGCTGAAGATTGATTGAGCCAACACGAAGTCGAACGAGCTGTTGGCTTGAGCAATCATGTCCGGTGAATCGGAAAGAAAGAAGGTCGGGGATTTAATTTGCAACAACGTCTCGCCGAGCTCGCGCTCGATTCCTTCCCGGACGAGCCATTCATTCGGCTCGATGCCAAAATATTTTCCGCGATTCAAGTAGGGAATTAGCAAGCGGCCGATCCGAAGGGAACCGCATCCGACGTCGAGCAGTGAATGATGCTGCCGCAACCCAAGCGTCGTCAGCAGGTTGAACGTCATTGCTGCGATCAAGTCGTAATCTTCCGGAGGGCCGACATACGCACGGTAATGAGCTTCCCCTGGCTTGAGACCGACGCCCAGACTTTCCCGGTTGTCCAAAGGCAGTTCCATATCATTCCACGCGCTTCAACGTGGCGCGATCGAAACCTTTCAATGCGTTCTCTGGTCGATCCGGAAATCCGACGACCCCACGCGACCTGTCGAATTGATAGATGCGTGTCCGTGGGCGTTCGCGGAAAGGAAACGCGCGTAGCTGGTCGCCATCGAGGGCGTCTATCGCGCCTGGCACCTGACATGCTTGCACACCCAAAGCGTGCAGATCGTTCCTGATTTTAGAATCCGATCCGACGCAGTTGGACACTTCGTTGGGATCTTGCCTGAGATTGAAGAGCTGTTGCCGTCCACCGTTTGTCATGAAAATGTATTTCCACTCGTCAGTGAGGACCATGAGTTTGAAATCGTGTGAACCGGGAGGTTCAACCATACCGATAAGATATTCACGCGGCGCGCACTCGCCTCGCAACATTTTCAGAACGTTCGTCCCTTCGCGCGCGTCGCATTCGCCGGCAGCTTGGGTCGCAATTCCGAATAAGTCCGCAAGACTGACCAACTCGTTCCGGACAGTTCCCGCGGGGAGCACCGCCGGCCAACTAAGAAGGAAAGGAACACGGCAGGCGGCCTCAAAGAAGTTTTGTTTTTGCCAGCCGTGATGATCACCCAAAAGATCGCCATGGTCAGAAAAAAAGCAGATTAGAACGTTCTCCGGTTTCGGACGCGCTTCCACAGCATCGAGAATTCGGCCAAGGCAGTGATCCAGATAACTGATCTCGCCGTAATATCGGGCCTTTACGATTCGCGCCAGCGCCGGATTAATTGCGTCTGCCCAAACGGCATATCGCATGTAAGGAATTTCTTCATCCAAGTAATCTTCCTCGATTTTACCAAGGACAAGGTCCGGCATTCTTTCGGGATCGTACATCCGATTGAAAGGAATTGGCGGCGCGAACGGCGGATGTGGGCCGAAAAACGATACAAATCCGAAAAAAGGCCGCAAGTGATCTGAGTTTGTGATCTTCTGCACCGCGCGATCCGCAGCCCACCATTCAACGCCTAACTCCGCGGGAAGCGGACTACGCTGCGGCAGGTAATACATCTCGCTGCGTTCCCCAAGAGGCTGCTCCAGAAAATCGAATGCTGGATGCTCCCGGGTCAGCCACGAACCGTAGTCGTCGCCTTCGCGCGCTGGCGGATGGTAAGTCTTTTCGCTGCGCCACAGCGTTTCGTAGCCGAGATCTTCGTTCCAGGGATACGTATGGAACTTCCCGATTCCAAAAGTCCGGTATCCCAGGCGCGACATTGTGCGCGCCAGATACGGTCCGCAACGCGCTTCCATTTCTGCGGCCTGCCCCGCCGCCGGCTTTGGTCTTGCATTGCTGAAGGCGCGCGTGGTTACCGGTTCGCATCCTGTACGGATCGTGTACCGCGCGGGGATGCAAATCGGACAAGTAGCGTATGCATTGGAAAAGCTGATTCCCCTGCGCACCAGGCGATCCATATTCGGCGTATAAATGTCTGAATTACCGAGGCCAGCGATGGTATCGAACCGCTGCTGGTCGGTCATGATAAACAATATATTGGGCCGGGTGGTCGATCCCGGAGCGGTCGCTAGAAGTGGTTCCATAAGGTTACAAAGTTGGCGTTGCCCCACGGATCGCGAGGAGCATCCTAGCAATCATCCACGCAAATCAAAACAACGCTGCATGTCGTAAACCTTGTAGCCGTCAGACTCAAATGACGGGTGATCGCGGAACTCGGCTGGCCAGACATTGGAATCACCCGGATGAAGCAAATACCAGCGAATGCCGGTTTCGCGGATACTGCGCTGCAAGTCTGGAATGTTTGTCGCCTCCTGCAGACTCTGCAGCTTCCGTAGCCGCGCCTGGTAAGGGGACTCTCGGAAGGCTTTACTTGCTAGCTTCCACATCTCAGGCCTGGCAGCAAAAGAAGGCCGCTCGCTCAATCCACCCAGGATAAGAAGCTTCTCCAGATGCGAATCCTGCGCTACAGCGTTAGTAGGAGGCTGGCTCCGGATGTAATGCGCAGACTCAACTAGGCCGCGATCCAGGCGCAGGCTGGAATACGCCTTCGCTCCCGGCCACTTCCCTGGCTGCAGCCCCGAGCCATACCGCGCTGGAACTCAGCATTAAGGCTACAATACTAACGATCACAATCGCAGTGGCAAAGCGCATACACCGTTCTGCCGCTATGGAAAAAAGGCGCCCAGCGGTCAGCGAGGCCACCAGCCAGTATGTCCAGACAAATGGCCGATTATCAATTCACTCGATCGCAAATCGCCGCTCAAACCAAAGGTCATCAGCAAGAAGATAGCTATCGCCGTCACCGAAATTCCGTCAGATGCCTGCCATGTTTTGCGCCACACCGCAAAAAGCCAGACAAATGGAGCGACAACTGCGAAGATTCCCAGAGCGTTAATCAAGAGTAACCCGATCGCTTCCACCAGGTGGAGGGAAATGGCTGCCCAACGCGGAAAACCTCATACCAGCTCTCGGTGGGCGTGCCCCTCGCCATATTTGCCAACAGTTTCCAATACCAATCACTACCGGAGAAATCAAAGCGCACATTCGGTCCCACGTAAAAACGGTTTGTCAGCGGGAGGAGGGCTAATCCAGCTATCACACACGCGCCGAGCACGAGCCATCGCCAGCGCCTACGCGGTGGCCAAGCCAGAACGGCAAAGGAAAGCAGCAGCGGAAATGCCGCCGCGAAGATCTGAACCTTGAAAAAAACCACCAGCGCACCGACTACCGCTCCCGACGCGACCCAGGCACGCCGCCCTTCGCTCGCTCCGCGTGCGATAAGTATGAGCGCGGTTCCAGCAGTCGCGACAGCATACGCACCCGCAGGAGCAACCTCTTGGATCCAGAAATAACCGTAAATGGGGTGGGCCACGTTCAATAACCAGGCGTCAGGTATCAGGAAGGTAGCCATGAGAGCTGCCAGTCCTGCTCCCTGACTCCAGATGGCCCTTGCCAGGGCATAACTGGCTAGTCCAGTGAGGAATGATCCGAATGGCGCCCAGAAGCCCACTACCGTATCATAGGCCGGCACGTGCCCCACTTTAGCTAAACACGAGGCCAGTGAGTAGCTGGCGTAATGGTAGAAAAATGCAGGGAAGCCTTGCCACTCGTAGTTACCTACCTGAATCAACGTTTGAGTTCCTAAACTGCGCGCAACGATAGTAGCGTGGAAGAAAAAATCCGCCCCCGGCTTGAATACGACGCCATCTTTGACCGCAATCGTCGGCGAAATGAGATCCTGCGACCAGGCGGTTGCTGCAACAAGGCTTACAATTATCCCCAGCAGCCCTAAACGGGAAAGCGGGTCACGCTGCTGATGGGCGAGAAACTTCGGAACCCCTGCAACTGCGATCAGGATAACAATCAGCGCTACCCAGAGCGATAATGGCACGAAGACTTTCCAGGCCAAATGAGGACGGAGACGACGGCAACACCTAACAGAAAGTCGAGTGCGAAGAAGGATGGCAATCGTAGGGCGGCGCTGATGATGCCGCCAGCCCTAAGCAGGACCCATGGCAGCACCAAAAGAAAGAGTGCAGAACGCAGATTAAAGCTCCCACTAGCAAGTGTGATCCAGGCGATAAGGAAGGCCGAAATCGCAAGGCAAGCTATCGAGCTGTATGTGTCGAACCCGCGTGTGGGTTGCAGCTTTTGATCTGTTGTCCTAGTCAGTTGTTGAGTGTCACGCATCGCGTCCCTAAGGTTTCGCGTCCAACCACTGGCGCATACTGCTTAGCAATGAAACCCGCGCACAGCGTCGATTACCTGCGCCTGCTCCGAACTGCTCATTCCGGTGAAAAATGGAAAACGCAACAGGCGATCGGCCAAGTCTTCTGTGACGGGGCAGTCGCCTTGGTGGCCACCAAACCGGAGGCCCATAGGCGAGAGATGTAGCGGCAGATAATGAAACACGGCCAGAATCCCTAAGCCCGCGAGGTGCGAGATCAATGCTTGTCTGCTTTCGAAGGACGGCATGATCACGTAGAACATGTGGTAACTCTGTTCGCATTCCTGCGGGATGATCGGCAGCCGAACCCCGTTCGTTTCGGCCCAGGAAGCCAGCTCAAGCGCGTAGGTTTCCCAGATTTTGCGTCGCATCGACTGAATCTGGTCGCGGTGTTCGAGCTGTGCGCGCAGGAAGGCTGCCAGCAGGTCTGAAGGCAGATAGCTCGAGCCGACATCCACCCAGGTATACTTGTCGATTTCGCCGCGAAAAAATTGGCTGCGATTCGTTCCCTTTTCACGAAGGATCTCGGCTCGCTGATTGAAGTTCGCATCGTTGATCAACAGCGCGCCGCCTTCTCCGCACGAGAAATTTTTTGTTTCGTGGAAACTGAGAGCTGCCAGTTGCCCAAGTGTGCCCAGATTCCGCCCGCGATATCTTCCGTAAAGGCCATGTGCGTTATCTTCGACGACCCCGATGCCGTGCCGGCGTGCGATCGCCAGAATTGTGTCCATCTCGCAGCCGACACCCGCGTAATGCACAACGAAAATCGCTTTCGTGCGCTCAGTAATTCGCTGTTCAATTTGGCTCTCGTCGATGTTCAGCGTGTCCGCGCGAGTATCCACGAAAACAGGTCTCGCTCCGCGCAAAGCGAACGCATTTGCGGTAGAAGGGAAAGTGAAGGCGGGGAGAATGACTTCGTCGCCTGGCGCTATGTTTAGGAGCAGGGCAGCCATTTCCAGCGCGTGAGTGCATGAGGTTGTGAGGAGCGCTTTCTGCATTCCAAGCGACTGTTCGAGTAGGCCGTGGCACTGCGCTGTGTAAGGACCGTCGCCGGAGAGTTTCGGCGTCGCGATCGCGGCGCGGATGTAATCGATCTCCTTGCCAGTGGCGAACGGGCGGTTGAATGGGATGCGGATCACAGATCAGTGACTGGTCTCCTCGCGATCAGCAGGAGCGAGCCTCCGGCGGAAAAGAAATGCCTTTTTCAATCATCGCGCGCTCGGCTGCCAGTATTCTTTCCAAGACTGCGTTGAGCGGTCGACTGATTTCGAATTCCCTCCAGAGTTGAAAGTCGCGACGGGTTCGCTTCATTCGCGAACAGATCATAAATGGCAGAAGCAGCGAAACAAAAGAGGTGATTCGCTGGATACGGAAACCAGCCTGCTCGACTTTTCTGCGCAATTCGGCGCGACTGTAGCGGCGCTGATGCATCGAGTGTTCATCGATGGCGCTCCACAAAAACCGATGCTGCGGCGCCGTTACGAGAATGCCGCCGCCAGGTCGCGTTGCCCTGAACATTTGCCTCAACACCAGATCATCCTCGGCGATGTGTTCAAGAACGTCGAATGCTCCGATGACATCGAACTCATGCTCGAAAGGGATCTGGCGCGCATCCATTTGGTATAAATCCGCCTTGGGCAAACGTGCCCGCGCAACGACCAGACCATCGCTAAAAATCTCGCTTCCTGCCAACCGTATTCGCGGTGAGGTCTCTCGCACGCCACGAAGGACGAATCCTGTTCCACACCCAATCTCAAAGAAGCTTGCAGCATCGGGAAAATAATTGCCGAGCGCCCATTGGATGAGCCGATTCCGCGCGCAAAACCAGAAGTTATGTTCCTCAACGGTCGCGAGCTTTGCAAAATATTCCGGCTTGAATCCGTTGCCGGTGACACGGGTATTTTCGATGAAACACAGCACTCCATTGCGTGCGTCAGGGCGACGCCCACACTGCGGGCAATCCCACTTTTCATTTTCAAAGCAGCACTGGCAGCCGAGGCAACGTTTCATCGTGCACTCACGCTTGAAGCCATTTATGAAAGGAATGTCTTACGCCGGTAATTTTCCAGCCGAGTTTTAGCATTGCCCGATGAACTGGATAGTGGCTGACATGCGCGGGACCGTCGAGGTGACTTGCGAACTTATGCGCCATTCGCATTCCTTCGAAAGTGAGCGTGGTATAAAGGCCTCGGCCAAAAAAGTTCGGGTGGATTCCGGCGAGGGTGCAATGCGCGATGTCGAACGAATGTTTTGTTTCCAGGGCAGACGCCTTTTTCCACACCGAGTAACCGGCAATTTTGTCGTCAACCTCGGCGATTAGAATCCAATCCGCCGCGCCGCTAAACGAGGAGCGCATCCATTCCTGATATACCTTTGTGCCGGTCCCAGGCCGCAGTTTGGGGTCTGCGTTATATCTGCCAAAATGATTGGCGAAAGCTTTTTCAGTGAGCGCAAGGAGTTCAGACAAGTCCTCCGGATTCGCCGCGCGAACCCGCAATCCGTTGAGCGGTTGCGGCGGGCCGATTTTTTCAAACGACGTGCTCGAAAAATCAAAGAGAAAGTCCAGAAGCGTGTCCATGAGAAGAAACCCGTGCCGCTCAAGCGCATGAATGGCCCCGAATTGAAGAGGCTGAACTTTGCACATCAGACAGTGGATGCCGCGATTGGCGGCATGCTGTAGGACCTCCTCAAGCAGGCCGTCGAGCACGCGTGAGTCTTGCGTGTCGTCCGCCCCCACGAGGTATTTTATGATTGCCACTGGTTCCCCGACTACCTTCGTGTCCCAGGGCGAATCGGTGTAGAGTACAAGACCGTTGATGCGGTCCGCGGCACGCGATGCAAATGCGGTCGAGGATTCATGCGCCAAATCCCGGGCGATCTCCTCCAGCCAGTACTCCTCGACTTGATCACGCTTAAGATAAGACAGATGAGCCAGGGGCTTGTGCGCGAAGCGCGGTAAGGCGTTCTTTAGGTCATCAATCGCCGCCAAATCGAGTCGTGCGATCATCGGCGCCCTTATTGCCGGTTGGTTGTTTCACCGCTAACGCTTCGAACAAAGTAAACTGGACGATTCATCGTCCGGAAATGCATGCGAGCGAGGTATTCGCCTATCACTCCTAATGCGAAAAGCTGCGCACCGGAAAAGATGGCAATGATCGAGGCGAGAAACGGAAATCCCGGTATGCTTCCTTCCAGGCAATAACGGACGAAGACATAAAGGAAAACGCCAATCCCAAACAGCGTGCAGCTAAACCCGATCAGGCTTGCAAGCTGTAGCGGCACAGTGCTGAAGCCGGTCATCATGTCGAGCGCATGGCGTACCAGTTTCGTGAAGGTATAATTCGAAGAGCCAGAGTGGCGCGGCTGGAAAGGTACGGTTATCGCGCCGAAGCGAGTTGTTGCCCAGGTGAGTAGCACATCGATGGAAACAAACGGAGATTGGTAATCGGTAAATGCCTCGCGCAATCTTGTCCGGAAGACACGAAATGCGCTAACGTTTTTCGCTATCTCGCTTCCGATGGCTGCGCTCAGTGCCAGTCGCGTGATGCGGGACGCGAGAGCGCGCAGAAGCCCGTGCTGCACCGTCTCTGGCGCGCCATAAACAACGTCGAATCCCTCACAGAGCCGTGCGAGCAGCCGCGGGATTTCCTCGGGTGGATGTTGCAAATCGTCATCCATTGTCACGATCACGTCGTATTTTGCCGCCCGAATGCCGCAGAGCAGGGCATTATGCTGGCCATAGTTGCGCATAAGACAAAGACCACGCACCGTCGGCAAGCGGGAAGACAGTTCCGAGATTATCTCCCAGCTTCGATCTCGACTGCCATCGTTGACGAGAATGATCTCGTGCTGTGCCGCGATACGCGCCAATACTTCGACCAGGCGCCGGCATAGTTCAGCGAGAGAATCCTCGCCATTGTAAACTGCTGTGACAACCGAAAGCGAACGCCCTTCGAGAGATTGCGATGCTGCAGCCATTTTCCAGAAAGCTCGGGAAATTAAAACACGGCTTGGACTTCGTCACGATCTAAATTCAAAGCGACGGGTGCTTAGCCTAGGCGAGCTCGCTGCTCGTCAGGCGGCGAAATGCTTCGAGATATTTCGCTGACGTTTTCTCAATAACATCTTTCGGCAGACGCGGCGCAGGCGGAGTCTTGTCCCAATCGAGCGTCTCCAGATAATCGCGCACGAATTGTTTATCGAAGCTCGGCGGGCTCTGCCCGACAACGTATTCATCCTTCGGCCAGAACCGCGAAGAGTCCGGCGTGAGGCATTCGTCGATCAAAAGCAATTCTCCGTCGACGATGCCAAACTCGAATTTCGTGTCTGCAACGATAATTCCCTTTTGTGCGGCGTGCTCGCGGCCGCGGGAGTAAATTTCGAGACTTAACTTTTTCACGCGGTTGGCAATTTCGTCTCCGAGAATCTGCGCACATCGTTTCATGTCGATGTTTTCGTCATGACCTTGCTCGGCCTTTGTCGCCGGCGTGAAGATCGGCTCCGGTAATTGCGACGCGAGCTTTAGCCCGGCAGGAAGTTTAATTCCGCAAACGCTCTGCGATTCCTGATATTCTTTCCAGCCCGATCCAGCAAGATAACCGCGCACCACGCATTCCACCGCGAGCGGCTTCGTTTTTTTTACGATCATCGAACGCCCGGCGAGCTGTTCGCGGAATGGTTGTAGCTCCTTCGGAAACTCTTCGAAATTGGCTGTGACAAGGTGATTCTGGATCGTCTCGAAACGCTTGAACCAAAACGCGGAAATTTGATTGAGGACTGCGCCCTTGTGCGGGATTGGGTCGGGCAGGATCACATCGAAAGCCGAGATGCGATCGGTTACCACAAACAGCAGCCTGTCGCCAAGATCAAAGACTTCGCGCACCTTGCCGCTGCGCAGTTTTTTGATTCCGGGAAGCTCGATGGAGGATTGTGTGGCCATTTGCATGGGCAAATGCTCAACGCTCCACGCTCAACTTTCAACTCACATGTCGAGCGAAGTCGAGACATCTCTGATCTTAAGAGATTTGATTCGCTCACTTCCCGTTCGCTCAGCCTCCGGCCGCCCCGTCTATGTCGCGGCTTCCCGGGCCGCTCCATTCTCGACTACGCTTTGCTCCGCTCGGAATGACAGAGTAATTGAGGTTGGACGTTGGTCTCCTTTATGGCCGGAATTGTTGTCAAACCGCGTGCGCGAATTTTGCACGGACACGATTGGGTATTTTCCAGCGAAGTGCTGAAGGTATTTGGAAAACCGGCGGACGGCGATGTCATCTCCCTCAAGGACGGCAAGGATCGTCTGATGGGCAGTGCGATCTACAATTCCAACTCACAAATCGTGGCGCGCCGTTTTTCGCGTCGAAAACAGGAACTAGACCTGGATTTCTTCAAACGGCGCATCGGCCAAGCGGCGGAGTACCGCACTCGACGAGGCGTCGATCCAAGGCTTTGCCGAGTTGTTTGGAGCGAAAGCGATGGATTGCCGGGGTTGATCATCGACAGGTTCGGCGATCATTTCGTGATGCAAACGCTCACCCTGGCGATGGACATGCGAAAAGATTTGGTCGCCAATGCGATTACTGATCTTTTTGGAGAGGTCCCAATCGTCGAGCGAAATGACGCGCCTGTTCGCAAAGCGGAAGGGTTGGAATTGCACACAGATGTTTTGCGCGGAGATGCACCATCGCAAATCGAGATCGAAATCGAAGGCGTTAAGTTCGACATCGACCTTTTGCACGGACAAAAAACTGGTTTTTACCTCGATCAAAAACATAATTACGCGATGGTTGCCGGGTACGCGCACGGCCGGCGCGTTCTGGATTGTTTCACAAATCAGGGAGCATTTGCGCTGACCTGCGCTCGTGCGGGTGCCGCGGATGTGATCGGTGTTGAAGAAAGTTCCGAGAACATCGCGGGTGCGAAACGAAACGCCGCGCGCAATGATCTGCCAGTGCGATGGATCGAGCAGGATGTTTTTCAGTTCCTGCGCGCGGCCGAAAAAGCTGAGGCCCAGTATGATTTGATTGTTCTCGATCCGCCATCATTTACAAAAACGAGGGGCGGATTACGTGACGCGTTGCGTGGCTATCGGGAATTGCATGTGCGTGCGTTCAAGCTCTTGTCGAAGGATGGCCTGCTGGCGACTTTTTCATGCTCCCATCACGTGAGCGATACCGCATTTTCGCAGACAATCGCCGATGCGCTTGTCGATGCCCGGCGTTCCGCACGACGATTGCGCCGGTTCGAGCAGGCGCCTGATCATCCCGTGCTGCCGACAATTCCTGAAACGGAATATTTCAAAGGTTTCCTTCTGGAAAGGATGCCGGGGCGATGACGCTGATTAGTTGCGATGACAGCGAGAAATATCTGGAATTCTATATTGAGCCATTTAATATGGCGCTACAGCGAGCCCGGACGGCGAGTCCCCGATTTGTCATGGCAGAAAAACTTCGACAGGTTGAACAAATGCTCGAATTGAGCGAGGACGAAGCCAATTCTCCCGAGCATCTGGATTCGCAAGTGCAGAAAGCGCAGGAGCAACTGCTCCAGCTCAAACGCCAGCAGGAACAGATCGAAAAACAGAAGCGCGAGCTGGAGGAACTGAGTCGTCGCCAGGAGGAATTGGAGCGCGGTCGAGCGGAGATGGCGGATAAACTGACTCGCTCCCTCGTCGTCCTCGAGCGTGAGGGGTACAATGCGCAAAGCCGGCTCGAACAAATTCGCGCAGCCCGGGAGAGTTTTGGCCAACATTTGGAATTAATTGAAGCGATCGATCCAAGAAGTTGGAATCCCTCTGATCTACACAAGGAACTGAGCCGGGCCCTGAGCACAGTGGACGAGTCGCGCACGGTGTACAACGAGCAACGCAGCCGGTTGCAGGCAGCGGGTGGAAATGAAGGCGATGCGTCACTGCCTGACGCCGTGACGGATGGCTATGAGGGCAGCGCCGGGCGTTCATTTTTTCAGTGGTTCCAGATTGGTGTCGCGCTCACTTTGCCACTGATTATTTTTGGCGCTGTTGCCCTCGCTCTTTTCGTTTGGATGGCGAGCGCGAGCAAGTGATGGCGATGTTTCGTCGTTCGCCCAAGTCCAGCCCGCCGCTTCGTCGCAGGCAGGAAGAAATTGCACGACAGGAAGCGGACCTGCACGAAAGACTCGAAAAACTCGAGCGGCTTGTTGCGAAGGTCCCGCAAATCGAGAAAAACAGGGCGGAACGAGGACCAAAAGATAATCGAACCGACAGACGATTCCGCGTCTCGGTGGCGGCGCAAGACCAGCGCGAAAGCAGAAGTTCCAGGCGTCCTCGTTCGATGCGCAAAGAGCGGCGAGACGGCCAAATTATTTTTCTCCTTCTTCTGGTGGCGCTTGCGGCAACCGTTATCTGGCTAATCAGCAACCTGCATTCCTGAACGACAGCCATGGCCGCGACCGCGGATCTCGATGTTGCGTACGTCGCCAGACTGGCCCGGATCAATCTTTCCGAAGAGGAAGCGAACGCTTTTCAGAAGCAATTAGGCGATGTGCTGAATTACGTCGAAAAACTTCGTCAGGCTGACGTGAGCCGTGTGGAAGCGGCTGCTCACGCGCTTCCGATTTTTAATGTTTTCCGCGAGGACGCGCCGCGCGACGGGTTTACGGCGGAACAAGCGTTGAGCAATGCCCCCCGAAAAGCGAACGGTCTTTTTATCGTCCCTAAAGTTGTGGAATGACGGAGAAGGATCTGCCGGCGCTTAGCATCGCCGATCTGCAATCATTATTGCGTCGCAAGGAAGTTTCCGCCCGTGAAGTCATCGTTGCTTTGCGAGAACGCATTGAGGCTGTCGATGGAGAAATTGGCGCCTATTTGTCACTGGATACTGATGCTGCGATTAAAGAAGCGGAGAAAGCGAATGTCGATCTTCCATTGGGCGGCGTCCCACTTGCGATCAAAGACATCATCAATGTGATGGGTCAGCCTTGCACATGCGCTTCAAAGATCTTGCGCGGTTATCGAGCCCCATACAACGCCACTGTCGTTCAAAAGTTGCGCGCTGCGGGCGCAATCCCATTTGGAAAAACCAACCTGGACGAGTTTGCCATGGGTTCGTCCACCGAAAATTCTGCAGTGAAGTTGACGCGCAATCCGTGGGATTTGTCGCGCGTGCCGGGCGGCTCGAGTGGTGGTTCGGCGGCAGCCGTTGCGGCGGACGCAGCGTTCGGTGCGTTGGGCAGCGATACTGGCGGCTCAATTCGGCAACCCGCTGCGCTTTCGGGTGTCGTCGGTTTCAAACCGACTTACGGGCGGGTCTCGCGATTCGGTCTCGTCGCGTTCGCTTCGTCACTCGATCAAATCGGGCCGTTGACCAAGACCGTACACGACTCTGCCCTTATCATGAACGCGATCGCAGGTCACGATCCGCAAGACAGCACCTCTCTCAACGAGTCGGTGCCTGACTATGCTGCAAAACTCGGAAACGATTTGCGCGGACTCCGGTTGGGTGTGCCGAAGGAATACATGATCGAAGGGATCGATCCACAAGTGAAAGCTGCGATCGACGCCGCGGTGAAGCAGATGAATTCGTTAGGGGCCGAGATTGTCGATGTCTCATTGCCCCATACTGACTACGCGGTCGCGGTCTATTACATTCTGGCCACGGCCGAAGCCTCCGCCAACCTCGCTCGCTTCGACGGTGTTCGTTATGGATATCGAGCAGAAAATCCCGAGGACATGCTCGATCTTTATGGCCGCACCCGCGAGCAAGGTTTCGGGCCGGAAGTGAAGCGTCGCATCATTCTCGGCACGTACGTCTTGAGCTCCGGCTATTACGATGCCTATTATTTGCGTGCACAAAAAGTGCGCGAGCTGATCCGCCAGGATTTCGCGAAGGCATTCGAGAAAGTCGATGCATTGATTTCCCCGACGTCGCCAGTGCCGGCATTCAAACTAGGCGAACGCTCCGCAGATCCGTTGCAAATGTATCTCGCCGATATTTTCACGATCGCAGCCAACCTGGCTGGAATCTGCGGAATCAGCGTGCCGTGTGGTTTCGCCGAAGTGGACGGTCATCGATTGCCGATTGGCTTGCAGTTGCTGGGCAAACCGCTGGACGAAGCGCGCATTCTGCAAATGGCGCACGCCTACGAGCAGAGCACAGATTGGCACAACGCGCGTCCGTCCATCGCCGCGCCAAAATGATTCGCCAGACACACGGCCAAACGAGAGCAGGACTAAGAGCGCCTTTCCTGTCATTCTGAGCGAAGCGAAGAATCTCAGTGCTTTCTGAGGTCGAACCACCCGAAATAACCAGAGATGTTTCGCTTCGCTCAACATGACAGATGTGAGGACTCCCCAGCCATGGCATTGTGGTCAACCTTCAATCGCCGATTCAACAGCTCGCTCGGATTTCGCGCGTCACTTTGCGCGTTTGTCGTAACGGCCATTGTTTTTTCCGTCCTTCCCCTTCTTCGTTATCTCCGCGGCCACAGCATCTTTGATTACGAACTCTGGTACGCCACAGGCAAGCATGTGCTGGCGGGTGATGAGATCTATTTCTTTCGTGCCGGGAAGTACGATTTCATGTATCCGCCGCCCTGCGCACTCTTTCTGGCGGGCGCGAGTTTGCTTGGGCAGGGAGGATTGATTCTTCTCCTTGTCGCGATCAACTCGGTCGCCTGGTTTTACAGCGCGAAACTGAGTGCAGTTCTCGCCGCAGGCCACCGAGGTACAACAAGCCCTTGGCTCTACCTCATTCCGAGCCTGCTGGTGATCGTTTACATCTGGTCGAGTTACCACATTGGCCAGCCCAACCTCGTTTTACTTGCGCTAATGGTTGGCGCTTTTGTTGCGCTGCGGGCAAAACGCGAAATCGCGGCCGGCAGCCTGATTGCAGCCGCTGCCGCCATCAAAGCATTCCCGGTACTTGCCATCATTTATCTGGTTTACCGGCGTTACTGGAAGGCAGCCGTTAGTCTTGTCGCCACACTTGTGTTTCTGATTCTCATTTTGCCGGCGCCGTTTCGAGGGTTTGAACGAGCGTGGCACGACCTCGAGAAGTGGAGCGCCGGAATGTTGAAATACAGCGAAGCCACCGTTGGGCAGCGCCCGATGCGCAGCTACACGTGGAAAAATCAATCTCTCATTGGTGTTGGCAATCGCCTGCTGCGCCACGTCGATGCCGATGCTGCTTCTGCGCCGCATCAGCCAGTTTACGTGAACTTCGCGGATCTTAAGTTCCCCGTCGTCAACGCGATTATTATCAGCGTCGCGCTGGTACTCGGCATCTTGTTTATCGCGGCGATGCTTCGACGCGACGTGCGAACCCCGGAGAGCGATGCAATCGAGTTCGTCCTACTCCTGCTACTGATGCTAATGATCACACCGCTTTCGTTTGGCTACTTTTACTCGTGGCTGATGCTGCCATTCGCAGTAATAACGCAGCGAGCGCTCGTTGAAAGAGTGTCGTCCATTCTGTGGTGGTGTGTACCCGCGCTGGCGTTGCTCGCTGTAGGCATTCCGTTCCCCCGCGGCGCACAGCTCTACGGCAATACATTTTTCGCCACGCTGCTGCTGTTTTTCGGACTGTCGATTGAGCTTTTGCGTTTCAAACAACAAAAAGCCCGGACGCAAACCGCCGACGATTTCCCTTCGAGCGGCTCGACCTAACGAGAATTAGACGAAATTTCGTGTTTAGAGGCGAACATTTTCTCGTGTAATAAGCAAGCTGAATGAGTACGCCCGGCAACGCCGGCGGATGCCAAATATCATTTTCTGATTGGCCGTTTTCGATTTGTGCGGCGAACCATCAATTTTAGTCCGGACCAGGTTTCATCGATCGCGCACACCTTTACATCGACGAATCCGAGGGGCAGCGCGACAGCGCGAACCACGTCTTCCGTCACATCACTAAGCACGCCAGACGATCTTTTTGGCCAGGAAACCCAAACTGTTCCGGTGTCCGCGATTTTCTCACGCAAATCAGCCAATCGTTTCTCCAATTCGCTGCGCGTCTTGATGAAAATATGGACAAAATCCGAATCGGGCCTCAAGCGATCGAAAAAAGTTACGCCTTCGGGAATTGTACCCAGCAATCGACGATAGTTTGTCGGTGCGTTGATTATGACGACGGTCATGCCCGGTTTGATTCCGAGCTTTTGTGGTAGCGGTGTTCCTGAGTAACCGGCCATTTCGTACTTTACGGCGGCCTGGGTAAAAACTGATACATCAAAATATCGGCACCCGACTGTGGAAACTAAATATACTGGATTAGTTTCCGCATTGTGATAAAATTATGTTCCAAATGAAAGCGGCACACAAACGGCGGGCGCGAAGCCAAAAGCGTGATCCGAACCGACAGCGGATTGTCGATGCTGCGCGCGTCCACTTTTTCAGTCACGGATTCCGGAGTGTGACCATGGATGATTTGGCCGAAGAGCTGGGCATTAGCAAGAAAACGCTCTACGCGCATTTTCCGGGCAAGATCGATCTGCTCGAGGCTGTGCTGGCCGATAAGTTCGCCGGCGTCGAAGCGACGCTGAAGGAAGTTACGCGCGCGCACGCGCACGATTTCCCAGCGGCTTTGCAGGAGTTGTTGGCCGGTACGCACCGCGAATTGGATGAGATTAAGCCGCCGTTTGTGCGCGATATGCGCCAGAAAGCGCCGGAAGTCTTCAAACTCGTCGAACGCCGTCGGGCCGCACTAATCCAGCGCTACTTCGGAAAATTTTTCATCGAGGGGCAACGGGCGGGAATGGTGCGCAAGGATGTTCCGGTCAAACTGATCATCGAAATTTTGCTGGCGATGGTTCAATCGATCATGAATCCGCCGAAGATGGAGGAGCTTGGGATGATGCCGAAAGAAGGCTTCGCCGGGATTCTCAAGATTGTTCTCGAAGGCGCGCTGACATCAAAGGGCCGGAAAGCGTGAATGCGTCATTCGTTAAGGGAGATCGAGCCCGCCGTACGCCGGGACGGATTCGCCGTGGCGAACAACCCCGAAAGAATCAGGGCTCGCGAAAGCTTTCGGAGTTAATGCGCGCAATGGGAGCTTTGACATTGCTTCTCTTGCTCCCCGGTTGCGGCGGTCGTGGGAAGGCGGTTTCGGGAACCATCGAAGTGGACGAAGCGCATGTTGGTCCGCGCATGAGCGGACGCGTTGAAAAGATTTTAGCCTGGGAAGGCGATCACCTGCGGGAAGGCCAACTGATCGCACAACTGGATGCGTCGGAATTGCGAGCGCGTCGCGATCTTGCCGTCGCGCAAATCGACACGGCGTTCCACGATGCGGACGCACAACAGGCGCAATTGGTGTTCTTGCAAGATGAAGCACAGCGTCAGCAGGATTTACTTAAGCGGAGAGTCGTTTCTCCGAGTGACGCTGAACGGGCCGACAGCTCTTCGAAAACGCAGGAGAAAAATGTCGCCGCCGCCAAGATGCGTGTCGCGCAGGCGCGCGCACAACTCGCCGATATCGATGCGCAGTTAGCAGAAATGCAGGTTACTGCTCCAGCCGATTCGGTTCTCGAGGTGCTCAGCGTGAAAGTGGGCGATGTGCTGCCGCCAAACCGTGAAGCCGCCACGCTGCTTCTGACGGGACATCTCTGGGTGCGCGTCTATGTTCCGGAATCCTGGCTGGGTTTGATCAAGCTGGGCGAGCACGTTCGGGTTCAGGTCGATTCGTTTCCCGGCAAAGATTTCGATGGCGTCGTCGAGCAGATAAATCGGCAGGCCGAGTTTACCCCGCGCAATGTGCAAACCGTCGCCGACCGGATCAAACAGGTCTTCGGGGTCAAGATTCGTTTGCCCAGTGACGACGATCATTTGCGCGCGGGAATGGCTGCTGATGTTTATTTTCCCAATGTGAAATGACGAAGTGACGATAATTAATGAGGAAGGCAGGAAAACAGGGAAAAGGTGGAACGCGTTGTCTCCAACGCGTTGTCACGGGCCCGAGCCATCGGCTTGGGGACAAGCCGATCCACCTCCCTGCGTTCCTATTTTCGTGATGTTCTTATGGCTGAGCCGATGATCGAAGTGGATAGGCTGACGAAGCGGTTCGGTACATTCACGGCTGTTGATCACATTTCATTCTCGGTCGGGAAAGGATCGATCTTCGGTTTTCTCGGCCCGAACGGTTCCGGGAAAACAACCGTGATCCGGATGTTGTGCGGAATTCTCGAGCCCACCGAGGGCACGGCTCGCATCGGGGGCCACGATGTTGTCCGAGATACCGAGCCGATCAAGGAAATGATCGGCTACATGTCGCAAAAATTTTCGCTCTATGACGAGCTGACCGTGAATGAGAACCTCATCTTCGCGGGAAAACTTTATGGCTTGAGCGGTCGCGAATTGGATCAGCGGCGCGACGAAATGATCGCAACAACGCATCTTCAGCCGTACATCAATAGGCGCGCCTCGCAGCTTTCCGGTGGTTGGCGTCAACGTCTGGCAATGGCTTGCTCGCTTATGCACAGGCCGACCGTGCTCTTTCTCGATGAGCCAACGGCTGGCATCGATCCGGTCGCCCGGCGCGAACTGTGGGATTTGCTTTTCGAGTTTGCCGGTAAAGGCATGACGCTTTTCGTCACGACCCATTACATGGACGAAGCGGAGCGCTGCGATCACGTGGGTTACATTTACATGTCGAAATTGATCGTGTGCGGTGAGCCGGACGAGCTAAAAAAACTACCGGAGGTAAACCCGCCCGGAACGCGCCGGCTCGACGTGACTTGTGATCACGTGACCACCGCATTGCGCGCGATGCATGAAATGCGCGGAGTACGCAGTGCGACGGTGTTCGGTCAATCGATGCATTTACTGGTCGATGAAACTGTCAAGCGCGCCCAGATTGACGAACAACTGCGCAAAGTCGGCGTTGGTCATTCCGAGATTCACGAAATGGGCCCTTCGCTCGAAGATGTGTTTGTCGAGCTTTCAGCCAAACATGCTGCTGAACAAAAGAAGGCTGCATGATGATCGATGTCATCCTGAGCGAAGCGAAGGACCTCACAGTTGGAATGCGCGTTTGCTTCAATCAGTTGAAGATCAACGAAGCGAAGATGATCCGGGGTGGCTGGAAAATATTGCCCACCGATGAGAGGTCCCTCACTTCGCTCGGGATGACAGACTAGAAAGCGAAGGACCTCACAAGTTGATGAAGGCATTTTACGTCTACATGATGACCAATCGCAGCCGTGTCGTTCTGTAAACAGGGATGACAAACAGTTTAATGAGACGAGTCGCGCAACATCAGAAGAGCGAAATAGAAGGGTTCACGAAGACTTATAAGGTTAACCGGCTGGTTTATTACGAGTGCTTCAACGACCCGCGAGACGCAATCGCGCGGGAGAAAGAGATCAAAGGATGGCGGCGCGAAAAGAAAAACGCATTGGTGGAGACAAAGAATCCGGAATGGGCCGATTTATCGGGAATGCTATTTCAGCATATGGGAGTCATTCCGAACGAAGTGGGGGACCTCACATGACGTGCGCGCGTTACGCAAATGTCCTTTGTGTGATCAAACACCCTATGGGAGGTCCCTCGCTTCGCTCGGGATGACCAAAGAGGGCACATGAAACACAAATTCTTTCGCGGGCTTGGCGCAATTTTGTTCAAGGAATTCATCATCGTTTGGCGCGATCCGATGACGCTTTTTTTCATGTTTTTTCCGCCGCTGATCGAGATGGTCGCGTTCGGTTACGCGCTGGACAACGACGTGAAACACATGGCGATGCTTATTCTGAACGAAGACCGCACGGTTGAGAGTCGCCAGTTGATCGATCGGTTCGTGAACACGGAGACGTTTCGTGTGGTGGGCGAAGTGCAAAGCCTGGATCAGCTCAAGAGCGAAATGCGCAAAGGTCGCGCCTATGCGGCGTTGGATATTCCGCCGAACTTCACCCGCGACCTTAATGCGGGTCACTCTGCGCAGGTGCAATTGCTTGTCGACGGATCCAATTCGACGACGGCGCTGCAAGCCCTCAACACCGGCCTCGGCGTGGCGTTAACCCAGTCAGTCGAATCGCTTCTGCGCGAGACCGGCCGGCAGGGAGCGCCGATCGATATTCGGCCGCAGATGCTTTACAACCCGGCAATGCGTGCCCCGAATTTTTATGTGCCGGGTGTGATCGGGATCGTCTTGCAAATCGGAACGACGATCGCGACTGCCATGGCCCTGGTACGCGAACGAGAGCGCGGCACGCTGGAGCAATTACTCGTTAGTCCCCTGAGTAGCGCGGGCCTGATGCTCGGTAAGCTCGTGCCGTATTTGTGTATCGGAATGGCCATGGCGGTGATCCTCTTTCTTGTTATGCGATTTGTGTTTTTCGTCCCCATCGAGGGCAATATCGCAGCGATGCTCTTTTCAACGCTGGTGTATGTGTTTGCGTTGCTCAGTCTCGGTTTACTCGTCGGGACCTATGCCGAAAACCAAATGCAGGCGCTGCAAATGTCGATGGTGTTTCTGTTGCCGAGCGTTTTCTTTTCCGGTTTCATTTTTCCGCGTGAAACCATGCCGTGGATTTTCTATGCGCTCGGCACGCTCTTTCCCACGACCTATTTTATCGCTCTCATGCGCGCCATCATTTTGCGGGGAGCAAATCTCTTCGAATACTGGCCGAATCTTGTCATTCTCATTCTGATGTCGAACCTGCTTTTTGCTCTCTGCGCTTTGCGATTCCGAAAAAAGATCGCGTGATCTTCAAACGCATTCTTTTCAGCGCACTACGCGTTCTTATCGCCGTCGTTGCGGTTGTTGCGTTACTCTGGTGGTTCGGAATGAGGATGCCCGGCAAGAATATTTCGAAGGCTGCGCCACTGTCGCCTGATGAAGTTACCCTGCGCGACGAACTCCGCGCCGACGTGCAAATGCTCGCCGGAGAAATTGGAGAACGAAATATGTGGCACTACGCGCAGCTCAACGCCGCTGTCGATTTCATTGAGGATTCCTTTTCACGCGCCGGTCTTCATCCGCGACGGGACAGTTATGAACTGCGCGGCCAAGCCTGTCACAACATCGAAGTCGAGATTCCTGGCACTCGTCCAGAGGTTCTTCTAATCGGCGCGCATTACGATTCAGTATTTGGTTCGCCGGGCGCGAACGACAATGGCAGCGGCGTCGCTGCGACGCTTGCTTTGGCGCGACGCTTTGCCAGCAGAAAAACGCAGCACACGATGCGCTTTGTCACCTTTGTGAACGAGGAGCCGCCTTATTTCTTGTCGGGCGAAATGGGAAGCCTTGTTTACGCCGGCAGATGCAAAGTGCGCGGCGACAAAATCTCCGGCATGATCAGCCTCGAAACGATCGGCTATTTTTCCGATGCACCGAATTCGCAAACGTATCCGTCGCGGGTATTAGGCGCCTTTTATCCAAAGGTCGGTAACTTCATTGGGTTCGTCGCAAACGTTCACTCAAGGGCGTTGCTTCGTCGGGTGATCGCTCTTTTCCGACAACACGCAAAGATTCCATCCGAAGGCGCGGCGCTTCCCGCGTTCATTCCCGGCGTTAGTTGGTCGGATCAATGGTCATTTTGGCGAAACGGTTATCCCGCCATCATGGTCACCGACACCGCGCCATTTCGGTATCCGTATTATCATTCAGCAAACGACACGCCCGACAAGCTCGATTACGATCGGTTTGCGCTCGTGGTCAGCGGCATGGAGAAAGTGATCGAAGAACTGGATAAGTTGTAACTGGACTCGCCGACGTCGGTCCGCGAGTGACATCGCTGTCTCAGGTCCAACAACAGGTGGACGAAGGGCAACTAATCGAGCGCGCTTGATTGCAAGTTCAGCCAGGCTCGTGACTCAAATCCATGTCTTACGTATGAGCCAGGTCTTGATGACTTGCGTCAGCCCGACGTAGCAGAGCAACGTCAGCAGCAGAAGAGGCCAGTAGAGTGACGGAAGCGGAACAAATCCAAGGGAGGTTGCGAGAGGTGAATAGGGAAGATACGCGCCAAACGCCATGATGACGACCGTGGTCATAGTGAGTTGCCAACTGGCCCGCGATTGAATGAACGGAATAAGGTTGGTCCGAATGACATGGATGATGAGCGTCTGCGTCATCAGCGATTCGACAAACCAGCCGGTGTGAAACAACGCGGCCGAATAGCTTTGTTCAATATCAGAAGTATTCGCAAATCGCGCGGCAACTTCAGCCGTAGGCGGTAGGTTGAGTCGGTTGCATTTAAAAATGAACCACATCATCGCGTAGGTGGTGTAGTCGAAGATGGAACTGATCGGACCGATGAAGACGATGAATTTGGCGATCTCGCCGATGTTCCAGGGCCGCGGCTTGGCGATTTGCTGCGGACCCACGTTATCGGTCGGAATGGGTACTTGGGAAAAATCGTAAAGTAGATTGTTCGTGAGCACTTGGATGGGAGCCATCGGCACGTAGGGAAGCCACGCGCTGGCGCCGATGACGCTGAACATGTTTCCGAAATTGGAACTCGCGCCCATGCGGATGTATTTAAGGATGTTCACGAACACTTTTCGGCCTTCCAGAACCCCCTCCTCGAGAACCATCAAACTTTTCTCGAGCAGAATCACATCCGCGGATTCTTTGGCGATGTCCACTGCGTTGTCCACCGAGACGCCCACGTCGGCTGCTCGCAAGGCTGGTGCGTCGTTGATCCCGTCACCCATAAAGCCGACCGTGTGGCCTTTTTTTTGAAGCGCCTTTACAATTCGCTGCTTGTGCGCAGGCGAGAGCCGCGCGAAAACATTGAACCGATCTACCAAGTCGGACAGTTCCTCGTCCGACATCTTTTCGACTTCATTTCCAAGCGGAATTTTTTCCGCATTCAGACCGACTTCGGTGCAGACCTTGCGTGTGACAAGATCGTTATCGCCGGTGAGCACCTTCACTGTGACGCCGTGCTGATTCAAGACGGAAATCGCTTTGGCTGCCGTCTCCTTGGGCGGATCGAGAAATGCGAGATAGCCGGTGAGGACGAGGCCGTCTTCATCGGCTTTCGAGTAGGCCGCGCGTTTCTCTACTTTCTTGTTGGCGACGGCCAGCACGCGGAAACCGTCTTTATTCAATTCGTTCAACTCCTCGATGAGGTCGCCGACCAGGATCGGCTCCATCGGAAAGATTTCACCCTGGTATTCAAAATGAGCGCATTTTTTGAATACCGCTTCGGGCGCACCCTTGGTCAGGAGTTGCCGTTCTCCGTTAGGCCCATCAACCACGACCGACATCATCCGGCGTGAAAAATCGAACGGGATCTCATCGACTTTTGAATACTTTTCGAGCGAGAGTTCTTTATGCAATTCCGTGTATTTCAGCACGGCGCGGTCGAGGACATTCTTTAATCCGGTTTGAAAATAACTGATGACATAAGCGTCGCGCAGGACCTCTTCGTTTTCGTTCTTATAAACGTCGCAGTGCAGCTCCAGAATAATGTGATCCATTGTCAGCGTGCCGGTCTTGTCCGTGCAAAACACGTCCATCGCGCCGAAGTTCTGAATGGCGTTGAGTCGCTTGACGATGACCTTCTTGCGTGACATTGCCATCGCGCCTTTGGATAAGCAGACTGAGACAATCATTGGCAACATTTCCGGCGTGAGACCGACGGCGACGGCCATCGAAAAGAAAAACGCTTCGCGCCAATCGTGTTTCGTTAGGCCATTGATAACGAACACCAGCGGCACCATCACGAGCATGAAGCGAATCATGAGCCACGTGAATCGCTTGATGCCGCGGTCGAAGCTGGTCTCCACTTGTTGACCGGCAAGACTGCTGGCAATCTGTCCGAAGTAGGTCTTTGAGCCGGTCGCAATCACGACTGCTTTGGCCGTGCCGCTCTCGACGCTTGTTCCAAGAAAACAGCTGTTGCTGCGCTCCAGCAGGCCTACGCCTTGACGCGTGTCGGGCGTTTCGATTTTCTCGACCGGAAGCGATTCGCCCGTCAGCGTGGCTTGAATTATGAAGAGATCTTTGGCGGAAAGCAGTCGCACGTCGGCGGGAATCATGTCGCCTGCTGATAACTGGACGATGTCGCCGGGGACAAGCTGGCTGATCGGTATTTCCTTGGCCTCTCTGTTGCGTATCACCGTCGCCGTGACGCTGATCATTGCCTTCAACTTGGCCGCCGCTGCGTCCGCGCGACTTTCCTGAATAAAACGCAGACCTAGTCCAAGAATAACCATCAAGAGCATGACCGTACCTGCGCGCAGATCGCCGGTGGCATAGGAAACGGTGGCGAGCACCGTAAGCAGAATGACCAATGGGTTGCGGCTGGCGGTAAAAAGCCTGTGCACCCAGGTGTGCTCCTTCTCGGCTGCAACCTCGTTTGGACCGAATTGATCGAGCCTTCTCTCGGCTTCCTCTTCACTCAAACCGGCTTCTGATGTGCCGAGCCGCTGGAAAAGAGCTTCGACACTGATCGTCGCCAATTCGTCAACTGACTTGGAAACTCCCGCGTCGCGAGCCGCTTCTTTGTTGTTCATGAGATCGCAAAAGTTGCGCCTAATTATGCGAGCGCTACACCTAACGGATCAGAGCAGCGTGCCGCGAAGAGGATGAACAGCGCCACGTTGAAATAAATTACCAGCCCGGTCACATCGACCAACGTCG
>CAVRCO010000011.1:0-54807 GCA_963719605.1 uncultured Verrucomicrobiae bacterium
CTTGTCTCATTTCGGACACCGCATGTCACTTTTCCTGCAAACACTGGTTTTCGCGGCATATGTTCCGTGAGCAGAAGCATCGCCAGGAACATATTGGCATTGGGATGAGCTGTGGCCGACAGGGCCTGCAAGAGGAGAAGAAGCGAATGAAATCGAGATTGGCGACTTACATGAATCAGGGGGGTGAATTCTGGTCTTCACGTTACTGGCGGTAATCGTAACGGCTGCAGCCGGGGCGCAAAGTGCTCCTGCCGTCAGTTCGGCAGAAGCGCACAAGCGATCAAGCCGGTTACGCCGAGTGGGCTAAAGCGCGTGTGGCGCTGGACATGAACACGATCGAGAGGATGCTGGCTCCGGATTTCTACGTCCAAACTCCCGACCAAAAATATACACGGCAGGAGTTTATCGATAGCATGCCTTCACTCAAGATAACGCGATATGACGCCAGCGTGCTCACGGTCGAACCCAGAGGCAACGACTGGTCGGTAATCATATCTGAGAAAGTAGAGGTCGAGACCAAGGACAAGGATGGCAAAACGAGCAAGGGGTACAGAGTGTTGGTTGCACGGGATGGCTGGAGAAAATTGAACGACAACCAATGGCAACTCTCCTATCCTCCGAGCCACTGGGCCAGCAGCGGTGGCAGGAGAGTATCCGCC
The DNA here is from genome assembly GCA_963719605.1 of uncultured Verrucomicrobiae bacterium. Classification (GTDB taxonomy): domain Bacteria; phylum Verrucomicrobiota; class Verrucomicrobiia; order Chthoniobacterales; family UBA10450; genus Udaeobacter. The sequence continues at coordinate 660 of CAVRCO010000011.1, forward strand.
GATCGCAAACTGGTAACTAAATAAGATTCTGTGATATTGACCGAGAGGAGCGTCTTCATGGGGACTTTACTTCAGGATGTTCGCTATGGTTTGCGCATGCTGGTCAAGAAGCCCGCATTCACGATCGTGGCTGTCCTGACGCTGGCTCTGGGCGTGGGAGCCAACACGGCCATTTTCAGCATCGTGAATGCCGTGTTGCTGCGTTCTCTGCCCTACCGCGATCCCGATCGTTTGGTACGAATCTTCTTTAACGAGCCCGGCGTAGGATTGCGGGACGTTAGGTTTTCCAAGCCCGAACTGGATGACCTGCAGACGCGAGCGGGTGTATTTGAAGATGTGACCCCGATCTTTGAGGGTAGCGAGAATTTGACCGGCGCCAAACAGCCCGAGCGTGTCGAGGGGGTCAATACCAGTTTTAGCTACTTTTCCATGCTGGGTGTGATCCCGCAAATTGGACGGTTGTATGGTCCGCAGGACTTCGCGCCTGGTTTCGCTCCAGAGGCCGTGATCAGCGATGGCCTGTGGCGCCGTGCCTATGGCGCCGATCCGAACGTTCTCGGCCGTACCATCCGGATCGACAATGATCCCCTTACAATTATTGGGGTTCTGCCACGCGGATTTCGCCATCCTGGACCGACGACTTCCGGCGACGCGGAAGTGTTTGGCGCCGGCGGATTCAGCGCAGATCCCTTTCCCCCCGCCAATGCGTGGTAACCGGGTTTTAATAAATGGAATCGGACGACTTAAGCCTGGCCTGACACTGGCGCAAGCTCAGGCGCGGCTCACTGCCATGGCTGCCCAATTACGCCACGACTTTCCCACCGATTACCCGCCGCAGGCGCAATGGACAATTGAGATTCAACCCTTGCAAGAAACTTTGGTAGGCAATGTTCGGCCCATGCTGCTGGTGTTACTGGGTGCGGTAATCCTAATCGTTTTCATCGTATCGTTGAACATTGCCAATCTCCTCTTGGCGCGCGCTACGGGGCGACAACAAGAGATGGCGGTGCGGTTAGCGCTGGGGGCGAGCCGCGGCCGCATGGTGCGGCAGATGTTGACCGAGTCCATGCTGCTGTCGCTCATCGGGGGTGCCGCGGGAATCGTAACCGCGGTGGGTACTTTAGGATTCATCGTCTTTCAGTGCCTCGTGTTGCCAAACGACACAGTACCTGGTTTCGCTCTGCGTAAAGAATTCACAGCCACTCGTTCCATTATTGTTGTTGATCAGGACGTTGACCCCAGTGAGGGATTTCGCAACTGTGCCGGCCTGATCGGCCCCGGCCAGCTTCACCGGGCCGGATAATGCAACTCCATCGGGGTGCATATTCGCGCGTGCTAAGGTTTTTTCGTCACCTTTAATTGCGCTGGTTTTGGATTTTGCTCGCTGAACGACGAGCGAGGCTGCGTTTTGCGCTGGAGTTGTCGAAACAGCAACTATGATCAGCAGAGTGAGAAGCAAAATTATCCCTAGAGTGACGAACATGCTATGGCACACGATGTCGGTGATGGAATGATCAGCAAGTTTACGGTTCATTGTGGGCGACTTTGTCTAACGAGAAAGAGATAAGCCACAGCAGGGTGTCGTCGCAAACGCGCTGACGTCATCTAGCAATGGGCCGTTGGCTTCATCGATTGGTTAGGGCTTTTTCATTCGAGCCAGGGCTTCGGCGAACAGACTCTGCACGTCCTCCAATCGGGTTGAAGGATCGTTGTTGTAGTCCATGAGCCGATGATGATAATTGCGGCCCACTGATCGTTCATCCACGATTTGCCGGACCAATTCAACGGCCGGTCGCCGGTGATGGAATCCGCCGGTTACCTCCACGCCTGCTCGCTGGACTGCGCAATAAATACTCCACTTCGTATCGGTCGAAGCGCACTTACGATTGTCAGCGCGATTCCAAGTTGCTTCTCTAGAAAGGATGGCTGCGGCACGCTGCACAATCTGGCGGTCCAAGTCATTCGGCGGAATCGGATGGGAAGTATCGATCTTAAAACTCACCGCCTTGGCCGTAGCTGTGAACTCGGAGACTGGGAACCATCCGTATTCAGTTCTCAGCACCCCCGATCCTTTGTCATAGATCTCGACTTCAAGAGGCCAGTTCGGAGAATTCGATTCCGTCATATCACCTGCCCACACCAATGTTGGATTCACGTTCTTGCGCCACACACCAGTTGTGACCGCTTTAGCCGGCGTGATAGTCACCTTCCGGTTTTCTCCAAAGAGAGATCCACACGAGCCCTCCCATGATTTCTCGCCTGGATGAAATTCACACACGGCAGGCGGCTGAGGCGTGCCGCCCGAGTTTGACACTGCCAAAGTTATTTGCACGAGGCCAAGTGACAACAAAAGGAGGATCGCACCACCAAGCGTAGCAACGCGCATATTGAGCTGTTTTGGTATCATTATAGAAACGACGTTTTGGCAGCATTCGCACCAGACCTAACGAGACAGAAGATCAACGACCGCGGGAGTTAGAAGTGACTTCATGAAATAGGTAAGGCTTAAGTGTAAGGACAGGTCGCGGTTCGCTGCATCGCATGGTTAGATGTTGTCGACCGCCACCGTTTCGACCCACTGTGCGCGCCAAGCAGGGGCGTTGAATGGATCGGCAAAGTATTGGGTTTCATGAGACACTTTTCCATCCCGAAACTCCATAATGCTCACGATGTAGACGCGCTTGCCTTCGTAGATAATCACGTACTCAGTGATCCAGAGATTGCCCTTTCCCACGATCCGGCGGACCGAAAACCCCGATGGCCTGCTAGGATGATGACTACGAAGCGCCTGCAGGTTACTCCGACCGCGAATTACCTCGCCTGATTGCGGATACTCGCACACGATGTCATCGTGGTAGATTTCATGTTCGGCAGCTTGATCACCCGCAGCAGACGCTGCCCAATGCCGATCAATGGCCATTCGAATGTTCTGCTCTTCCATTAGCGGCCTCCTTTAGCGTTTACGTATTCATGACACTGAACTTCGTCGACATCTAACGAGAAAGAGATAAGCCACGGCAGGGTGTGGGGGCAACGAGACAGAGGTTGCTTTGCAATTGGGCCGTCGGCTTCATCGCAGCAGCTCTCTCAAGGCTGGTGTGGACGTTCGAGCCCTTTGCTTTCCCTTCACGGAAAATCGTTCAGCGCCTGAATCACCATGTAAGGAATGTCATTGCCGGCGCCAGCCAGATTAGTCTGTGGGTTCTGGGCGCTCTGCACCGCCGTGACACGCGGCCAAGGTTCGCCGCTCCACCATCCGAAAATCGGCCCGCCGGATTGCCCTGGCCACACATCGGCCTGATGGAGAGCGTCTTCATCAGTCGGGTCGCTGCCACTCTGGGTTCCAGTAATCGAGAATCCATTTTGAAACGACGGCCGAGTTCCGCCATTAAGGTCGCCTGGGTAGCCGATGTGGCTCCACGCTGCTAGCCCGTTCCAAGAATCCGAATATCCGCGCGTCCCCATCCAGCCGCAGATGTCTCCGAGGCGATTACTCAACACCAGTAGCACATAGTCCGGGGCGATCTGGCCGCCATTGACGTTGGGACCGACGACCTTTTGATAGGCATACCAGTGGATAATCCCCGAATTCCCGAAAGGCGCGTTTCCATCGAAATACGACGGTGTGAAGGTGACCTGATTGACAGTCTTGTCGGGGTTCCAAGTCATCATGTGCGATGCACAAAGCAGATGGCGTGGTCCGACGAGCGTTCCGCTGCCAAATCCGCCCCCAAGATCAACCCGGCCCACCGTGCACCAGGGAAATGAAGTATCGGAAAACACCCTTCTTTGATCGGGCGGGAAGATGGTTGTCACCATGTATTCGCCCTTCTTTAGTTTTCGCGCAGGATCGAAAAACTTCGGCCGAACAAGCTTTTTGTCCATCGTGGGCTTGTCAGGGTTGAAGGCCAAGTGATCCGGCCGGAAGCCTATCAGTTTGCTGTCGTCAAACTTGGTACTCGCCGATCGCCTTTCGGCGAGTCTCGGGCGTTTGAGTAGCGAGCCTTTAATTGGCTTTGGGAAGACCCGCACGCCGATTTCGCGTGGATGAATCGGAGGCTCGAATACGACTCGAATCTTCGTCCGCCTCAGCGCCGAGCGTGGTTTGAGAGCTCGTTTTATCTGTCGTGGATTTAATGGAGGTTGTTTCATAATAGCGATTCTCTTTTCCGTTTCATGGTATTGTGTGGGTTTGTCTGTTGGCTGTAAAGACGCCTAACGAGAAAGAGATAAGCCACGGCAGGGTGTCGTGGCAAACACACTGACGCTTTCTCGCAATGGGCCCGTCGGCTTCATCGTCTGGTTAGATCATCGGCGTCCAATCTCAAACTGCGTGATACGTTGGAGGTCTTCCAGGCGTGATCTTCGCCTTTTTCGGAACGGGAATGTCGACCTTCTTCTTTTCCTGATGTTTCCGACGAAAACGCCATCCGTTGTGGGGAGGAAACAAACGACGGCGAAGAGAAGGCAGCCGCGCATAGGTCTAACGAGAAAGAGATCGCCGTCTTAGGGAGTCTCGAGGAGGAATGCTTGGTTGTGCTGCCGTAGCAACGCCGCAAACTTGTTGTCCGAGCGTAGTATGTCTAATTGAGGATCGTATCTAATAAGAGGGCTTATCATCTGACCCGTCTCCAACGCTTTGGCGAACCATTCAAACGCAGATTTCTTATCGCCACTCGCTGCATACAACACCGCAATGTTGTAAGGATCTACTTTGCCTGCCGTGGCAAGATCTAGAATTTCAGGCATCATTGAATCCGCTTCTGGCTTACGCCCCGCTGAGACCAACACGGTCGCAACCCAGGCGAGAGCATCACCTTTCTTGTCCGGATCGAGTTCACCTACCCTTTGATAATGTTCGATCGCTTGTTGATACATGCCGTTTAAGGCATAGGCGATAGCTAGGTTTTCCTGTACAAGAGTCTCGTTGGGGGCCAATTCCGCCGCCCTGTAACAGTAATCGAGAGAGGCCGGAAACTGCCGAGCATAAACGAGGATCATTCCCAGAGCTGCGTTGTTCGTAGGCGAGAGCGGGTCAAGCTCCTGGGCTCGCTTCATTTCCCGGACAGAATCGTTTAGCTGTCCATAGGCAGACAAACACCAGGCATAGCGCAGGTGCGCGATAGCCAGATTTGGGTTTAGCTCCAGTGCGCGGCGAAGTGACTCCATGGTTAGCTGACCCTTTTTCTGCAATGACCGAACCATCGCCCTAGCCACATGAGCTTCTGCAAGAGAATCGTCGAGAAGCAGGGCGCGTTCGGCTGCCGCGTTCGCTTTGGCAGTGTTTTCCGGTGCAGGGTTGTACCCGTAAAATACCTGCAGATAGTAACAGTCTGCCATCAGTGCATAGGCAAGGGCAAAATTCGAATCCTTCTCGACTGCTTGCTGAAAATAGTTGATTGCCTTTTCAAGCCCATCCTTCGATCGCTGACCCCAGAAATGAAGCCCCATGAGATACGAGTCATACGCCGCAGCGTTGGTGGTATAATGTTTTCTTAATTGCTTCTGCTCGTCGGCAGTCAGGTTAAGTACAAGTGATCGGGCTACACTATCGGAAATCGCGTCTTGAATACCGAAGATGTCGGTGAACGTCTGGTCGAACTTTTCTGACCAAACGGTGCGACCGTTGCTGACAGTGACGAGTTGCACGTTAGCACGGACGTGATCGCCGGAGTGCTGCACGGTACCGCTTAAAACGGCGTCCACATGAAGCGTGCGCCCCGTCGCAATCGGATCGAAGGTGCGGTCTGTGTACTTTAAAACCGAACTCGTTGGCAGGACGATAAGCTGTTTCAGCTTACTCATCTTGCCGATGACCGCATCGGCCATACCTAATCCTAACAATTCGTTATTCATCTCAGATCCAAGAGGCTTAAACGGCAGCACCGCAATAGAGTGAATGGTCTCAGGCGCGTTCCCTGGTGAGGTCGCGGGAACCGCGTCTTCGATCCTATGTTTCTTGAGGAAGCCAACGCTCGGTCCTCGCGCAAGGATCGCGGCTGCGAGCACAATCACGCCAAGAACGGCGAGCGCCAACAGACCGCCAGTCTTGCCAGACGACTGCTGTCGATCCTTCGCTGCAGCCGCTTCCGTTCGATTCTCTGCCAATGTTGGCCCAGTTCCTTGCTCTGCCTTCACTGTGGCGCTGCCATTGTCAGTTAGATCGCTAACTTCGGCAACGAAGCGATAACCGCGACCCGGAACCGTCACGATATAGCTGTGTGCGCCCGGCGTTTCGCCAAAAATATGTCGCAGCGTCGAGATGTTCTGACTCAGATTGTTCTCCTCGACGATCGAATCGGGCCAGACTGCCTCCATCAACCGTTCCTTATCGAGGACGGTATCGTAATGCTCCACCATGTAGAGGAGTGTTTCGAACACTCTCGGGGTGAGGGGCACCGTCGCCCCATCCAGCCGCTGCAAAAGCCGTTTCGCCGTGTCGAGTCGGAAATCGCCGAATTCGTAGAGGTGAGCGGGGGTAGCTCGCATCGTCGTTTCAGAATAATTCAGAAAAATTCAGCCGCAACTTAAAGACTTTCATAATGGACAGAGCAAAACTGACCACGCGCGAGTCGGCCCAAGCCTCCCGCGTGGACAAAACAGAGTAAACCCCATGTAAAAACAAGGAAGGACAAGAAAATGAACAAGAATCCTATTAAACCGGTGATATTCCTGCCGCAAAGCCCAGTCAATCGGGCAAATCGGAAAGGTTGTTTCATGAAAACGAAAAATTCCCTGATAACAAATTCGATGAGCCGATCGTCTTCGCGATACGGTTTATTTCTCATTCCGCTAGTGCTCGCTGCTTTCGCGCTTTCGCCGACAGCGCAAGCGCAGCTATCGCCACCACCGGACGGAGGCTACGCCGGTGACAATACCGCTGAGGGCACTGATGCCCTCTTCAGCCTCACAACCGGCACGGACAATACTGCAATAGGTTTTGATGCTCTCTTCAGCAACACAACGGGCGACTCCAACACGGCCACCGGTTCTCAAGCGCTTCTGAGCAATACAACCGGCGTTAGAAATACGGCTAACGGTTTTGTTGCGCTCACTAGCAACACAACCGGCGAGCGCAACACCGCTACTGGTCGTGCTGCGCTGGTTAACAACACAACCGGCAACAACAACACGGCCGATGGTCATGACGCGCTTTTTTCCAACGGCACCGGCATCCGGAACACCGCTTCCGGTAGTTTCGCGCTCTTTTTCAACACGACCGGCAACGACAACGCGGCACTTGGTTATTTTGCGCTTTATAACAACACAACCGGCAACATCAACACGGCCGAGGGTTTTGCCGCGCTCATGAATAACACAACCGGCGTCGGCAACATCGCATTGGGCAATTTCGCCGGTAGCAATCTCACCACGGGCGACAACAACGTCGATGTCGGGAACCTCGGTGTTGCGGCTGAGGCTAACACCATCCGCATCGGCACGGAGGGGACCCAGACAAACGCATATCTCGCCGGCATTTATCGGACACACATTGCAAGAGGCTTAGAGGTCAAAGTAGATTCCGACGGTCATCTCGGTACGGTAGGCTCCTCGGAGCGTTTCAAGGACGCGATCAAGCCGATGGATAAGGTGAGCGAGGCAATCCTCGCGCTCAAACCGGTAACCTTCCATTACAAAAAAGAGTTTGATCCCGATCGCACCCCGCAATTCGGCCTTGTGGCCGAAGAAGTGGAAAAGGTAAATCCGGACCTAGTGGTCCGAGACAAGGAAGGAAAACCCTACACCGTGCGCTACGACGCGGTGAACGCGATGTTGCTCAACGAGTTTCTCAAAGAGCATCGCAAGGCGCAGGAACAGGAAGCAAGCATCAGCCAACTGAAGTCAACGGTGGCGAAACAGGACGTGACTATCGCGCAGCAACAGAAAGGAATGGAAACCGTGACGGCGCGTTTGAACGAGCAGGCAGCGCAAATCCAGAAAGTGAGCGCACAGCTTGAAGTGAGCAAACCTGCACCGCAAACCGTTCTGAATAGTCAGTAAAAAGTAGCCAGGCCCGATCATTTGCCGTCCGGCAATCAAAAACGATTCTGGCGCGATCCTGTGAAGCGGGGCCATTGGCTTCATCGACTGGTTAGGCAACGTGCCATCCGAGTCCTAAGAGATGAACAGTCATATCTAAACGGGCGACGGCAATCGTGAGCGCAACAGCATTTCGTCCTTTCTGCTAGTCCGCAGCCTCAACCACGCGATGATAGTGATCCCGCCCATTACAAAAATAGAAACCAGTGCGCAGGCTCCAGTGATAGTACTCACATTCCAAGGTGTAGCAGTGGGATCAAAAACAACCGGCCGCGCCGGCTTGGGAAGAACAATAAGGACGTCGCCGGCCGCGGAAAGTGCGTAAAAGATCACCGCCCAATGCCAGTATCCGGAGCGCAAAGGTTTTGCGCCGGGAGAACGTCCACGAAGGTAAAGTGCGAACAATTGATAAATCACGTAGACGACCAGGTACCAGCCCAGGAAGTTAGTCAACGGCACGCCAAAATATGCTCCGCCGTGTTGCCAGACCCATAGCCGATTGATGTTGGCCCAGACCGGATCATTGGCGAAATCCCATGCAACCATGATGAACGCCGCGACCAAAGGTAGCGCTACCGTGCGCGCTTCCGCCAGGGGCGCCTGCTGGTTTCCCAAGATCACCCGGCCAAGCGTCCAGGAGAGATAGCCCATTCCCACATACGCCAGCCCAAGCAAAATGGGAACTTGAAAGAGCTTTGGCCCCATCGCGTCGGTGAAGTAGTAGCGACCGAATGGGAAGCCCGTCGCCACGCCCAAATTTTCAAAAGCGTTTCCTACGACGAGACAAATTGCAGAGAAGATCAGAATGCCGGTCAGGCGGTAAAGGATGGCGCCGTGAATCAGCGCGAAGATGAGCAACGGCAGCACGTGCAGTGCGACCACTGCCACCATGGGCAACTTGCCGGGCAGGATTTGAAACACGCGTGCCGCGGCATAAAGAGCAGCTAGAGACCCGAATGCTACAGCGAGCGAGCGTGAATAAGCGTACCGATCTGGAGGAGTCATTCCTGTAGGCCTAACGAGAAAGAGATAAGCCACGGCAGGGTGCTGCGGCAAGCTCACTCAAGTTGTATCGCAATGGGGCCGTTGCCTTCATCGATTGGTTAGGCGTTGCGGGTGTGTCGTGAAAGCTCATGCTATCCAGCGCGCGATGCCGAATGCGGCTGCTGCCGCCAGCCCGCCGATGATACTGGTTTGAAGTGCGCTGCGCAAAACGGGCACGCCCGTAAAGCGCCCCTTGATGCCGCCGAAGACGGCCAGAGCTAACAAGGTAACGACCACGGAAACCCGCAAAGCAGTGTGTGCGTCGGGAAGGAACAAATAAGCACTTAGTGGAATCAATCCACCGACAATGTAAGCGATCGCAATTGTCAGGGCGCTCTTCCAGGCACGGCTCGGATCGGGCTTTTCCAGACCGAGCTCGAAGCGCATCATAAATGTCACCCAATCCTTCGGGCGCTGGCGCAGAGACTCGACGACGGTGGCGCACTCCTCTCCGGAAAGGCCATAGGTCTGAAAGATGTCGCGCACCTCCTGTGCCTCCGCCTCGGGAATGACCTTGATCTCCTCCTGCTCACGGGCCTGCTCGTGGACGTAATGCTCGGCATCACCACGCGCTGCAAGGTAGCCGCCCAGTCCCATAGCAATAGAGCCGGCGGAATCTCGGCAAACCCTGCCGTCACGATTACGCGGGTCTGTGAAATGGCCCCGGTGAGGCCGGCGGCGAGAGCAAAAGGAACAGTCAAACCGTCGGACATGCCAATGACAATGTCGCGGACGACATCGCCGGCTGTGAAGTGCTTCTCAATGTGTGGCGTCGTTGGCATGAAGTACAGGAGCGCGAGCAAGGCCTAACGAGAAAGAGATAAGCCACGGCAGGGCGTCGTGGCAAGCTCGCTGTGGTCATTGAATCAGGAGCCGTTGGCTTCATCAATTAGTTAGATATCTGAAATATTTCGGAAGCGTGCATTTTTTGCGTGACAAGATGGAGGACTTCAGGTTGAAATTCTTTGACAGCAAACTGCGAGCACTCACCGGTGCGGAGAGGCGGTCAGTTGGACACCGTGCTAATTTCATGTCAAAACCGCGCCAAAGGTTAGTCCCCGCGACCTCTGGCGTTCCCTCGCAGTTTGTTGCACTATTTCGTCCGTCTGCTCAAACGCAGCAGGATGATTTTAACTAGAAACACCGAACAAAAGAACCACAAAGAACACCAATATGAACAAATTCCTTATTCTCATTGTCAGCGTCGCGGTATCTACTGCATTCACGGGGCTTTGCCGGGCGCAAAGTGACGCGCCTTACACCGAAGGGCCCGTTTGGACAATAACGATGGTCAAAGCCAAGGCGGGCATGGCCGATGAATACCTTAAAGGCCTCGCCAAGACCTTCACAGGCGCTCTGGACGAAGCCAAAAAGCAGAACCTCATCATGGATTACAAAATCCTACTCGGTCCAGCCGCCACGCCGCAAGATTTCGACATCCTGCTTATGGTGGAATCGAAAAACATGGCCGCGCTTGACGGCTTGCGCGAGAAGACCGATCCGATCGCCAGAAAAATCCAGGGGTCACCAGATCAACAGCTCGCCACACAGACGAAACGTCTGGAAATTCGCGAAATCATGGGCACCAAGAACATGCGCGAAATTAGCCTGAAATAGCTAACGCGCCTGGATCACGTTTCCTGATTCATCATAGACGCGGATCACTGCGTGATGTGATCGTGTCCACGATGCCGGTAACTTTAACCCATCGGAGATTTGCCGGCCCGTTGGGCTCCTCACGCAGATCCCAAAGAACTGATATACGGCTCTTCAAGTCGATGCGCTGCCGTGCCCGCAGATCACACCAAAGGTCGAAATCGTCTCCGCCGGTTGTCGCAAACCCCTTTACGGTCACGCGCTGACGATTGTATCGAACCGGGTTGGCCATGAGATCGTCGAAGCGCACCTCGGCCGCGAATGCGGCGGTAGCGCCAAACACCGTGGCAATTACTATCAGTCTAATCACTGGAGGTGAACGAGCGCCCTAGCGAGACAGAGATAAGCCACGGCAGGTGTCGTGGCAAACATGCTGAACTTACTCCGCAATGGGGCCGTTGGCTTCATCGTCTGGTTAGATGTGACGCAGGAAGCCGGTTAGCTCCATCGTATGGTTAGACCTTGTCATCATAGTCTGTGAGATAGTGATGGAAAAAGTTCTCTCTGTCTTCCGCAATCTCAAGCACCTGAACAATCTTGCCTCGATCGAGCTGTGCGGCACCACACCAAACCATTGAATCGCGAATCGCCTGCTTCTCGGCTAACTCCGAGATAAGTGGATCAAATGTAATTCGTCCGTTAGACTTCGCAGCGAGCCGTTCGACCCGCGCTGCAGCGGCCTGCCAGAAATCGTAGTCAGGTGTAGGTGGACGCTTCGGACGCCTGAGCATGATGCCGACGCTGAACATACGATCTCTGCCAAAATGCTCCCTAGACCAGCACTCACAACGGCCGGTAAACTTCAGGTGCCGGAGCGCGGAAAAAATGCAAGCAGCACCGTCCATGATGTAGCCGAAGTGAACCTTGTCGGAAAAATCGAAGGTAAAGGTGTAACCATAATGATCGGCACGGAGAGGCTCAGAGATCGCCAAGAAATCACGCAACAATCGCCTGAGATGACGAGTGTCCCGATAAACCCGGTGTCTATAATGCCGAAAATTGAAGGGAAGTGTTGCGTTGTCTCGGAGAAGAACAGTCTTCTCTGCGGGGCGTCCGATGCCGTGACAATAACCAATCTCGTAGGATACGCTGTGAGAGTCGCCACTGCTGTCAATCACGACTAAGTGTGAGTCACGTAAAAGATGGCATACCTCATCTACGACCGGTCCGGATGTCGGAATCTGGTCGGCACGAACGCACTTAAAGCCTGCTTCCTCTACAACTTCTTGGATCGCAAGGTATCGCTTGTCCTTCCAGTGATCGTCGCTAAAACGCATTGCGATGAATGCCTTTCGTTGCTTTGCGGCCCATTTTGTAAAAGCGCGGTTAAAGGCCTAACGAGAAAGAGATAAGCCACGGCAGGGTGTCGTGGCAAACACGGTGTTTACTAAATTCAACACAAAAAATCCGCAGGGCGTCGAACCCTGCGGATCTCTATTTGCCCCTTTGGGCTTTGGCGACTCTACTAGGGATTGTCGATCCTCCCGCTATGCTTCATCCGCTTCTTCTGCCAGGCGTTTGATTACGGCAAAAAACGCCTCGGATTGGCCTCTGAACAGTCCGTCCTCTGTAAGGGCTGTAACGGCACCCATGGCTGCCCTGTTCGTTTCGGTTGGACGGATAATTGAACATTTAGGGAAGGTCCTGCTTAGGAACGGGCATGGCTCAGGCATGATCAGGTTTGCCTGTAACGTCTCCTTCTGGCCGAAATGAAGATCGAAAAAGGTCACCGTTGAGTTGTTTACGGGGTCGTGCACCGTAAACGGTGGATTGCCAGGAGGCCCATTAGGATTTGTATTCGCATTGCCCGCCTTATCCTGCCAAGTCTGGAAGTGCATCGTCTCGGTGGGGCCGATGCTTAGGAGGATTCTCAAAACCTCCGGATCGGTGACCCTCTGAGCCAATGACGGATAAAGACTGGTGCCGCCCTGCTCAATAAAGGCAAAGTGAAACCCTGCCGTGAAGGCGATCGCGTTGATGAGGTCCTGATTGTTCGCGTCGGCATCAGTTCTGGGAATTGCGGTGTGAAACCCGTTATTCAAACTCGGGACCGCTTTAGCAAAACTGGCCGCCGGATTGAGATCCGGATTATTGTCATCGCTGCGGTACCGACCCCAATAACTCGTATCTATCGTGAGTTGTGTGAGGTTTGTAAGCCGTTTCTTTCCGGATGAGCCCATCGCCGTACTACCAGGGAGCGTACAAACGTGGGCCCAGCAAGAAGATCAATATCCGCTGTGGAAGCCCCTTTCGAAACTAAGAAGGCTCTGATGAACGCTTGATGGCTAAACTCATCATCCGTGTTGTCAGTGATGTATTGAGGCATGTCGCCATCAAGAATTTGAAGGGCGGCTGTATACGCTGCGTTCCCTCCGCTAAAACGCGGCGCTGACTCTCCGCGAGGAATGTCAACATGCTCCCCAAATGCTAATCCTCCGAGTTCCCAGGTCCTGTTCCCACAGGTCACTCTCGAGAATTTCAGCAGCGGCGAGAAACCTCAAAATGGCGGCATCGCCTTCTGTTAGGCTGCCGTTGCTTTGGGCTAACGCTTTACGGGCCCCGCTTAGTAGCGCCGCCGTCGGCGCCAAAGCCAGTGCACCAACGCCGACGCTGCGCAAGAAAGATCGGCGGTGATAAAGCCGTGGTGAAAGGCTAAGGTTACTCACTTCAGATGTTGTGCGAACTTCGGTTTTGTTCATAGAAGATTTCCTTTGTGTTGAGGTTGATTTTGCAGTGGTGAATGCTGCTTCTGCAGGTCATTCGACGTGTTCATGCGTATAAGGTAGACAACGCTTTTGCGGTGCGCGCAACCTTGCAAAAGTTACGCGCTTGTTACCGGGGAATCCGATGCAGCCGCGCGCTGTTACTCTTTACTTGTTTAACTAACACGACCTCACCTTGGATCACTTTTTGATCCGCAAATCATTCGTAACCTCGCGTATCAATGAAAGTGACAGTAGTGTTACTCTTGGTGCCTTGTGCACTCGTTTAAACGGTTGTCTATCTTACTAAAATGAAATTTCAGCTACGAAAGGAGTGTTACAAACATGAAACCTACAACGCCGATGCGCATTCGCACCTCTCGCTTCCTCACTGATCGATATGCATACAGAGAACGGCCAGATTATCTGATCGAGCTTGTCGCCTTTGGAGTAATCGTAGTCACTGCAATTTTGTCGCTGGCTGACGCGCTTTAGTGAGTTTAGCAGGATGATCGGTGTCATCCAATTCCTAAATAATGCGTAGGAGTCCGCCTAGCACGGCCTTGCTGGTAGAACCTATCCGCTAGGTGTTGGCTATTTTCCCGCATTTTCGCAAGCAAAGGGCCAGGGCAGTTTTTCAGAAACCTGGTTCCGTCGTTACCGTAGAACCGAAATGGAGCTTGGAAGGCGTGTTTCCTTGCCGCGCGGTTTTCAAGGTGGCCGCCCGTCGTGAAACACACCGCGAATGGACTGCTCTCTTCTGATTGCAAACGACTATGATCTTCAGCTACGCCTAGGGTCACACCAAGACCGCGTCCGACGCCGCTATCTCGCCCGTAACGTTGTCCATTACTCGCCCCGACTCTTTCCACGCGCGTGTGTAACGCTGCGGGGGGGGTCGTACTGACCCGCCTGGCTCTTAGTTAGCGAGGTAGCGCGCGATGGTCGTTCCGTTGTCGCTGTTGCCTACGGCGACTATCTTCCCATCAGTCTGAATGAGCACAGTGTTAGCAAAGGCTTCGCTCGTGCCGAATGCTGTGCTTACAAACCCGCCGTTACCGAATGTGGTGTCTAGCGCTCCGGTGGCAGTATAGCGCGCCAAGCCGAAGTCGGACGGCCCGGGAACAGCATCGACATCGGTGAGAGCGGTTTGTCCAGCCGCCACAATGTCGCCATTTGTCTGGAGGGCGACAGCGAAGGCCTGAGAAAGGATATTGCCGGGGAATGGTGTTGCAACGCCACCGTGGGTACCAAAGCTGTTATCGATAGTGCCGTCGGTGTTGGAGCGCACGAGCAGAAAGCCTGAAATGCTTTGAGCAAATGTCAGGCTCGGAGAAGTAGTGAGAGTGCTGGCGGTGATGATTTTAGTGGCACTGCCTGTCGCGCTAGTAGAAACGACAAATCCGCCTACACCGTTGAAGGCGAACGCTGGAGTCTGTCCATGAACACCGAAATTAATCACAAGGCTGCCATTCGTTTTATATAGGGACATAACGTTGCTGTCGCCGATCAGGATTTCCCCATTAGACAGGAGCGCGACCGAATCGCCGCCGAGTGTTGGGGCTGCGCCATTCGACCCAAAGGTCACATCAAGCTGGCCATTCTGGAGCAAGCGCGCGGCGAGTCTTTCGGTGACGGCGATAATTTTCCCGTCGAGTTGCACGGCGATACCTCCGCTGGCTGGCGGAAGAAACAGTCCGGCTGCTTGTATGGTAACAACGCCATTGGTGCCGAAGGTGGTGTCTGGGCTGCCGTTAGTATTGAAGCGGAAAATCTTGAGGCGAAGATTAGCGGGCGCTGCCGCGATAATTTTCCCGTCTGTTTGAACAGCCACGGCAAACGCGGGGCCGGCGTTAGTGCCGCTGATCAACACTTTCCCGCCGGTGCCGAAACTCAAATCGAGAGTACCATTGCTGTTGTAACGCAGGAGTCCAGGCTGTTGGAAGTTCTGGTTGTTTGCGATTGACTCGGCTACTACGATCTTCCCGTTACTCTGGAGAGCTGCAGCATCAGTGCCTGTGTTTGCGGTAGTGACGATGCCACCTGTGCCGAAAGTCGGATCCAGGTCGCCCGCGTGCGCCATCAACAAGGTAGGTAAAGCAAGAACTGCTAAGCATATGAGCGGCACAAAAAGTTTTGGCGAAGCTACGCTCTTGGTGAAATTCGATAATAATGCTGTGGATATTTTCTTTGGTTTCATAGTCCATCGAATCGTAGAAATTCGCACCCACCACAACATTCCAACGGTAACGCCATTGTTACTACTGCCGCGCGCCGCTAGCAGAACAGACCGTCTAGCACGATGAACCAAGTCTTCTTATAAATCTGTCGACTCGCTCGTGCATCCGCGAAAGTGACAGCACCGTTACTCTTGCCATGGAATACGCGAACACAGACCGCTGTCAATGTCGTTGAGAATGAGAATATGAAAGGAGTTACAACATGAAACCTACAACGCCGATGCGCGTTCGCGCTTTTCGTTTCCTGACTGATCGATATGCCCACCGAGAACGACCACAGCTCTTGAGCGGCACGGCAAAATCGGCCAACTACCCAGTAGTGGTAAGAGTCAACCGATCTGAGCTTATGAGAAAAATGAGACGCATATTTCTTATTGGAGTGCTGTGCGGAGTGATGATTACGGCAGCAGTCACGTTTGGATTTGCAATTCCAGCCAACAGCGATCAGTGGCGATGGGAGATCTGGAAACGCGGTGGCGCAGCTTGGACCTTCGACAAAAAGGGCCATTTGAGCTGGAGATGGACCGTTGAACCGATCTCCGATACTCAGCCGAAAAAGCCCGTTATTGTTCCGTCATCTCAGATTAGCGTCCGTACCGAGCAGTTGTAGATCAGCCGGCACCCCGGACCTCGCGTCGACAATCATTTGGTGGCTGCACAATTTACAATGCGCTTCTATTCACCTACTTTCCTTCAAGAATCCGTGCGTATCCTGATTGTCGAAGATGAAGTCCTAGTGGCGCGCCAGATCGCTTCTGCGTTCACCGAGGCCGGCCACGATCCGAAGAGGGTTCATAATGGTGAGGCCGCTCTGGACGAAGTAAGAAAAGCACCTTTCGACCTTATCGTGCTCGATATCCGTTTGCCCGGAATCGATGGCTTCGAAGTCTTGCGACGTTTGCGCGCGCAACATCTCGTTAGCCGCGTGTTGTTATTGACCGCGCGCGGCGAAGTGAAAGACCGTATTACCGGGCTCCAACTCGGCGCCGATGATTACCTGCCCAAGCCATTCGCCATGCAGGAGCTGGTTGAACGCGTACGCGCGCTTGGCCGTCGTTATCCTGAAGAACCGACGATGTCCTTGCGTGTAGGCGATCTCACCTTCGATCTTGCCACTCACGATGCTCACCGCGGCACGCAACACATCGAGCTTTCCCCGCGAGAACTGATGTTGTTGAAGGTGCTGATGCGCGAGCCCGGCCGCGTCTTCACGCGCACCGAACTGTGCGAACGTGTCTGGGAACACGCGCACGAGTATGATACGAAACTCGTCGAAGTTTTCATTGGCCGGATACGGAAGAAAATTGGCGATCCTGCCTTGATTCAAACTGTGCGGCACGTAGGTTACATGATTCGCGAACCATCATAGTTCCGCGCTCCCCTCCAGGACTGGTTACTCGCCAATCAAACATTTAAGAGCTCCGGACTGAGCTTCGAGCAGCCTGTCAACACCGTCCCTCCGGTCATCCCACGCCAACGGTGACTCCAACACCAAGAGCTAGTCCTGCGCCGAGGCCACGCCCGACTCCGCAGCCTCGCCCGATCCGATAGCGCTAAGCTGAAAACAATCCTTCGATAGATTTGAAGTCGTACAGACCACGATAATACAGTTCGCTTAGATGCGGATGCACTGCGAGTTCTCCAAGCCACCCATTGAGGGCGTCCAACAAAGCTAGTCGCGCCGCGCGAGTATTGCTGCGGATTGGAAGCGGGCTGTGCCAGCGCGAACAAGATCGCGCAGCGCCGGAAGCACGTAAGTCGCGCCACGAAGAAGGCGCTTTAAGCGAGGGGTTATTTGTATTTCATAAGTCGGCTTTCGTTGACATCATATCCGGATCGATTGAGCGCAACAATGGCGAGCTGCCGCCAGTGCCGGCTCGTGGTCGCAGTGCATGAAAAGCGCGAAATCAAAAACCGGGGGCACCCCGAGTGAAAAAACAGAAGCCCGAGGTGTCCCCGTCCACATAGATCAGAGTTTCGGGCTACGACTAGCAATCCCGCAAGAAGGCAAGAGTAACGCGCCTGTAACTTTTTGCGGATCGCGGGTCCTGGCAACGTGATCGAATGAGCGTTGCACGGATTTTTTAGCGAACATGTTGGTCTTGCCGTTGTCTTATTGTTAGCGAACTTGTGTTCGCCCGTGCCCTATGCCTGCTGAATCCAAAGCCGCTGTTCGGCTCGCAATCGGACACGTTCTGTTTATTGATATCGTAGGGTACTCCAGCCTGCTAAATAGCGAGCAAAGCGAGCTGCTTGCGGCGTTGAATAATGCAGTTCGTGAGACGGAAGAGTTCCGCTCCGCCGAAGCGGATGGTCGGTTGGTGCGCTTACCTACAGGGGACGGGATGGCTTTGGTCTTTCGAGACAGCCCGGAACAACCAGTGCGCTGTGCTTTGGAGATTAGTCAGGCGCTCAGGGACTATCCCAAACTTCGGGTTCGAATGGGTATCCACAGCGGCCCCGTAAACGAGGTCGCCGATGTAAATGACCGCGCCAACATAGCGGGAGCCGGTATTAATATTGCGCAGCGGGTGATGGATTGCGGAGACGCCGGGCACATCCTTCTTTCGAAGCACGTCGCCGAAGACCTTCAACACTATTCGGAGTGGCGATCCAACCTGCACGATGTCGGTCAATGCGAGGTAAAGCACGGGGAAATGATCTCCATCGTGAACCTCTACACGAAAGAGCTCGGCAACCCGAATCCTCCGCGATTGAAGCGAGCTGCAGTCGAACTGCGAAGGCGCCGCCGCCGCCACGCCTTCTTGCTTGCCGGGTCGGCGGTCGCGGCGTTGTTGATAGTCGGACTCTTTCTTTTGCCTCGCGCGTCCGCGCGTAAGGTCGATAAATCGATTGCAGTACTGCCGTTTCAGAATTTAAGCGACGACAAGGAAAACACCTACTTCGCGGACGGGGTTCAAGACGACGTGCTTACCAACCTGTCGAAAATAGGCGACCTTAAGGTGATTTCTCGCACGTCTGTAATGCAGTATCGAGGCCAGGCGCCAAACCTTCGGGAAATCGGTAAAGCTCTAGGCGTTTCCAACATTCTTGAGGGCAGCGTGCGCCGCTCCGGCAACAAGGTGCGCATCAACGTGCAATTGATCGACGCCAGCACTGACGAGCACATTTGGGCTAACGATTACGATCGCGATGTGACTGACGTTTTTGCGATTCAAAGCGATCTTGCCCAAAAGATCGCGGAAGCCCTCCAGGCGAAGTTGTCGCCCGGGGAAAAGTCGCAGATGACACGCAAGCCAACTGAAAACGGCGAAGCTTATCTGGCGTTCGTCCAGGCACACGATCTTTCCTGCGCTTTTGAGGATTTCGACAAACTGAAACAGGGCGAGCAGCTTTTCGAGCGCGCCATTGAGTTGGACCCTAACTTCGCGCTTGCGATCGCGCGCTACTCGCAATTGGAAAGCTGGATCCTGCACACGTTCGATCCTACGCAGGCACGGCGCGAAAAAGCGCGCGCACTGGCCGGGCGTGCTCTGCAACTGCAGCCGGACCTACCGGAAGCGCATCTGGCCCGTGGCGTCTCCTATTATTATGGCGACAACAATTACGACGCGGCGCTGAATGAATTCGAGATCGCACAGCGCGGATTGCCCAATGAATCGGAAATCTATCTGTATATTGGCGCAATCCAGCGTCGGCAGGGCAAATGGGCGGAGTCAACCGCGAATCTGGAGAAAGCAGTCAGTTTAAATCCAAAGGACGCTTGGCCGCTGCAAAATCTCACTGACAATTATGCTATGCTGCGAAATTACGAGAAGGCCAATAAGACCATCGATCGGGCGGTTGCCCTGGATCCGAATGCGTTTGGACCTTTAGCGGTTAAGTCCAAGTTGGCCATCGCGGAGAACGGGGATTTCAGCGTCGCTGAGAAAGTATTCGACGCTTTGAAATCGGTGCCCATGAGCAAAGAGCAGAAACTTGAGATCACTGGCTCACAAATCGACATGTTCCTTTTGGAACGGAAGTATCAAGCAGCATTGCAAACAGCGGAAAGCGTCCCAGACGCCGAAATCGCGACTTTTCCACCACTGGTGTGGAGCAAGTATTTTTACATTGGATTTGCGCGAAAGGCGCTGCACGATGAGCATGGCGCGCGAGCGGCGTTTTTAAAGGCGAAAACAGCTGCCGAGGAACAACTAAAGCGGAGCCCGGATGTGGAGAAGTCGCACATTCAGTTGGCAAAAGCGCTCGCGTTTCTTGGCGAAAGAGACGCCGCGCTGGCGGAAGCGCAACGGGCGGCCGAACTACTACCCGAAACTAAGGACGCATTTGGCGGTCCGGAGGTGATGGAAAGCGTCGCCCAAGTTTACGCGATCTTGGACGAGAAGGACCGCGCGATCGAAGTTCTCGATGGATTGTTGAGCCGGCCAAGCGCTGTCACTGCACAACTTCTGAGAATAAATCCGATTTGGGACCCGTTGCGTAACGATTCGCGTTTCCAAGATTTGCTGACCAAGTACGGTAGCAAGGCATAAGGCGCGCGCAGGCTCCAGTTCGATTCGAGACCCTTCGGCGCTGTCGGGCCAAAATAAACGTCGACGCTTGCCGTCGGAGTTCTTTCCATATTGGGAACGACGTAGGTGCTCAAGCCCATGTGGTCAATCGAATTGTAGATGAATGCCCACGCTTGCGCGGTCTGCTTGGCTTCTCATCTCGATCTTGATTTGCTGCTTTGGGCTTTTGCCAAAGGCGCAATCGGTCAGCCCGGCGCCGGACGGAGGCTATCTTGGCGGCAACACGGCGGAGGGGCAAAACGCTTTTTTAAGCCTGATGAATGGCACATACAATACGGCAGTTGGGTTTCTCTCGCTCGAGAGCAACACCACTGGGCCGTTTAACACGGCCGTTGGCGCTGTCATTAGGGTTTACAATTTTAGCTTCGCCCGCAATCGATGAAGCGAGTAGGGCGGTTATTCATTTTCCGAGCATGTAAATCGTCAACGAGCGCGTATGGAACGAGAACTTAGTTGGTGGCGAAAATACGTTTTCTCAACTGACCACAAGGTCATCGGAATCCAGTATGCGATTTCGGGCCTCGTTTTTCTCTTCTTCGGTTTTTGCCTGATGATGCTGATGCGCTGGCAGTTGGCCTATCCCGGAAAACCGCTGCCGATTATTGGGAAACTGTTCGGAAGTTCCATGCCCGGAGGGGTGATGACACCCGAGTTTCTACAACTCGTTAGGCGCGATGCACGGAACGATCATGGTTTTCCTCGGAATTATCCCCGTTGCATTTGGTGGTTTTGGTAACTACATCGTCCCGCTGCAAATCGGGGCGCCTGATATGGCCTTTCCGAAGGTAAACATGTTTAGCTACTGGGCGTTCGTTATTGGGGTCAGTAACGTTGCTGGCCAGTTTTTTTCTCCCAACAGGAGCAGCCGCTAGCGGTTGGTCGTCTTATACGCCTCTGGCCGATATCGCAGCAGCTGGGTCACGGACACGCGATTCTGACGGGTCAAAGTTTTTGGCTGATCGGAATGGTCTTCCTCGCAACGTCGTCCGTCCTCGGTTCAATCAACTTCATCACCACCATCGTGCAGCTGCGAGCGCCAGGAATGACCTGGATGCGACTGCCGTTCTTCGTTTGGACTGAATTGGTCGCCGCGTTCCTTTTGTTGCTGGCGTTTCCACCAATGGAAGCCGGAACGATCATGCAACTGATGGATCGAGTTGCGGGGACGAGTTTTTATTTGCCATCCGGTCTGGTGGTAAATGGCCAGCAAATGCTCGTGGCAGGTGGCGGTGCCCCACTTTTATGGCAGCACCTGTTTTGGTTTCTGATCCACCCTGAGGTTTACGTGTTGGTCCTGCCAGCGATGGGGATCGTTGCCGAGATCGTGGCAAACAATACTCGCAAACCGCTATAGGTTACAGGGGGATGGTTTTTTCTGTTTTCGGTATTGGCTTTCTTTCTTTTCTCGTTTGGGCCCACCACATGTATCTCACCGGGATGGGAGAAGCGGTGAGTTCATTTTTCTCAATTCACCACCATTGTCATCTCAGTGCCGTCAGTGATTATCTTGAGCGATCTGTTCTTATCGCTTTGGCGCGGTTCGATTCGGTTCCCTGTGCCGATGCTGTTCGCCACCGCTTTGATGCCAATGTTCGGCATCGGGGGCTTAACCGGCATCCCGTTGGCGTTGCCTCCGGCTGATCTCTATCTGCACGATACTTATTATATAATTGCGCACTTCCATTACCTCGTCGCGCCCGGAACGATCTTCGCCTTATTTGCCGCGACTTATTACTGGTTTCCCAAAGCCTACCGGAAGAACGATGAACGAATTCTGGGGCAAAGTGCATTTCTGGCCCACACTCATTTGCATGAACGTGATTTTCCTCCCGATGTATCTCCAAGGGATGCTCGGCATGCATCGGCGTTGGTACGATGGTGGCCAGGGCATGGCGTGGCTGGCGATCACACGGTTTGGGGGCTGACTGGATTCCGGTGGAACCAACCGATCTCTTGGGCAGCGTGGATCATGGCTCTGGCCCAGATTCCGTTTCATCATGAATTTCTTCTGGAGCATCAAGCACGGCAAAAAAGTCAACGACAATCCGTGGGAAGCCACCACGCTGGAGTGGACCGCGCCTACGCCGCCGCCGCACGGAAATTTTACGAAGCCGATCACTGTGTATCGCGGACGCGTACAATTACAGCGTTCGCGGGGCGGAGCAGGATTTTTGCCCGCAGAACGAGGCCGTTGTTGCGCCAGCGTAAAAAACGGCCGAGCCCAGATCGATCGGTAAAGCTGCCGACAGAAGCAGGGGCGACTCAACCTCGCTAACAAAATTGCGCTACGTCTCTTTGAAATCGCCAGCGTGCTCGTGCGTGTCAATCACGTTGCCAGCATCATCCTAAACGAATCACCGCGCCATCTGAGCGGCTGTAGAACTTCGCGTATCCGATTGCGTCCAGCATTCGATGCGGTGGAAATGCAAAGCTTTCTGGATGCTCATGCTCAAATCTATCTAGAGAGGGGGTCAGGTGGGCGGGCAATGCGCGCAGGAGTAGTAAAAAAATTTCTGAAGTTCGTCGGTATTGAGAGGCGTGTAATCGAGTAGAAGCAACTCCGCTTTTTTCCTCGATGGTATGCCGGTCTCCCTTTTTTTACACTCTTCTCCGTCCGTCCCCCAATTGCAGCGAGAGTCAGGCTCGCTGTGTGGGTATGTGAAGCATTTCACACGGTCCCGCTGGAAGCTGCGGGCCGATCCTGAGGTGTAAAAGCAATTCGTTGACGCCATATTGACGTTATAAGCGTCGGATATGGCCGCCTTGGGTCGCTAGTGTTCGCACATGCACGAAGAGAGATAAATCGTTCGAAGCGTGCACACTAGATTACAAATCAGCCGCTCTAAACCAACTGAGCTATGCCGGCGCTACCCATACAAAAGCCGTTTTCAGCGAGTTGATCAAGAGGTCGTCCAACGAGCGAATTAACGCCGGTTTGGCGGCAGAGGGTGTCAGGCTTGCACGACGGCGCATTCTCGATCGTCATGTCAAGTCAGTTGCGAAGCTGAGTCAAAAGGGATTATCTGGACGCAGGATCGCCGCTGAGTTGGACATTCCTGCTGGATCAGTGTTCGCCATCCTCAAAAGAACGAGAAATGATTCAATTCGATGAACAATGCGAACCAACCATAAAAACCATCAGCCGCTGGCCGGTAATTCTTTCTGCAAGAAACTTTTGAGCGCCCAATGACCACGACGCAGCGCTTCACACTCGCGGCCACGAGCTTCGGGCTTTTCATGATTTATCTGGACGCGTTGATCGTGAACGTCGCGTTACCTGCGATCCAGTCGGACTTCAAGGTGGGCGAGGCAGGCCTGCAGTGGGTGGTCACCGCGTACAGCCTTGGGATGACGATCGCCATCATGTCGTCCGGGACGGCAGCGGACATCTACGGCCGCCGCAAGCTCTACCTTGCCGGCATCGCTCTCTTCACGGTGGCTTCTGCGGCCTGCGGCGTGGCGTCCTCGCTCGAAGCGCTCAACCTCTCGCGCGCGGTCCAGGGGGTTGCGGCGGCGACGGTCAACGTAACCTCGCTCGCACTCGTCAGCGCCGCATTTCCCGATCCGAAGTTGAAGAATTGGGCGATCGGCATCTGGACCGCGATCGCGAGCACCGCCATCGCAATCGGCCCGACGCTCGGCGGCTTAATGGTGCAGACGACCGGCTGGCGCTCGATCTTCATGGTCAACATTCCCGTCGGGCTCGTCGCCTGGCCTTGACGTGGCGCTTTGTGGCGGAGTCGCGGGACGAACGCCCGCGGACGTTCGACATCCCCGGGCAGCTTCTATTCATGACGGCGGTCGGGGCTTTCGCGTTTGCCGTGATTGAAGGTCCGCATGCGGGCTGGCTCTCGGGGGAGATCATAACGCTGTTCATGGTCGCGGGGGCGGCGCTGGCTGGATTTATCTTTTGCGAACGCAGGAATGCGGACCCGATGATGGACCTTAAGCTCTTCGGCGACCGCACGTACTCGGTGGCGATTATCACGATCTTCGCCGCTTTGTTCGCTGTATATGGGATGTTGCTGGTCATTACGCAGTACATGCAGAACGTGCGCGGTTTCTCACCGACAGATGCCGG
The DNA here is from genome assembly GCA_963719605.1 of uncultured Verrucomicrobiae bacterium. Classification (GTDB taxonomy): domain Bacteria; phylum Verrucomicrobiota; class Verrucomicrobiia; order Chthoniobacterales; family UBA10450; genus Udaeobacter. The sequence continues at coordinate 24,958 of CAVRCO010000011.1, forward strand.
GTTCCTCCTCTTGCCGTACAGCATGAGCCTGATGATCGTGTCGCTGACGGCCGGGAAACTCGTGGGAGTGGTCGGCTCAAGGCGGTTGATTCTCCTCGGCATCGTGTCGCAGATTCTCGGCTTCGCCGTTCTGATCGTGGGGCTGCAGGGAAGCACGGTCGTCGTCGGTGCCGGCCTCGTTTTCGTCGGCGCGGGAACTGGGTTGTGCCTGACACCGATCACCTCGCTCGCGATGACGGCGGTCCCGACCCAGCGCGCGGGAATGGCGTCGGGCATCATGAGCGCACAGCGCGCCCTTGGTTCCACCGTCGGGTTCGCCGTGCTCGGCTCGATCCTTGCGGCAACACTAACGACCACTCTGAGCGTCCACCTCGCCAACACGCTTCCGGATCCGACCGAGCGCAAGGAAGTGGCCGATATGATCATCGGGAACGCGAATCCCCGCGCTTACTCTGCCGAGATCGGGCCCGGCCGGCCGATCAAACATCTCAACCCAGCCACGCAGAAGGCGATCCTTGCGGTTGCCGATAGGGACTTCGTCGAGGGTATCCGATTCAGCCTCGTAACAGCCATAGGGTTCCTCGCCCTCGTCCTCGCCGCCGGCATCGCCTGGTTTCCCCGCGGCAGCGGCTCCATCGCGGACGCCGAACGTGAGGCGCGAGCGCTCGTGTCGGAGGAGACTGCACGCGAAAGCCCTATTTCGTAGCCGTACTGTTGCAGCAACGACACTACGATGATAAGTGCTGCAAACCGCCGTCATCGCGCTCGGATATCAGTCTGTCATTGCCGTGTTGAGAGCGAAAGCAGAATCACGGCGCGTGGAGGCGTCAGCTTTCTACCGGTCAACGACTCAGAAGCGCAAGCCGAAATTTTCTACGGTCCGTTCTACGGTCGGGCAAGATTTTGATGCAAAACCGCGCAACTCTGCGCAACGCACTGCGAAAGCGAAATTGCGAATTACCTAGCGTCAGCAGCGATATGCAAAGCAGTGAAACGCTGCGCAATTCGTTAGGCTTGAATTACGAAACCGCTGCTCTACCAGCTGAGCTATGTCGGCACGAGCGGCGCAAACATTGCATCCACCGGCGCTGGATACAAGCTCGCCACGCGTATCGCAGAGACGCGACTACAGCGGCAGCACGAAGGTCTCGCCAATTTCGCGGAGCGCGATGCGTTCAGGAGTCTTGCTAAGGACAGCTTCGAAACGCTCTATGGGTTCCCGCAACGGTTCGAAACTGAGCCGGAATGTTTGATGATGCACCGGCATGATGAATTGCGCGCCGGCGGCATTGGCCATCTCGATCGCCTCCTCCGGCGTGCAATGGTTCCGGATCCATGGGTTGTAAGCTGCGATCGACATGATCGCGAGATCGATTGGCCCGTACTTGTGAAGCTCGGCAAAAGTGTCCGTCAGCGCGGTGTCCCCGGCGAACAAGATGCGCCGTCCATTTCGTTCGATTAAATAGCCATTGTAACCGCGATGAGTGTCACGCTGCGTTCGCGCGCCCCAGTGTTTCACTTGAAAGGCGCTGATCGCGATGGTGCCTTTCGTTTGGCTGGCGATGTTGAGGACTTTCATTTCGCCCCAGCGAAGCTCCGTGATGCCTCGGAGACGTGTCCATCTTAGCAAGTCTGCCGTGTTCGAAGCAGTGATTACGCTAGTGTCTTTATCAAAGCGGTGGAGCGTTCGCAAATCGAAATGATCGAAGTGCGCATGGGATAGAAGGATAAGGTCAATCCGAGGCAGTTCGTGGAATTGGAGCGCAGGCGCCGTCAACCGCTTCGGACCAATAGTAAATCCCGGCAGCCGAATCCCGATGCGCGGAAAGAGCGCCGGGTCGGTAAGAATCTTGATGCCGAAAAAATTGATGAGCACCGTAGCATGACCGATCCAGGCTGCCGTTACTTCGGCGTCGTTCCAGTTCAAAGGCTCCGGTTTGGCGAAAGCGGGAACGACCGGGCGCCAACTTTCGATTGTCCATTCACGCCAAAGATGCCCAAGCCAACGCCGCACCCGCCTGCTGCGCAGAGTTGGTTGTTCGGGCGTGTCCATGCTCCCGCTCATGCTGTTACTACTCTGTGAGAGCCCTCGAGTACAGACCAAGATTAAGAATACGAGAGAACAGCGAACACAAGGCGACGTTATCTGGTCGTCCTTAGCGCGCGCTAAATAATCCTTTGATAGCGTTCCAGAGAGTTCTGGTTGCTTTTGGTTTGCCCGCGCGGGCAACTAGTACTGGGCAATTAGCAAGGTTCAAAATACTGCGGGTTAGATCGCCCATGATGTAATGACCAAGCAGGCCGCGCGCCTGCGAGGTGCCGGTCACGATCAAATCGTAATCGCCTGCGCGTAATTCTTCGAAAACTTGGTCGATTACGATGCCGTGTCGAAGGCGCACTTCGGCCGGGACACCAAGGCGTTCGAGCTCTTTTTTTTCCCGGAGCAAATTTGTCCCAAGCTCCGATTTGGATTCCAGCAACAGATCAACGTTGTCCTCTAACTGTACAAGATTGACGTAGATAGCAGGTGGCTCGGCCATGACATGCAAGAGCGTGACCGATGCACCCACAGCTGCCGCAATCTCGCCAGTCAATTGCACCGCTTGCTCGATGAATTCTTTTCCGCCTGTGCAAACAAGAAAGCGTTTCAACTGTTTGCATTCACCGATTGCCACGAGCACGGGAGGCTGAATCGCCTTGATCACTTCATATGTTCTTTCCGAGCGCCAGTAATGCCCGGTTGCTCCAGTCCATCGCGCGCCGACAAGAACGAGATCGTAACTGGCGTCTGATGTTTGATCGAGAATCTGGCGTACCGGTTCGCCTGCTCGCACAACGATTTTCGGTTGCGCATTTTGTGTCCGGAGGGATAGCGCTTGTTTTTCGAGCGCTTCACGCAGCGGGCGCTCATCGCTCGACCTTTCAACAATGCCGAGGAGAGTGATTTCAGCTTTCAACGGGCCAGCTAATAATGCTGCCAGTTCAATTGCATTTTCAGACGCCGGCATTCCATCGCTGCAAATCAAAATGTTCATTGCACTTACAATTTGTGGCCGCTGATCATGGTATAAATGACAATGGCTGCGCCGATCAGCGGCAATGGAACGAAAGCGAGCCGAATTTTCGGGCCGGCAAAATATTGCGTAGAGATGGCGCCGATCTGCGCGCCGATGGCAGCGCCAGTGTGCATAACCAGCGCGATCAGGATGTCGACGTTGCCTTTTACTGCGTGGCTGAATGTGCCGTAGCTGGCGGAGATGATGATCTCGAAAAGATCAGTGCCCACTGCGAGATGAGTCGGAACTCCAAGCACGTAAACCATGGACGGCATCCGAATGTAACCTGCCCCGCCGCCGAGAAAGCCGCTGAATAATCCGCCTACGAATGCCACCGAAAGAATCATCCAGAGCGAAATCGCTCGTATCCCCGATGCCGGCAGTGAAATCATTGGCCAAATCTTCAGGCGTTGAATCGCCCGCGTGACAGGACCGAACGCGGAATGGTCTTTTTGTGACTTAGCTCCTTTTATGGCGCCGCGCTGCGACAACGTCTTTCGACTTTCCCAGATCATGAAAGACGAAATGCTTATGTAGACGACGATCGAGACGATGCTTACAACAAGATTAACGTTGCCCGCGCGCTTCAACATTTGGATGGCCTGCGCGCCGAGTTCCGCGCCGGCGATTGTTCCCACGGCCATGATCAATCCGAGACGAAGATCGACGTTTCCCATGGCGCGGTGCCGTCTCACGGCCACCACTGATTTTCCGACGATGTGCGCTAGATCGGTGCCGACAGCGAAATTCCAATCCAAACCGGCGAGGCGCAGGGCCGGACCCGCGATGAAGCTTCCGCCCACTCCGAAGAATCCGCCGAGAACACCGATAAGAAATCCAACTACCGCCAGATAGATGGGACTGATGTGCGCCCCTGAGATTGGAAAAAACATGGCTTTATTCAGAGCGCCCTCGAATGAGGCGGATCAAAAACGTGGTGACTCTTTCTAGGAGAACGGCTTGCCCGATGATCAGCAGGATCGCGAGCGCTGCATACGTGTAGCGGCGATGAATTTCGAGCTCGTATAGCCATTGTCCGAGCAAATTCAGCACTAGAAAAAAATACGTGATGACAAGAACCGCATAGATTGCCAGCTCAATTACAAAAGCGCGCACCGTTTTGGCGGTTTCTCTTTTCATCAGAAAGTGTTGATTTGTTACCTCTTAACGTGTCAGCGGCATCAGGTGGTTGCGTGCGATCACGTCTAGGGGCAAATTGTTTTGCACTCGGAGCGTTTCTTCCTAACGTTCCACTTCACTTTTTTAAGGAAAAACCCATGGCCGATGTCGCGAACAAATACGCCGAAAACGTGGAGGGCAAATTCTACGTCGACGACCAATGCATCGATTGCGATTTGTGCCGTGAAACCGCGCCCGCCAATTTCAAGCGGAATGATGACGGCGGCCATTCCTACGTCTATAAACAACCGGAGACACCGGAAGAGGAAGGACTTTGCAAAGAAGCGATGGAAGGCTGTCCGGTCGAAGCGATCGGTAACGACGGCGCGTAATCCTCTAGAGACGGTCTACGACCGCCGAATCTCATGGGCAAGCAAGGCAGTCGGCGCTCACAGGGCGCCGCTATGGTTCCGGTTGCACTGAGCGTCGCGGGTTCCGACAGCAGCGCCGGCGCCGGTATCCAGGCCGACTTGAAAACGTTTTCGGCACTCGGTGTTTATGGATTGACCGCCGTCACCTGCATTGTCGCGGAGATTCCTGGAAAAGTTTCGCGGATTGAGCCGGTCAGCGCGAAAATTGTTCGCCAGCAAATCGAAGTGCTCGCGAAGAATTTTGAGATAGCCGCAATCAAGACTGGCCTGCTTTGCTCTGCGGAGATTGTTTCGGCTGTCGCAAAGACATTCAGGGACAAAGCGCGAATGTTCGAGACACAAATCCCGCTCGTCATTGATCCGATCATCGTCGCTACAAGCGGTGATCACCTCCTCGAACAGGCGGCCATTGAGACTTACAAGAAGGAATTATTCCCGCTCGCGAGCTTAATTACACCAAATGTCGGTGAAGCAGAGCAGTTACTTGGAACGAAAATTAAAGATCGCCAATCGATGCATCGTGCCGGGAAAGAGTTGGAGAAAAGATTCGGAACTGCGATCCTTCTCAAAGGCGGTCATCTGGCGGGTGACCGCGCTGTCGATCTTCTGTTCGCCAATGGGAAAATTCTCGAGTTTTCAGCGCCGTTCGTTCGCGGCGTCGCGACTCATGGCACCGGCTGCACATATTCGGCGGCGATCACGGCCGGCCTTGCAAAAGGCCTGTCTCTCGAAGAGGCGATTACACAGGCCAAGAAATTTGTGACCGAAGCGATTCGAAATCGGTTCGAATGGGACCGCCTCCACGCGCTTAATCATTCGATATGAACGGTAGGGCGCGACCGCCGGGCACGCCACAACGGATCACCAATGGCTCGGCGCACGTATTCTTACAATGTGACCTCACGTACCCTCTTCATGCTTCTTCTCCCAACGCTTTAACTGCATCGCTTCGAGTGCAGCCACAGTTTCCGCCTGCTTCTTGCTGCGTCCGCTGCCCTGGCCAAGGACGATTCCCTCCCAAACAACCTGGGAGACAAACGTCTTCTCATGCTCGGGCCCGCTTTGCGAAACTAATTCATAGATCGGACTTCGCGGCGAAATCCCTTGCAACAGCTCCTGAAGCTGTCCCTTGGGATTGATGTCCACTGGTGTTTCCGCCAGTTGCTCGAGATCGGTGCGAGTCTGCGTTAAAATAAACTCTCTCGCTGCCTCGAGACCGCCGTCGAGGTAAATGGCACCGATGAGCGCTTCAAACGCGTCGGCCAATGTGGACGTGCGTCCCCGGCCGCCACTGCTTTCTTCACCGCGCCCCATCAAGATGTAACGTCCCAAGTCGAGCGTAGCAGCATGCGTCCGCAACGCTTCACGAGAGACCAGCCGCGAACGTAGTTTCGTTAGTTGACCTTCGGCTTCGACTCGAAAATGGCTAAACAGATACTCGGTGATAACAAGCTGAAGAACAGCGTCGCCCAGAAATTCCAAACGCTGATAATCAAAATGATAACGTTGCGCCTCATGGCCAAGGCTCGGGTGAGTAAGTGCCTCCGCCAGCAAAAGTGAATTGCGAAATTTGTAGCCGATGCGTTCTTCGAGCGGTGTCACTTTTTTGTCATTCTGAGCGAAGTCGAAGAATCTCTCAACTAAGTATAACAAGTACGGTTCGCCCGGGGCGAGGATACCGCTCGGCATCATAACAAGAAACTAACGGACAACCGAGTCGTCGAAGGCGCAGTGGCTATCGTTTTTGATAAACCTCGAGCGAAGTGACCACATCGAGTGCGCGCTGTAACACTGGATCGTACGCTGGCGGTTTCTCCGGCGCGCGGCCGCGGCGTTGCTGCGCCGCCTCCGCTACTTCAACCTCGGGATTGGTCCCGGCCAGCAGCGCCGCCTCGTTGATGTGAGGCCGGCCGCCTTCGTAAACAAACGGCCCCATTCCTTTTTCGCCGCTCAGTTGGAAAATCTGCCGTTTGTCTGCCATCGACATTTCAACAGGCAAATCTGGTTTTATCCCCTCCGGAAACAGTGGACGACCGTCGGGAGAAATCATTTCGGCGACGGCCACGCGTAGGATTTTGCCGCTCGGCAGTAACAAATCGGAATATTCGGCTGCGCGACCGGCAGTCGTTTGCCCGATGACCAGGGCCTTGTCGTAAAATCTCAGTGCAGCAGCGATCGCCTCAGCCGCACCAACCGTATCGCCGTCGGTGAGTACCATGACCAGGCCGCGAAACGCCGGATCGCGATCCGAACTGAAGACCCGGTCTTGACGTCCCGTCGGCTTGCGCAAGGTAAAAAGCGTTTTGCCTTTGGGACAAAACCGCTTTGCAAATTCAGTGGCCAGGGACAAATCAGCGATTACCTGGCTGGCGCGAAGGTCCACAATGATCTCGTTTACGTTCTTCGCGGCGAAGTTGCTCAGGCTTTTGTCCAACGCCTGAAGGTTAGCTGCGTTTAATGAACCGAGGCGCACGTACCCGATGTGCCCTCCGATAACCTCACTGTAAAAGACACTAGGCGCTTCCGCCGACGCGTTCTCCTTAGCGGGCAGGAGCATTACTCCGCGCGGCAGCCTCATTATGAGGCCCTCAACAGTCGCGCGGTTCAATTCGGTATCCGTAATTGCATCCGGATCTGTGAAATTAGCTTTTAATAGGGTGACGACTGCTTGCAGGTCAGCCGGGCCTAACGAATTGACCAGATCGTCTGTTGTCGGGCTGGGCGAAGCCGAAGGCGACGAGAGCGCGGATGGTCTTGCCGGGGCGGGGGGCCTGCTTGGTGATATTACGGTCGGCGGCGGAGTTTGCGCCAGCGCAGTTATCGCCATGAAGAAGCTAAGGAAGGACAACGAGGTGAATTGAGACATTTGAATCGGATGCCGACCTATACCGCATTTTCTAATTGCGCGAAAATTCGAAATCCGAATATCGAATTTGGCCTTCTCTCAGTTGGTCACACCCAAGCCAATGTCGCGCCGGTAGTGGCAGTTCTCGAAATGAATGCGGGAGACAGCCTCGTATGCGCGTGCGCGTGCGGCTTCGAGCGTTGATCCTAGCGCTGTGACCGCTAAAACGCGACCGCCAGCAGTCTTAACTTCGCCGTCGGCGCGCTTGGTTCCGGCCTGAAAAATCTGAACATCTTCGACCTTTGCCGCGTCGTCGAGACCTGAAATCGTTTTCCCGGTTTCGTAATTGCCAGGGTAACCACCAGAGGCGACTACGACCGTGACGGCAGCACGCGTGTCCCATTCAATCGTGCACTTGCTGAGATTTCCATCAATCGTTGCTTCCAACAGGGGTAGCAGATCGGATTTCATCCGAGGCAAAAGCGCCTGTGTCTCTGGGTCGCCGAAACGGCAGTTGAACTCCAATACACGCACGCCCTCGCTTGTAATTATCAAGCCCGGATAGAGCAGTCCATGAAATGTTATTCCCTCTTTCAGGAGAGCGCGCAGCAGCGGTTGCATAATTTCCGTCTCGAATTTCGATTGTAGCTTCTTAGTCCAATTATTCGCGGGGCTGAACGCGCCCATCCCGCCAGTGTTCGGGCCCTGATCGCCGTCCAGCGCGCGCTTGTGATCGCGCGCCGATTCCAGTAGACGATAACTGCTTCCGTCCACCAGGGCGTGCAGCGAACATTCTGTCCCGCGCAAGAAATCCTCGATCACGATCCGTCGACCGGCGTCGCCAAAGCGGCCCTGATTCATCATCTCGTCGATGGCGGATCTCGCCGCGACAGGATCAGTGGCAATGATTACTCCTTTTCCAAGAGCGAGGCCGTCTGCTTTGATCACCACGGGAAATTTCAGTCGTTCACAGTAATGCAGCGCTGCGCTGCTGTCGGAGAACGTCCTCGCCTCGGCTGTAGGGATTTTCTGAGAGCGCATCAGCTGCTTTGCGAAAATTTTGGACGCCTCAATGCGTGCCGCCGATTTCGTCGGACCAAACGCGCGCAATTTTTCAGCAGCAAAAAGATCGACAATCCCTGAGGCAAGAGGGTCGTCCGGACCGACCACGGTCAAATCGATGCGATTTTCTTTAGCGAAACGAACGAGCGTTTCCAGATCACTGGCTGAAATCGCGATATTCTCAGCAATCTCCGCGGTGCCCGCGTTTCCTGGCGCACAGAAAATACGCTCCGCATGCGGGGATTGACTCAGTTTCCACGCCAGTGCGTGTTCACGCCCGCCGCCGCCAATGACCAGAATCTTCATCGCAAATTCGTCTGACTTTAGAGATAGCCGTGTCGGCTGCAACGCATTCGAAATCGCAGGCGGTACGTTTGCCGCTACAGCTCTGAGTTACGACCTCGATGGCGACTCGCCAGGCAGAATCGGCAACTCCAACCTTTCTGTGTGTCGGACGACTGTGAGCTTCGCGCTCACGCCAATTTGTTCGCCAACCAGGACCTTGTGCAGATGGTGCACGCTCCCGATGGGCTGATCATTGAACGCAATAATCACATCCCCCTCTCGCAATCCAGCGCGTTGCGCCGGGCTGTTTTTCTCAACTGAAACAGCGAGGACACCCGTCTCAAGAGGCAAACCGTAAAATCGGACGATCCGCCGGTGAATTGGCACGTTTTGCCCAGCTACACCGATGTAACCGCGCCGGATTCGTCCGTCGCGAATGAGCCATCCAGCAACCAACTTGGCTGTGTTACTTGCGATCGCGAAACAGATGCCTTGCGCTGGTCGAATCATTGCCGTGTTTACGCCTACGACCTCGCCGGCTGAATTAACCAGCGGTCCACCGGAGTTGCCCGGATTCAACGCAGCGTCGGTCTGAATAATATTGTCAATCAAACGGCCCGATTGCGCGTGCATCGAGCGGCCCAGCGCGCTGATCACGCCAGCAGTGACGCTCGCCTGGAAGCCAAGCGGATTTCCAATCGCGATCACGAGTTGACCTACGCGCAAATTCTCCGAGTCGGCCAGGCGCACATGAGTGAGTTGCGGCGCATCGATTCGAATCACAGCGAGATCGGTGTCCGGATCGTCGCCCGTCACTTGCGCCGGATATTCGCGTCCATCGGGCAGATTGACGGTGACAGAATTCGCCGCATGAACGACGTGGCTGTTCGTCAGAATGAATCCGTCAGGCGTGATGATGAAACCGGACCCATTGCCGCTCAGTTCGCGGGTTCCGCGCTGGACGTTGATGCGTTGTTTGACGTCGATGTTCACTACGGCCGGGGCGACACGCGCCACTGCACTCACCACGGTGCGCGAATATGCATCAAGCAAAACGGAATCGTCCTGGCCCGCTGCGGCTGTGTCGACTTCTTTGATCGTCGCCGATGGAGGAGCAGAGTCCATCTCGTTTAAGAGAAAATCCATCGGGACATCGTTTTCCTTCGTAAGAGAATCAATTGTCATAGTCTAAATTTCGGTCCGCCAAACCATCAGTCAACTACATATGGTTCCAGCATATACATACCTTCTTGAATGTTACTCTCTCCTTGCACGTCAACGGGAATTGTTTTACACAGGACAGTGCCAAAAGTGGCTTCCGCCCCTTCCGTCCTGGACGCGCAGTGTCCTTCCCGGCTCGTGCTCGACCGAATTGCTGATAAATGGACAGCTCTCATTATCCAGATTCTGGCGCGCGGAACGATGCGTTATGCCGCGCTACAGCGCGAGATCGGGGGCATTTCGCAAAAAATGCTGACTCAGACACTGCGAAGTCTCGAGCGCGACGGCCTGGTGCAACGCACGGTTCACCCCGTCGTGCCTCCCAAAGTGGAATACTCTCTCACGAGATTAGGTCGAACCTTGATTGAGCCATTGCATGCGCTTTGTCGCTGGTCTGAAAAACATCTCGCTGAGCTCCAGGCGAACCGCACGCGGGCAAAAGCTATAGCCTCGAAAGCGTTCGGGGTTGATTGAGATGTAGTTCGCCCGAGCCGGGATCATCGACTCCAGACTACTTCAATTCTCGATCCAACGATGCATCAAGCGGAAATCATTGTCTTCTTGTTCGCTTTGGTGGCGGTTCTCGCCGTGCTCGCGTGCAAAGTTGCGCTTCCCTATCCGATCGTACTCGTCATCGGCGGACTCGCCCTGAGTTTCGTGCCGCGATTGCCAGAGGTGAAACTCAATCCTGACACCGTATTCTATTTCATTCTCCCGGCGCTTATTTATCCCGCGGCGTTGTTCACATCGTGGCGCGATTTTAAGCGGAATCTGCGGCCGATTCTTCTCTTGGCAATAGGACTTGTGCTGGTGACAACGGTCACGGTCGCGTGGATTGCACATACGATCTTGCCGACGCTTCCCTGGGCGGCTGCTTTTGCGCTTGGCGCAATCGTTTCGCCGCCCGATGCGATCGCAGCCACAGCAATCATTCGCCGACTTGGCGTTCCCCATCGCATAGAGGCGATCCTCGAGGGCGAGAGTCTGGTGAATGATGCCACCGCACTTGTGGCCTTACAGTTCGCGGTCGCCGCACTTGTTACCGGAACCTTTTCGCCGGGTTATGCAGCGGTTCGTTTTGTCTGGGCAGCAGCCGCCGGCATCGGATTTGGTTTGCTCGTTGGCGTGGCGATGCGCTGGGTGCAAAGCCATCTCGATGATCCACCGATCCAGATCACAATCTCCCTGCTCACTCCGTTTGTCGCCTATCTGCCGGCCGAACGGCTGCATGCCTCGGGCGTCCTGGCTACGGTAGCCGCCGGGATCTTTCTTGGCTGGCACTCGCCGCTGATGATCAGCGCCCGAACCCGGCTCCAGGTTTATGCATTTTGGGAAACGGTCATGTTCCTTCTCAATGGTTTCGTTTTTATCGTTATCGGCCTGCAACTTCCGGGAATCCTGCACACCCTGAATCGCGAATCGCTTACCGGCGCGGTCGTCAGTGCGATTATTATCTGCGCCGCCGTCATTTTAGTCCGTTTTGCGTGGGTGATACCGGCAGCTTATCTGCCCCGTCTGCTCAGCAGCAAACTTCGGATGCGCGATCCGATTCCCTCGTGGCAACATATTGTCATCGTCAGTTGGGCAGGCATGCGGGGCGTTGTCTCGCTGGCGGCGGCGTTCGCGTTGCCGCTGGCGTTAACTGATGGCAGCTCATTTCCAGGCCGCGATTACATCTTGTTCTTCGCCTTCTCAGTGATCTTCACCACTCTTATACTTCAGGGTTTGACGCTTCCGCTTTTGATTCGGAAACTTGGAATCACGCATGACGGGGAGGCAGATGAAGAGGAACGCCGGGCCCGCCTGGAAGCAAACAAGGCCGCAATTGAATTGATCGAGGAGCTACGTGCCAACGGGAAGTTTTCGCCCGACACAGTGGCTCGATTGCACGCGGAATACGACGAACGCGTGGAGCAACTGCAACTTTGCGCCGAGAACCCTGACGATTGCCGCGGCGAAATTGCCACGCCGCAATATCAGCGTTTGCAACGCAAAGCGCTGCATGTTGAAAGGCAAACGATCATCCGTTTGCGAAACGAGCGCGTGATTAATGACGACGCGTTGCGGCGTATTCAGCGTGATCTCGATCTGGCAGAAGCGCGGCTAACGGGACGGTGAAAGCTGGAAGGTTTAAGTGCCGCCGCCGCTTTATGTCGCGACCGAGCGCCATCTGTCAGAACCTAACATTTAAAACTCAAGACTTGCCGCACTAAAAACCGTATCGTGCCGGCCAATCTCTGGCTGGGCCGCCGAGCCGCGCTGCACAGGTCTTCAGTTCCTTTTTAAAGAACTGTGCCAGATGCGATCGTACCTTGTTTGTGAGAGGAAGCTTTTCCATCGTCGTCCAGCTGTTGTAATCCGCCGTCAATCGGCTGCCTGGTTTGTCTGGGTCAGCACCCAAGAAACAAAGGATAGAGCGCCGCAGTTCCGCAGGATTGCTTTGCAGGTCATCAAAGAAATAAACACGAAACCGCTCTGGATGGAGCATAGCGTTTCCATCGCGCTACGACGGCACTCGGGTACAAACGCAAGAGCATCCCTCGGCGGAACAAATTCCGATTGACTTCGTCGATGTTGGTTACATCAAACGGCTCAATCTGGCGGTAATGCACTTCCATGGACAGGTGCGACCACACTCGCTCAACTGGGTCACGCGCCAGAAAGATCACCTTTAAGTTTGGGAAATATCCAACAACCTGCCGAATGACTTCATTACTCAGCGTCGAATAATTTGGCGAAATATCACCTGAAAGGAGCGATGCCTTGGGTTCAAACAGTCGCCCATAATTTTCAAGGTCGATGCCCGGTTTGGCGCTGAGACTCTGTAGCCGTTCCAGAAATCGAACATCGCGTTCATCTCTGGAGCGCGGACGAGCTGCGCGTTGAACCCTGCTCAACTGATCAAAGTAATGCAGCTCCTTTACAGGAGGCATCCAGAAATCGGGGTGGGAATCGAGTTGCTGATAAAGCCAGGTGCTCCCGGCTTTGTGGGCTCCGATACATAGAAAATCAGGCCCTGGGCTGCGAGTAGGAGAACCGTTTCCTTCTTTATGCCTGTAGCCACTACCGCGAGTGTTGAACGGACAAGCCCATCTCACCTTTCATTATTTCCTTGTTGTAGTTTATGGCAGGTACGGCGACCGCATCGTACCGTCCCTACCTCAGGCGACCCAATCGCACCAGAAAAGGATATCAAAATAGTCGGCTAGCTCCCAAAAAAAGATAAGGACTGAAAAACCATATCGGGCGGGCCATTGTTTCGCCGGCCCGCTCAGTTCTGCGGCACAGGCCTTCAACTCCTGTTCAAAAAACCGAGCCACACCGGACCGCACTTTGTCGGTAAACCGAAGTTTGTCCCTCCTGGCATCCTGGTTGTCGTCGCGCTGATCTCTGCAGCGCGGAGGATGGAATCGTCTTGTTCTAGTTAAACTATTGAGATAGTGGAATTCCTTTACTGGAGGCATCCAAAAATCCGGATGTCGTTCAAGCTGCCGATACAGCCACGAGGTTCCGCCTTTCTGGGCCCCCACGCATAGAAAATCCGGGCAGGCATCGCCTGCTGAATAGCGATTATCCTCTCCGTTTCGATCGCCATTTACGCGAGATCTAAATGGCAAGGTCCAACGCATGGCCGCATTATTTTGCATCGCGCGGTCAAAAAGCAAGATCGGAGCATGGGGTAAGCTGCCGCTCATTAGTAGTGGAGTGCGAATTGAGCCGCTTGCGCCGGTCGCCGATAAATCGGAAAATTGTAATCAATGAATGATAGCGCTGGTCACCGGATATTCCTTCTCTCACCTGCTTATGCAGGCGGTGAACGAGCACGGATGATTCTGAGCGACCGGGCGGAATTCGAACTCGCGCGAAAATTGCGTTGCAAAGCCGGCGCGCCGATCGCGGAAGTGTTCACCTTTCTCAGCGGCCTCTACTTTCGCGGCAAGATCGCGTATGCGACTGCGTTTACGCGCCCTGTGCCCGGAATCCCCGGTGTGTTTGTGATTACGCCCACTCGTGGTCTTGTCGATGCCAAAACGCGCATCCGTCTCGATGACCTGCGTGAATTTGCTACGGTCGATATTCACAACGACGATCCGCGTTATCGAGCGCCGATTGAACGAGACGCGCACGTTCTCGCGAACAAACTGCCGGGTGGGAGCGAGATCATCCTTCTCGGCAGCATTGCCTCAGGAAAATACGTCAATGTTCTGCTGACGAGCTTTGGCGACCGGCTCCGATTTCCCGTGGACTTCGTTGGTCGCGGCGACATGAGCCGTGGTGGATTGATGTTACGCTGTGCAGTAGATCGGCGTGAACTCCCCTACGTCCCAGTGGCGGGCGCGATTGTTAATGGAAAACGGCCGCCCAAGCTCGCTCCCCGGAGATATCTGGCCACGTTGCGATAGGGGCTTGCCAAGGCGAGGAGAATTCACAAAGGGGCGACGGTCCGTCGCAGGACGATTCGCCGTGGTTTATTTGTTTTGCGTCGCAGGCCGGTGTTGCCTTATCTTAAAGTTGCTGTTGTTTCGGCAGCAAGAATTTTCTGGATGATATGGATGTGAGCGGCACCATCGGCGCAATTCTGAGTCAGAAGAGCAAAGATATTTTCTCCATTCGGTCCGATGCACTGGTTTCTGAAGCGATTGAAATGATGGACGAAAAAAACGTCGGCGCGTTGTTGGTGATGGATGGAGATCGATTGAATGGGATCATTTCGGAGCGCGATTACACCCGCAAGATTTTCCTCCGCGGCAAACGTTCCCGGGAAACCAAAGTTTCCGAGATTATGTCAACCAATGTGACCGTTACGCATCCGCGCGAACCGGTGGAGAAATGTCTGCGCTTAATGACCGACAAACACATTCGGCATTTGCCCGTGGTCGAAGGCGATGAAGTGGTGGGTGTGATCTCGATCGGGGACCTCGTCAAGCATGTCATTTCCTGTCAGCAGGCCGCGATCGCACATTTGGAAAATTACATCCACGGCGGATACGCCGCGGGGTAAATCTGTAGCGGCAGGCGTGTCGCCTGCGGTTCAAGATCAAGCAGCCAACACAGCTGCCACTACAACTTCCAGACGGTCTTCCCTTCGACGATTGTTCGCACCGCGCGACCTTTCAGTTTCCAGCCGTCAAAAGGCGAGTTGCGAGAGGCTGATTGAAACTGATCGACACTAACGGTCCACTCCAAGGCCGGATCGATTAGCGTGACATCGGCGCGAGCGCCCTGCGACAGGGTTCCGGCGTCCAACTTCAACAATCGGGCGGGCTCAATCGTGTACATCTCGATCAAACGTACGATGTCGATCCTGGCGTGTTTGTGCACGAGCAGATCGATAAAAAGACCGAGTTCTGTTTCCAATCCAATGATCCCGAATGGCGCAACATCGAACTCAACTTCCTTTTCGAAATCCGCGTGCGGCGCGTGATCGGAACACAAGATCGACAAGGTCCCGTCGGCGATGCCGTCGAGCAATGCATCGACATCTGTTTGCGAGCGCAGCGGCGGATTCATTTTATAGTTCGTATCGAAATTTTGGATCGCATCGTCGGTAAGCGCGATGTGATGCGGGCAAACTTCGCCGCTGATTTTGACGCCGCGCCTGCGAGCTTCCCGTAGTAACCCGACACTGCCGGCTGTAGTGAGGTGCTGGCAGTGAATCGGATGATCGCAAAGTTCCGCGAGCAAAATGTTGCGCATCACGATTGCTTCTTCGCCCGCAGCGGGCCAGCCGGGTAAACCGAGCAGCGTGCTCCAGTGACCCTCGTGCACAACTCCGTTACCGACCAGATTGTAGTCCTGGCAATGATCGAGCACAGGCACGTCAACCATGCGAGCATACTCGACCGCGCGTCGCATCACCTCATGGTTTTGAATGCAATGACCATCATCTGTGATCGCCACAACGCCCGCCTGTGTAAGTGAGCCAATCGGCGCGAGTTCTTCGCCTGCGAGATTTCTTGAAATTGCGCCGGCCGGCAAAACATTCACGCATGCGACCCGGTCCGCGCGATCTTTGATCCACGCAATCGTGCTCGGATCGTCCGAGACAGGCGACGTATTCGGCATGCAAACAATGGTGGTGAATCCGCCGGCCGCTGCCGCGCGCGCTCCCGACTCAATCGTTTCCTTGTGACTGAATCCGGGCTCGCGCAGATGGACGTGCATGTCAATCAAACCGGGCGCCACAATCAATCCTTTCGCGTTGATCTCTTCGGCGTCTGAATTCGGATCTCGGACGTCTGACTCCTCTGCGATTCGTCCCTCGGCAATGTAAAGATCGGCGATTTCATCCCGCTTGTTTGCGGGATCGATCACACGGCCGTTTCGAATGATAGTCGTGCTCACGCCGAGATCCCTCCGCAGAGATAAAGAACAGCCATGCGCACAGCCAGACCGTTCGTGACTTGATCGAGAATGACGCTGTGCAATCCGTCGGCGACCTCGCTGTCGATCTCGACGCCGCGGTTGATCGGGCCGGGATGCATGATCAGGCAATCGGCCTTCAAATGTTTGGCGCGTTCTTTGGTGAGACCGAAGAAGCGAATGTATTCGCCGATTCCGGGAAAATATTCTCTGCGCTGGCGTTCGTGCTGAATGCGCAAAAGATTCACCACATCGGCATTGGGTAGTACCTCATCGATCTTGTGAGAAACTTCGACCCCAAGTTTCTCAAATTCGCGCGGAACCAGTGTGCTCGGCCCGACCAGCGTGACGCGCGCGCCGAGCTTGAGCAGACCAAAAATGTTCGAGCGCGCCACGCGGCTAAACAAAATGTCGCCGACGATCGCCACGTGTAGTCCAGCAATTTGTCCTCGCTTCTCGCGGATTGTGTAAAGGTCGAGCAATGCCTGAGTGGGATGTTCGTGTGCGCCATCACCGGCATTGATCACGCTGGCCTTCAACCGATTCGCCAGAAACTGCGGTGCGCCAGCTGAGCCGTGACGCAGCACGAGAATATCGGCATGCAATGCCTCCAGATTGCGCGCGGTATCTTTGAGCGTTTCGCCTTTGGTCAGGCTGGAAGTGGTTGCCGAGATATTGATCACGTCCGCGCTCAACCGAAGCGCGGCCAGCTCAAAAGAGGTGCGCGTCCGCGTGCTCGGCTCGACAAAGAAATTCACCAACGTCTTTCCGCGCAGCGACGGCACCTTCTTGATCTCGCGGGTGCCGACTTGTTTGAACGCGTCAGCGGTCTCGAGGATGAATTTGATTTCTTCTGCCGACAGCTCGCGCAGGCCCAGCAAATCTTTTCGTGCCCAGCGGGCCGTCATGTCTGGGGAGCACAGGCTGCCAGCCTGTAGTTGGCGGCAGCTTGCCGCCAACATTGGTTGATAATCACGAGCGAATTGAACCTCGGTGCATTCGGCAAGTTGCCGAATGCTGCAGGCTGGCAGCCTGCGCTGCCCAGAATGGATTCGCATCGCGTCATGATTCCCTTTCCAGCCGCACTGCGTCGGCTTCATTGTCCGTTTCTTGCAGGCGCACCTGAATTTGTTCTCGCGTCTCGGTCGGCAGATTCTTGCCAACATAATCCGGTCGAATTGGCAGCTCTCGATGGCCGCGGTCGATCAGGACCGCAAGCTGAATTCGTGCAGGCCGCCCAAATGAATTGATCGCATCCATGGCGGCGCGCACAGTGCGGCCGGTGTAAAGAACATCATCCACAACGATGACGGTGCGTTCCTCCAGCGGCAGTGGAAGTTTCGATTCGCGAACGATCGGCAATTCAGAACGCGTTCCCACATCATCGCGATGCATCGCCACGTCGATGACACCGGTCTCAACGTGGACCTTCTCGATTTCGTGAATAAAAGCGGCGATGCGCTGGGCGATCTCCACTCCGCGCGACGGAATTCCCGCTAGAACGACGTGCGTCAGTTGCGGGTTTCGCTCAACAATTTCGTGCGCAATTCGTCGAAGCGCTCCACGAATTGCCTCCGCGTCCATGATCAGGACAGCGGCACCAGATGTCTTTTGTTTTGTTTGTTTCATGCGTTTCCTTGGCGACCTCACAGGATCGCATTAAAGGAACAAAAAAATTAGGAGGCGGACTTTTCGGTGCGCGCCTCCTTTCTTCGTCGGTCTCGCCAGTTGGAACGATGTTTCACGATCCAATCCAGCAAGGCCTTTTCAAAGCCGATATCTGTTCCGGCTTTTTCGCTTTCGATCCATTTGTGTTTCAGGATCTCGGCACGCTCCGCGAGAAACTCCTTGTACAAGACCGAATTCTTAACGAATTGAGATTGATCCTCCTCTAAAGACGGCATCTCAGGATTGTCTTTCATAAAATTAGGGACGAGTCAACACAATAGGCGCGTCCACCTGGCATCGGCATCCCTTTCGATCTTTTGGGTTAAAGCCAATGCCATAGCCATTTCGACGGGATAACGACGGTATTTATTTAACCGTCGTTTGCCTTGGCGAGTTGCGAACATCTCGCTAGGGCAGGGTCTTACGAAGATTTTGGGCAACTTTTTTGAACTCGGCTGCAACGGCGGACTCTGGATTTTCTCCGACGATTGGGATCCCGCGGTCGCCCGACTCACGCGTGGCGATATCGATGGGAATTTGACCAAGCAACGGCACACGGAGCCGCTTCGCTTCGCGTTCGCCACCACCACTTCCAAAGATATGGTAACGTTTGCCGTCTGACGGAGAAACAAAATAGCTCATGTTCTCAACCAGTCCGAGCACCGGCACGTTGACCTTCTCGAACATGGTAGCGGCCTTTCGAGCATCGATAAGCGCAACTTCCTGGGGCGTGGTGACTATAATCGCACCAGAAAGTGCGACCGTTTGGACAATCGTCAGCTGGATGTCGCCAGTACCGGGAGGCAAATCGAGCACCAGATAATCCAGTTCGCCCCATTCCACTTGTCGAAGAAATTGCTGGGTATACCGCGTAACCATCGGCCCGCGCAAAATCGCCGGTGAAGTGTCGTCCAGCAAAAATCCCATGGACATGAGCCGCAATCCGTATTGTTCAATCGGGACGATCTTGTTTTCTTCCGTCGCCATTGGCCGCTCGCGCGTGCCGAACATCAATGAAATGCTCGGCCCATAGATGTCGCAATCGCACAAGCCAACGCGGCCTCCGGTTTGCTCCAAGGCGACCGCCAAATTTGCCGCAACAGTCGATTTGCCCACACCGCCTTTGCCGCTTGCCACTGCGATCACGTGCCTGATCCCTGGGATTCGGGTTGCACCCATCCCGGTGCCTGCGCCTGCTGGCGGCGCATGAATGTCGATTAAAACTTTTGCGCTCTGAACGCCATCAATCCCGCGCAGCGCTTTTTCGGCGTCATTCTTAATTGTCGCTGGAACATTCGGATCATTCGTCGCCAGCGCGAGTTGCACTTTGACTTCGCCACCGTCGATCTGAACCGATTTCACCAAGCCGAATGAGATAATGTCCCGAGTGAAACCGGGATATCTCACCGATTTCAAAGCGTTCTTCACTTGTTCTTCGGAAATCGACATGGCGAAGAACTTACGCACACGGCACGCAAGGTAAACCGCGCCGCCGTGTTTACCGGTCCTGGTAATCCATCTTGTAGCGGATCTGATATTTGTCTCCGCTTGAGGGGTGAGAAGGCTGCTCGCCCGGTTTCGCTACAAAGTCCGGGTTTTGCCAGTCGGACCAGGCACGGCATTTCGCCCTCATCGGATTCGCAGGCAGCTTGAGCCGGAAAATTCGGTCTGTGTCGCCGGGAAATTTCAATACGAAAAGCCGTTGCGAAGTGCGAAAATAAAGTTCGACGTAACCGGCGCGCACAGCTGCGTCCTCAGGCGCGTCGGTGTGCCAGTATCCCGGGATCGGCATCCGATTGCGAGGTGTGTCGAGTTCTGGCTAAACGTCAGCCAGATTTTCGACGGACTGACCAGCGGGTGGTTTCACTTCAAATTCGAGCAGCGGCGTCGGGCCATTGATGTTCAAGACATGCGGTTGACCGGCATACCAAATTCCGAAACCAGACGCCACGATAAGACCGAGCGATAAACAAACCGCGATCAAGCCGGCGAAAGCCAAAGTCCTCTTGTCCCGCGCCAGTAAAGCGTAAGAAGAATCAGGCCGGGAGCGACGATGCAAGTCACCAGTAGCGCAATCGCGGCAGCAAAATAACCGGCTTCACGTTCAAACGTAGAGACATGAAACGCGGCTGCGAGAGCTGCGCCCAAACCGAAGCCGAGAAACAGTCCGGCCGCGATGCCGATAATCGCCGCTAGAATTCCGAAAAGAATTGCGCTGACGGAAAGCTTTTTGTAGCGGGTTGCACTGGAGCGGTCAAGGCGAACTGGCTGGAACGGGGCTATGGAGAAGGTCGATACGCTGATGCGTTTTTGTGATCTCTACGATGAGACCCGAATAGTTCCATCGACCAAGCGACTTGTTTGCTGCCACGTAAATCGTCCCTTTTCCATTTGGCCCGGAAATAGGAATCGACATGTTCGCTTCTCCGGATGCGCCGTTCACGTTTGTGTTTCCGGAGACTAGAAATCCCTCTTTGATCGGCGAGCCGAGGGCCTCGATTACAGAAGGGTGCGCCCGGGCCCGGGCCAAAGCAGCTTTGTAAATGTCAGTGGATTTCATCGCGCTGAACACGATCAACGCGATCGAGACAACAAAAGCGACGAACAATACCAACATGCTCAAGCAGCCAACCGGCACGAACCAGTTCCAGTTTCGCTTCCACCAGTTGGGTGTTCGGTTTGGAGGAATGAGCGGCGGATTTTGCTCCACGGAATCTTTCTACTTCAGCCGCGAAGTTTTTTGCAATCATTCCTTGTAACTTGCGCTTCGTTAGAAGCTTGACGGGTCTCGTCGGTCCGGGGCAAGATGGCCTCCATGAAAATACAATCCTTTCTTCGATTTTTTTTCGCAGGCGCGTTGATGGCGTTGATGACGGCCTGTGCGACGACTCCTTCGGGCCCCGCCGCGCTCGCCGGAACGTGGACCAACTCATTCGGTGCCGTCTGGACAATCAATCCTGACGGTACATTTCACGTCACGGCTACCAAGCCAAAGGCAGAGATCTGGGGCAACTGCACCGTCGGCAGGCGATACTGTGACAGTTCAAGAGACCCGCCGGGTAGGGCCAATCCCGAAATCCTGCAGAGGCCCTGGCGTGTATAAATTTAACCGACCGGATGGAAACACTCTGGCGTTCGTTTTGGTCAGCGATAAGTGCAAGCCGCGGATCCAAAACGTGACGCAGCCCTGGCATCGGAAGTAGTCGCCAGCCACCAAAGGCGGACAACAACTGCTCCGGCGTCTTTGGCGCCAGGCTCAGGCGCGGTCTTTTAACTGCGTTTTGCCGGTCGTATGGGCGCAATGAACGCAGCAGAAGATTTTTCCGTCAGCTTCCACACCGTGCCCAACGATTCGACAATTGCAATGCGGGCAGACTGGTGCCAGCGCGTGGATCGCGCACTCGAAACTATCGAAGGTGTGATGCTTGCCGGATACGACCACTTCAAACGCCTTGTCATATTCATTTTCGCAAACTTCACATGTAGCCATACATAAGTATAAGTTTTTCGCGTCTCGGTAGCTTTGCGGCGGTGTCCACTTGTTTTGAGACAGTAGAGATCACGCGGGAAAGTGATACTTTTTCACTCGGAGGCCGCATGGAAATGCCAAAGCAACTGATCAAGTGTTTGGATGAAAACAAAGTCTCTTATGAGATTCTGCGCCATCCCGAGGCAGTAACCGCGCAACGAATCGCCCAGGCGGAGCACGTGAAAGGCCGGCATCATGCCAAAGTGGTCATGGTTAAATCGGTCGACCAGCATCTCATGATGGTGCTGCCGGCGGATCACCAAATCGATCTGGAGAAGGTCCAGAACGCGATCCGCAACGCCGTCTCGCTGGATCAGGAACAGGAATTCAAGTCGCTCTTCCCCGATTGCGTGATTGGAGCGATGCCGCCGTTTGGTAATCTTTATGGTTTGCCGACGTATGTGGACAAGAGCCTGGCGGAGCAAGACTACATCGTGTTCGAAGCGGGCACGCACACGGACGCGATCAAAATGAGCTACCGCGATTACGAGAAAATCGTGGAGCCAGAAGTGAAAGATTTGGCGATCAAACCTCAGCCAATGAAAGGAGCATAACCTTACGCACCGTCGAGCAGCGCACCGTGAAAGACAGACAAAAGTGGAGGGCGGATCTCCGCGGCGCCTAACCATCGATCCGAGACCTACAACCGGTGCTTGGGCTCGCGGAGCTCGCCCCTCCATCTGCGTTGCTGCGCTGGTCCTTTGGCTTGCTTGCACGTCCGCAGTTTTCGCAGCGGAGAAGGTTTCTCTTATTAATATCGACGGAGCCATTGGGCCGGCAACGGCGAGCTATATTTCGCGCAGCATCGACGAAGCACGAACGCAGAATGCTCAGTGTCTTATCATCCAACTTAACACGCCGGGTGGGCTGCTCGATTCGACGCAGAAGATTGTGCAAAGCTTTCTCGGGTCTCCGGTGCCGGTCGTCGTTTATGTCGCTCCGACTGGCGCGACCGCGACCAGCGCAGGTTGTTTCATCACTGTTGCCGCCAGCGTCGCGGCAATGGCCCCGGCCACAACAATTGGAGCGGCGCATCCGGTCTCGATAGGCGGGTTTCCCAGTGGCGGAGAAGAAAAGACCGACGAAACGATGAAACAGAAGTTGGAGAATTTTTCTGTGAGCTATATCGAGACAATCGCTGGCAAACGTCAGCGTAATGTCGAATGGGCCAAGTCCGCTGTGAAGGAAAGTGCATCAATCACTGCTGAAAAAGCGCTGCAATTAAAAGTCATTGATCTCATCGCCCCCGATATCTCCGATCTGTTACAAAAATTGAACGGCCGCGTGGTGGATGGGAAGACGCTTAAGACCGCGGGCGCAGAGGTTTCGGAGATCAAGATGTCGGCCTCGGAACACGTCTTTCAAAAGCTCTGGCGACCAGAAGTGATGTTCGTTCTCATGCTGATCGCGATCTACGGAATCATTGGCGAGATGACCACGCCGGGAGCGATTCTCCCTGGAGTCGTTGGAGCGATCGCTCTGGTGCTTGCGCTTTATCTGGCGGCCGTTTTGCCAGTCAACGTGACCGGCCTCGTTTTGATCGCACTCGCCTTGATGCTCTTTATTTTCGATGTTTACGCGACCACACACGGTGTCTTAACAGTCGGCGGAATCATTGCGTTTCTGATCGGCTCGCTCATGCTCTTCAATCGCGGCGATCCGCTCTTTCGTTTATCGCTCAACTACATCATTCCGGCGACCTTGGTCACTGCAGCGTTCTTCTTTTTCGTCATTGGAAAAGGTCTGCGCGCGCAACGGCTGCCGGTGAAAGTCGGGGCCGAAACGCTCATCGGGAAAACGGTGACTGCATTGACTCCAATCGATTCGCGTAGCGGCAGGATTTTTGTTGAAGGCGAATACTGGAACGCCATCAGCGACGCGCCAATCGAAAAGGACGAACAGGCTGAGATTGCAGCGGTGCAAGGGTTGACAGTAAAACTGAAAACTAAAGGAAGATAAAACCATGGAACTAATCGAAGTATTGCCGCGATTGATCGGCTGGGCTGTGCCCGTCATCATTCTTGTCATTATCATCTTGCCGCAGGCGATCCGGATCCTGCGAGAATACGAACGTGGCGTCATCTTCCGGCTCGGAAAATTGCTTGGCGCCAAAGGCCCGGGATTGATTTTCCTCATCCCGATCGTCGATCGCATGGTGCGAATGGATTTGCGCGTCGTCACCATCAGTGTTGAGAAGCAGGAGGTGATGACGCGTGACAACGTGCCGGTGACGGTCGATGCGGTTGTGTATTTCCGGGTCGTCGATCCACAGGCCTCTGTCGTGAAAGTAGAGAACTTTCTCAAAGCCACTTCGCTGATGTCGCAGACGACGCTGCGCAGCGTGCTCGGTCAGGCCCCTTTGGATGACCTGCTTTCGCAGCGCGAGTCGATCAACCAGAAATTGCAGGAGATCATCGACCGGCAAACCGAACCGTGGGGCGTCAAAGTCACGGCGGTTGAGGTCAAGGATGTCTCGCTGCCCGACACCATGAAGCGTGCGATGGCCAAGCAGGCCGAAGCCGAGCGCGAACGCCGCGCAAAGATCGTCAACGCCGAGGGTGAATTTCAAGCTGCGGAAAAGATGGTGCAGGCCGCGGCGATGATGAGCAAGGAACCGATCGCGCTGCAACTGCGTTTCCTGCAAACCATGCGGGAAATTTCCAGCGAACATAACACCACGACCTTTTTCCCTCTTCCGATCGATCTCTTGACGTCATTGATTAAGAAGAGCGAACCGCCCAAGGAGTGAACCTCATGCCGCCACTCTGACCGGCATCTCGTCGTAAGTTCTCCCCCGAAGTAAGCGACCGGTCAGGTCTTTGCGGACTCCGCCCCACTGTTTAAAGAAAAATGGAACGTTTTGCTTTCGACAGGTCCGAAAGATTTCTCGAATCCATTCGATTTTCACTGGTCGCGCGCCCCACCCTGATTCGCCGCCAACAATTACCCAGTGAATATCCGTCAAATCGATATCCGCCAGGGAACCAATAAGCGGTTCGCAAGAAAGGAACCGAACAGCGGCCGGGACTTTCCTTAAATCATCGACACGAGACAAAACACGCGAATCCTCAACGCTTACGCCCATCCACACATTCGCTGGCCAATCGATTCTCGGAGCAAGGATTTTCAATCGACCACTTCTTTTAGTCAGAATTTGGAACGTGTGTTGAGAACATGCACGCATCGTCGCAAACACGCGGTGGATAAACTGGAGCGGCACTTGCTCATGGAACAGGTCGCTCATCGAGTTCACGAAAATCAGTCGCGGTTCGCGCCAGCGCTTTGGCAGATCGAGCAAGTCTTCGTGAAGCGTAACTTTGAAGCCACTCCGATATCTTGGATTGCCCATTGCTTGAAGCCTAAGCGCCAAGCGCTCTGCGTAGCAATTCTTGCAGCCCGCGCTGACCTTCGTGCACCCGGTAACCGGATTCCAGGTTGCTTCAGTCCATTCGATATGGGAATTCGCTGCCATTAAATCTCGATTTTCCTAGGAGATTCCATTGCGTCCGCCGAATAGCGGGGGAACGTAGCCTTTGCGTTCTTGAGAACTCGACCGGCGCGAAGGCGCATATACACGTCTTTAGATACACGTGGTAGAAATCCGTTCGTCAGGCAATGCAGAAAAACGGCTTTGTCCGTGGTGAGGGTTCTGTCCGCGATTAATTCTGATAGCTGCGCCTGAAAAACTTCGACCTTGCGCTTCTTAAAACCAGTTTTGCCCTGTTCGAAGCACATCTCTCCTTGCGCCGTGTCGGCTTCCAGTTCGTAATCAGCTTCGCCGCAAGCCGGATCCAGTTTCCAGACGACTTCTAAGAACTTTTGCATCCCGCGCCAATGATGAGAACCGAATACTAGTCCATAGATGTTGGACTTCTTTTTGATTGAGAAGTGGCCGATGAACATTCCCCATAGGTGCCCATTCTCGATACTTGTCTGCAAGGACACGATGGACATCGGTGTACGAGACGTTCTCGGGAAAATCTATCTCGGGCGCGAGCAACTCGCCGAAACGCCACTTGAATGATGATGCGGTAAAGAAAATAAACTCTGTGGTTCCGGCCTGTGTCACCACATTGAAGACATTTCGTGTGATGTGCTTGATGCCACTCTGGTCAATGAAGACAAGCGATGGGCCCATGCCAATCTCGTTTTTCACTTTTTTAAACGCCTCTGCGAAATCCAGCGATTCAAATCGCGGCTGCCAAGGCACTGATTTCGTCGAACAGAGTCGCTTTAAATTGTCGATCTTAGCCACGTCCTGATCGTTGAAGAAAATTCGGATGGAATGGCCGCGTTGCGCGATCTTCGTTCGTTCCAACAACAGTTCGTTGACGAGAATAAGAGGGCTTCCCGGTTCGCCGGTCGAGTCCTCGCCGGGACCGCAAAAGAAATCGAAAAACTGTAACGGTTTCCCGCGAAAAGCGCTCGCGTGAAGAAAGACTTGAAGCCAAGCGCGGACATAACTTCGATATATTTCGAGCTTCGTCTTCGTGCCTTCATCGAAGGGTTTATTGTGTAAGTCTCGCGCTGGCACTTTGTTGCTTGTTTGTATTAGCTCATAACCCCTTCGAGCAACAACTCTTCAGAGCAGTCGCCCTGCAAGTCCTCGACGATCTCGAGTTTCACGAAGCGCGGACGCTGAAATCCTCTTAATTGATTCTGCTTATGGTCTTCGCGATTTGTTGACGGAAAAGTTTGGCCCCGCCGGAGGCGGGATGGCGAACCTGGCGGATATCGGCATTCAATTCCTTTAATTGCGAAGCCGCAATGTTGCCAAGCGCTACGATTTCGTTACACGGAAAAAGATCGAGGAAAGCTTTGAGCACCGACAGGCCAGTGGCTCGCTCGGACTTGTTAGGCATTCGGTTGCTCAACATGCCACGACCCGAATCAAACGAATGCCACGGGAACGCATTCCACAGGACGAATCGGTCTGGTTTTAGGCCGTGCTTCAGGAGTGTGCCCCACACAATGGTTGCTGTCGGTTC
This sequence comes from uncultured Verrucomicrobiae bacterium, assembly GCA_963719605.1. Classification (GTDB taxonomy): domain Bacteria; phylum Verrucomicrobiota; class Verrucomicrobiia; order Chthoniobacterales; family UBA10450; genus Udaeobacter. The sequence goes on from CAVRCO010000011.1 coordinate 51,525, forward strand.
GGAAAAGCCGTTCGGGCATTTCCGAGGTTTACTCGTTCGCCGTGGCTGAATGCTGGAAAAAACCTGTTCCGACTCAATGCCGTCTTTCTTTTTTCCGAGCAGGATTCGCTCGGAAGTCATGGGGATTCCACTGAAGTGACCGCCGCGATAGCCAAGTGCTTCGCCGATTATTGCGACCTTTGACTTGCCAAGCCGTTCTTCCAGATACGCGCGTAGCTGGTTGCGCCGTATGGCTGGCGCGTTGTGGCAGACATCATTTTGCTCATCGACTTCCCACCATGGATTAAACACGGCGCCGGATGGCGACTCTTTTAGCAGTCGCAGAAAATCATCGATCTCCTTGCAGGACATCATCGATTAAGCTTCAACAATGATGCGACTCAGGCAATCGACGACTAGGAAAGTAAATTGAACAACTGATATAAACGTCATGCCCGAGTTGCCTGATGTCGAAATGTTCAAGCGATACCTTGATGCCACGTCGTTGCATCAGCGGATCGACGACGTCGACGTGCGAAGTACATACATTTTGAAAGACCTCACAGCGCGAGAGCTTGCGCGTGGATTGAAAGGTCGCCGCTTCGAATCGAGTCGCCGTCATGGCAAACATCTGTTTGTGCGCGCCGACGGGAAGCTCTGGTTGCGACTGCACTTCGGAATGACCGGTTCGCTTGAGTATTTCAAAGACGACCGGCAGGCACCGCGGCATACGCGAGTACTCTTTGTTTTCGCTGACAATCGTCGCCTGGCGTTCGATGATCAGCGCCAGTTTGGCCAGATCGGATTGCTAAAAGATGTGGACGAATTTCTGAAAGAGCGCGCACTGGGACCGGACGCACTTGACCTCGATCTTGGAGAGTTCAGAAAAATCATCGGGAAACGCCATGGCGCAGTAAAATCGATTTTGATGAGCCAGCGGCTCATTGCGGGCATTGGCAACCTTTACGCGGACGAAATTCTTTTCCGCGCGCGCATGCATCCCGCGACGGAAATCTCCCGTTTGGGCAACAGAGCCCTCACAAAACTCTTTCGGGCTACGCACGACATCTTGGCAAAAGCGATCACGGCCAAGGCTGACGTGAACCGAATGCCAAAATCATGGCTTCTCCCGCGTCGGGGAAAAGGCGGGAAGTGTCCTCGCTGCGGAAGGAAACTAAGATCAGAGAGGATCGGCGGCCGCACCGCGTGGTTCTGCGCGCATTGCCAGAGCCTTAACGGAAGTTAGGCTGCCAGCCTGACTCGGGTTGCAGACAGCTTTTGCCGGTCGGGGCGTCGATTATCTTGGCCGTGCTGGCAGGATGTCCGCCGAGACGGACATGCTGCCTGTCCTCCGTTACGCCGCCGCCGTGAACCGTCTTTAAAGGCAGTGTTTGCGCGTGTAACGCCGCCGTTACGTCACCGCCATGTTCGTAACCGAATTATCACAAATGTCACGTTTACTTTGGTCGCGCGATGGCGAAAAACATGAAATCCAAATCAGCACAAAAAATTATGAAAACACCATTGAATAACAATTGCCCAAGCAACAACGATCACCTAATCAACGCGGCCGGATTTCGTGGTTTCTTTCTCGGACGGGTCCGGCCCAAGACAGCGCTGCTCGCCAGCGTCGTAACTGGTGTCTTGTTTGCTGCGCAAGCATCTCCTGAACACCATCCGCATGGAATCGGCGCTGTCTTCGTCATTGCGATGGAGAATCACAACCTCACCCAACCGCCCACGCAGACCAATCCGCAGCAAATCTTAGGCAATCCCGCCGCGCCCTTCATGAACAGCCTCATCACGTCGGGCAATCCGAACGCGGCGCAGGTTTCCTACGCCACGGCGTATTTCAACTCGGGCACAGGGGTCCATCCGTCCGAGCCAAATTACGTCTGGGCCGAAACAGGCTCGGATTTCGGCGTTCACACCGACGCCGACCCCGATCCCGCCAATGGCAACACCTTCGATGTTCCGCATTTGACCAGGCAGTTGAATGCCGCCCGCATTCCGTGGAAGAACTATCAGGAAGACGTTCAATTTGCGACCAGCGCAATCCACAGCGCATCGGGGACGAGCACCACCTTCATCAATCCTTACTACGGCACCGGCCAGTTCAATTACGCCGTCAAACACAATCCGATGGCGTTCTTCGGGGACACGTGGGTCCAAAATGTTTATCCGCTCGCGCAATTGTTTGACGACCTGAACCACAACGCGGTCGGGCGATACAATTGGATCACTCCGAACCAATTTAACGACGCGCACAGCGGGTTGAGCGGCGGGTTCACCTACCACGGCACGCATTACGCCGGAGACCAGGCTGCCATTGCGCAAGGTGACAACTTCCTCTCCATTGTCGTTCCACAAATCATGGCTACGCGTGAGTATCAAAACAACGGCGTGATCATCATCTGGTGGGACGAAACCGAAGGTGGCGATGACACCAGTCGCACGCTCGGCGAAACCGTCATCTCGCCGCTGGCCAAGGGCAACGCCTATGCCAGCTCAGTGATGTTCAGCCATTCTTCCGACCTGAAAACGATGGAAGAAATTTTCGGCCTGCCGAGCGTCAACAATCCCATTCCGGCGAGTGAGACCAACAACTTCGGCGGTTTTAATAACGTGGCGACCGCAAATGACCTGAGCGACCTGTTTGTGTCCGGCGCCATTCCCGCTCCGGCGAGCGCATCAGTGACTGGCGAAGGTTTTGTGTTCCATCCTGACACACAAACTTATTCCCAGGAGGTGCACGTCAGAAACGACGGAACTTCGCCAATACCCGAGCCGGTATGGGTTGCGCTGGATAATTTGAGCGCCAACGCCATGCTGCTCGATGCCGGCGGAACAACGGCCGTGCTCGCGCCACTCGGCAGCCCTTATGTGAGCGTTCCGGTCGGCGGCGACGGCATCCTGCGTCCCAACGAAGTCAAGACCTTGCACTTGGAATTTCTCAACCCCAGCGGTCACAGCATCACCTATAGCACGCGCGTCCTCGACGTTACGCCTGCGCCGTGATTTGAAATTCGAGTTCAGATTGCCATCGAAACACAAGCGGCCTCTGGAAACCGGAGGCCGCTTTTTGTTTCGGAAATTTCAAGTCGCACATCACGCTGACTCATGAACCAAGTATCTTTGTTGATTGCCACCGCAGGAGAATCGAGTCTGATGGCGGTTACGCTGCCGCGGCCGTGTGCGTTTGGCTTCGCCGATCGGTTCAAGGGACGACAAGCTACCGTGGCAACCAAACACGACATTATCAGGACAGGCGAGGACGCCACCGGCGGCTCCCAGCCAAGATAGC
>CAVRCO010000012.1:0-94054 GCA_963719605.1 uncultured Verrucomicrobiae bacterium
GGTGCCATCCGATTCATGGTGGGCATTGAATAAACTGCGGATGGGACACGTCGCAAACAAGCACGACGGAGAACTTCCGTTTAACCAAAGCAAAAACAAATATGAAACAAACTACATTAGTGAAACTGTTGGCCGCGGGCACGGCCGGCGCGGTCGCATTGAGGACAGCTTTCGCGCAGGAAACTTCAACTACAACCACAACTACGGGGGGCACAACGGGCGTGAGCGAGAGTACCACAAGCACGAGTACGCTTAACGGCTCGGGCACGATCACGGCTTATACGCCGGGCTCGGACTACATCATGTTCCGCACGGAATCAGCACGACTCCGGTGAGGTATCACTATACCAAGAAGACCGTACTCGTTGACCCGGAAGGCCGCACAGTGGAGTGGAGCGCGCTCAAGCCAGACATGCCGGTGACATATACCTACACGAAAGACGGCGACCGCATGGTCGTGACCAAGGTGACGCTCGCGAAGCCGCTGTCGTACTACGAGAAGAAGAAACGGAAACTACGACAACAACGACGAAGCCGTAATCGTAGCCACCATTCTGAAGACGGAGCATGGCGAGTAGGATGCGCAGCGCACGCCCAACCGGCGGGGCTCGGCGGAGTTGTTGGAGCAACGCCTGAGAATCGGGCGAGTCGTTAGTCACTTGGTAGCGTGTAACGATAGGATTTTGTCTGATTAGACAATCATTCGCCAGCCCGATTGTGTCGTTTCATTAATCAAACCAGATTCCCGTCCCACACTCCATAGGAATGCCAAGGCGCTTTATGGTTGTGCCTTGGACTAATGAGCGGCGGGTTGGGAGCTCCCGCCGCTCTTCCTTCCGGTGACATCAGAAAGAAGGTAAGACTGGCTCGCTTGATTCTAAATTGCGAAGGAGTTGGTCTTGTAATGCGTGAGTTGGGTCGCGGCATTGTCATGATTAGCCGTTCTCCATTGAACCAGATAGTCATTGATCATTCGACGGTAGCAGCGCAGCATGCCGTGCTTCTCAAAACCGGCGCCTCCTATTCGCTGAAGGATTAAATTCAACGACCGGGACACAGATCAATGACATCCTTGTCACTGATACTGAGTTGAAGGATGGCGACACAATCCGATTTGATTCCGTCATAAGCTGTCTTGTACATAAACAAAAACCTTGCCCAGAACGGCCTTCGCAGGCTCGATAACGTCCTTGACTGGGCGGGCGTCGGGATTGGCGTCTCCAGGTGGGGTAGGTTTTGTTATTGATGTATTCATATTTTACCTTCTGAGGTTAGTTAAAGCCATCTCGGTGCATCGCGCTCACCGCTTATTGCCAGAGGCGAGCCTAATCTTGTGTACGTGGAGGAACAGGCTTTCGGTAACCGTCAGTGGTCGACCTCTCGCTTTGGTCTATTGTTCAAACACCTTCTTCACGTCGCCGATTTTACGCTGCACCTTCCCGCCTGCTTTTTCAGCCGTCCCGCGATCGCGCAAGTCTGGGTTCCCTGTCGCCTTGCCCGCCTTTTCTTTGACTTTGCCTTTCGCTTCCTTGAATCCGCCCTTGATCTTATCCTTTGTGCTCGATTTCATAAGAACAAAATCGCGCGCTATGAACGCGGCGGTTGTAATATGATTGAAACTGAAGGCGATCGGTAGACGGACAAGCAAAACGGCGGGGGTCGACCCCCGCCGTTAAATTATCCGATAAAATCAGACTTATCGTCCGCCTTGCTGGTGGCCTCCCTGTTGATGACCACCTTGTTGGCCGCCACCGCCTTGTTTTTCGCGCTCGCGCTGTTGCCGCTCGCGTTCCTGTCTCTCGCGATCTTTGTCCTGGCCGCCTTGCTGTCCGGGACCACCAGGTTTGCCCGGTTCGTTCGGATTGTGTTGTGATTCCATAATACCTTTCGTTTTATTTACTGACTTCTGACTAGCCCTGTAACAGTTTACGATGCGGAGCTTGTCTTTCAGTAATCGTCTTGAAATAGGCTTCTGGATTGGAGAATTGGGCGGATTTGGCCTTCAATCGCGCATCCCTGCGGCGTTTAGATTTCGCGATCGGAAAGATATATCGAGAAACGAGCGAATCGCAGCGCCAACGTCAAATTCGTCCCCATCAGCCAAAGGATTAGGACAATCAAAAGAACAAGGCCTAACCCACCGCTTGGATAGTGAGCCCCAGCCGGAACTATATGGCCAATTGGGTAAAGCACCGAGTAACAAAATAATCAGAATAATTATGAGAATTGTGCGCATGAGGCGAGGCTATCTAAACTCCACGCGGGCTGGCAATCCTTTTTGCGTGTGGCTAGCACAACCTTGGGGGGCTTAGACTCCGACGATCTAGTCTAAGTCTTAAGATTTTCCCTTTCAGGAACGTGCTCTTTTTGAGTATCACACCATAGGGAATTACCAGCTCTTTCGATCGTGTGCCAAGCCGTTGATCTAGGGCTTGGAAATGTGTGAAGTTCTTGGAACCAAGACCCTGTCCGTGTGCGAAACTCTTACTGCTGCGCAAGACGCAGTTTTAGGGAGGTAAAATAACAACACGGAAAGGAAGTAGTTTATGAAGTTAGACACATTAGAAAAACTCTATGTCAGTGAGTTGCGCGATCTCTACAACGCGGAGAATCAACTATTAAAGGCGTTGCCGAAAATGGCGAAGGGCGCCTCATCTGAGGAATTAAAAGATGGTTTCGAGAAACATCTGGAACAGACTAAAGGGCATGTCCGCCGGCTCGAACAGATTTTTGAGGGCCTTGGCGAAAACCCCAAGGGAAAGACGTGTCAGGCTATGAAGGGTCTCATTGAAGAGGGATCGGAAGTTTTGAAAGAGGACGGTGAAGAGTCGGTTCTTGACGCGGGCATAATCGTCGCTGCGCAGAAAGTCGAACACTACGAAATGGCCGGCTATGGCAGCGTTCGCACTTTTGCCCATCTGCTTGGCCAAAACAAAGCGGCAGAGCTTTTACAAACCACTTTGGATGAAGAATCGGAAACAAATGAGATTCTCAACAAACTGGCTGAAAGCGTCGTAAACCCCGAAGCCCTTAGGGAAATAGAGCTGGCTGACGCGGCTTCAAACCGTTAACCAATTGTTTCGTGTAAGGAGATATCGGCGTTCGGCGAGAGTGGAATTTAGGGGAGCAGCGTTACTTCCGCTTCTTGGCTTGCTTTTCGACCAAGCGCCTTGCCGCTGCCGATCCCTTACGAGCTAATAAAGACACGATTAATAAGAAACGGAAATTGGATCTCTATGAAATTGAAAGAACGAATTAAACAAGCTGGCGCGGCGGGCTACATTCTTCTTTGGCTATTGGGAATTCCCATTCCAATTTTGTTCCTGATCTTCCTGCTGCGTGGCTGCACATAACATCGGGATTTCCTAAATCGGAGCGGTAAGTCGTTTCGCGAGATGCTTGCGACAACGGATCGCCAGATTTCATCGCGTAGTCCCGCTCGACTATTTCAATGATATGAAGTTGCTGCGAAAACTTAAACCGTTTGATCGAAAGACCGGCAAACTAAACGTCGTCATCGACACACCTAAGGGCTGCCGAAACAAATACGCCTTCGATTTCAATGTAAACGCCTATTTACTTAAAACGGTGATGCCAAAGGGCATGCTATTTCCGTTCGACTTCGGATCGATTCCGGGAACCATCGCGCAAGATGGTGACCCGCTGGATGCATTAGTGCTAATGGACGAGCCGGCTTTTTGCGGATGCCTGGTGCAGTCCCGACTGTTGGGCGTGATCGAGGCCATCCAAAAAGAAAAGAACGGAAAAACTGAGCGCAACGATCGACTAATCGCAGTAGCGGCCGAGTCGCATACTCATTCGGCAATTAACTCAGTCGGCGATCTCGATCCAAACCTTACTCAAAGAGATTGAGGATTTCTTCATCTCGTATAACCGAGTGCGGGGCAAGAAATTCACGCCTCTTGGAAGGTACGGTCCAAAGCGGGCCAAGCGTCTCGTGGAAAAACAGCGCGCTCGCTAAAAGTCATGAAGGGATCGATAGGGAGCGGCTCTGTAGGCGGGCCGCGCAGAAAGACTATAAAGAAGAATGAGAATATTTTCCGTCGCTTCTTTCGTGTTCTGGGGCCGGGCCTAATTACTGGCGCCGCTGACGACGATCCGTCGGGCATCGCTACCTATTCAATCGCCGGTGCGCAGCTGGGCACTTCTCTACTTTGGACGGCGTTTATTACTTGGCCGCTTATGGGTTGCGTGCAATTCATGTGTGCGCGCATCGGCATGGTCACGGGTCGTGGTCTAGCTGGCGCATTGCGGCAAAAATTCCCTCCATGGCTGCTGTTTACAGGCGCAATCGCTTTGCTTGTTGCGAACACGATCAACGTCGGTGCGGACCTAGCTGGAATGGCGGATGCCGCGGCCATGTGGACAGGAATCAATTCACATTTTTTCGTTTTGATCTTCGGCGTCGCAATCGCTTGGGCGACAATCCGATGCAGATACTACCAAATCGCTGCTATCCTGAAATGGTTGGCCGCGGTTCTCTTCGCATACGTCATCACCGCTTTTATAGTGGGACCTAACTGGCGAGTCATCGCACATGACACTTTCATTCCCTCGTGGCCGCAAAGTCACAACGCTTGGTCGAATCTGGTCGCAATTCTTGGCACTACCATCAGTCCCTATCTATTCTTTTGGCAGGCGTCGCAGGAAGTGGAAGAGGAAAAAGCAGTTGGAAGAACTAGACTTGAACAGCGTCGTGGCGCAACTCCGCGAGAAATTATCGATCGCAAACTCGATGTCGGCACCGGCACATTTTTTTCAAACTTGCGTGATGTATTTCATCATCCTGACGACGGCCCTTACATTGCATGCACATGGTCTCAAAGAGATTACCACATCGCGCCAAGCAGCGGAGGCCCTCAAACCGCTTGCCGGTGTTTTTGCGGCCACTCTTTACACTATAGGATTAATCGGCGTTGGCTTCCTCGCCATTCCAACATTAACCGGTTCGGCCGCGTATGCTTTCGCCGAAATTTTCAAGTGGCGACAAGGATTGGACCAGCCGCTCAATTCGGCGCGTTACTTTTATCGAATCGTGATTGGCTCAACGTTTGTCGGTATTCTTATCGACTTTGCGAACATCAATCCAGTTAAAGCGCTTTTCTGGACGGCGGTGATCAATGGACTGTTAGCGCCATTTTTGTTGGTAGGGATTCTAATAGCCGCCTCCGATCGCAAACTTATGAACGGGCAGCCAAGCTCCATATTGAGTCGCGCAGTTGTCGCGATCGCGACGCTAGTGATGTTTGGAGCCGCAATTGGCATGTTCGTGTTCTAAATTTCTTTGTCGTGTGCCAAACCCCACTTTGGCCCAGGGCAATGCGCCAAGAGCGCCAAAATTGCTCGCCCGATAAAAGCGCCAGGCGTCAACGTAAACGTCGGCGTCAAAAGCGACGTCTTCGTGTTGACCGAGGAGCAGCGGCATATCCTGATGGACTACAAGCGCCGCGAGCTGCTGGCCAACCCGCCACCAGGCGAGGAGCCGCCGGCGCTACCGGAGCCGCCCGCGACACCGCGCGAGTGATGGACGGACACACGTGTCCGCCACATCGCCAGCGAGTTACAACGCGACACGCTATTATTATTAACAGCGGCGCGCCCCGCGATGCGCGCGCAGCTGGGCAATGTGCGAGGAATTCTATGGGGCAACGCAATAGAACGATGACCCCGGAAACCCTCGCGTTTTGCGGGGAGGGTTATGATAAGAAACGCCGTCAACTTTTCATCCGCACGCACAACGAAACGCTTTCCGTTGTCGCGATGTGCGTCAACAACCCAGATTGTTCGCCCGTTTGAATTAATCGCTGAGATGCAGCCCCAACTGAACCCGGCTTTGCTAGGATTCAACCCATTTAAGAAACCCATTAGTGAAGGGCGGCGGGAAAAGGACGCGAAGAATGATTACGGTCCTGGCCCCCTAATCCTGATCCTCCTCGGCCTGATCCTCGGCCTGATCTTCGGCCTGATCTTTAGGATCGATCCTCGCAGGAACGAAGATGGCACCATGCGAACTCGATAATCCGACAACGATTGGCGTATAGAGTCCTGTCCTTAATGAAATCGTCCCGATGGAAGGCCCGCTCGAAGAATAACCCTTCCGGGTATCAAACGAGTGGCTCAAGAGAACATAAATCGTGTTAGTTCCGCTGTCGGTGAAGAAGATTCTGCCTGCCGATTGCGTGGGAAATACCGTGTCATCGACCATCACAGGTTTCCCTGATGCGTCTGCGAGCGGCACCTCAACGACGTTTTGAGCGTAGGTTCCCGGGTTGCTAATGAAGAGAAGGATGCTGTCTGCCTGGCTGTCCAGCACGAGGTTACCGAGCGTATCCACCGTCATCGAATCCGGATCCGTTTGCACCGTCTTCACTGGCAGCTTCGTGGCAACGTTAAATGCATAGGCATCGCCGCTGAGAATCCGTGTCGTATGGATGGTATTACCCACAAGTCTTATCAAGACAATGGAAGGAGCGGGATTGTTACCATTAGCATCGAGCGTCGGGTTCGAGGCACTGAAGTAGATTTTATCTTTAAGGAACACGACGTCATCAAAGCCGCCGCCGTGCGTTGGAGGGTGGCAAAGCTCAGTGGGCTTGCGTTTGATTCTCGGGATTGATGATCGTCAACGCCGGGTTCCCATCCTGATTACGCAAGGCCCAGATTGTCCGATCATCTGGATTGAACTTTAATCCATCGTTCGAACCGAGCACCGAGTAGGTGTGCAGAATCGTCCCGTTGTGATCATATTCGACGACTGTGCTCGATCTGCCATCCGAGCCATCGGGCTTAACCCCATTGGTGAAGGAAACCCATATATGAAAGTGGTCATCAACAGTGATGGAATCGGGTTTGGTTGAGCCGGCCGGGCCTCTGGCGAATACCCTGAGGACGTAAGGGCCTGTTACTCGGATAGGGGCGGCTTGGGTGAAGAGGGAAGTGGCGAATAAAAGAGCAGCGGCAAGGACCTTGGAGTTATAAACAATTTGAGGGAGTCTTACTTTCATTTAGTCGGTTCCTTTTAATGCTTTGGGACATTATATATTCTCGGCGCCTCCGAGATACCGTGCGTGGAGGCGAAACAAAAGCGACATTAACGTAACGATTGCGTAACGAGATCGTGCCCGCTCGAAAAAGAGTTTGTCCTAGTTCGTTCGTAATGTCATTCGTCGCGAAATGCGAAGCTGAGGCCGATTTGGAAAGGAAAATTATCGAGTTCCGATGCCGCTAAAAGGTGGTAGCGCGACGGATCGCCGATTCCAGTCCCACAAACGCAGTCGGCTTTTCATCGGCACGCACAACGAAACGCTTTCCGTCGCCGCAATGCGCGTCTGCAATCCAGATGGTGCGCCCGTTGGAATCAATCGTTGAGACACAACCCCAGCTCCACCCGGCTTTGCTGAGATTGTCAGCGATGATTTTCCAGTAATTCGCGGCCTGCGAATCGCATCGGCGTTAAAACAAAAAGCCCTGCGAGCAATTATTCGCAGGGCTTTCCACCGAATTGCTAAGCTGGCTTACTTATGCCCGTGCAACTCGACGTGACGCTTTGCTGCTTCACTAGCGTGATGCGTCGCGTGCAAATGATGACCGTGCGCGGCATGCGCATGGTGAGCCGCCGTCTCGTGTTTGCCGGAGCCATGATGTTCGGCTGCTTTGCGATGATGCTTCGCCGCGTGTTCATGGTGTTCAGCAGCCTTGGTGTGATGTTCCTTTAGTTTTTGGGGCATTGTATTTTCCTTTTTCCTTTTGGGTTCAGTTTGAGTAGCGCGGAAATTCTCCTCCGTCCATAGGACTTTAGTCCGTCGGGCGTTGTCCTATAGGCTCGCGGTTACCCAGCAGTCAGCTTTTCATCCGCTCGCGCAACGAAACGCTTTCCGTCGCCTGTGGTGCAGAGCCGTATTACGCACAGCTAATAGACCCCGCGCGTTTGCCGGAGTTGATTCGATAGATCGTTGATAGTTTCGGTAAGCTCATTCTGCGCGTTAGTCGTTTGCTGTCTCTGACCCCCTTGAATCACCTGGTCGAGAGATCTCTCTAATCGTTCGGATTCTCGTAGTAACTGCTCTTCGACAACTATCCGCTGTTCGAGTGGTAGGTTTTGAGCCTGTTGCCACCTCGCACGCAGATTCACGCTTTCCACATGGATGCGCTTCAGCCGTTCGTCTGATTGTTGCGCTGCAAGCATTTGCTGGTTCGACATTGCATTCGTTTGCTTCTGCGAAGATGTGGCGCAGCCAGCGACAAACAATAATAAAATCACGATGCAAACCCGAATCATGTTGCGCCAGTTTTCATCCCATTCCCCGGTTTGTCTATACGCCTATTTCCCGATGGCGACTTCAACGCCCCACCTAAGGCATGGAATCGGCGGAAGCGTATTCGCTAATTTGCGCCTGTCACACGTGTTTAATTAAGCCGGCAAAGTGATCGAAACGCACGAACAAGCGGGCGATTTGTTCAAGGCGCGAACATTTGCTTCAACCAAGCCCGGCCACTCCAAGCTCAGTCCCTGCAAAGACCGCCAGCGTTGAGACATCGACTACCGCGCCCGCACTCGGCGGAGGCCAGGGTCTCGTGTGGGTTAATACCGAGAAGCATGTTTACCACAGGGAAGACTCTCGTTTTTATGGCACGACGAAGAAGGGCAAATACATGACTGAGGGAGAAGCAATCCAAACGGGAAACAAAGCCGCGCGGCTAGGACGTGCGACCGCGCAAAGTAATGCAACCGGCTACGCGAGGTTTTACAGCCGTTCCACACGACGCCGTCATTCGCGTTTACGATGAAGCGGACAACGTGATCGACGGCCACCGCTCCCACTGAGAGCGCTCCCACGGCCAATGCGCGGACACGCATCGCACCCAAGTCTCTTGATGTATCGCTAAGTTCGGCCCGCATTCATTTCGCCTTAGCTTTTTGAGCGGCACACGCGTCGAGAAAAAGCGAAATACACATTGCAATCAGTGCGACTGAAAGCGCGAGCGAAAGCATCACCGCGACTGCGCCCATGAACGGCGAGTGCCACGCGAGAAGATTCGGCATGCCCGCGGTTCGGCCAGTCGTGCAACTCGCATTGTAAGCCCAGGAACAAAATTGTTGGCGAGGTGTTTCGAGAAAAATATGCGCCGATTGGGTTAGAATGAGAATAATCAGCGCGATGACAAAACGCACCCAACTGGCGCGCCGCCATAAGAAAACGAGAGCGATGAGCGGATAAACGAGCAGGCTGTAAGTGAACGGAGTAACGATGTCTCGGAACGGCCAGCCGCTGTGGTCATAGCGCAAGACATGATCGGCATGATGCAACATTCCCAGCCCGGCGCTCAACAGTATGAGCCGCTCGCTGCGCGTTAATCGGCCATTCGAGCCCTTAGAAGGAAGTTTCATCGAAGCTGATTTCTCATCCCGAAACTTTTCATCGTTCCAGGTGAGTTTGCACAGAATTTTTCCGGAGCGTTGATTTCGCACGAGCACAGTTTTGCCGCGACGCGGTAATTCGCCCGCGACACCGCGCGAGTGAGGCGAGGCACAATTTGTGCCCGCACAACGCCAGCGACTTACAACGCGACACGCGCTTTATTATTAAGAGCGCCACACCGCGCGACGCGCGCGCAGCTGGGATAATCGCGACCATTCCTTTGGGTTGACGCAATAGAGCGGCATCCCGGAAACCCTCGCGTTTTGCGGGGAGGGTAATGACGGGTCGCGTCGATTGCGCATAGGTTTTGCGGGACAGCGGATTTGTCCTCTGCGCATTGAGTTCGACCCTTGCAGCCTTTGAAATCGCTTTCCCCTCGCAACGGCGGGAAATAGATTGCAAGATGCAGTCTAATTCTCGTTAGGTCTCAAAGTGTGCGCTTCCACGATTTTCACCTTAAAGGCTACACCGTCAGCAAATTCGGTGGCGAAATTGTCATCGATTTCGTCTCAGACGAATCAGACGAGACGTCAAAAGTCAGATTCTCCGATGTCGCGGCCTATCATTTTGTTCACACAGGGGGAGGCATCATCCTCGAAATCACGGAAACACCGATTGCGGAGCTTATACACGAGATCGGCGATCAGCTCGCGGAATGGTGGCGACTCCACGATGGGTTTCAGCACTGGAGCGACGATCGAGCGAGATACATCGCGACACTGGAGCAGGAGGGCTATCACGCGTGGACTATCGAATCTGCTGTCGGGTTCGAGGGCTTCGTTATCGCGAAGTCAGTTGGAGAAGCGTGAAAGACCTAACCAATCGATGAAGCAAACGACCCACGTCGAAGCAACTTCAGTGTGTTTGCCACGACACCTGCCGTGGCTTATCTCTGTCTCGTTAGGCCGTAGCCAAACCCGATGAAGTAGATGTTGTTCGCCATCAGTGCGATCGTGACAATTCAGTTTTCGCAAGCTCAGATTTCGGACGCCGATAAAGCCCAACACGCAGGCGATAGCTCCTTCTCTTACTCTCCCCGTGCACTTCCCGCGTCATGGTGAGCTCCTGCACGCAGCACGGAGGGGCTGTAGGTGGCAAGCATGCTTCTTTCAGGCTTATTTAGGGCGCATAGCCATTTCTGAAGTTTGAAGTTACAGACGGCTCAGAAAAAAATGACCCCGTATACCCCCGCGGTAACATCCCCTGATTAAAGCACGAGAGCCTTTCAAGACAGGAATCCACTACGGGAACGAATTGAAAAAGAAAAAAAGAACTCTGTTTTGTTTTATAAGAATCTTAGTTATCAATCTTCCTTTCTCTTCCTTTCCCCTCATAAAGATGTTTATCAAAGTTATTGCAACGTCCTCTACAAGTTAGACTTGTTATCTTAATTCCAAATCGCATGTTTCACGGGCATCGGCTGACCGTGGCAGCCCCAACCCCCCTATAGGGCTCTCCTGTGCACAGGAGAGACCCCTGCGGTCGGCTGTGAAGCGCATCTAGAACTTAAACGCAACCGTGCCAAAGACCCCGCGAGGCGGGAGATATTGCGGCTGGGTAACACCCACCCCACTCCCGGCGCGCAGTTCGGCCCTTTGGTCGAAGATATTTGTGCATTCAAGACGCAATTTGATTGCCTTGATGCTGCTTCGATTAACTGGGATCGCGTGTTCTATGCCCAGGTTGAGTGGATAGTGAGGTGGCAAAACGCCGAGGTTTGCGAATCCATAGCGCAGGCCGCTTCCAAATAGAAAATCGGCAAAAAGGCGGGTGTGCTTGCTGTTGAATGTGTAGGAAACGTCTGTCGAGAGGGTAAACGGCTGATCGTGGTCCAGGACTATGCGGTGAGAGTCGATGTAGGCCAACTCATCGGCTGGGAACTCAGACTGCGCCGATGTGATGCCCACAGCAGTGGCACGAACATAAGAGAAGTTCAAGCTGGCGCGCCATGGTCCCTGGCTATATTCGGCACCAGTCTCAATGCCATAGGTGTGTCCATGACTGTAATTAAACGGTGTCAGAATCAGAGCACTGCTGAACTGGCCGAGGTCGAGGCCTCCAGTCGACGCTTTATAAAAAGCATCGGCTGTCAGACTCAAGGTTGACCCCACTTTTTGAAGAACACCTGCGTCGAAATAGTTTGCCCGTTCGGGGTATGGCGCATCTGGTTTGAATACGGTTGGTGCGTTGGTGGTATTTGCATAACGAGCGACATTACCAGCCGAAACAAACTCGAGCCCAGGGGGAACGAAATAGCGCGCGTAACCGAGGTGGAACGTGGTCGCGTCGCTGAGTTGATAAGTGCCGTTGATTCGCGGACTCCATTGGGTCGCATCGGTATAGCCCTCGCTTAAATCGTAACGCAGCCCAACGTTAATGGTCAGTTTGGACGTTAATTTCCACTCATCCTCGGCGTAAAGGCTGAAGAGCAGGCCATCCTTGCTGTCCATATCGTTGATTGTGAAAGGAACATCGCTGGTCTGCACCCTGTTCGCCGTAGCCGGAAAAACACTGGTGGAATCGTGACGATCGTATCCCTCAAAGCTAACGATGGTGCCAAATCGCAAGGTATGTTGGTCGTTCAGACTGTAGGTCGCGTCGATCTGGGTGCCCTCGGAGTGGAGAACGTTATTAATCAATCCGGCGGCGCCCTGGTAGACCAGATCGCCTTTGTAGTCTGGAACAAAATGTATCCTGTCGTAGTGGGCAAATAACGATGCTTGAACGCTGAGATCGCCGCGCGCGATTTGATACGCCAGGACAGCAAAATAATCCTGTTCGTTTTGATTTTCGTTTAACTCGGACGACGGGAAAGGAGTGAAGTGGGCAAGGTTGTAGAGAGGCGCTTTCCCCGGACTATTTGGGATTTCAAAATCGGAGTAGGAGCCGCCCCAGATAAACGTCAACTTGTCGGTTTCGTCAATCTTGTAACTCAGACTGCCGAAAAGTTTTAACTGATCAGTGTAATCGTGCAGTGCCCGCGTGCTGTCAGTAGGGTTCTCAATGCCGAGGTCGCTGTGGAGTTCGCTAAAGCTGAAAAAATAATCGACCTTGTCGTTACTGCCGCCGTAATCGAGATAAGGACGAATGGTGTCAAAGCTGCCGCCGTAAACTCCCACCTCACCCCCGTTCAGATCGGTCCCCGTTTTTGTGCTGATATCGACGATCCCGTAAACGCGCAGGCCGAACTGGGCCGGTAACGCGCCGGTCAGAAGCGTGGCACTCTGAACAAAATGAGAATCAAATTCCTGGCCGAAACCTTCAAGCCCTTCGGGCAACATCACCCCGTTGATGCGGTAACCGGTATATCCGTGTTCCCCGCGGACATGGATCTCTCCATAGGAATCCTGCACGACACCTGGCAAACGCAACAATACTTGCTGAAAAGGTGCGCTGTCGCCACCCGGCACGCTCGCAATCTGTGCCTGGTCAGCGGTGTAGCTATTGACGCCCAATTCGGGCGAAATTTCCGGGCTGATGTTGTTCTGTTCCGTGGTCGTGACTACGACCTGTTCCCCTTGGGCCGGGAGAGTCGGTGGGCTGACGGTGCCGTTCGCTTGTGAAAACGCTTTGGGCGCCAGATACGCTAACAACGCTAAAACTGGCAATGCTCGCAACGTCCCGCGAATGGCGACCTTTCGAGTTCCGTCGGCGATTCGCGTGGTTGACGCCGTCTGTTTCGCCGGTAATTGCCTTGGATGTTTGGTTGAAATGGCTTTCGCGAGATACTTCCCTGGTTGTTACGTGGCCGCTGCAAGCCGGACTGGAGCCTCGAATATAGATTGCAGCCAAAACCTAATAATGTAACCTACGCTACATTACGAATGGTTGTCGAGTTGATTTTTCTATTTTTAAATCAGGCGCTCAAATAACCTTTCCCAATGTCTTCAAAAACCCGAAGCGCAGCTCCGGCTCCAACCGGTGGAAACCCGCGTCGCACCCGCGAAGAGCACTCATCGGAAACGGCGCAAGACTACGTGGAACTCATTGCGAACCTGATCGCGACGACTGGCGAAGCGCGTGCGATCGACATTGCCCGATTCTTGGGAGTGACGCATGTCACGGTAGGACGCACCATACGGCGCCTGCAGCGCAACGGATTGGTCACGACGCAGCCATACCGCTCCATCTTCCTGACGGATGCCGGTCGGAAGCTGGCCAAAGAATCACAGCGCCGTCACGAGATCGTCGTTGAGTTTCTGAGATCGCTGGGGATTCCTCCCAAGGTGGCTCAATCTGACGCAGAAGGCATTGAGCACCATGTCAGCAAGGAGACTCTCTCGGCATTTGTTAGACATTTGGAAAATATCAACTCCCACTAATAGGTAAGGTATCAACGGTTCATCGGCAGACCGTCGGTTATGATTTCCGCGACAAGAACCAAAACCTCGCAAGAACACCCGGCAAGCGTCTTTGCGAGCTTTCGGCTCTTGTCGTGGAGATCATAATATGCGCTCTCTCAACAGAAAGAACACACTTCCAGAATAGCGGGCGTCATGATTCCGTCGACCGTAATGGCCCACTAAGATCGACAGTCGATTCCATTCGGCGCCATCTTCGCAAACGCGTCGCGAGGAAATCGCGCGCAGTTTTACTTTCCCGCCCGGACCAAAAGCACCGGTGCCTTTACTGCATGGCGAACTTTGTGCACCGTCGCGCCATATAGGATATCGCCGATTAAACGGTGTCCGTGCGTGGACATGGCGATTAGATCGATATCACGCGTCTCTGCGAGTTTAATGATTTCATCGGCCGGTTCGCCGAGCGCGAGCATAGCAGCGCAAGAAAAACCTTCCCCGCTCAGTTTCCGCTGTCGTTTTTCCAGATAAGCGCGGTCTTGCTTCATCTCTTCGCTTTCAGCAAGTTGAAGTTGATCGAAGTTTCGCGCGACCCAGCCATTGGCCACGTGCACAAGCAGCAACTTCGCGCCGGTCATGCGAGCGAGCGGCTTGATGTGACTGAGAACCGTCTCATCGGCGTCGCTGTTCTCGAGGGGAATCAAAATATGTCGATACATGGTGTCGCGGATTATTACGTGGGCGGGGGCAGATGGAGAAACTGGTAGAACTCTTTGAGCGCGGCGTCCGGCATAAACGTGTCGAAAAGCAATTTCACATTGAGCACAATAATGATCGCCGCAGTCGTCCAGCCAAGAATTTTTAGCCAGAGCCGGTTGACGAATTCGCCCATCTTCGCCTTTTCATCCGTGAACCGAAGCAGTGGCCAAACGGCAAAGCCCAGTTGCATCGACAAGACCACCTGGCTGGCGATGAGCAATTGCGTGGTTTTGCCTTCGCCGAAAATGCCGATGACCAAGACCGCGGGGATGATGGCAAGCCCTCGTGTGATGAGCCGGCGCAACCACGGCGTGATGCGGATGTTCAGGAAACCTTCCATCACCACCTGGCCAGCGAGCGTTCCCGTGAGAGTCGAGTTTTGGCCGGAAGCGAGCAGAGCTATGGCAAAGAGCGCGCTGGCAAAACTGACTCCGAGGAGCGGGCTGAGCAGTTTATAGGCGTCCTGAATTTCTGCGACATCCTGGTGACCAGACCAATGGAAAGCAGAGGCAGCCAGTATCAAGATGGCAGCATTGATAAAGAGCGCGAACATGAGAGCACCGGCCGAGTCGATGCTGGCGTATTTGATTGCTTCTCCTCTACCCTCTGGAGTCTGCTCAAACTTGCGCGTCTGCACTATGGATGAATGCAGGTAAAGATTGTGCGGCATAACCGTAGCGCCGATGATGCCAATGCTGATGTAAAGCATTTGCTGATTCGTGACGATGCGCGGCCCCGGCACGAACCCGAGCACCATGCCGATAAAGCTGGGTCTAGAAAAGATCAGTTCGGCACCGAAGCAAGTGGCGATGGTGGCAATTAATGTGATTACCAGCGCCTCGATGTAACGAAACCCTTTTTGCTGGAGGTAAAGAACAGCCAACACATCTAGCGCGGTAATGCCACAACCCCACACCAGCGGAATACCGAATAGAAGTTGTAACGCGATGGCCGAGCCGACTACTTCGGCCAGATCGCACGCGGCAATGGCGATTTCGCAAAGAATCCAAAGAAACCAAACTGTCGGAGTCGAGTAATGATCACGGCAAGCTTGCGCGAGATCACGTCCCGTGGCCACGCCGAGTTTTATGGA
Organism: uncultured Verrucomicrobiae bacterium; assembly: GCA_963719605.1. GTDB lineage: Bacteria > Verrucomicrobiota > Verrucomicrobiia > Chthoniobacterales > UBA10450 > Udaeobacter. The sequence goes on from CAVRCO010000012.1 coordinate 15,591, forward strand.
TAAATGCTGAAGCAGGATCGCCATGAAATTGGAGAGCATGACGATAAATAGGAGCGCGTAACCAAACTTTGCCCCGCCTGCCAGATCGGTTGCCCAATTGCCTGGATCCATGTAACCCACGGCGACGAGAAAACCCGGTCCTGAGAAAGCCAGTAGCTTTCTCCAAAACGAAGCCGTCACTGGGACGACGATGGTGCGATGAACTTCGGTAAGTGAGACCTGTCCCGCCGATTTGCGCCAAGCGATTGCCGGTTTTGTCGCTAACGCGCCGCTCGGTTGATTCATAATGTCGACTTAGGTTAGCTTAATTTAATTGTATCATTATATTATTGTGTCAACGGATAATTATTTCTTTGGTTGACTGTCTTGACATGTCTTTTACTTTTGCAACCTGTGGCCAGCAAAAGTTCTCAATCTGCGCTCGGCAGTTCCACCGCTGTCGAGGATTACCTTGAGTGTATCCTCGAACTCATCAATTCTAAGGGCTACGCACGCGTCGTTGATATCGCGTCCCGTTTGAATATCTCCCAGGCTAGCGTGACCAACATGGTGCAGCGGCTCGATGTCGAGGGACTCCTAAAATACGAGAAATATCGTGGCCTCGTCTTAACCGCAGCCGGGGCGCGGCTTGCTCGCGAGATCACGCGCCGACACCGGCTTCTCACCGATTTTTTTAACCTCCTCGGCCTTGATAAGCAGGTCATCTATCAGGATGTCGAGGGAATGGAACACCATATCAGCCCGCCGACTTTGCGCGCGATCGAACGGCTCACGAAACAGCTGCGGCGGCGACCAGCCATCCTCTCCCAACTAGAGGCCGCAGCCTCGTAGCAAGCCTCGCTAGATCTTCTCCTTCCAGCAGGGAAAGTTGTAGACGGCTGATAAAAAAAAGACCCCCTATTACCCCCGCGATAACATCCACTGGTTTAGGATCCCCCCGATCAATCATTCAACGATTTTGGCCAAATTTGGCGAAATTGCGACCTGGCACCGGGTAACAAGGTATATACGTTTCTAGGCGGGCGGGAATCGCTCGACACCTCGATCGCCTTTTGACGCTCACCCTGCGGCAGCCACGCACCACTGGTCTCAACGAAATGAAATATAGTTCAAAAGAAAAAAGGGATAACCTGAATAATTTCCGGCTGTGGGTTTGTTAATTACCCTACGTTGACCTTCAGGGGGATTTATCAGCTGCCGCTGAGAACGCGAAATGTAATGAAGCGAGATTTATTATTTGTATTTATTATCTGTGTTTCATTATCTGTGTTTTAGTATCTGGTATAGGTGGGACGCATTCGTCCGATGAAAGGGGCGAGATCGTCCGTTGTAATTGGCGGCGTCGTCCATTGCAGCGGTTCGCTTCCTCTGATCGTTACCTGTGGCAATTGGTAATTCTGATTCATCAGCAATGGCATACCAATTGGTGCGATCATAGCGTTTCTTGTTGAAATTGTTCTTTAGAATTGCTTCCTGTTTCACAAGGCTTGCCAGTGCACGCTTTATTTGCGACTCCGAAAGGTAGGGGAAAAGAGCCTTAAATGCCTTGTACCAGTTGTAAGTCCACGTCCTGCCGTTGTGGAAGTGTTTCCTGTTGGCTTTATTCTTGGCTATCCAAAATTTTATGTTGTACAGCAGGATAGCTTCCGTAATGCCATACCTTTTAGCATCCGTCACCTTAAAGTGATGCTCGAAGTTTTCGCGAACCTTACTCATTATATCATCTGTGGTCATAGATTTCATGTTGTGATTGGCCGAACCGTTGGTTTTACAGAAGAACCTATCTCTCATGGCTTCGTCTAGATCATCATAGCCCGCGCTCATGGGACGGCTCCCGCTGTTAAGACGCCTTCGCTGTCCACAATTTGCAGGGGCTGCCTAGTTATATGGTTTCGGGTGACTGTGGATATTTCTTCCCTCGCAAAATTGGGCTGAACCCGTCTTAGCGAGTCGTGTTTAAGAGATTTTTGATAACGTTTGTTCCTAGCTTTTCGGGACACTTTCTGGCAGGATAAGCAAATGCGGCAGCGCGGATTGAGCCGCTCGACGTTGCAAATAGAGCACTTGCGCAACCGTTGCTCAATGCGCGTCCGCTTCTTTGCCTTCTGGTAGGTTTCCAGTCGTCTGGCTTTCTGGCATCGAGCGCATCGACGCTGAGGCCACGTAATAGCTGCGGCCCCGCAATCGCGGCAGAGGTGCTTGCTGTGCGTAACGCGCAAAATCTTGTCCTCGATTATGGGCAGCCAAGCAGTCGGGGCCATGTTCTGCACGTAGCGCCAGTAGTCCTCAATCTCCTTTACCTGTGGCAAGGCAGCTACAAGCTTGGCGTAAGCCATCTGCTTTGCCTCGTAGAAAACGAGCCATGCGGCGGTGTCGCGGCTGGCGTCAAACACCTTGCGAGTTTCCGTCACCGTTTGGGCGAAGGTTTGCAAGGGTGTCATTGCTGTCCCTCCGCGAGAAACCTGTCTAACTCCGCGACCGAAATTAAGATGTGACGCAACGCACGGTTAGGTCTGATAAGTCCGCGCTTGATTAAGCGGCGAACGGAGATTGTGCTAAGGCCGCCGAGATACTCGGCGGCTTGTTTTATCTTTAGTGCGCCAAATTGCGCTGAGTTTGTTGTCTGCATGGAGCAACCCTCCCCCACGCAAACTCATCAAAAAAGCAACTTATTCAGCGTTTTCGGTTGCGAATTATCGCGCGTGAGCCAGCTGGTCGCCCGCGTTTGGCCTTACCCAAGGGTAACCCGAAAGTCTTAGTCAGCATTTTACGCATCACCCATTCGTTCGGCAAGAGGGTTACATGATTTGTTCTCTTAAATTCCTCTCGGACTTCGCGCAGTGTCGGGGCTGGTTCTATGCCGCGTCGCCTTGTGGCAGCGGCCTCGTATGCATCCAGCACTCTGAACTGGCATACTCCATTGGGGAGTCCGTGTCGTTCTAGCAGTCGCGCAATCTCACGTAGGCGTTCTGCGACCTCAGATAGGGACTTGCCGCCCATTACCCCTGTCAGGAACCTCAACTCAACGTCTGTCTTGGCTGCCGGAAGGTCTAGCTCATAGAGCGATTCGAGTTGCTGCGTAGCAAGCAATAGGGAATACGAATGGGGTGAGCCACGGGCAACCTTCTCTCTGGCACGCTTGATCAGCGCCAAGATATCTCCAAACACTGCAGGATAGCTCATCAGTAAGCCATCAGCTCAGATGGGCACTCCGCGCGCTCGATTCCGTATCAAAGTTGCTCCGGCTCTGTCGAACGTCACCACGTTTTTCGGCTGGGCCTCAGTCATTAGCTGCGCCATGCGATGCGAGTGCACCCGATTGACATGGCTATACGTGTCGAGGATCAATTTCCCGCCGTCTTTGTGACCCTGCCATTCGGCGATAACTTTCACATCAACACCGCGCTCAATTGCTCGAACAACAAACATACGCCGAAACGAGCGATGACTATAGGCCGGCATCCCCAATCGCTTGCACGCGGCAGTAATTCCTTTCTTCGCGTTCTTGATTGCAAATACGTGATCCACGCCGGGTGTCCTCTGCGCATACCGTCGCTCTAATAGCGGGCGTAACTGCGGGTATAGCGGAATTGCGAAGCCTGATTTTGTCTTATGCCGAAAGGTTGTGATCTGCTCGCGCTGCCAGTCTATATCAGGCCATGCGAAAGCGGCCGCCTCGGCCTGTCCGAGTCCGGCCAGTCCGATAAACTCAACGAAGTCTGCGGACTCATCAGCATCGTGTCCGTTAAATTCCTGTGAGCGGATGCTTTCAACGATTGCTTGGAACTGCTCAAATGTCGGAGTTTTGCGAATCGGTCTATCGATCTTCAGTTTTTTAATGTTAGACGCCGGCGAATGAGTGATAAGCCCATCATCGATCGCCATTCCGAGAATCTCCTTAATGCACGCAAGGTGAAGATTACGCGAGACCGGCCCAAACTTGTAGCGAGCGAGCCACAACTGAACGTCTGAAGGTTTGATCTTGCCGACTTGCGAAGCCGATCCCGTTGGCCATTGCGTCTTGATGCGGTTTACGATATAGGTTTTCCGCTCAATAGTTTTCGGCTTTTGATGTTGGACAGTGCGCAAATATCGGTCGCACAATTCGGACAATGTGATCTTGCTCTTTGAGCGATCAATCTGCCGCTGCTCGTCTTTGAGCTTCGCGAGATTGCGTTTGGCGAGATCGCGATCAGTTGTGCCGAGACTGCGGCGGATTTCCTTGCCTGACGCTTTGATGCGGGCATAGTAAACGCCGTTTGATGAATAACGGTAGAGACATTCGCCGACTTTCTGAAATGTGCTGTGCTTACTCTGTTGGGTTCTCACGTTGTCAACCTACAGTGGATAAAATCGGTGGACAAGCAAACAATTTCGGGCGGATTTTTCAGCCGTGTTTCATATGTAAATCGGGGTCTTAGCTCAGTTGGTAGAGCGCCTCAATGGCATTGAGGAGGTCACGGGTTCGAATCCCGTAGGCTCCACAGCCTTTTTACCGTGGAAAGGTGACGAACCCTAAAATTTTCATGACGGATTCCTGGCAAAAAGATCGAATCCAAGGCTCTCCGGAAAAATGACTGAACAAGAGGTTTGTCGATACATTGAGGGCTGGAGCAGTAGGACCGGGGATGGATCTTCCTTTATTTGTCACGCCCGAATTGAAGTTTATCTTTCTAAGCGGTCGTCGCCAGGACGCAGTAGTCATGAGTCTAACATGACCACTATTCTTGCAAGTAGGACCTAGACCTACATGGAGTAACAAACCCGTTACTTTTACCATGCCGCGGGTAGCGCGAACCGCTGCGATTCTACGGGCATGAAAGCAATAAGTAATCCTACAGCAAATGATTTTGGTAAAAGCGACATTAATCCTCCAGGTGACAACCTGAAGGAGAGAGTTAAACCTCGGAAACGTTCTATCAGTCGTCGTTCCTTCCTGGGCAAATCACTCGCCGTTGGGGCAGGAACAATTGGCGCCGGGCTGTTGACCAGCACTCGGATCGCAGAAGCAAGTCGTGGCGGTCTAACGACCGGAGACGCAACCCTGCTCCGGTTCGCAGCGGCGGCGGAAATACTCGAGGCCGACTTTTGGATCCAATACAACAAACTCGGCGGCATCCAGGACCCCGAAGTCCCGGGCGGAACTGGCAACCCACTCTATACCGCCGCTCTCGCGGTGCTGGATTTCAGACATGGCTCAGTACGTTCACGACAACACCGATGATGAAATCACCCATCATAACTTCCTCAATGCCTACCTCGCTTCCAAAGGAGCGGCTACAGTCGATCTCGAGCCGTTTCGCACTCTGCCAGGTAGCACTGCCACCGGATCCAGTGGAATCCTGCGGCTTACCAACCTGACCCAACTCACAGTGGACACCAGTTGGTGGACGCGCTACCGCGACGACAGCCATAACCCGGATCTTGATCCAAACCACATCTTTCCGCAGGCTGTCCCAACCTTGGCGGTTAACCAGCACACGGCGATCCCCAGGACCGATGCGGATACAACTGATCCCAATTTCCTGCAGGCGATCGCGAATACTGCGGGTTTCCACTTTGCAACGATTGAACAAGGTGGCACCAGCCTGTACCCCTCGCAGGCAGTGAGGGCGACCCATGAGGAAGTCCTGCGAATCCTGATCAGCATTGGCCCTACGGAGACGATGCATTTTCAAACTTGGTCGGACAAGGCGGGCAATGCACCTCCTCTGACTGCTGTCGATCCCGTGACAGGTGTGTCGGTGACTTTCCCTGATCTGAATTCTCCGCCATTTGGCGGCGAGCTCTTCCAAACGAACTTAATCATGCCAGAGCCTTGCCCGTTCTTGGATCCAAGCCTCCCGATTTGTTCGATCATTCGACCGACCCAAACGCAGGGCATTGCCATGGGCGTTGTCACGTTCTTAACGAACATGGGACTCTTCAGTGGCCAATCATCAGCGTTTTTTGCCCGATTGCATCAGCTGGCAATGGAAGCAGATCACGCCAGACACGGTGGTGATTGAGCGATGTAGGTGCGGATTAACCAGATAATGGGAAAGGTTCACGAACGGTCGCACGTAATGTAGCGACCGTTCGTGCCTATGGTTCGCGACTCGCTTCGCTCGCCAAGCTCTAGGCCCCCTTCACTATTTGACAGCACGAGAACGGTCTCCGACCCTTCACGCGAAGATTTTCCGCTTTCGCAAACTTGGTTTTCGGGGAAGGATTCAATGTTCGATAGAAACCGCACAACATCGATACACTGCGCGGTTTGAATCCCATCATCGACCCTAATCAGAATGCACAAAACCAACTCCATCATTATGTGTGTACCGAAGATGACGGTCTTTGAGACGGCTGCGAACCTGGAACTGTGGCCGCGGATTCTGCCGCACTATCGCTATATCCGTTACCTCGAACGGAGCCCGGGTCGAAACGTCGTCGTAATGGCTGCGACACGCTCCGGCATTCCCATTTCGTGGACTTCCGAACAGATCATCGACCGCGACCGCGTTGAAGTCCGCTTTCTTCACTTGAAAGCATTCACGAAGGGAATGCGAGTAGTGTGGACATTTCAGGAAGCGCCCGCCGGCGTACTGGTCGAAATCAAGCACGACCTGGCATTTCGCATGAAGATCTTAGCGCCCATCGCGGACAAGATTATCGGTGACTTTTTCATTCGTCACATTGCAAATAAGACACTGCGCTGCATGAAATCGTACGTCGAGGCGAACACAGATAAGGTCACCGCATGAGCCACCGACGCGCTGTTATCACTGGAATTGGCCCAATCACCTGCATCGGATACGGGCGCGAGAATTTTTGGAACGCAATTCTGGCGGAAAAAAGCGGTATCAATAACATCGCAAGTTTCGATCCCAGCGTCTTCCGCGTGCGCTCTGCCGGCGAGATTCGTGATTGGGACCCAGAGGTGTTTTTTTCGCCGCACCGTCTGAAACGACTCGACCGCTACGCACAGTTCGCAGTCGTGTCGGCACAGCTGGCGCTCGATGATGCGCACATCGAGTATTCCCGCGAAAAGCCGCAGGACCGAATCGGTGTCAGTTTCGGCACGGCCCTTGGCGGCGTTTGCAAGGCCGAAGAACAGTATCTCAGGTACTTAAAAAAGGGCGCGCGCGGAGTTCAACCCACTCTTGCCGTCCAGGTATTCGGTGGTTCGGCCCATTCAAATATCGCAATCGAATTCGGTTTTCGCGGCGTAGGCACGACAAACTCGAATAGTTGCGCCAGTGGAACCGTATCGGTGGGCGAAGCGCTGCGCTACATCAGGGATGATTTTGCGGATGTGATTGTCGCTGGCGGAGCGGAAGCGCCTCTGACAACCATTACCGTCGGCGCGTTCGACATCATCAAGACCATGAGCAGATGGCCGGGAGATCCCGCTCTCGCTTGCCGTCCGTTCGACCTGTTGCGCGATGGATTTGTCATGGGCGAAGGAGGAGCCTCGCTGGTCATTGAAGAACTTGAACATGCGCGTGCCCGCGGCGCGCATATTTACGCGGAAGTGCTCGGATATAGTTTAAACAACGATGCTTTCCATATGACGTCGCCTTTGCCAAACGGCGAATCGTCCATTCGCGCGATGCGTGAGGCGCTCGCCGACGCGCAATTAGCGCTTGACCAGATCGATTACATCAACGCGCACGCCAGCTCGACCCAGCTCAACGACAGCGCGGAAACGGCGTCGATCAAACAAGTATTTGGCGAGCATGCGCGACGAATCCCTGTCAGTGGGACGAAAGGTTATTACGCGCATCCGCTCGGCGCGACCGGCGCGATCGAGGCAGCGCTTTGTGCGCTCGCTTTGGATCGGCAATGGGTTCCGCCCACAATTAACTACGCGAATAGCGATCCCTTATGTGATCTCGATGTTGTGCCCAATCACGGACGCGAAGCCGAACTGAAATATGTAATGAGCAATTCGTTCGGTTTCGGCGGAATCAATGCGTGTGTAGTGTTGGGAAAAAAGCCCGATTAGCAACGCGGTGTGTCATTCCGAGTCGCGCAGACGACGACGGGTCTCCCAATCGAGGCTTGTGACACACTAGATAATTTGGAGGTACCAACCTCTCTGTGTGAGGTCCTTCGCTTCGCTCAGGATAACACGCTGTTGCGCGGGATTTATTCGCGCAAAAGATCCGGCCGCTTTTCGCGCGTGCGTTTTATCGCCTGTTCTTTGCGCCACTTTGCGATCTCGGCATGATTTCCGGAAAGCAAGATCTCCGGGACTTTCCAATCGCGAAATTCTGCCGGGCGCGTGTACTGCGGAGCTTCGAGTAATCCGTGGTTAAAACTGTCGTCTACTGCCGATTGTTCATGGCCAAGTGCGCCCGGCAATAAACGCACGATCGCATCGACAAGAACGACCGCCGCGATTGCGCCGTTAGTGAGGACGTAATCGCCGATGGAAATCTCCAGGTCCACCAGATGTTCAATTACACGGTGATCGACTCCTTCGTAATGCCCGCAGAGAATGATAATATGTGGTTCCTGCGAAAGCTGTGTCCCCATTTGTTGATCAAACCGATCTCCAGCGGGCGACATCAGCACCACTCTCGATGCTTGATTTCGGAGATCTTCGACAGCCGCAAAAATCGGCTCTGGTTTCATGATCATTCCCTGGCCGCCGCCGAAGGGTGCGTCGTCCACGACGTGATGCTTATCCGTGGTCCAGTCCCGCAGGTTATGGACTCGAAGATCGACGATCCCATTTTTTTGCGCGCGTTTCATGATGCTTTCGCCAAGAGGCGCGCGACAGATGTCCGGAAACAATGTGAGGATGTCGATCTTCACTTAGGAAGAAAACGTCGAACGACCTGCGGCTAACGTCCAATCATGAATCGGACATGAAAATTTACTCGACGATCTCAAGGATCGCCCGTTGGCCATGGCGCGCGGCGGAACTGGCAAGCAATGCGCGAATAGCTTGAATGGTCTGGCCGCCGCGACCAATCACGCGACCGACGTCTCCCCGTCGAAGTTGCAGCTTAAAGACAGTCGTTCTGCCGCTCGGAATTTCCGTGAGGACCATATCGTCAGGAAATTCGATCAGCTGCCGAATGACGAATTCGAGAAACTCTCTCATGCGCCAGAAAGACTAACCACGAATCCGCCTTCGCACAATGGCTACGGCGTGACCGGTGAACACGAACAAGCATAAAGTCGCGCCTCTCCAGCGTCCGCTGTCCTCAGCGGAGCACATCATGAGGATGCTACCGACGGCGCAAAGAAACCGTATTAAACCAACGTGCTATTACTAACCGGCCTGTTCACTCGGAGGCGACGACTCTTCTTGGGTTACTTGTGAGCTTTCTGGCTCCACTCGCGATGACGGCTCAGCGATCGTCGTTGCTTTCCGATTTTGTTTTATCAAGCTGCGCACCGTATCGGATGGTTGTGCGCCTTTGCTGATCCAGTATTCGACCCGATCAATCTTCAACGTACTATTGTGACCGGGTTTCTTTGGATCGTACGCGCCGATGATCTCTATAAATTTCCCATCGCGCGGACTGCGCTTGTCTGTCACTACCACTTTGTAGTAAGGGCTATTCTTCGTTCCCTCTCTGCGTAATCTGATTGAAACTGCCATGTTAACTTCTCATTCGCGCCAGTTGCGTCATCATTTTTTTCATTTTGCCCGCGCTTTTCATCATCTTCCGCATTTGATCAAAGCGCCGTAGCAAATCATTTACCTCCGTGACCGTGCAGCCGCTGCCGCGTGCGATGCGCTGACGACGCCGCGCATTCAAAATGTCGGGACGCGTCCGCTCTTCGTTCGTCATCGAAAGCACGATGGCTTCCGTGCGCTTAAGCTGCTTCTCGTCAACAGAGAGGCCTTGCACATTACTCATGCCGGGCAACATGCCAAGAATATTCTCCAGCGGCCCCATCCGCCGCATCATCTTGAACTGCGCCAGGAAATCATTGAAATCAAATGAAGCCGTGCGCAGTTTCCGCTCCAATCGGGCGGCTTCTTCCTCGTCGACCGCTTCTGCCGCTTTTTCGACCAGACTAACGACGTCGCCCATGCCAAGAATCCGGCCGGCGAGCCGCTCCGGAACAAAAACTTCAAACTGGTCAAGCTTTTCCCCGGTTCCAGCAAACTTGATTGGCTGCCGCGTTACTTCGCGCATCGACAATGCAGCGCCGCCTCGCGCGTCGCCGTCGAGCTTTGTTAAAATGATTCCTGTGATCGATAGAGCCTCGTTAAAGCGGGATGCAACGCTGACTGCCTGTTGACCGGTCGCGGCATCAACCACCAGCAACGTTTCCTGCGGGTTTAAGAATTCTTTCAACCCCTTTAGCTCTTGGATCAACGCTTCGTCGATCTCCTGGCGACCTGCCGTATCGAAAATTTCGACAACAGGCGTACCTGCCAGTCGCGCCCTGGCAGATGTGTCGGCAGCGGCACGCTCCACATTCTTCTCACCCGCGCCGGGAATGAATACTGGCACGTCGATTTGTTTCCCCAGCGTTACCAACTGTTCGATCGCCGCGGGTCTCTGTAAATCGCACGCGATTAAAACTGGCGTTCGACCCTGCTTTTTCAGAAGACGCGCCAACTTGGCAGACGACGTTGTTTTGCCCGACCCATTGAGACCAACAATCAAAACACGGCCTGTATCTCCGAGATCAACCGGCGCGGCGTCGCCTCCAAGCAAGGCAGTTAATTCGTCGTGGAAAATCTTTACGATCTGCTGACCCGGCGTAATGCTGCGAAGAACGGTTTCTCCAAGCGCTTTTTCTTTAACGCGTGCAATGAACTTCTTGGCGACTTGAAAATCGACGTCCGCTTCGAGCAAAGCCAGCCGCACGTGGCGTAATGCGGCATCGATGTTCGCTTCGCCGATCGTCCCGTGGCCACGCAGCTCTTTGAAGACGTCCTGAAGTTTGTCAGAGAGTTGGGAAAACATGACAAAAATTAGAGGGCGCGAGTCGTCATTTCTGGGCGCCGCACGAGTCTTGCGTGTTGGTTTCGGCGTGGCACCGAAACGGTCTTTCCTTGCGCCACATTGGACGGTGACATTTTAGCTTGAACAAAGTTCGCGATCGCGAGGACACGCTCGCCAGCACACGAGACGCATGCGCTCCCCGAACGACGCCGAGCTTATTTTTTAGGCGTCGGTATCGGCGAGTTCCCTCCAGCCGCGCCCTCTTCAATTCCGAAAGTCCAATGCGCTTCGACCTTCTTCCCCTGAGATTTCGCGCTGATAATCACGCTACACGATTTCTCGTGCAACTTTTGCGTCACTTGGTATGACACCGTACCGGATTTCGGGTCATAATTCGCAGGAACAACACCGAGACCGCTCACGCGCAATTGCACGCTGCCAGGCTCGATCGCGCCAATCGGACTGAGGTTGGCCTTAATTAAAGGCAGAGCCGTGTGCACTGTTTCGCCATCTGCCGGCTGCGTCGCGAGATCCTTCGCGCCGATTTCAGCCACCGCTGCTCCTCCTCCGGTTGAGGTGGCGATCATTTTTACAGCATCTTCAAATACCTTGGGCTTGTTCGCTTCGATCGCATAACGACCGATTGAATCCATCGGCGACGTAAAGGTGATGGGCTGACCATATACCGTAAACATCGCCTCATAACCGGCATTTCGCGCAAGTTCTTTCACGTGCTCGTTGTAATTGCCAAACGGCACGGCAAAACAGTTAACTTTGATGCCGAGTCGCTGCTCGAGCAGTTGCTTGCACCCTACAACCTCGTTTTGCACCCATTGCTCGTATTGCGGTCCGGTGAGTTTCGTCTTCGTCCTCTTCCCTCCCGGGCTCGCCAGCATGATCGTATGCCCTTCGCGCAAGTCCTGATGTGTCGCGGAATGCGCTTCGATGTCGATGCCGTTATCGCGCATATCCGCAAGCTGTTCCCATGTGATTGCTTCGCCGCCGCCTAACGAGCCACCACGCACCCCTTCGGTGTAAATGAACATCGTGAACGGGTAACCGTATTTTTTCATGATCGGCCACGCGACTTCGTATTGCGATTTCCAGCCATCATCGAAAGTAACGACCGCAGAGCGCGGTGGTATATTCTTTTCGCCCCTCTTCCAGGCGAGCAAATCCTGCATCGAAATGACTGTAATGCCGCGGTCCTTTAATTCCTTCATCTCCGCTTCAAACGCGGCAGGTGTGATCTCGGTCCCGGGATAGCGGATCTTGTCCACCAAACGGTGATAACAAAAAATAAGTACCTGCGCCGTTTGATCGACCACCGGCTTGGTGATCTTTGGAGATGCCGCCGCTACTGGAGCGGCACCCGGTGTCGGTGATGAGACGCTCGCCTGCTGCGAGCTCGAGGAAACGTTCCCCTCCTTCTTGCACATCGAAAGGTTCAGCGCAAGAAACAAAGGAAGAATCGCAAATCGAATCATCATAAAAGAAGTAAAGGCTTTATGCGAGGCAGCACAAAAAACAAGTGCTTTTTGCACTGCGATCAATAGACAGCCCTTCACCCAATTACGTTGTCTCCTTTAAGCTTCGCGCGAAAAAATTTTTGATAGAACGCGTATTTTTTGCTATTAGATCACAATGCCGAGCCAGGTCACTCGTCTCGTTACAATCGCTTTTGTCGCTTCGTTAGCTGCTTGCAGTACCGTCACGACTACCGCGGTCAAAAACACGACTAAGACGTTCAATACTGTGGTGGTGGACGCCGGCCACGGGGGAAAAGATAGCGGCGCATATCGCCGTTACGGTCCGCCGGAGAAGATGGTTGCTCTCGATGTCGCCCAGCGTCTTAACCGCAAGCTGCGCGAATCTGCAGCTAAAAACGGTAATGACCCGGTCCTCGGATGTGTTTATCGAATTGAACGACCGTGTGGCAATCGAGAATGCTCAGAAAAACGCAATCTTCGTCAGCATACACTTTAATGATTCGCGCAGGCGCGGCATTCACGGATTCGAAACGTACTATCATTCGGGCGCTTCGTTCGATCTGGCGAACGGGATTCAGCAAAAATTGATGACAATACCCCACTCCGCAAATCGCGGAGTGCACACAGCAAATTTTCGCGTGCTGCGTCTCGCGAGCGTGTCCAGCGGTGCTCGTGGAATGCGGGTTCTTAAGTAATCGCAATGAGGGAGGTCAGGCGCGTGATTGGGAATATCGCGAACTACTCGCGGACCGAATCGCGGAAGCAATTGTCGAACAACGCTTTGGCTCCGGCGTTTACCGGGGGTCGACACAGGTGGCTGCGGAATCGCAGCCGCAATCAGCGCCTCCCAGCGGGGAGACGGGCCTGCCGCCAGGCGCTGGGCATCGCTAAAATTCCTTTCCGCGCTCTTCGCGCCCGATTGCTGCGAGCAAGATCAACATCAGAAAGATCACCAGCGTAAAAAGCGCCAGCGCCTTTGCATAATCAGGATGCCCGCTTGCATCACGGAAATGGTCGGCCAACCGGGCTTCAACAACAGCGGTGTTGGCGGCAAATAAATTTCCAAGTTGATATGCAACCCCGGGAAACGTCCCGCGCACAGCTCCGGGCGAAAGTTCATTCAAGTGCACCGGCACAATTCCCCAGGCGCCCTGCACCATGAACTGCATGGAAAACCCGCCGATGACAAGCAGTGCGAAGCCCGGCGGAAAAACCCAGAGGGGAATAAGGATTATTCCGAACACGGCAGTCAAAATAATCGAGCGACGGCGGCCCCATTTTTGCGACAGATGACCAACCACTGTTCCGCCGCAGATTGCGCCAACAGCGTAAATGATCCCCGTCGCGGCCTTCTGCGTTACGCCATAGTGGCGTTGTTCACCGAGAAAAGTTTGATACATGTCCTGGGTTCCATGAGACATGGCGTTGAACGCCGTCATCAACAAAATGACGTACAGAAAGAGACCCCAGTGCCGTTTTAGTACAATCAGCAGATCGCTCCAGAAATTATTCGTCTCGCGCTGCCGTTGTAGCCAAACCGGCGATTCGAGCACTTGTGCACGGATGTACAGCACAAGAAATGCGGGCAGCGCTCCCGCGACGAAGAGGCCGCGCCATCCGAAGAATGGAAATACGATCCAATACACAACGGCCGCAAGCAGATAACCAAACGCATAACCTTGTTGTAGAATTCCCGAGAACAATCCACGTGCGGCAGTTGGCAGGGTTTCCATTGCCAGCGACGCGCCAAGCCCCCATTCTCCGCCCATGCCGATTCCGTAGAGCGCGCGAAAGATCAGCAGCCAGGTATAGTTCGGAGAAAACGCGGTGAGCAACTCCATGAGAGAGTAAAAGATGACGTCGATCATCAGCGGCATGCGGCGTCCGAACCGGTCCCCGAGCAATCCAAAAATGAACGCACCTATAGGGCGCATTGCGAGCGTAAGCGTGATCGCGTAGCTCAGTTCGGCGATGCTCGTGCCAAAGTCGCCTGCCATCGGCACGATCACGAAGGTGAGCAGAAAAAAATCAAACGCATCCAGTGCCCAACCCAGAAAACAAGCGAAGAATGTATTGCGTTGGTTGCGGTCGAGCGACTTAAACAGCTGGACCGCTTCCATGGCGCAGTCACCTAATCGTCGCATCCAGCGAAGTCGAGACGAATTGACAATGACGAAGCTCCGAAGGATCGAAAGAAGCCGGAGGTCAAATGACGAAGCAACGTAGCAGTGATTGTTTCTCATTGTCATTCGTCATTGTTTCATCATTCGATATTCGGGTTTGGTCATTCATTCTCACGCAGTCGAGCAACATTGCCATGCCTGCCTCAATTACGATCACGAGCAGGAGCACGGGCATGATATCCGCGACACATCTACGCATCATGATACGTCAATTTGTTTCTTGATTCGCAAGGGAAACGCTCTTTAGTTCCCGGAGCAATCATGGCAACAAACGATCTCCATCCGTTGGAAGCGCTCCTGCGCGAACGCATCGTCTTTCTCGATGGCGCAATGGGCACCATGATCCAGCAGTGCAAGCTTTCCGAGGCGGAGTATCGAGGAAAGCGGTTTCGCGATTGGAAAGGCAAAGACCTCAAGGGCAGCCTGGAATTGCTCAATTTAATTCAGCCGCAGGTCGTCGAGGAAATTCACACCAATTACCTCGATGCGGGCGCAGACGTTATCGAAACGAACACGTTCAGCGGAACAACCATCGGACTGCATGATTTCCTGTTTCAAGGCGAGCCTACACGTGGGCGCAAAGATCAGGAATTCTTTCAGCGCGTAGTGGACGATAGTGATCTTCGCGCGCTCGTTCATGAAATTAATTCTGAGGCGGCCAGGATCGCGAGGCGCGCCGCGGATCGCGTCGCGAACGAAACCGGCCAGCAACGATTTGTGGGCGGATCAATGGGGCCTCTTCCGGTGGCAGGTTCGCTTTCACCCGACGTGAACGATCCGGCGTTTCGCGCGGTCTCGTTCGATCAACTTCGTCAAACTTACTTCGATGAAGCGAAGGCACTGCTCGAAGGCGGTGTCGATCTACTCATCGTGGAAACGATTTTTGACACACTCAACGGAAAAGCTGCGCTGTTCGCCATCATCGACGCACTGGAAAAAACCGGCCGCAACGTGCCGTTGCTGATCTCGGGCACTGTAATCGACAAATCCGGCCGAAACTTGAGCGGTCAGACTGTTGAAGCGTCGCTCATATCGATCGCCCACGCGGAACCAATGATCTTTGGTTTGAATTGTTCGCTCGGCCCGGATGAAATGGAACCGTTTGTGGAAGAGTTGGCGCGCGTTTCGCCCTACTACATGAGTGCGTATCCGAACGCGGGTCTGCCGGATCCGATGTCGCCGACCGGCTTTCCGGAAACAGCCGAAACTTTTGCACCTAAGGTCGCGAAGTGGGCAGAGAACGGCTGGCTCAACATGGTTGGCGGATGTTGCGGCACGACGCCGGACCACATCCGTGCGCTGACGAAACTGGTGCGTGAATTTTCGCCGCGCGTCGTGGAAAGGACAGTCAGCTCTACATGATTCTGCGACTTTCCGGGCTCGAACCGTTGAAGATTACGCCGGAGTTCGGCTTCGTTGTCATCGGCGAGCGGACCAACATCACGGGATCCCCGAAGTTTTCGAAGCTGATTCTTGCGGGTGATTTCGATGGGGCTGTAGCTGTAGCGCGTCAGCAGGTGCAGGGCGGCGCTAACCTTCTCGACGTGAACATGGACGAAGGGATGATCGACTCCGAAGCGGCCATGGTCCGATTCCTGAATCTGATCGGCAGCGAACCGGAGATCGCGCGGATTCCAATTGTGGTCGACAGCTCGAAGTGGAGCGTCATCGAAGCAGGGCTGAAATGCCTGCAGGGAAAAGCAGTGGTAAATTCCATCAGCCTGAAAAACGGCGAAGAAGATTTTCTCCGGCAAGCCAGATTAATCAGGCGATATGGCGCTGCCGCCATCGTGATGGCGTTCGACGAGCAGGGCCAGGCTGATAATTTCCAGCGCAAAATCGAGATTTGTACGCGTGCTCACGATCTGTTGACCAAACACGCGAACTTCCCGGCGAGCGATATTGTCTTCGATCCAAACATTCTGACCGTCGCCACTGGCCTCGATGAACATCGTAATTACGCGGTCGATTTCATGGAAGCTACCCGCTGGATCAAAAAGAATCTCCCGGGCGCGCGCGTCAGCGGCGGGATAAGCAATATTTCATTTTCGTTTCGCGGTAACAACACCGTTCGCGAAGCAATGCATGCAGCGTTTCTGTTTCACGCCATCCGCGCAGGTCTCGACATGGGAATCGTCAACGCAGGGCAGCTCGCGGTTTATGAAGAAATCGAGCCCGAACTGCGAGAGCGCGTCGAAGACGTGCTGTTGAACCGGCGAGGCGATGCAACCGAGCGGCTAGTCGATTTTGCGGAAAACGTAAAAGCAAAAGGTAAAACGCGGGTGCCTGATGAAGCGTGGCGAGCAGAGCCCGTGGAGGGACGGCTCAAACACGCGTTGGTCAAAGGCATCACCGATTATATCGACACCGATACGGAGGAAGCGCGTCAAAAATGCAAGCGACCACTGGAGGTAATTGAAGGGCCGCTCATGGCCGGGATGAGCGTGGTAGGAGACCTATTCGGCTCCGGCAAGATGTTCCTCCCGCAGGTCGTGAAGAGCGCGCGCGTGATGAAAAAAGCTGTCGCCTATTTGATGCCATTCATGGAAGCGGAAAAATCTGCCGGCGCAAAGCCGCAGGGGCGCATCGTGATGGCGACGGTGAAAGGCGACGTGCACGACATCGGCAAAAACATCGTGGGGGTGGTGCTGCAATGTAACAATTACGAGGTGCTCGATCTTGGTGTGATGGTGCCGGCCGCAAAGATTCTGGAAACAGCGCGAGAAAAACAAGCGGACGTCATCGGCTTAAGCGGGCTGATTACGCCATCACTGGACGAGATGGTGCATGTGGCCCAGGAAATGGAGCGAGAAGGATTTCGTTTGCCGCTCTTGATTGGCGGGGCAACTACCAGCCGGGCTCACACCGCGGTCAAGATCGCCCCGCATTATCAGTCCAGCACTGTGCACGTTCTGGACGCTTCGCGCGCGGTGGGTGTTGTCAATTCGCTGCTGAACCGAGAGCTCAAGTCCGAATTCGATAAGAAAACGCGCGAAGACTACGAACGCTTGCGCCGAGGAGCATTCAGCAAGGACGCAGCGAAGGAATTTGCTTACACTCGAGGAAGCCCGCGCAAACCGGACAGGTATCGATTGGAGCAACTATGCTCCGCCGAAACCGGAATTTTTGGGGGTGCGGGTTCACCAAACTGTCATTCCGAGCGAAGTCGAGGAATCCCGTGGAACAAGCTTTAAGCTCACGCAACGGGATCCTTCGAGTTCGCTTGGCTCTGCTCAGGGTAACGCGGCGCGCTCTTTTTCATTGCGCACGCTGGCCGAGTTACATCGATTGGTCGCCGTTTTTTCACGCCTGGGAATTACGCGGGCGTTATCCCGCGATTTTCGAAGACCCAAAGATTGGCAAACAAGCGCGCGAACTTTTCGCTGATGCGCAGGAACTTCTCGATCGAATCATCGCAAAAGATCTGCTGATCGCGCGCGGTGTTCACGCGTTTTGGCGCGGCAAACTCAGTTGGCGATGACGTGGATATTTATGCCGACGATAATCGCACGAAGAAGCTCGCGACCTTCTATTTCCTGCGTCAGCAAATGCAAAAGCCGGCGGCACAATTTAACCATTGCCTGGCGGATTTTGTTTCTCCGCAACGTCGGTAATCGACCGCAGCTGCGGGACTATCTTGGCGGATTTGCGGTTTCAATTCATGGTGCAGACGAACTCGCGGAAGAATTCAAGCGTGAGCATGATGATTACAACGCCATCATGACGAAGGCGTTGGCAGATCGATTGGCCGAAGCGTTTGCCGAGTATCTGCACAAACAAACGCGGATCGCATGGGGATTCGGGCGCGAGGAACAATTGTCGCAGGCCGATCTAATCCGTGAAAAATATCGCGGCATCCGACCGGCTGCCGGTTATCCTGCATGTCCCGATCACGCAGAGAAGCGAACGCTGTTCGATTTGCTGGATGCTGAAAACAAAGCCGGCGTCACGCTAACGGAATCATCTGCGATGCATCCCGGTGCGAGCGTGAGCGGCCTTTATTTCTCGCATCCCGAGGCAAAATATTTCGGGGTCGGCCAGATCGGGCATGATCAGCTCGTGGATTACGCGACGCGGCGCGGTGAATCGTTGCCCTTAGTAGAAAAGCGACTCGCCCCTAACTTGGATTACAACATCTGATGCGATCAAATATCGCGGATGCACAACATGCCGAATCGTGATAATAATTTCGCTCGGTTCGGGGCGTAGCTTAGCTTGGTAGAGCGCGTGGTTTGGGACCACGAGGTCGGAGGTTCAAATCCTCTCGCCCCGATATGAAGCGCCACGCGTGTTGCGTTATATTGGCGTCAAAAAGTGGGAATGAAAATATACGGCTTGATCATTTCAGTAGCGTTGATCAGCGTGATGCTAAGGCTGCATGGGCAGGACGCAGCGCCGCCCTCTGTGGATCTCTATGAGGAGGAGAAGCAGGCGGAACCAACGCCCTCACCGGAACCGCCCAATGGCCCCGAGCTGCCAGAGATATCGCAGCTTGATCAAACCTTTAAGCAACCGAGATCGTTGGGCCCGCAGGCTGATGAACTGCGGCTGCACAAGGAATGGCGACAACTGAAAAACCAGACGGTAAACGATGCGACAGTGCAGGCGGCAAAGGCGTTTGCGCAGGCTGCACCAACGGATCTGGAAAAACGAAATCGACTCCGTGAGTACTACAACATTTACTATCAGCGCATGTCGGCGCTGACCACGAACGCCGAAATCAAATTGGTGTTGGAAGCATACAAGGGCAATCATCAGAGTTTGTTGGCTCAACCGCGCGTGCGGCCTACTCCGGACACCTCTACGCCGACACCAACCCCGTCGGGCACACCTGCGCCTAAGAAGCCCGCAGATAAACACAAGAAGAAGAAGAAAGAGAAAAACCGCAATCGGTTTTGATTCGCTACCTTGCCAGCCCACAGTCATTACAGTATTGCTGATCGCACCTTGTTTGGCGCGTTCGTCTAGTGGTTAGGACACAGCCCTCTCAAGGCTGGTACACGGGTTCGACTCCCGTACGCGCTGCCACACTCTTAAAAGGCGTTTTTCATAGGTAAATTAGAGGGAAAAGCGTCAAGATCGCCGTGAACGATTCCGACAGATTGCGAATATACGCGCGAAAGATCAAAGCTAGTTGGAGAAGCCGTCTTAGTCGCAATCTTACGCACGAATGGCAACGGTGATTGGAACAGAGTATTTGCGACAGCCATGGAAGAATTGTCAGCGCCGTTACTTCGTGAGGCAATATCAGATCCAAAATTGCCACACACTACTGAGGCACTGTCGATCGGCACTGCTTCAACGCCGGAATTACTGTGCGGTGAGACGATCTTAAAGGCCATCAGCCAAAGCGCCAGAGCGTCCTAGAATTGCGAATTGAGCGTTGGACAACCACGAGCAGGCCCGGCATTCATCGGCGATTCTGTGAAAGGCCCGCCGTGTTAGACACCTTTTTTTCCATTTTTCGCTCAAGCTTGTCGAACGGGGAAAAAATAGGACACGGTAAGTCAGGCTTCATCCGAAAGAAGAAAGCGGGAATCGCCATAAGTTCGCAGCCCGGAAGGGCACGCACGCCAGCAATAACCAACGAGATCCCAAGGAACGTGACTGCCGCTAGCTGACCTCTGCCGCCACCAAGAATGGGTAGTCGGGAAGTCCCGGCGATATACAACGCGACGAGCAATCCGTGCGTCAAGATAGAGTCGAGGACTGGTCCAATAAGTCGCAACGAAACCACAAGGATGAGGCTATACGCCAACACTAGCACCAACGACCCGACGACAATCCGCAGTGGTACTCGAAAGTAAACAGGCGCCACATAAGCCATCAATCCCAGACCAAGCAGAATGCGAAGCGCTCGTCCCACTGGCGGGGATCGGCGAGATCGTTCGGACGGCATCCTAGTGTCTAACAACAATTAGATTGCAGGCTGCAGTCTATTTCTTGCGCTTCCATCGGAGAAGCGCCTAAAAGGCTGCAAGAGAAAATTGTACCAAATTTGTTCCGAATTGCCTGATCTTTCGCGAGGAACACAGGCGCGACGATGCAGGAGGCGCGACCCAATGGGGCTCTGAAGCTCCCCGTACACGAATTCGGAGAAATACGTTCGTAACGTCTTCATCGCAACGCGCTGATGACCTCGGCGGACGCTCTTCTCGGAGGTACCGATGACCTCAGTAACTTGTCGGCGAGCCAGTAATCGACACTGAACTTTCCCGGACCAGAGCAGATCAGCCAGGTAAAGAAGAGCACGTACAGGACTTCCGGAAGGTAGAGGAAATCGTCGAGCCAGTTAAGAGGCGAAAGTCCTTTAGGCATGGTGGAAAGCGTGTTGGTCAGGATGGCGCCAATCATATCGATCAATAAAGCCACGCAGGCCGGGCTCGAAGGAAACCCCACGGTCAGCAAGGATCCGCCAACGAACTCGACACCCGACACGAAATAAGCCATCTGGTGGGGAAACGGGACTTTGGCCTTAACGAGCGTTTCGTAAATAGTTTTCGTGCCGCCGGTGACAAACAATTTGTTTGCCCCGGAGATGGCGAAGAACAGCCCGAGCGAAACGCGTACCAGCAGGATGGCATATTGCTCCAAATCACTGCTACCCAGCAGCGCAAACTGGACCAACCGTTTCCAATCCACCTCTTATCCCTCCATCGGTTTCGGCCTCGAGATTATGTGTCCATCCGTTCGACCCATTGAGCGCGCCATGCGGGAGCCACGAAGGGATCCGCAAAGTACTGTGTTTCCCGCGCAACCTTGTCGCCCTTGAACTCCATGATGCTCACGGTGTAGGACGGCTTGCCGTCATATGTCAGGATGAATTCGGTGACCCAAAGATCACCGCTCCCAATAATTCGTCGGACAGCAAACCGTTTTTTGCTCGGCTGACTGGCGCGTTGGTTTTGTATGTTGCATCGACCGCGGGTTCGCTCGCCTGACTGCGGGTATTCCAGCACCGCGTCCTCGCGATAGATGCGGTGCTCCGTTTCAAAATCGTTGGCATCGGACGCCGCCCAATGCTGATCCAGTGCCGCGCGGATCTCTCGATCTCGCGCTCCAGAATACTGCTCCTTCTTTTGTTGATCGTTCATCTTGAGCCTTCAATTTAACAGTCGTTTCGCGGATCGTCTTTCGCGCTGAGGTATTCAAGTCCAAGCGGCCCCATCGCGGTTACTTGCGTGATGTACTCGCCGGACTTTGCCCAATGAAAGTGGGAGGTGTTGCCAGGCAGAATGATCACGCTGCCGGGCGGATAGGCTTGCAACTTCTCGGCGTCGAACTTATCACCCAGTCCGATGTAAAAGATGCCGGAGATAACTGTATAGACCCGGTCCTCTGGGTGCCTGTGCGGCATCAGTTTCACGCCACCGGGCACTTTCACCCTGATTGTGTAAGGTCCCTCTTGAAGCGGTTGACCAACAACAACCGCTAGACGCGCCGAAGGTGGAAATGCCGGGAACGGTTTCCAGTCGATCTGTTCCGGCAGAATTGCTTTAAAAACGGCTTGGCCGGGTTGATGGAGTCTAGGTGCGTTTTTCGGTGCGGGCTTGTTAGGCACTCTCCTTCTAGCTGACATAGGAACCTCTCTTCTTTCTTGCTGCTTCACTTCACGCGATAGCCGCAATACAGCGTCTCCATCTAGCGCAGGAGTCGTATTGTTAGGCCGCCGCCTTGTTCTCCGCAGCGAGCACGCTTAGCAGCTTCTGAGCGGTAGAGGTCGACGATGCTGGATTTTGCCCGGTAATCAGACGGCCATCGACGATTGAGAATGGCTGCCAGTTCCGGACTTTTTCAAAAATGGCACCCATGCGCAGCAGTTCATCCTCCACAAGAAAGGGCACAACCTTTGTCAGCTTCATTTCCTCTTCCTCGCCGTTGGTAAAACCGGTTACGTGCTTTCCCTTTACCAGGGGCTCGCCTTTATAGGTCACATGGCGGAGCACACCAGGCGAGTGGCAGACCAGCGCGATTGGCTTGCCGGAATTGTAAAACGATTCGAGGAGAGCGATCGAAAGCGGATCTTCAGCGAGATCCCACATTGGGCCGTGTCCACCTGGATAGAAGATGGTGTCGAAATCGTCCGCCCTCACCTCCGTAAGCTTCACTGTGTTAGCAAGAGCTTGCTGTGCCGCTTTATCTTTCTTAAATCGCGTCATTGCGGGCGTCTGATTTTCTGGCAGATCACTCTTCGGATCGAGCGGGGGTTGTCCGCCCTTCGGCGAAGCTAGCGTCACTTCGACGCCGGCGTCTCTAAAGACATAGTACGGTGCTGCAAATTCTTCCAGCCAGAACCCAGTCTTTCGGCCCGTGTTACCCAGTTGATCGTGCGACGTTATTACCATCAGTATCTTCATTGTTTTTCTCTTTTTGTTGATTTCGTTCATGCGACCTTTTCGGGCCGCGCATGGTAATTCGTATGTGGTATTAGTGGCGTCCGTAAGACATTGGTCCATCAGGCATCGCCCGACACGCCGCTACCGGTTCGAATCGGTGGGCTCCGCCATGACAGGGGCCTTACCGCGACTGAAATCAGTGCCAGCGCATTTGCGTTTTTGCTGGTGTTTTCTTGGATTTGCGCCGGATTGCGAACAAATAGGAGTTCGCCCGTGCGAAAACACTAGCGAGAATTTTCGGACAAAATCGGACACGCAAACTACGTTTAATTGCGCGAATCCTGCAAAGTGCCGATTTTCTATCAGCACAGTTAGCGCGCTGATTGCTGCAAGCTTCCGTCAAAATCACGCAGTTTTACGAAATAGCGAAATGGGTTCGACTCGCGTACGCGCTGGCAACCCAGTAGTGCAGCACTGCGAGGGGAGGAGCCAGGAATTAAACGGGGACTTAACCTGACGCGGTGTTCATGAATGAGCACGGCCTCCAGTAACCGCCTCTCCGCACCTAGTGCAGGCTCGCAGTCGCCGCATTATTACTACGTTTGCAACGTGGGATGCGGCTGCACGAGCTTCCGTAAAAGAAGACGGACGATCTCAACCGAAAAGGTCTGGCTGCGTCGTCGGTCTTTGAAATGACGCGCTAGACAGTCGGGGACGGGTGCATATTCGGTTACGCCTACAGGAGACCGCAAACATCGAAGCGATATGCTCAGCAAAGATGCCTTCCCCAGTCATACGCGTGTGCCATTGCGAGTTATTTAGTCGGCTCCTTCGCAAATCGCGAATGCGTCCCAGTACCTTCTCTTTGCGGTCCGGAAAGTGTTCCTCGAGCCAGTGTTCAAACAGTGGCGCCACCGCCCAAGGCAGGCGGACAATTGTATACGCGGCAAATTGCGCACCCGCTTTGGCGCAAGCGTCGAGAATCCTCGGAACTTCATGATCGGTGAGCCCCGGAATGATCGGTGCAACCATCACGCCAGTTGGAATTCCTGCGGTGCGAAGTTGCCCGATCGCATCAAGGCGCGCTTGAGGCGAAGAGGTTCGCGGCTCAAGCACCCACTGCAAATTCGAGTCCAGCGAAGTTACTGAAATATTTACCGCCACTGCCTTGTGTGCCGCGAGGCCGCGTAAAAGATCGACGTCGCGTGTAACCAGACGGTTCTTTGTGATGATCGCCACCGGGTTGCGAAATTTTGCGAGAACTTCGAGGCAGCCGCGCGTAATGAACAGTTTTCGCTCGATCGGCTGATACGGATCGGTGACGCCGCTCAGCACCAGCGTTTGTGGCTTCCACCGCGGTGATTCCAATTCCGCGCGCAATAAGTCTGGCGCATTTGTTTTCACCATGATCTTGCTTTCGAAATCGAGGCCGGCGGAAAAACCGAGATATTCGTGTGTTGGCCGCGCATAACAATAAATGCAGCCATGCTCGCAGCCTCGATACGGATTAAGGCTTGTCTCGAAGCCGACATCTGGACTGTTGTTACGAGTGATGACCGATTTGGTTCCGTCGCGAAAATATTGCGTCTCGCGCCGCGGTCGCTCTTCTGTTCCCGGATCGACATCGACAACATCGAGATCATTTTGATCGATATGCAGCTTCTCGAAACGATTTGCGGGACTCCATGATGCGCCACGTCCGCGAATCGCCGCGCGCCTTTGTGGAGTCTCTTGAACAACAGGCCGGTAGTTCTTCGCCATGGGATAAGTTCACATGAACATATCACCGTGTCCAGCAAACCTTGTCATTAGTCCAACACTCCATCACTCCGGCGCTCCATTAGTGGAAGACTGCTGATTTCACTTGGAGTAGCGGTCTAATGGAGTAATGAATTTGCGATTGCGAATCCGCGCCTGATCCGGAGGGGTGGCAGAGCGGTTGATTGCGCCGGTCTTGAAAACCGGAAGGCCGAAAGGTCTCGTGAGTTCGAATCTCACCCCCTCCGCTTCCATAGTAGAGGGGACACAAGAGGCGATTGCATAACAGTTTTACATAATTCATGACCGCTCGAATGTTGCCGATAAAGCAGGCTGTTGTTCACGTTGGCACCGGCTATCCCTGCTCCGATACAAATGACGTTAGTGCCTGTAGTAACAGCGTTTGCCGGCTGAAACGCCCAGTGCCGTGTTAGAGTCGCCAGTGATGTTGAACAAGAGCGCGCCACTACCGATGGCTGTGTTGCTGCCGCCAATAGTGTCGCTCTGGAGTGCGTTAGTGCCAATAGCCGTGTTGCCGCCGCCGGTGGTTGTGCTTTGGCTTGCCTGAAAGCCCATGGCCGTATTGCCGAAACCGGTCGTATTGCTAATCAGCGCATTAACGCCGCTAGCCGTATTGTTGGCGCCGGTGGTGTTGTTTTGGAGCGCTTGAAAACCGGTGGCCGTATTGTTCTGTCCTGTGGTGTTGTTAAGGAGCGTATTAGCGCCGTCGGCTGTGTTGGAGCTTCCTGTGGTGTTATCACCGAGTGCGCCAAACCCAGCGGCGGTATTGGAGCGCCGGTAGTGTTGCCAAAAAGGGCGAACACTCCCGCGGCTGTGTTGGAGTCGCCGGTAGTGTTATTTAAGAGCGCTCCCGCGCCGGTGGCCGTATTTTGATCTGCGGTATTGCTAAGGAGTGCACCAGCGCCGATAGCAGTGTTGAACTGCCCAGTCGCTAGGGCCTTCAGCGAAAGGAAACCAACTGCCGTATTGTACGTGCCGCTTGTAAGGCCGAGGAGGGCGCTCTGCCCTTCTGCGGTATTGCCTCCGGGATAACCTCCGTCCGGTGGTGGATTCACAGCCTGCACTTTTGGCAAAAGTGCACAGCAGACAACGAGGAGCGGGATGAGAAGCAAGGCTGACCGACTAAGGGAAACGCTGAATGTAATTTGTGGATAGAGCTATCTTTTTCATGACCCTGTCTACGAAAGCATGTCCCATTACGCGAGACGAAAAACCTGTAAACCTTTTGGCGATTTATTGGACGACCTGCAATGCCATTACCGGATGGACCTCCCACACCGCGTAATCTTTCGGTGTCCGTCGCAAGTTTGAATGATCGGCTGGCGCGTGCCCAATATCGTAAAACGCTTTGCCCGTAACGATGATGACATGTTGCTCGCGAATTTGAGCGTGTGAGCGATTTTGACGCCGAACGGAAACTTCTGCGTTGTCCAGCCGAACACTATTTGTCGAATCTCACACCACTTCGGGTCGACGGGAATCTCGGCGCTGACAGTTCCCATGCCGTCGCCACTGGCATCTACCAGCGCGATGTGAATGTCGGCGTCTGCTTCCACTTTTGCATCAACGACGCGGCCTGTCAGAGCGTACCACTTTTGTTCGGATGGCATTCTCGCTTCGGTGTACTGCGTCAAATCTACATCCGGCCCTAGCCCTTCCCATGCGTAAAATTTGCGACGGTGTCACCGCTTGAATCGCGGATCTATCCGATGGGACAGGCGTAAGATCAGTCTTGGCAATCCACCGATTTTTGCCGTGAAGACCCGATACATTCACACGGCGAAACAAATGTTACTTCTGGCGCCGTCGATATTAGCGAATATCGACGTAACGAGAAACACCAATAAAGCGAACGGTGCGCGTCTCACGGCATGTCTTTAACAGGCTATCCGCTCGCAGGCTATCCGCTCGCGGGAAAGAATTAAGACGCCGGTCCCGCGCCAGGTGTCTCTGAACCAGCAAGCAATTCGAAATTGTCGGTTGTCCTTACGCTTTACCGCTACTTTTACAAGTTTTCCTTAAAGGCCGAGACCAACGGGAGATTTTTAAATTCCTAGCAGTCAGCTGGATGTACTTCATGTTCAGATGCACATATCGAACGAATACACGCTGTCGAGCTAAAATTTTCGTGTAATCAGAAGAAATCTTCGCTTGTGCTGCGATTCTGCAAATTCTCTGCACTTTCCTCGTAACGTCGGCCTGAATTTCCTGCAGTACGTGTGAGAAAGGCCAGAATTAGGTTCCTCAATAACGAGGAACTCCCGAAAGCCTAAAACAAAGAAAACGAAATTAAAATCATGAGTTGGCTACATTTACTGTGGGATATCGCGTCGGTGTGGGCGATTTGTGCAGGGTGCCTGATGATATTCATCGCGGTGCTGAAAGCGCAGAGGTCTGGAGGAGGCGAAGAACCTAGTGGGGGAAAGTCCTCCGCCTGATTCAGACTTCTGAGAGCTTCGCATTACAACGAGCGGGAATCCACGCATCAATTGGCAAAGGCTGTGCGTTTCTTGATTGGCTCGACTCATCGCAAGCACGGGTCGCCGATTCCAGTTATACAAACGCAGTTAGCTTTTCATCTGCTCGCTGCTCAGGAGGCTTGCACATCCGGCGTTACAATTTTCGACCCGTTTCATCAAACGGAATGATGCGTTCGACTGTTTCGCTGGAATCCAGGACCCGAATTTCACCAGAGCGAAAGCACGCTCGGCACCTGGCGTAGTCAATCGCCTGCTCTTTACTCAGGAACACAGGCTCAACACCCTTGGGTGGCCGATACAGATGACATTACTCGCCGTAGCGACTTGGAAGCCCAGCCAAATCTATTACTATTGCCCGCTCGTGTTTACAATCACGAAAGGCGATGCAGTTTGCGGGTGGTAGCCATCGGGGTAAAACGGCTCAGCACCGAAGCGAATGTCTATGACCGCTGAGTTGGTAGGCGTGTTTGGAACAATCCAGTAAAAAAACGTAGTCCTCGGATCCATCGACGGTGTAATCTGCATAATGTACGTCGTGCCGCCATCCAACGACAGCCAAAGCTCCATCTCACAATCCGTGCAATTGATCGAGTTCAGACTCGATGTTTCCCACTCGACCCTGACCTTCTGCCCAGGGTACAGAACCTGTCCAGCCTTCGGCGAAATCAGCGTGAACGACACGGCGGGCGGCGGCACAGGCAGGGCGAACATCCGCGAGGGAGCGACGGCAAATGCTATCAAAAACAATGTTACAACGAATCCTGCTGAGGTTTTCATTTATGACTTTCTTTCCCCCCGCCGAGTTGACTCTCTATTTAGGGTCCGAAAGAGGCGAAGAACCTAGCGGGGGAATGTCCTCCACCTGATTCAGATCGTAATCACCAACGGGTTTTATTTACGCAAATCGTGCCAAGTTGTATAGTTAGTCATCGCCTAATTTTCGTATAGGACCTCGCCTAACTTGAGACTAACCACTAATCGAAGGCGAGTTTTGATGAAGCCAATGGCCCGATTACGAAATAAGTTCAGTGATCTTGCCACGACACCCTGCCGCGGCTTATCTCTTTCTCGTTAGGCCGCTGCCATCGCGCGGTTCTGATTTTAATTGCCATGAGCGTAAAGAAACGGATTGGATGCTCATGAAAGCCGCCGTATTGCGCACGCTTGGAAAACCGCCTCGCTTCGAGGAATTCCCCGATCCAAAACCGAGTCCGGGCGAAGTGATCATCCACGTCAAAGCCGCGTCGCTGAAAAACATCGACAAGATGATGGCCAGCGGTACGCACTACGATAGCCATCGTGAACTGCCGGTGGTGTGTGGAAGCGATGGAGTCGGCATCCTTGACGATGGGACACGGGTGTTTTGCGGCGGATCTCGGCTGCCCTACGGGATGATGGCCGAGCATACCGTCGTATCCCGATCCTGGTGTTTGCCAATTCCTGACGGGGTCGATGACGCCACCGCAGCGGCCCTGCCGAATCCCGCCTTATCTGCCTGGCTTTCGCTCGTCTGGCGGGCACAACTCAAGCCGGGCGAGACGGTCTTGATTCTCGGCGGGACGGGAGTGGCGGGCAAACTCGCCATCCAAATAGCCAGGCATCTTGGCGCCGGACGTGTCGTTGCCGGCGGACGCAACGAGCAAGTATTAAGGACGTTGAACGATCTGGGTGCCGACGCGACCATTCACCTCGACCAATCTGACCAGGAACTTACCAAAGCTTTTATCCGCGAAGCCGGCCACAAGCCTTTCGATGTCATCATTGACTATCTCTGGGGTCATCCTACTGAAGTGCTGCTGGATGCCTTGACCGGTCATGACGTGAAGGCTGGCGCATCCAGAATCCGCCTCGTTGAGATTGGTGAAATGGCCGGGCCGACCATCGCACTTCCTGCCGCTGCATTACGCAGTTCGGGGCTTGAGCTGTACGGAAGCGGCGGTGGCAGCATTCCGCACTCAGCCATCTTCGACGCCTTCCCGCAGGTCTGGACGCTGGCCGCCCGTGGCAAACTCAGCATCGATACCGAACAAGCTCCGCTCGCCGACGTAGAAACCGCTTGGCAACGGGAGGACTTACCTGGTCGCAGACTCGTCGTCATCCCGTAAGGAAAGGATCGACAAGAATGGCTGACTCTCTTAATCGACGCAAAAACCGACACGCATTTTGCGTACTAGTATCGGCCCGCCGATTTTGTTGTTTGAACGAGACCTGAAAGCGCGAGACCGTCGAATTGTTGCGGAGGAGTTTTGTTACCCTAAACACCACGCGTACTGCGCGGCCTCGACTGCGGACTATGCAATCGGCTACGCCAAGTTTTACAGCCGCTCACACGACGCTGTGATTTGCAATTTACGATGCGGTTGGCAACGGTAATCGAGACGCACGAGCACGCGGGCGATTTCAATGCGACTACTAGCGTCTATGGCATGGCTACAAAGCCATGCAAAGTACCCGCAGCATCCGTGTAATTACCCACGATCTGGCCGCGCGGATTGATCCCGGAGGCCTCGGTGCTTGTGGCGCCGGGCACATCGATGGTGATGAAGGTTGTCCCCCGTAACAACACAAAACCATGCACAGATACCCGCAGCATCCGTGTAATTACCCACGATCTGGGCTTCCGGATTGATCCCGGAGGCCTCGGTGCTCGTGGCGCCGGGCACGTCGATGGTGATGAAGGTTGTCCCCCGTAACAGCACAAAGCCATGCACGATACCCGCGGCATCCGTGTAATTACCCACGATCTGGGCTTCCGGATTGATCCCGGAGGCCTCGGTGCTCGTGGCGCCCGGCACGTCGATGGTGATGAAGGTTGTCCCCCGTAACAGCACAAAGCCGTGGTCTGCACCGCTGGAATCTGCAGGAAATTACCCACGATCTGGGCTTCCGGATTGATCCCGGAGGCCTCGGTGCTCGTGGCACCGGGCACATCGATGGTGATGAAGGTCGTCCGCCGTAAGAGCATAAAGCCGTGATCTGCGCCGCTGGCATCCAGGAAATGGCCCACGATCTGGCCGCGCGGATTGATCCCGGAGGCCTCGGTGCTTGTGGCGCCGGGCACATCGATGGTGATGAATGTATAGGCGCGTGCCGTGGCTGGAGTGCCGACAAGGATGAGAACAGCGCCTAGGACGACCACGGTCCGGAGCAGCAAGGTGGTATGTCTTAATGGTAGAATCCCAGTCTCCATATGCGCAGTGTTTACGAAAAATCCCGGCGGCTTGTCAAGACAATCGTGCGCAAGCCTGCATCGCCGATTCCAGTTGCCACAAACGCAGCCAGCTTTTCATCCGCTCGCCCAACGAAACGTTGACCGTCTCCGCGATGCGCGTCAGCAATCCAGATTGTCCGCCCCTCGGAATCGGTGGTGGAGACCAGCCCCAACTCTATCCGGCTGCCTCGAAGTGCGGCAAAGGACATGCCCGTCCCGATGGGTACAGGGCGCCCCGCTCAGGGCACCTTGATTCATTATCTCAATGGCCGTTCGGCTTTTCTCGGAACTTCGTCGCGTCGGTTCCGTAGAACGAGGTGAGGAATGCACAACGAAAGGGAGGAAAATTCGATAACAAGGGCAAGAGAGACTGAAAGGCTTAATGGTGAACTGGAAATCGACTACCAGCGCAATAGGGTGATGTTTCATCCGAACGCGCTGCGCAAGTTCACGTTTAGTTTACCGCTCACGCCGTCGGACGTCGATGTCGTCCGGAGTTTAGCGCAGATTACTCGAAGACTGGAAACGCACAGTTTCCGCAACTACTCATGAGACGAACAAAGAAGCGGTGGATCAAACCAATGCTGAAAAGCGTGCCGATCTTTTTCGAGTGCACCTGTTACGCAGGCGCGGTTTGATGACCGAGGTTGCGCCGAAGTTCGGCAGGTCTACAGTTTTCGGTCCGCTTCGCTGAAATGGATCGTGAGTTCGAATCTCACCCCCTCCGCGCCTAAAAATCCTGTTCCTGCTCTCTGCTCGTTCTATTCGATTTTTGAAGTAGCCCACGGCCAAGGTTGCTGGAAAAACCGCCAAACGACGGCAGCGCAGAGAATCCCCAGGACTGCCGCGCAAACAACGTCCGAAAGGTAATGCGCACCAAGGTACATTCGCGAAAGCCCAATCAGAATCGGGATGGGAAGACAGGCGAGCCCGATGCGCCGGCGTGCGAAAATTAAAACACCAAAAAACGCGGTGGAGGCACCGACATGACCCGACGGAAACGCGTGATATTTCGTACTAAAACGCGGGCCGCCCCAGCGGAGCTCTGATTTCACCGACGGACGGGCCCTTGGAATCGTGCGTTTGATCACGGTCCCGGCAACGCCTGCAATCGCCATCGCCACCAGCATCGACAAAAAAATTCGCATCCATTTTTTGCTCTGGCGCCGCCAGGCGATTGCTAAAAGGAGCAATCCAAGGGCAAGATGTGAGGGCCAATCACCATACAAACTAACATTGCGCATGAAATTGCGCATCACGGGGTTTTGATGTTGCGCGATGAAATCACGTAGTCCGTCGTCGAAATAGAATGCTGTTGCGATCGCTATCGCCGCAATGACGATACCGATCAGCCAATAAAAAACGGCGGCGCGCTTCACAAATAAGTTCCCGTCAGTTTTAGCGGGCGCTATTTTGAGCGCGCTCTTGAAATCCGCAATACGCAATTCCGTCTTTCTGTTTTTCGGCTTGGTCCTTTTTCATCTGGCCGGCACGTGGAGCCTGCCGCTGATCGATCGTGACGAACCGCGATTCGCAGAGGCATCGCGAGAAATGATCCAGCGCGCAGATTACGTCGTTCCCTACTTTAATAATCAGCTACGGCTGGACAAACCTCCCCTCGCCTATTGGGCGCAGGTAGCGAGCTATCGCATCTTTGGTGAGAGCGATTTCAGCGCGCGGTTTCCATCTGCGATCGCGGCCGCGCTGGTTGCTCTCGTGATTTTTGCCTGGAGCCGCCGCAATGGCGCGACCTCAGTTGGTTGGTGGGCGGCGATTATTTTCACACTTTCGCTACAGACTTTTGTTCATGCAAAAGCCGCAGTCGCTGACATGTGGCTCGTGCTGTTCATGACGTTGGCGCATTGGAGTGGCTATGAACTTTTGACGCGATCGTTTCCGCCAGCGGCGCGCCAAACGCCAGTCCGGCTCGGACCGGTAGCGCCCTACCATCCAACGCGGTGGTGGCTCACGTTTTACCTCTCGCTTGCGTTTGGTTTTCTGGCGAAGGGACCGATTGCATGGGTACCGTTGCTCACTGTTGGAGCGACAATTATTCTTGCGCGAGATTGGCAGTTGGCTCGGCACTTCAAATTCCTGCGTGGAATTTTGCTGATGCTCGCAGTTGTCGCGCTCTGGGGAATTCCGGCGCTAGTTCGCACTCGTGGCGAATTCCTGGCAACTGGAATCGGGCGACATGTCATTAGTCGGTCCCTTGCGACGATGGAAGGTCACGGGGCGAGTTCGTTTGGCATGTATCTGCTGCTCCTACCGTTCTATTTTGTAACAATCTTCGTCAGTTTCTTTCCCTGGTCGATTAAGTTGCCGTGGTTGATCCGGCAATTGTGGAGACAAAAAAAGGCCGGGATCGCCGATCCCGGCTACAGGCGAAGCCAACTCGATAATTATCTCCTCACATGCATCGCAATCATTTTTGTGATCTTCACACTGGTTGCAACGAAGTTGCCCCATTACACGTTGCCGGCGTTTCCGCTACTCGCGCTCCTGCTTGCGCGGCATTGGCAAGGAGCGGTTGCAATCACAAACCACGGCTCGTTTCGAACAGTCGCTATCACTAGTGCCTGTTTGGGGATTATAATTGCATTAATCATCCCGCCGGCAGTCGCACGGTTTTTCCCCGCGTATCAGCTTTTCCGGGAATCGCGCCTACACTTGCAGTCGAACATGCAATTTGCGTCCGTCGAATTCGAGGAACCGAGCGTGGTCTGGTATTTTCGCGGTCGCGTGCAAAGCTTTTTCACACGGCTTAACAAAAAGAATGCAGTCGATTTCATGTCCGGGGCGGGCCCGCGCTTCGTGATTGTACCAACTTCACTTGTCCAGGCGCTTTTTCCGAAGCCTCCCCAAACTTGGACATCTTTTCCCACGCGTGGCTTCAACATCGCGAAAGGGAAACAGGTTGATCTCACCCTCGTGCTAAAGCCAGAATGACTCGTTGAAAAGTTACAAAGCTGAATTGCCAAATTGTCGGAACCACTTTAACGCTCCAACCTCTTTAACGATTTCATGATCACTTTTCTCGATGGCAAACTGATGAGCGCTTTGCCGACGCACGCAATCGTCGATGTCGGCGGCGTTGGTTACGAAGTTCTTATCCCGCTTTCCAGTTACGATCGACTTCCGGAACCGGGCCAGCCCATTCGTATTCTCACGCACCTGGCGGTCCGCGAAGATGCGCATGTGCTTTACGGATTCATGACGCCGGCTGAGCGCGATCTTTTTCGACTGCTCGTCAACAATGTGAGCGGCATCGGGCCGAAGCTAGCGCTCGCAGTGCTTAGCGGAATGAGCGTGAATAATTTCAAGGCCGCTGTCGTGAACTCCAATGTCGCGGCAATCTCAAAAATCAGCGGGCTCGGAAAAAAAACGGCTGAGCGAATCATTTTGGAATTAAAGGACAAGCTGGGAGTGGCCGCAGCCTGGGAAGCAGCCAGTGCAGCGCATGCGCCGACGCCGGAGCAGGAGCGGGCCAACGAGGCCGTGCTCGCGTTGATCGCGCTTGGATACAAACAGATCGATGCACACAAAGCAGTGCGCGACCTCCAGGAGAAAGGCGAAGCGACATCAGCGGAAGAACTGGTCAAGGTCGCGCTCAAGAAAATGGCGGCCGGAAGATGAGCCGCAAACGCCCAACGCTTAACGTCCAATGCCAAATGTTCAATTCAGATGCTTGCATTCGACATTGGACGTTCGGCGTTGGGCGTTGAACGTTTGCTTTTAATGCAAGTTCAGGACGACAAGCTAGCCACAATTCGCGCTGCTTTTCCAAAAGAGGGTCTTTTCGCGGAAAAGGCATGGCTGCTCTCGCCCGATGCGTTTCCGATCGAGAAAAAATTTCTCGCTGAACTGGAACAACTCGGACATCGGCTGTTCGTTTTTCAGCGCGCCTGTAATCAGCTCTATCAGCTCAGCGTCAAGGGCAAGCAGCCCGCGTGGGTAGCGCGTTATCTCGATGCCGGTAAACCCAAAGAGCTGATTGAGTTTTCGAGGCGTAAAGAAATTCGGGACGATTTACCGCGGGTGATTCGTCCCGATCTTATTCTGACCGAAAAGGACTACATCATTGCTGAAATCGATTCTGTGCCAGGTGGAATCGGTCTGACCGGCTGGCTCAACCAGACCTATTCAACGTTCGACAGCCAGATCATCGGCGGTGCAGACGGAATGCTGGAGGGTTTTCGCACTGTGCTGCCAAATGGTGGTGACATCGTTATCTCGCAAGAGGCCGCAACGTATCGACCTGAAATGGAATGGATCGCCGCGCGGTTGAATCAGCGACATGCGGTAGCCGGAGGCGTTGACTCCAGCTCTCTTCGCAATTCCGCGACGACCGGGATCACCGATCCCGGCTACATCTGGCGCGTTATGGCCGCTGAGAATTATGAGCCGCAGGACGGACGCGCCGTTTACCGCTTCTTCGAATTATTTGATCTGCCAAACATTCCCGGGATCGAGAGTACGTTGCGCGCAAGTGCACAAGGCCGCATCACCGTCACACCGCCGATCAAGCCATATCTCGAGGAGAAAATGTGGTTCGCGCTTTTTTGGATGCAGCCGCTGCGCGAGTTTTGGCGACGCGAACTGGGCGAGAAATATCTCAGCAAGCTACAGGAAGTGATCCCCTACTCGTGGCTGCTCGATCCAACGCCCTTGCCGCAACATGCAGTCATACCACGCCTGGAGATTCATGACTGGCGCGAGTCAGCGAGGTTCAGTCAGAAAGATCGCGATCTTCTTTTGAAAGTGAGCGGCTTTTCACCGCTTGGCTGGGGCAGCCGCGGTATCGCGCTCGGCGCCGATCTGCCGCATGCGGAATGGGAAAAGCGAATCAACCATGCACTTGAGACATTCGACTCGTCACCTACGATCATGCAAAGCTTTCACAAAGGCAGCCTGTTCGACCATCGGTATTGGGATCCTACTTCTAACGAGTTAAAGACAATGAAGGGCCGCGTGCGTCTTTGTCCTTACTTCTTTGTGGAACCGGATCGTGTAAAACTACGGGGTGTGCTCGCAACGATCGCGCCAGCAGACAAAAAGTTTCTACACGGCATGAGTGACGCGATTCTGGTTTCGTCGAAGATCCAGTGATATCCAACAATGTGCAATTTAAAGCGTGCAAACGCGCTGCCTTTGCCTCAAAAAAAGCCGCATGAACATCACCAAAAACCTCGGAATGCTCCTGCTCGCCATCTACCTGATACTCGTCGGAATCATTTACTATTCCACATCACCATCCCGACTCTCGTAATGGGGATCCTGGCGCTGGCGGCCGGCATTTTGATCCTTATCGGTAAGTAGCATGTAGTTCACAAGACTTCCGGTTTTCGCGTTCGATCCAATTTAAAGAACGAGCACGATTTGACAATGGTGTAGCGCTGCGATGTCAACAACTCCGCATCAAAATGCGGTCGTAGCGTTATAATCGAATCGGTCGATTCTCCTGAAACAACGTCAGATCGTGTTGAATCCGGTTCGCGTCCCGTGGAGGAATGTCCTTTATTGTCAACGCCTGCGCTGCGTAACGCGTCGCAGAAGCAAAATCACCAGTCTCCGCGTAGGCGGCCGCAAGTGTATCGATCATATCTTCGTCCTTCCACTGCATGATACTGCACGCGGCCTTCGCGTCCTTGACTGCTTGTTTTCCATTGCGAAACGCTGGATCAGGGCAAGTCGCCTGAAACCATGCGCGATCGCTCAGTGCTCTGGCCAATGTCACAGGCCTAGGATGAAGGGAGATCAGATAATTGAATTCTTTTAACGCGTCCGCGTATTTGCCAAGATGCACTTTGGCACTGGCACGCAACAGTGATGCTTCCACGCAGCCCGGGTATTGTCGGAGCGCTTCGTTACAGTCCTGAATAGCCAGTTCGTATTTACCCTCGCTTCTATAAATCTGGGCGCGAACGAAGAGGGCTGGCCACAACTTCGGATCGATTCGAAGTGCCGCATCAACGTTTTGCTTTGCACCGGCAATATCCCCATTTCTTAGCTGATCGCTCGCTTTGCCACACAATCTTACCGCCGTCCGCAGGTGAGCAGGGCCGGTAACAATGATAGGCACGTTTGCGTGGACAGCGGTGAGCGACATGATAATTGCAGTGAAGAAGGCGAGGGCTCTCATAAATGTCATTGGAGTTGAAGGACGCGATCTGTAACGGAAAGCGAACCGGATGGCAAGCAATCATCATCACTTCCAATATAGTGGCGGCGGTCTAAGGTGCGTGAGGCATGCAGAGATCAAGCGACTCCGCCTACGCTGTTGGCGCAACTGCTAAGGTACCGATCTCAGCAGTCACGCTGCGAAAGGTGACATGGCGGCTGATCCCATTCCTCTTCTTGCTTTACGTTATCGCCTGGATGGACCGGGTGAACGTTGGCCTTGCAGCGTTGGAGATGAACGCCGATCTTGGATTTAGCTCAACAGTGTTTGGTCTTGGTTCGGGTATCTTCTTTCTTGGTTATTGTCTCTTTGAGATCCCAAGCAATATCATCCTGGAGCGAGTCGGAGCGCGGCTTTGGATCGCGCGAATCATGGTAACATGGGGTCTGATTTCCGTGGGATTGATGCTTGTGCGCACTCCTCCGCTCTTCTACCTGCTACGATTCCTTCTTGGAGTTGCTGAAGCAGGTTTCTTCCCAGGAGTGATTTACTATTTGAGCCTGTGGTACCCCTCTGCGCAACGCGCGCGAGCGATTGCAGCCTTCATGACGGCCGTCCCAGTGACCGGACTGATTGGAGGGCCGTTATCCGGAGCGCTGCTGGGGTTAGACGGAATTTATGGGCTAAAGGGCTGGCAATGGTTGTTCCTGCTCGAAGGCTTGCCGGCAATGGTCCTTGGTATCAGCGTGATTTTCTACCTAAATGACGGGCCGGAAACAACGCGCTGGCTGGCTCCGGCAGAGCGTGATTGGCTGGTAGAAACCCTTGCAGCCGAGCGAAACGCCTGCCTCTTAAGGCCGGATATCCGCGTAGCTCTGAGCGATGCGACTGTTTGGAAGTTAGGGATCGTTTTCCTTCTGACTGCAGCCGGATTCTATGGTTACTCCTTCTGGGCACCGCTCGTTATCAAGTCACTTACCGGCCTTAGTAACTTCAAGGTAGGTCTGGTACTGGGCGCGATTAGCGCGATAACAATTCTGGGCATGCTTCTCAATGGTTACCATTCCGATCGCAAAGGCGAGCGAGCTTTACACATAGCTGTGCCATTGTTAGTAACGGCTGTGGGCTTTCTCGGGTGCGCCCTGTTGCACCAGCCGGTGCTGGCGATTATTGCGCTGGCGCTCGTCCCACTAGGACACTGTGCGAGTTACGGTCCGTTTTGGTCAATGCCAACCCAGTTCTTGACGGGACCGGCAGCAGCGGCAGGCATAGCTCTGGTGACTATGATAGCGAACATCGGCGGATTTGCGGGCCCAGCGCTCATCGGCGTATTGAAGACACGAACAGGCACCCACGCCGATGCCTTTTTTCTGCTTGGTGGACTAGCGGTTATCGCTGCGCTTCTGGCACTGAGAATCGGCCCAGGCCAGGCACCGAGCAGCGAACAAGCGGCGACAGCCAGCTGACACGCTTAGGCGAGACCAGCTCGGCGCATTCAGTCATCCGGCTTTGAGCGGAGCAACGAATCCTCTTTGTGAGAATTCAATTCTTTCTCCGCGGTTTTTCTTATCAATGCCGCAATTGCAGTCGCAGCAGAGCTACAAGAGGTCGCGAGTTTTCCCGACAAACAAATCACTGGCGTTGGTGTCTCGACAAAGTCCGGCCGCAGCTTCGTGCTATTTTCCCTATTGGTCGGATGATCACTCAATTTCGGTGGCGGAGATTGTAGACGGCCGGCGCAAAGCGTTTCCCAACGACGAATGGAACAAGCCCGGCCTTGCGGGCTCACATTTTGTCTGCGTGCAAAGCGTAATAGTCGATGATCAGGACAATTCATGGGTCCTCGATCCAGCAGCGCCAAAAATGCAGGAGATCGTCAAGGGCGGAGCAAAGCTGGTGAAGATTGATCTCGCAACGAACCAGGTCATGCAAACAATCCCATCCGGTGAAGATGTAGCGCCGAAGAAAAGTTATCTCAACGATGTTAACGAGCGCAAAACCGACGAGAAGACAATTGTCGACGATGTTGAGTGCTGCGCCCGTGCGCCAGTCCGACCAGGGTGCGAACGTCAAGAGCGAGACTGCGACGACATTGATGACAACCGTGGCAAGGACTACGCGTAGACGTCCGCCTTCCAGTGAAATTTCACGCGCATTCGTACTGATCATCGGTTCTGAGATAGCTACGGCAGCAACAAGGGTCGCATTCTTCAATGTCAATCTCTCCCTTGACGCATGCGGCCATGCATCAACTTGATAAGAGTGGTTTCCAGCAACGCCGCTACCAAGTCCTCTGGTTCGAGCCTGAAGATCTTCCGCAGGCTTAAATTCCTGGTCTGGTTTCAGGAGCGTATTCGTCCAACCGATCTTCAGGGCACGCTGATTTGGGCTGGCGTCATTGGCTTCTGCGGAGGCATTTGCTCGATCGGGTTTCGTGTCGCAACGAGCGTTGTTCATAAAATCCTTACTGGCAGCTCGGAGCCGGGCCTGGTCGAAAGTTTTTCCCAAATGCCTGTATTGCTCCGACTGATTGTTCCAGCAGTCGGCGGACTACTGGCCGGCGCGATCATTCAGTTCGGCACACGATTGCGCGGACAGGTCACAACGACCGACTACATGGAAGCGGTTGTGCTTGGTGATGGGAAGATCGCCGCGCGACGCACACTGCTGAAGTGTCTCTCCGCACTTTTCACTATCGCTTCCGGTGGATCGATCGGGCGCGAGGGGCCGCTGGTTCAGCTTTCGGCGCTCGCGGCTTCTCTCGCCGGACGGGTGAGAAAATGGTCTACTCCACGCCTGCGATTGCTCGTCGGTTGCGGTGCGGCAGCAGGGATCGCCTCCGCTTACAATGCCCCGATCGCCGGGGCGGTGTTTGTCGCCGAGATCGTGCTTGGCTCCTTGGCCATGGAAATCTTCGGACCTCTCGTTTTCTCGTCGGTCATCGCCACGCTAACCGTACGTGCGTTCCTCGGCCCAGATCCACTTTACGCCATTCCGGCGTTTCAACTTAACCACAACTGGGAAATTCTGCCATACTTGTTGCTCGGTCTCAGTGCGGGTCTGCTCGCGCCGTGGTTTATACGGCTGTTGCGTTTCAGCGAAGAATGGACCGGGCGCATCGCGGCGCCAGTGTACGTAAAGATGTGCGCTGGCGGTTTAATCGTAGGCGCGCTGGCTATATTCTACCCACAGGTCTGCGGTAACGGTTACAGCACGGTAAGTGGGATCTTGCGCGGCGAATGGGTGTGGCAAACGCTCGCCGTCATCCTCATTTTTAAAATCCTTGCTACTACTGCGACGTTTGGTTCCGGTGCGGTTGGCGGCGTTTTCACGCCAACGCTTTTCATCGGCGCCAGCCTTGGGTTTCTGTTCGGCAGTTGGTACACAGCACGTTCTTGGCCACCTCGAAATCAATCCCAGCGCGTTCGCACTTGTCGGCATGGGCGCATTTCTCGCAGCCGCCACTCATGCGCCCATCATGGCTATCATCATGATCTTCGAGATCACACTCGATTATCAGATCATTCTCCCGCTGATGTTGGCGTGCGTCGTTGCCTATTACACGTCCGCCAGCATCGGGAAACAGTCGATTTATGCTGAAGCGCTGAAACGAAAAGGCGCGGGCGATTATCGCAAGCAGCTCGCGGAACTTCACGTGTATGACATTATGAAACCAAGCCCACTGACCATTTCGCCCAGAGCGGGCTTTTCCGAGATCGCCGAGAAATTCGTCGCAACCCGGTTCAATTACCTCTACGTGGCCGATCACGATCGGTTTATCGGTGCAGTATCGCTACACGACGTCAAAAATTACCTGAATACGCCGGAGCTCGCGAAAGTCGTTATTGCGGGAGACGTCCTGGTCGATTCCATCCCGGTAGTCCGACCTGACGCGTCGCTGATCGAAGCGCTCGAGCGTTTCAGGCATCACGATGGCGAGCGATTGCCAGTGGTTGATGATTCGGCAACAAAACGTTTAATCGGCACGATCGCGAAGACAGATGTGATTCTCGCGCTCGCCGGAAGCACTACGCGATCCGCCACTATGGTTGGTTCGCAGGCGTCTTAGTAGACTCCCGTCCGGGCAGTGTTCACGTCGTCGAGCGTCTTGACCTGGATGACTTTTCCCTGTTAACCCGATGCGATGAAGCGGCTCGTTTGGATCGACATTTCAAAGGGGTTGGCAATTCTTTTCGTCGCTTACTTTCATTTTTTCCGGACATATTTTCAGTACGGCGTCCTTCCAGCATCCGATTGGAGTAACCTTGCGGCGAGCCTTCTCACTATTCTGAGATTGGTCTGGTTCAAAGTCTCTGGACTTGGTTTCCATGCTGTCGGCGTTTTCATTATCCTGAGCGGTTGGACTCTGATGCAATCAACCATGCAGCGTGCCGAATCCGGCGCGATCGGATGGGGCGTCTGGTATCGAGCGCGGTTTCTGCGGCTCTATCCAATGTACTGGATGGCGCATTTGGTTTATCTTCTCTCGCCATTCGTTGCCCGACTGGAACCAGTGGATGACCGCATCATCCTGAGCCTGCTCGGCCTGCGCTTCATCGATATTGAAATGAATTTCTTGTACCTCAACGCAGCGTGGTGGTACTTCTCCATGCTAATCCAGTTCTACCTGATTTTTCCGCTGCTTTTCCTCACGGCGCGTCGCATTGGTCCCTGGTGGTTTTTGTTAATTGCGTGCGCCGCCGGATTTTTCGCCCGTTACATGTTGCTCGTCGTCTGGCAGCAGAATGGCCTCTGGGTCCTAGGCGGTTTCGCAATCTGTCGCTTGCCTGAGTTCGCGCTGGGAATGTCGTTCGCCATGTGGCACACAGGATCAACTGCACGCGTGGAGTGGTTTTTACTTCGCGGAGCGGGACTAGTTCTTGGCCTGGCACTCTACCCTGCAGCGCTGCAGCTGTACAACGGCCTCTACGAGTACATTTTTGTCGATTTTGCTACCGGCACATGTTGCTTGCTCGAAATCGTCGGCATCGCTGGAATCATTTCGGTATTCAAAGAGCCTGCGAAACTCTTCGCTCTCGTTGGACTCTATTCGTATGGCTTGTACCTCATTCACCAACCCTATGTCATCTGGCTGGGACTGCGCATTCGCGAAGTGCCGATCTGGGTATTCCTTCTGATCTGCGTGCCAACTCTGGCTTCGCTCAGCGCGTGGGGAATGTTTTTGGAAAAGGCAACAAACGGGCTCGTGAACAGACTCGTTTCGCTAAGAAAACCAGCACACGTGTAAAGAACCAGATGCTTTCGACTGTTAAGACCGAAGGCGTTGCGGAGAACGATACGAATTAGTCATGGCTCGAGTTTCAGGTTTGGAGAAAAAGCAGGCGCCGTGGCATCTCCGCTGGTTCTACGGCGTGATGCGCAAGATGTTCGGAAAGGATTTTACACCGGCGAAGATCCAGATGCGTTTGCCCAGTCTGGTGTGGGGAGGCA
The DNA here is from genome assembly GCA_963719605.1 of uncultured Verrucomicrobiae bacterium. GTDB lineage: Bacteria > Verrucomicrobiota > Verrucomicrobiia > Chthoniobacterales > UBA10450 > Udaeobacter. The sequence continues at coordinate 57,540 of CAVRCO010000012.1, forward strand.
TTGCCATGGAAACTGCTCTCGGCCGCAAACGACTGATCTCATTGCGTTACATTCAATTGGGAAAAATCCGCGCCGCAGCGCGTGTTGGTTGTCCCTTCTGAGTGGACATCAACGATACCGAACGGTTGGTCATTGAACTGGCGGACGCCCTAACCAACGCGCCATCGAATGTCTCCGACGAGTTGTATACCCGTTTACGCAATCAGTTTTCCGAGGAACAGCTGATGCAACTCGCAGCGCAGATCGCGTTCGAAAACTATCGCGCACGTTGGAATCGACTTTTCAGTGTCGACAGCGACAATCTTTATTATGGACCGACCGCTTCGTAGCGTTACAAAGCGCGATGGCAGGGCCGAAGCGCTGCAAGTCTGTTTAAAATTGTCGAGATTCCCTCCTTGTCATTCTGAGCGAAGCGAAGAAATCTCTGATCATTTCTTCGACCGCACGGCAGGGCAAAAGCCAGAGGTGTTTCGCTTCGCTGAACATGACAGGTAAACGCAGCGCGCCGATCCTGGCATTTTTTCCCAACGGCTAGGAAGCCGTCGTCCTCAGATTCAACTGCGCTTTGATCTCCTCGACGATCTCTTCCGGAGATCGTCCCAAATCGACCGTCAGTACATCTTCATCCGGCTGCGGTTCTTCCAAATCGGCAAACTGACTTTGCAACAACGCAGGATTCATGAAGTGACCGTGTCTGCGGCGGAGTTGGTTTTCAATGAGCGCGTAATCTCCGCGAAGAAACACAAACTTCACGTCGTCGCTGACGCATATGCGCTCCCGATACGCGCGTTTCAATGCAGAGCAGGCAAGCACTGCGTTCTCTTTTGCAGCAAGAGAGCGCGTAATCTGCTCGTGCAAAAGTTTCAACCACGGCCATCGGTCTTCGTCTGTCAGCGGACGACCGCTACGCATCTTCTCGATGTTGGCACGCGGATGAAAATCATCTGCTTCATAAAACTTCCAGCCAAGCTCTTCGGCGAGCAGTTTGCCAATCGTAGTTTTTCCCGCTCCCGAGACGCCAAAGACTATCACGATCACGATGCATTAGTTTGCCGTCGACTCCCGATTTTCTCTATCAAGAAAGCGACAACAACAAAGAACGTATAGAAAACCCAAACGCCCTTGGCAGTAGCATTATCTGTCAACGGAGTGCGAGGCACGTATGTATCACCTACCTGGATGACAACGAGGACGACTCCGAAAGCGATCGCGGCTCCTTTACGAATTGTCGGCATCGCATTTCGAGCCAGGTAAAGCATGATCCCGACGCCAAGCAGCCCGATTTCCAACGCAAACTCGGGATCCCGATAATTCCACAAACCGAAACCCACTTTCCAGGTGTTGTCGTAGATCGCGAGATCACGCGGATGCGCGATTAGGTCGAGAATCCAGTGCGAGAAAACAGCTGCGCCTACAACAAAAGCAGCGTATTTCCTATAGACGCGGCCGCGTCGGCTGCAAAATATCTTGTAAGCAAGACCGGCAATACAAGACCACGCAATCGCCGCAATCAAGCTGTGGGAATACGGGTGGAAATACGAGTCGAGCATGCTTCCCGCGGTAAATCCTTTGATCACGCGCACCTTCTCAATCCCAAGCAGCACTAGAGTCGCCCAGATATAATCGAGAAACTGAACTGCAATGAATAAAACCCAGAGCGGAATTTTGTTCTTCTTACTCCTAGCGGCGAAAGCAACACTGTAATGACCGACAAACATTTCTTGATGTAAGCAACCGTTTGCGTCGCTTGTTCAACTTGCAAAATCTCGGATAACCAGGCACTCAATGCGCCTATCGGCCAGTATTGTCCACCAGCGGCCCGGATAATCTGATTGCCTCAGCTCTGCGACCACTAGGCAACAACATCGCTCAGGAAATCGGACCGCGTACGCCCTAGCGGTGGCCTACGAATCACAACCGCGTCTTCAGCTCGGAAGAACAAATGAAACAATCGTGTCTTTCGCGCGATGATTCGACCAAAACAGTTCGCCATCGAAAGTTAGCGAACGGCATGCAAACGGCACGACCGCGATGTCTTTAACCTCCGGCTTTTCCTCCCGCGGATCGAGTCGCGCGATGGTCCAGCTTTCACCATTCTGTTCGGTCCCGCGCAACACGTAGATCATTCGATCAACAAACGCGTGGCCCGATACCTCGGCACCGCCGTCAATGACGCGGATGATATTGCCATTCGCGTCCAGCTCAAGGATGCGGTGTTTGTACCATTGGCTCAGGTAGAGATGTTCGCCGTCGTAGCTGAGGTATGACCCCGTAAACTCAGGACAAGCGATTCGGTCGGTCTCAGAAAAACCGACTTTGGGAACGAACCGGCGAATGTAGCGATCGTCATTTGGGCCTTCCCCGATCGTAAAACGGAGCGTTCCGTTCGTCGCGACAGCCGCCCATGGGATACCGGGCGGTTCTTTCTCTTCGAGCACCTCCCACTTTTTCGAATCAATTGCATAGATTCGGCTCAGGTCGCGCGAGCCCATCCATAGTTTGCCGCCGTCCCATGCCAGCGCCTGCGGAGCAGGAGCCGGTGAAGGAAATCGTCCTTGCTCTATGATTGTCGGAAGTTTCATGTTACCCGCTGAACATCGGTTCGAGTTCAAGGTCGCGCAACAACCCACGAATAGAGTTGTCACCGGTTGGTGACCTTGTCAGACTCGGCACTGAGGTCCCATGACAACACAACACGTTTTTCGAAAAATCACTTGGCTTTCGCACTGTGCTGCTTTCGCCTTCGCTGCCTTTTCCCTACAGGCTGCCGACTCACGGATCATCAAATTTCAAGAGTCAAGTGCGTCCTCTTCGGAAAATGCGAACGTATTGATCGGTCATTGGCGAAAAACTACGATCAGCTATACGGGCCCGATAGACGAGCATCTAGTGCTTCACTCCGATGGTACAGTTGAGAACTGGACCGTCACGGCCTACGAGCGCAGGGAGCCCGTGACAGGTCATTGGAGCGCTGAAGGTAAAACGCTGACGTTATCTTTCGGTGGCAACGACCGATCCAGCCCGTTCACCTTCTACCAGGGCCAACTTGTTTTCCCAAATATTCCGAATCGCCGCGGGTTCTGGGAAAAGATCGAGTAGCAAGCTATACTTTGCGCTACGCGGCATTGAAAACGGCGCGCAATGCCGGGCAGATTGCCGTCAAACTCTTCCATGAGTAACGCACGAATTTTCATTCTCACACTGCTGGCGATGATTGCCTTCGCGAGCAATTCGCTCTTATGCCGAGCCGCATTGAAGGAAAGCAGTATCGATCCCGCCACTTTCACCTTCGTTCGTATTTTCTCCGGTGCCCTGGCGCTCTGCTTCGTCATAAGCGTTCGAAAGATGCTGACAATCAATACAACCGCTACTCCTCTAGTCGACACCTGTTCTAACTCGGCACGTGTCACGGACTATTCGTCACTTCGATATGGCAACTGGGTCTCAGCGTTCGCGCTATTCGCTTACGCGGCTGGCTTTTCATTTGGGTATACATCTCTTTCAGCCGGAACCGGCGCTTTGCTTTTGTTTGGAGCGGTTCAGGCCACGATGATTCTCCGGGGGCTGCACAAGGGAGAGCGATTAAACACAATCCAAATTGTCGGTTTCATCGTTGCGGTTACCGGACTCGTTGTGCTTGTATTCCCCGGACTTTCCGCTCCGCCATTAATTGGTTCGATCCTGATGTTAGGAGCCGGTTTAGCCTGGGGCATTTATTCATTGCGCGGCAAAGGAGAACGGAATCCGGCAAGCGTCACGGCGGGAAATTTTGTCCGCGCGGTCCCATTCGCCGCTGCTCTCAGCATCGTTTTCGTTCCATGGGCAAATTACAACCTTGCTGGGATCAACTACGCCCTAATATCGGGCGCGGTTACCTCAGGTCTTGGTTATGTGATTTGGTACAGGGTTCTATCCGGGCTGAAAACTGCCAGTGCCGCCACTGTCCAACTCAGCGTTCCGGGTACTGGCTGCCACTGGCGGAATACTTTTGCTCGGTGAACCAATCACGGCACGTTACATGCTGGCCTCTGTTGCTGTGCTGGGCGGAATCGCGCTCGTCGTAGCAATTCCGCATTCCCAGATAAGCTCGTCCAAACTCTAAGGTGCTGCGAGCCGAATGGGAGACCAAAAAACGCGCAGGTTGCGCTGCGCCCAGATAAAATAAGTGAAGGAGAATAGATCACCATGGCCAAAGTCGTTAAAGTTATTGAACTGATGTCACAATCGCCGAAGAGCTGGGAGGATGCCGCGCAAGGTGCGGTGGAAGAAGCCACGAAGACACTGCGGAACGTTCGCTCGATTTATAACAAGGAATTCACCGCTGAAGTAGACGACGGCAAAGTCACAAACTGCCGCATCAACGCAAAGGTCACTTTTGATTTGGAACGCGGCTAGCCTGGGCTTTGTTGTAGCCGCTTCGCTGTGCGAAGCGCCATGCTAACGTGGTAATAGATAGCGTCGCTCACAGAGCAACGACTACAGTTTCTTTGGTCGCAGCAGAGGAAAAAGGATCACGTCCCGAATCGAGTCTGCCCCGGTGAGCAGCATCGTGAGCCGATCGATTCCAATGCCGACGCCGCCGGCGGGCGGCATGCCATGTTCAAGTGCGAGGAGAAATTCCTCGTCAATCTTTTGTCTCTCTTCGCCCGCCTGTTCAAGAAGCCGCTGGCGTTGCAGGAGTGGATCGTTTAACTCGCTGTAACCAGGCGCGATCTCCGCTCCGTTAATGATCAGTTCGAAGACATCGACCAGCGAGTCGTCCGCCCTGTTTTGTTTTGCCAGCGGCACCAGCTCTTTCGGACAGTGCGTGACGAACAGCGGATCGATCGTCTTCTCTTCAATTAGTTTTTCAAATACGTGCTGTGTTACTTCGAAATCGGCCAGTTGAGGGAGGATTTCCAATTTGAATTCATTCGTGGCCCGATCGCGCCGTTGTTCTCTGGAGAGCTCAAACCAGTCCTTGCCGGAAACTTCCCGCACCAAATCGTGATAGCGCGCACGGCGCCAGGGCCGTTTCAAATTAATCGCGCGGACAATTTTTCCTTCTGCATCTCGATGCTCGATTGTTAGCGAACCGCAGATTTTCTCGGCGAGATAACAAATCAGTTCTTCAGTGAGATTGGCCATCTTTTCAAAATCGGCATACGCCCAATAAGCTTCGAGCATTGTGAATTCCGGATTGTGTTTTCTGGAAATGCCTTCGTTACGAAAGTTACGGTTGATTTCGAATACCTTGTTGAGTCCACCGACAAGTAAACGTTTCAGATAGAGCTCCAACGCAATGCGCAGATAAAGATCGATGCCCAGCGTCTTATGATGTGTTCTGAACGGTTCGGCGGCCGCACCTCCTGGGATTGTCTGCAAAATCGGGGTCTCCACTTCCAGAAAGCCGCGATCCTCGAAGAAGCGCCTCGTTTCTCGGATAATTGCGATGCGTTTTTCGAACACCGCGCGGGAATGCTCGTTCGTAAGAAGATCCAGATAACGTTGCCGGTACCGGGCTTCGACGTCCTGTAATCCGTGCCATTTTTCAGGGAGCGGCCGTAAGGCTTTGGCCAGCACTTCGAACGTGCGCACTTTCAGCGTCGGTTCCCCACTTTTAGTGACAAAACAGGTCCCCTCCACGCCGATGAAATCGCCAAGATCGAGCAATCGAAAAACGTCGATCAGCTCTGTCCCGACCTCTTTCGCGTGAATGTAGATTTGAATGTGCCCGGTCGCATCGCGCAGATCGAGGAAATGACTTTTGCCCATGTCCCGATGCGCGGTAATGCGGCCGGCTGCGCGAAGCGTCTCGCCTTCCTTAAATTTTTCGCGCACCTGCGCAATCGAGCCCGTTACGTCAAAGCCGCCGCCATATGGATCGACGCCCTTCGCACGAAGCGCGTCGAGTTTTTTGCGCCGTAGCGCGATTAACTCATTTTCTTCATCCATCGAAGACGAATCTAAGCGTTGCGAAGTTTGGAACTAAAACCTCGCCTTGTTTCAAGTTGAACGTGCTTCAATCATTGTGCGGTGAGTCGGTTGATAAAGACCGATCTCGCCGCCGCTCAGCAACCGGACACTCGTGCTGATTCCCCACTCGGCTTCCACCGGATTTGCACAGATCACACCCTTAATTTTCAACAATCCGATTACGCTGCTCAAATCGTCACACATCAGATAGAGAAGCCCTCCCAGCATGGGATGTTCTGCATGCATCTGCACAAATTCGCCATCACCAGGGTGGACCGCCACTCGGCAGGCGGCAATGCAAATATCAGCCAGCCATCACCGAGATCCACCGACGGGAATTCCAGCACTGTTTTGAAGAACGCACGATCGGCTTCAGGGTCGTTGCTGTAGAGAAGAAAATGCGCTCCCGCAATCATTGCGGCAGTATATTGACATCGCACGAAATTAACAGCCTCAATAACGCGTTGATTGGAATATATTGGTTTGCCAATGAAGGACCGAAAATGAGATAGTTTGTCTGGCGCGCCTTGGGATGTTCCAGCAGCGTGTTGCTATCGAAATGACTGCGAATTTACCGGAAACAACTTCGAAAATGGAGGGGCCGCTGGTGAAACAGTTCTCTGTTTTTCTTCCGAACAAGGTGGGGGCAATGCTGGACGTCGTGAAGCTGCTCAGCACTCAGAGCACTCACGCCGTGGCGCTGAGCGTATCCGAATCAACCGATTCAGCCATCGCTCGGATTATCGCGAGTGATCCGGCGCGCGTGGAGAAATTGTTCCGTGAAAAAAACGTGCCGTTCGGGGTCTGTGAAGTCGTGGTCGTAGAAATTCGAGAAGTGGCCACGCAACTGGTGAAACTGCTTGCCGCGCTGGTCATGGCCGAGGTGAATGTCCACTTCGCTTATCCCTTGCTTATTCGCCCGCGTGGATTTGCCGCGATTGCTCTGCATGTGGACGATACCGAATGCGCGTCCTCGGTGCTGATGGGCGAAGGATTCAAGATGCTGGGGCAGGACGATATTTCGCGATAGTGGTGGTGATCCGTTAAAACGTTACAAGGTTAAAACGAGTATCCGATCTAACGATTCAACATTTCAACGGTCTAACAGGCCGGAAGCCCGAGTTGACAGTTTGGCGAGGGCGCGCTTACAGAAATGGGGTTTATTGCTGCATGCGGACTCTTCTTTCACGGGCTACGCAGGTCGATCCAAGCTTTAACGTCGGGCTCGGCTTGGTTGTCATTCTGGCGGTGGCGGAAATCTTCGCTGCCACCTCCTATTATGTCAGTCGGGGCCGAGCTGCGCGAACGGCGCAAGCAGTCTCGACAAGCATCGCACGACCCGTGGCTCCTCCCGTTTCAACACCCGCAGCGGCGAATACTACCTCGGCAATGGCACCGCCGGCAACGCAGACGGCTCCTTCACCCGAAGCGGTGACCCAGACACCTCCTCCATCGCTTGTTGATCAACTTTTGCGAGAAGGCACCGAGCTGCGTGATCGTGGGGATACAACAAATGCGCTCGCGCGGTTCGAGGAAGCCTTGGAGAGCGAACCCAGCAACGTCACCGTGCTCGAGGAAATCGCCAAGACGTATGATTCCATGCAGGTTTATGACAAGTCGAACGAAGTGTGGCGTAAACTACACGATATGGGCCCTTCGGCTGGAGAAGCATATGAATTGGCCGATCAGCGCCTGAAGTTGGGAGTGCCAACCCCAGCCACAACAGACGCTGGCGTGGCAAGCGCGTCACTCGATGCTGCGTCGCACAGGGATGTCGCCGGGAATCCGGACGGCTCTGTCATGGGTATCACGGAAGTCAAAGCCGCTGAGACATCCGATCCAGACGCCGAGACCAACCTCGCACTACAGATCGGTATAAAAAAGCAGCCAGGCGCAACGATCGATCACACCAAAGTAAAAATCTTGGTGGAATTTTATGACACGGTTGGTGACAAAGATGTGAAGCTCACCGACGCGGACGTGAATTACGAATGGCTGACGCCAAAACACGATTGGGCCGACGCGAATCCCGAGGTACTGTCGGTCAATTATCTCCGCCCGAAAACAGGAGTCGGATCGCCGGAGTCATCGCTTACTGAAGCGGCGGCGACGGTCCGACCGGGACAAAAAAGCAGAGGTGCCAAAAGTTCCGCCAAAGATAGTGGAAAGCGAAAATATCTCGGGTACAGGATTCGAATTTATTACGACGATAAATTGCAGGCCGTTCAGGCGGAACCCTCGCGGCTTTTACAGCTTTTTCCTGCAGCCGAGACCAGTTCGGCACAATGAGACAGGAGAAGGAAAATTACAACCGTTACAAAGTTAAAAAGGTACAAAGACTGTCTGAAAAGAGTGGCGATGCGTAAACGTTGTAACTTTTTTAGCTCTTTTAACGTTTTGACCATCTGGGTCATTCGGATTTCGTCATCGAGCAAACTGATTAGATGCACTGTTGGCATCGCTTGTATTTCGCTTTTTGGTGTCAAAGCGGAAGCCCAAATTCAGGTGGACCTGAAATTCAAGCGATTGCAGTACATCGCTTACGAACCAGTTGTAGTGACCCTGAGCGTCACCAATCTGGCTGGACGCGATATCGACCTTCACAATGCCGACGGGCAATCATGGCTTGGGTTTGAGATAACTGGAAGTGAAGGTCAGCCCATTGCGCCGGTCAGTGCTGAAAATGGTCAGGCGTCCTTGAAGATACAAGCCGGGCAGAGGGTCACGCATCAGATCAATCTGACTCCACTTTATCCTGTGCACGATTTCGGCACTTATCATGTGCGGACGAATGTTTATTTTGCCGACCTCGGAAAGTTTTTTTATTCCCCAACGCGAGTTTTTGAAGTAACCGATGCGCGGCCAATCTGGCAGCAAACAGTCGGCATTCCCGATGGTGTTGGAGCGCCTGGCAACGTGCGCACGTACTCGCTTCTCACCAACCGCTTTCCGGACCATACTTCTTTGTACGTGCGTGTGCAGGACAAAGACAGTGGAATGGTCTATGCGACTTATTCGTTAGGCCGGGCCATCGCCTTTGAAGAACCACAGACGGAAATCGATCACGCAAATCAATTGCATGTTCTGCACTGCTCTGCCCCTCGCGCATGGGCGTATTCGCGCGTCGGCTTAAATGGCGAACTGCTGGCACACTCCTCCTTCATGGAAACCCAAACCCGGCCGCGCCTCGTTCGTGCCGCAAATGGCGACGTCGCCGTGCGCGGCGGCACGATTGAATCGCCGGCCGCACAAAGCTCGCGTGGCACGGCACCAAAGCTATCGGCTCGCCCCCCTCAACTGCCGAAAGACGATCAGTGATGCCGACTAATCTTTATCGATTCCATCTGTTTACCGCCGCTTTGCTAATCGTGTTACTGGGGACTTTCTCCACGGCTAAGGCGAAGCGCGCTTCTCAAGACAGCGGATCGGTCACTACCGTGGTGATCGATGCGGGTCATGGCGGCCATGACCGCGGCGGAATTCCGGGCCAACGGGTTGCAGAAAAGGATATGACCCTGGACGTAGCGCAACGCCTTAAACGCGTTCTAGCCGCCAACGGCTACCGAGTCGTGATGACCCGAGACAGCGATGTATCTGTTTCGCTGGGAGAGCGCGTGGCAATCGCTAACTCCTATCCTGGTGCTCTTTTCGTATGTATCCATTTCAACTCGGCAAACCGGATGGGCGCGGGCGGGATAGAAACATATTTTTACAGTCGGGACAGCTTGCCGCTCGCCTCTGCGATCCATTATTTTGTCGCAGGCGGCGCACCTTCCTCCAATCGCGGGGTACGGCGCCGTGGTTACTACGTATTGCGAAAGACGACGATTCCGGCCGTGCTGGTGGAATGCGGCTTCCTAACCAACCCAACTGAAGCCGCGTACGCCCAAACCGCTTCTTATCGTCAAAAGCTCGCAGAAGAAATTGCAACCGGGGTCCGCGGTCGCAATTCAGTCACAAGCGCGTTGACGACGACGCGAGTGGCGACAAGCGAAACCATTCCGTTACAACCGTACATCGATCAAACCAAAGTGGCGAAATCTGAACGCCACCGATCCAAGCGCTCTCACAAGAAAAGCGCGCGGCGGAAGAAAAGTTCATCGAAGCCAGCCGGGTCAGAGACAAAAGCGGCCTCAGAAGAGTAGGAGGGATGATTGAAGCTGCCGGTCCTGACTTCGGCTCAGATGCGAGCGGCGGAAGAAGCCGCATTCGCGCGGGGCGTAGAAGTTGAAGCGCTGATGGACAAGGCCGGCGCCGGCGTTGCGCAAGCTGTCACCAGATTTTTCCGTGAGCCTGGCAAGTGCATTGTGTTCGCCGGGAAAGGTAACAACGCCGGCGACGCACTGGTTGCCGCTGAACATTTGCGGCGCCTCGGATGGAGAATTGAAGTGCGACTTGCTTTTCAAGAAGCCGATTGCAGCGGATTGATGCGTAAGAAACTGGAAAGCCTGCGGCGCAGACCGCCCGAAATTCTAGGCGCGACGCCGTCCCGCGGCGGCGGAACTGATTTCGGCGTAACTCTTGTCGAACTTTTGGCAGAAGCCGCCGAGGAATTGTCCGCCGCTCAGGAAGCGATGGCGGCAGAGGCTTATGTTGGCACCGCAGCGTCATTGATAATTCTCGACGGCTTGCTTGGGCTTGGCGCGAAGCCGCCGCTGCGCGATCCGATTCGCGCGGCCTGCCGTTGCATCAATCAATTGCGGGCAAACCAGGGTGCCTATGTATTTGCTGTCGATCTTCCGACCGGTCTCGACGGCGATTCGGGTAAAACCGATCGCAACTGTGTCATCGCGGATTTTACCGTCGCGATTGGATTCGCAAAGCCAGGATTGCTGGCCGACGACGCACTGAACTTCGTGGGCAGGCTGGAAGTTGTGCAGTTGAATGAACTGCGCGCTCCAGAAAAAAAAGCGAAAGATGTTGTCGCTGCCGTGCCATCTCTTCGTGAATTGCTGCCGAGGCGCAAATTCAACACCTACAAGAATCAGTGTGGACGCATTGGGGTCGTTGCCGGTTCCAGAGGATTCGTCGGCGCAGCACTGATGACTTCGCAGGGTGCGCTGCGTGCAGGCGCTGGACTGGTCGAGGTTTTTGTCCCCGAAGAAATCTACGAAATTGTCGCCGGCGCCGCGCCAATGGAATCAATGGTCAAACCACTCAAGTCTTACCGCGATTTGCTCAAGGAAAAAGCCGACGTCTGGGCAGTGGGACCTGGTCTTGGAAAATCGCGCGCGTCCGAAATTCTCGAGCTGATCGAAAAAGCGAAGCAACCAATGGTGATTGATGCAGACGGCCTGAATATTTTGGCGGAAAGAATCTCAACACTCAGACATTGCAAAGGCAAACGATTGCTCACCCCGCATCCCGGCGAGATGAAACGGCTCTCGCCCGAAGGAAAAGAGACGCGCGCCAAAACGACGACGAAATTCTGCCAGCGTTTTCCGGTGACGCTTTTGTTGAAGGGCAGCCGAACGATCGTAGCTGAACGGGATCGCCCGCTAAGCTATAACACGACCGGCAATCCGGGAATGGCCACGGGCGGAATGGGCGATATTCTCACTGGAGTCTGCGCAGGTTTGGCAGGGCAAGGTCTGTCTCTTTACGATGCGGGCGCGACTCGGCGCATGGTTATGCGGGCGCGCCGCGGAAATCGCAATTTTTAATGGTAGTCAAAGCGAACAATCGTTATTGCCGCGCGACGTCCTCGATCACCTGGGCACCGCATTTGCTGAGCTGAACGTTTTAGCTGTTTAACGCAACGAAGTCATGAATCTTCAAACCGAACCAATCGAGGAGTACAAGGCGCCGTCCGAGGAGACGGCCTGGAGTCGGGTAAAAAAAGCGCTTGGCCCAATCGGGGTGGTTGGCGTGGTGATCGCAAAGTTTTTTGCGAAACTGAAGTTTGTTCTCCTGCCGCTGCTGAAGTTTCTGCCGCTACTGTTGAAATCCGGCGGCACAATGTTGCTGATGGTCTGGGTATACACTCAGCTCTGGGGCTGGCAATTTGCGCTCGGATTTGTCCTGCTCCTCTTGGTGCATGAAACGGGACATTTGCTTGTCGCTAAGAAATTCGGACTCAAGGTCGGTGCGCCTGTTTTTATTCCGTTCATGGGTGCGTTTATCGCACTCAAGGAAGCGCCTCGCAATGCTTGGATGGAAGCATGCGTCGGTATCGGCGGCCCGATGCTGGGGAGTCTTGGCGCGCTGGTTTGCAACCTCTTGGGCGAATTCTTCGCCGCGCCGCTTTTCATCGCGCTCGCCTGGTTTGGGTATTTTCTCAATCTTTTTAATCTGACACCGGTCGGAATGCTCGATGGCGGGCGCATCGTGACAGCACTCTCGCGCTGGCTGTGGTTGCCAGGATTCGCATTGCTTATCTGGTTCGGATGGAAATACCCGAATTTCATTATCTGGTTGATTGTTCTCCTGTCGCTGCCGCGGATCTATTCGCTTTTCCGCAGACGGACTGAGGAAGAACAGCGTTATTTTGAAGTGACACCGTCACAGCGCTGGACGATGTCGATATTATATTTCGGTCTGATTGCGGTCCTGCTTTTCGGAATGCACGTGGCGCAGCAAGATTTAGACAAGCACGGATATCCCGCCCACGGCCATGGGCGACACGTGATCGTTCAATAATCAGGCGGCTGTTGCTGCAAAGACTTTCTCAGGTTCAAGCCCGATTCTTTTGAGAATTGACCTGAAACGCTTGTCCGAACGAAGCGGCACAAACTCGGGAGCGATGCCGACGCCGTGTAAGGATGACGACCGCTGCTCGCACGCGCGTTCGAGTTCGCGAATTGCGTCATCATGCGCGCCAAGCGTTACATGCACATGCGCGATGGCGTCACCCGGACTGTAGCCCCACCCTGCGACAGCGCCCTCAAGAGCTTTCAGCGCCTTCTCGCGCTGGTTCATGCGAGCGTATGTGATCGCCAGACCAAACCCTGGCCTGCCAGTGAATTCTCGAGCCTTTTGGTAGAGAACAATTGCATCATCGAATCGCCCCATCTCGCGATACAGCGCGGCCAGCGTTCGGATCACCATAATGGGCAAATGTCGGATCAAGTTGGAGCGCGCGTTCTCCAGCCGCAATCGCTTCATCGTAAAGACCAAAGTAACGGTAAAGTTCGCAGGCGAAGTTGCTCACCCAAAGTGAGGCCGGATCGATCTTCGATGTGCGCTGCAAGTAAGCGAGTGCCTTGTCGCGGTCACCGCGCGCGGCGTAAAGCGCAGCGATAAAGTAATTCGATGGCGTCGAATTCGGATCAATTGCGACCGCGCGATTGAATTCCGCCTGCGCTCCATCAAGGTCCCAGTCCAGTATTCGCTTGGTCTCGGCCAGATACACGTGCGCTTCGGCCTCCCCGTCGTCGAGTTGCAAAGCGCGAAGAGCGGCATCACGAACCTTGGGATACGCTTCAAGCGGGGGCACGTAAGCGTCGGCCAGCCACAGCCATGCTTTCGCGATTCCAGTCCACGCCCGACTAAACTTGGGATCCTTTTCGAGCGCCTGCTGAAAAAATTCGAGACTCTTGCGCAACTCGGGCTCGGTGTTTTTGTCGGAATAAACGAGGCCCTCCAGATAAGCATCGTAGGCATCCGTGCTCCGAGCTGGACGCGACGGCGAGATTGCAAGCTTGAGCTTGAGAGTATCGACAATGGAACGAGTGATCTCATCCTGTAGCGCGAAAATTCCGTGCATTTCACGCTCATATGTTTCTGACCAAATGGTAAATCCGTCGCCCGCGTCGATCAGTTCCGCGGTGATGCGCACTCGATTACCATCGCGCCGAACACTGCCCTCGAGCACGTGTCCAACACTTAACTTTGATGCGATTTCGCCGAGCTCGGCGTCTTTGTCCTTAAACCAGAATGAAGATCGCCGCGCCGCGACGCGCAGGCCGTCAACTTTCGCCAGTGCTCCCAGAAGCTCTTCCGCAATACCCTCGCCGAAGTAGGCGTGATCTTTGGACGGGCTTAAATCGTTGAAAGGCAAAACGGCAATCGATTTTTCGGTTGTATCCTCTCCACCGGAATCGCGCACAGATCGGACAGTATTGATACTGCGAGCGTCGAGATCGGGCGTTCGGACAATTCCGTACCGCGTAAGATCGAAGAACCAAGAAAGCACCAACGCGACTGGAAATCCCAGTATGACTAGCAGCACAATAAGGCGGACGACCCAATTCGAGATGTCGAACACAGGCAAGACCTGAGCAATGCCTTGAGCGAGCGCCCACCCACCGACTAGATAGGCGACCGCGACGCTATAGACTTTTCTTCGCTTTAGCTCAGCAAAAAACTTTTTTGGATTCACAGCTCGATCGAGAGATCAAGCCTCATATTTTGTCCACGATTGGCAACCGACAAGTTCTGTGTTCGATTGAAACGGCCCGACCACTGGAATGCCAATACTTTAGCGAAGGCTAAGCGCCGACGAGTCACTTTGCTGGTTGTTCAAAGAAGTTTTTGAAAACGCGGATCGCTCCGAATCGGGTCCCATTCCCAGCGATGTTTCAGGTCGTTTATAGTGATACTGTAATCGACGCTGTCCACTGCGCCCGGCGTTTTGAGCAATCGTTCGAGGAGCTGAAACGCCAGATCCTTCTCACCAACGCGAGCATAGATCAAAGCGAGGTAGCAATTCACAATCACGCCGTCGACCGCATCTTTAGATTCCGGCTTCAGGTCGACCGCGCGGCGACCCTCCCGGATCGCGTCCTCTTTGCGCCCCATAAACGCGTAGAGCCAACCCAGATTGGCATGCCGGATAGCGCTCGAAGGCGCCTGCTTGACGGCGTTTTCAAAAACAGGTTGCGCCTGTTCAAAATATTTTTGCGCTCCCGCGATATCACCTTGCGCCAGAGCGATGCAGCCTTCAAAAAAACTCCGTGGTGTTGCTCCCTCGCCGATGTATGAGAGTTCCTTGGCAGTCGAGGCGTCGATCGCGCGTCTGGCGGCTGCGTAATCTCGATCCAGCATTGCGACCTCCCATCGAACGGCGGTAACCCCGCCATCGGGATCGACACCGGGAGGAACCTTGTTCAGAATAGACTTCAACGGAGCGGTATCTCCCTTCCACCAAAAGTCCACGTAGCCGCTTTGAATTTTCGCAACGACGGAAGCGGGCGCCATTGCGCGCAGTCGCTCTACCCAACGCGCCGCTTCCGGCCAGCGACGCATTGCCGTGTTCGTAAAGATGAGTTCGCGGACGGTATTTGGATTTTGCGGATCGAGCTTTGCAACCCTTTCATATTCTTTGAGGGATTGCTCCCACTTGCCCTGTCGGCGCTTTATCGCCGCGATCAGCCGCCCGATATCTCCATTGCTCGGCGACAAACGAGAAGCAATATCGAATTGTTCGAGAGCGCGCTCGTAGTCCTGATCCATCCAGTAAATGCATTGACCGAGGGCAAGATGCGCTTCTGCCAGGTTGGGTTGGAGACGAAGGGCTATTTGCGCTTCGGTGCGAGCTCTGTTTTCCCAATCCTGGGTTGGCTCGTAATAATGGAAAATCTCAGCGCAAACCGATGCAAGCCGCGCGTGGGCTAGCGCAAAGTCCGGGTCGAGCGCGATCGCTTGCATGTAAAGTTGCTCTGCAGTTTTGTAATCCTCGAGCAGCGTGTCGGGGTTCCGCGAGATTTGATTCGCCCGCAAATAGAACACATATGCATCCGGATTTTGCGTCGGCTTGGTTGTCACTTGCGCTTGTTCATCCGCGCTCAGGGTGGCGCGAAGAGCGTCGGCGATTTCACTGGCCAACTCGCCTTGCAATCCCAGCGAATCAACCAGGGTGCGATCGTAATGATTTGCCCAAATCTGCCGGGCGCTCTTTGCATCGACTAATTGCACGTTGACGACTACCCGATCACCTTCCCGCCGCACACTGCCCTCGAGGATATTTGCCACGTCAAGCGTTTTGCCGATGGCACGCAGGTTCTGTGCTGCAGCGTCGCGAAACTTCATTACGGACGAACGGCTGATTACCCTGAGGTCTTTGATCTTTGCCAGGCTGGTGAGGATGTCGTCCTGAACGCCGTCTGCGAAAAATGCGTTGTCTTTGTCCGGACTGAAGTTTTGGAATGGCAAGACCGCGATGGTTTTCTCCGGCACGAGCGACGTTACTTGCGCTTGTTTGAAATAGAGCCAAACGCCAAAGGTGGCGATGGCGATCAAGAGAGCACCGGCCGCAATCAAGAGGCCTTTGCTTTGAAAGATCGATGGAGAATCACCTGCGGCCTGCGCGGCTTGGTCCGATTGCCATTGTTTAACCTTCTCCGGCAATTGCGCGTTCCCAATCTCGTCCGTGTAGAGATTTACAATGGAGATGGGAACGCTGTGTTTGACGGCGCATTCGCCCAGATCGTGCAAGTAAGGACGCCACTGTCGCGACTGAGCCAGGTCTTCGGCGACGCGCTTGGATAAGAGAATGTGACCGGCGTCGCTGCAATCCATCACTCGCTGTGCAATATTAATTCCTGCGCCTGCAACATTTGCTCGACCATTTACATCCCGAACTTCGTTGACCGGCCCGCTGTGAATTCCAATCCGAAGCTTCAGCTGAGGAAATTGCTTTAGTTTTTTAGTGATCTCGATCGCGCACTGAACGGGCGCTTCGGGACTGTTGAAAAAAACCAGCGCCATTCCGTCTCCAACGGGCAGTCGGATCAGTTTGTCTGCGGTCTCCGCAGCACGAACCTGCTCTGTGTTGCGGACGATTTCAGTGAGGTGTTCTACCAGCTCGCGCTGCTCGTCCAGGAGTAGCTTGGAGTAGCCGACCAAGTCCATGAACAAGACATGACCGATCTCCAGCTGCACACCGTCCCCAGCGCTATTGGACATATCTTTTCAGCCTGCCAAGCAATTTTTCAAATTCATAACCGCACTCTGCGCATTCTCGTAGTATGCATCACGGCGTTGCCAATGCTTCGGCTAACGACTGGGTTAACGTTGGCACGGCTGAAGTGTGGTCGCCAAAGACCAAGAGGTAAACGATGATATCAGCATCGACCGGGAGCACAACTAATCGCGATGATGAGCTCGTCGGGCAAATCGAGCGTTGTCTTCACCGACCCATAATTCCAGAAAGCTGGTTTTTCTGTCAACTAACCCTAAAATCGACACAAATTGCCGAGAAAAGCTGAGGGATGATCCTTGGCGGGAATTTCCGCAGAGTCATGGGACTGACTGGAACGCTTAAAGCTGTTCGTTGCCAGACCACTACTGGGAATTATCAGCAGTCGCTGCTAGATTGTTGAATGTCCTTTCAGCTCCAATCGAACTACAAACCGCGCGGCGACCAGGGGCAGGCGATAGCCAAGCTGATCAAGTCCGTTGAAGCTGGCAACCGTCACCAGACACTGCTCGGTGTCACAGGTTCAGGCAAGACTTTCACCATCGCAAACGCGATCCAGGAATTGGATCGCCCTACCCTTGTCATTTCGCATAACAAAACGCTCGCCGCACAGCTTTACTCTGAGTTCAAGCAATTCTTCCCGCGGAATGCAGTCGAATATTTCGTCAGCTACTTCGATTATTATCAGCCAGAAGCGTATATCCCGCGCTCTGACACCTACATCGAGAAGGATTCTTCCATCAACGAGGAGATCGAGCGATTGCGGCTTGCGGCAACGAGCGCACTCCTCTCGCGCCGTGACACTATTGTAGTAGCAAGTGTCTCTTGCATCTACGGGATCACTTCGCCGGAAGATTATTTACAAATGCTGCTCACCGTAAAACAAGGTCAGCACATATCGCGCGAAGCGGTGCTGAGCCGTTTGATCGAAATGTTATACGAGCGCAACGATATGAATTTTTCGCGCGGCAGATTTCGCGTGCGCGGCGACGTCGTCGAAGTTTATCCCGGTTCCGCAGACGAAGAAGGCGTCCGAATCGAGTTCTTCGGCGACGAAATTGAGGCGATCACGAAGTTTGATCCTTTGACCGGGCACGCACACGAGTCGTTGTCCGTAATTACCTTTTACCCCGCCAAGCAATTCGTAACACCTGCGGACAAACTCAATCGCGCATTACGCACGATCCGGGAAGAGCTCGAGCAACGGATCCTCGAACTGGAGTCGCAAAACAAACTCCTGGAAGCGCAACGCCTGCGGATGCGCACGGAATACGACCTGGAAATGTTGCAGGAAATGGGGTTCTGCAACGGGATCGAGAATTACTCGCGCCATTTGTCCGGGCGTCCGCCTGGCTCCAAGCCGTACACGATCATCGACTTTTTTCCGAAAGATTTTCTCGTAGTCATCGACGAGTCACACGCCACGATCCCGCAAATCGGCGGGATGTACGAAGGCGACCGCTCACGCAAGACCGTGCTAGTAAATTACGGCTTTCGTTTGCCCAGCGCGCTCGATAATCGGCCGCTCAATTTCGACGAGTTCATGAAGTTGACGAACCAGACCATTTACGTCAGCGCGACGCCGGCGGAATTTGAAATTCAAAACAGCGTGGTTGGAAATAAGGGATACATCCCGCACCGGCGGCAGCGAATCGGGGAGGAAGAACTTGTTCCATTTGTGTTGCCTGGCGAAAAAGGCTCAACTCCAATAGATCGCGAGCAAGCGCTCAACTCAGATAAACGGCGAGCCCGGGCACAACGTTCATCGTCCAATTCAGACGTTCTGGTTTCACGTACTGATGAACCGCCAGAAAAATTTGATGTGCACACACCGGGTGCGCCGCTGGTTGTCGAGCAGATCATCCGTCCTACTGGACTTCTTGATCCCAAAGTCACCCTCAAGCCGCTCAAAAATCAGATCGACGAGACCATTGAGCTCTGCCGTCAGCGCGTAGAAAAGAGTGAGCGAGTTCTGGTGACAACGCTGACCAAGCGGACCGCGGAAGATTTGGCCGATTATCTGCGCGATGTCGGATTGAAAGTGCGGTATCTGCATAGCGATATCGACGCGATCGAACGCGTCGAGATTTTGCGCGGACTACGAGCGGCAGATTTCGACATTCTTGTGGGCATTAATTTGCTCCGCGAAGGCCTCGATCTTCCGGAAGTTTCGCTCGTGTGCATTCTGGATGCGGACAAGGAAGGTTTTTTACGGAGCCAGACTTCTTTGATCCAAACCGCCGGTCGCGCCGCGCGACATGTAAATGGTGAAGTAGTGCTCTTCGCCGATCAGGTCACCCAGAGTATGGAAGCGCTTATTTCGATTTCCGAATACCGGCGCACAAAGCAGATGGAATATAACGAAAAGCACGGCATCACCCCACAAACGGTTCGGCGCGCCGTTCAGGAGAGTCTGCATACCATTCTTCGCGGTCGCGAAATCGCCGCATCGGTTATTCAGGAGGCTGGCGGCGATTTCAATGTGACTGAATTGCTGCGCGAATTGGAAGAAGAGATGCAGGAGGCCTCGGCGAACCTCGAATTCGAGCGCGCGGCACTCTTGCGGGACCAAATCATGGAGGTAAAAAGCGGCACCGGCATTTCGAAAATCGAACCAAAACGAAGACCGGTGAAGTACCCGTCCCGCAGCCGCGGGACCGGGCGCCGTCGCTCGCGAGTTTGATTCAGAGCGTCTTGCAGGTGCACGTCCACAGCTCGCGATCGAGTGCTGCCTTGGCGCGCGTGGCGACAGAATCCGCATCTGCATTCTCGCGCATCATGGCAAACATTGTCGAACCGGAACCCGACATGAGACCGGCGCCGACTTCCGATTGATGGAGCAGCCACGTCTTTAATTGAGCGAGAAAAACAAATTTTTCGAACACGGGCCGTTCGAGATCGTTCACAAAAGTTTGCCCTGCGAATTCCTGCGCTTCGTAACGAATTCCCGGAATCTCTCGAGAATGTTGCCAGCGCGAGTAGGCCCATGCTGTTGAAACAGCAAAGGCCGGTTTCAACAACAGGATTGAAAACTGCCTGTGCAATTTCACGGGTATGACCATTTCGCCATGCCCCTTGCATATTGCTGCGGATTGAAAGAGAAAAAATGGAACGTCTGATCCAAGCGGCTCCGCAATTTCGGCGAGCGCTTCCCGCGATAATTTCGTCTCGAAAAGGTCGTTGAGGGCAAGCAGCACGGAAGCGGCGTCGCTACTTCCGCCGCCCAATCCGGCGCCATGCGGAATTTTCTTTTCAAGCTCGACCGAAACCGCAGGCTCGATCTTAGTTGTTTCAAAGAACGTCTTGGCTGCGCGGACGACCAGATTGTCGTCGCCCTGCGGGACTGATGGATCGTCACAGCAAAACTTGATTCCCTTTTCCGGTCGTTGATCGATTCCGATCGCGTCGTAGAGCGAAATCGGCGCGATGAGCGTATCGAGCTCGTGGAAACCATCGGTCCGCCGGCCAAGAATTTTCAGCGAAAGATTGATCTTCGCAGGAGCGAGGATTTGCATAGTTCCTTGCAATTTGTTCTGTCATTCCGAGCGAAGTCGAGGAATCTCTTATAGGTCGACAGAAATATTGATCCCGCTGCGGCGGGAGACTTCGTTCGATGTGACAAGGTGGTGGCCGGGATGACAAAAGCAGCTGACAAAATTATTGTCGCGCTGGATGTGCCGACAAAGGAAGAAGCGCTCAAGCTCGTTGAAAAACTGCGCGGCCAAATCTCGTTTTTCAAAATCGGGCTGCAACTTTATACCGCGGAAGGCCCCGGAATTGTGCGCGCGCTTTCGGCCACAGGCTCCAAGGTTTGGCTCGATCTTAAGCTCCATGATATTCCAAACACGGTCGCCCGAGCAGTCGAATCCGCGAGCCGCCTTGGCGTGCAGATGCTTACCATTCACTTAAGCGGCGGCCGCGAAATGGTCCACGCAGCGACCGGGGCACGCGTAAACAACATGTTGCTCCTGGGAGTGACTGTTCTAACAAGTGCGAACGAAGAGACGCTACGAGAAATTGGAATTCAGGACAAAGTCAGTGATCAGGTGTTGCGCCTGGCGAAATTAGGTGTCGAAGCGGGAATTGATGGAGTTGTCGCCAGTTCGCACGAAATCAAAACGCTCCATCGTGAATTCGGTGAGAAGATCAAAATCGTAGTTCCAGGGATTCGACCGAGCTGGTCGGAGGCCGGCGATCAAAGGCGAACGATGACTCCATGCGAGGCGCTCGAAGCAGGCGCAGATTATCTTGTCATAGGTCGGCCGATTATTGCGGACGCGAACCCGCGCGAAGCGACGGAAAGAATTTTGGAGGATATCGCGGGTTGAACAATAGCCATTGTAGGGCACGCGCTGCGCCGGCCGAGCCTGCGACGTGGGAACCGGAGCGATCGCCCTACAATTCATCCGAGATACTTTTTCCCGCGCTCGACGTTTATCATGACGACGATGCCCATTCGGCCGCGATGAACATGGCAATTGACGAAGCGCTGCTCGAGGGTCTCACGGTTCCCGCCGTTCGTTTTTATCGCTGGGAGTCCCCGGCTCTCTCATTTGGATACTTTGGTCGATTTGCCGATGTCGCCAGCTATCAAAGCGAGCGCGATTTAGCCCGACGTTGGACAGGCGGCGGAATTGTGTTTCACGGAGAAGACCTCACTTATTCGATTCTAATTCCGGCGAACGACGCGGCCTTTGCTGAATCATCGATGTCGATTTATGAAAAGATTCATCGAGCTTTGTGCGATGCGCTGCTTGCGAGCGGCCTGAATCCCGTTGTAGCCGGGGTCGGTGACCCCGGCTCATGCAGCGCGACGAAGGCGAGTCGAGCCGGCATCAGCGATGCCGGCTACAGTTGTTTCGCAAACCCGGTGCGTGCGGATATAATGATCGATGGCCACAAAGTCGCAGGCGCAGCTCAACGCCGAACCAGCGGCGGCTTGCTGCAACAGGGCAGCATCCAAGGGATCGATATTGGAAACGGTTTGGCCGAACGATTTGCGCAGGCTTTGTCGGCGAATTGGAGTGACCGCACGATAGATAACGGTGTTTTGAAGCTGGCGCACGAACTCGCTCTAGAGAAATACGAAAGCGAAAGTTGGCTACGAAGGCGCTGACTCGTCTTCCGAACACTGCCCAGCCAGCACATCGGCGCGAGCAGCCCGAAAAATTTACGCTCGTGTTGCTTTGACAACACACAACCCGCACCGCTATCCTCGCCTCGTGGAACTCTTCGCGCGCTCACGGCCGAGGCTGACTGGGACTTCCGCGGCCGCTTCTTCTGCTAGCTCGCTGGCGAAAATGGCGAAGTTGGTTCAGCCGCATCTCGAACAAGTCGAGACACGCATTGCGCAACAGGCGGCGGCTTTCGATCCGGCAGTCGAGGGCTACGTCGTGTACGCAATCGGCAGCCGCGGTAAACGTTTACGGCCGCTGCTGACACTTCTGGCCGGTGGCGCAACCGGCGAGATCAACTCGGGACATGTCGATCTTGCCGTGATCGTGGAACTCATCCACATCGCGACGTTGGTGCACGACGACGTGATGGATGAAGCAGAGCGACGTCGAGCACAGCCTACTGCGAATGCGCGCTGGGGAAATTCGCTGAGCGTTTTGCTGGGCGATTGCCTCTTTGCACATGCGCTTACCTTATCGACAAATTTTGAAAACTCGAACATCGGGCGAGCGATTGCACGCACGGCTGCGACTGTCTGCTCTGGCGAGATGATTCAGACACAACGCAAGTTCGATCTCAATCTTGGCGTTCAGGACTACTTGCGAATTGTAGAAATGAAAACGGGATCGCTGTTTTCCGCAGCGGCGGAACTAGCTGCCGTAATCAGCGAGGCAAACACCAGTCTGATCGAAAGATTCAAGAATTTCGGGTTTCAAATTGGGACCGCGTATCAGATTTACGACGATTGTGTCGATCTTGCTGGGAACGAAAGAGCAACCGGCAAGACGCTCGGGACCGACCTCCGCAAAGGGAAGTTCACGCTGCCAGTTCTGATCTTCCTGCGCTCGGCATCGGAGTTTGAGCGTGAACGTTGTTGCCAGCTTGTCCTCGAAGAGCGAGTCGAAGAAATGATTGAGCTTTTGAAGAATGGTGCGACCAACGGCGCGCTAAATGAATCGATCGCTGCTGGGAGCGATTTGATTCGCGAGGCGCAAACCGCGTTGGATGGAATTAAATCG
This sequence comes from uncultured Verrucomicrobiae bacterium, assembly GCA_963719605.1. Taxonomy (GTDB): domain Bacteria; phylum Verrucomicrobiota; class Verrucomicrobiia; order Chthoniobacterales; family UBA10450; genus Udaeobacter. The sequence continues at coordinate 80,547 of CAVRCO010000012.1, forward strand.
AGTCCTTACGCCGAGGCGTTGTTCTGCCTCGGCGACGCATTGTGCGAAATGTTCGATCAACTTCGCGTTTGATGTCGCGGCACTGACGCCGCTCGGTCCCAAATTCAATGGCGCAGCTGAAAATCCGCGAAATGCCGCAGGATGAGAGGCCGCGCGAAAAATTACTTGCCCGAGGTCCAGACGCGCTGACCAATCCGGAGTTGATTGCAATCCTGCTGCGCACCGGTCGACGCGGAATGAACGTGATAGAGGTGGCTCGCGAACTTCTGGAAAAGTACAAATCCTTTGCGGAATTGAGCCGTTGTTCTGTCAAGGAGCTTAGGGCGATCAAAGGAATCGGTCCAGCCAAGGCCCTGGAATTGGTGGCGGCATTTAATCTCGGAAAACGTTTCGCGCAGGAACCATTGTCTCAGCAAAAGCTCGATTCGCCGGAATTGATCCATGAATTGCTTGGCCGCGAAATGCGCATGCTCCGGACCGAGTCGCTCCGTGTTGTTTTGCTCGACACGCGTTACCGTTTGATGCGTGTCGAGTCCGTTTCGGTGGGAAGCATGAATGAGAGCATCGCACATCCACGCGAAATTTTTCGGCCGGCCATTACCTACTCGGCGTACGCAGTCATCGTAGTGCACAATCATCCATCGGGCGACGCGTCACCGAGTCAGACAGATCACAGCCTCACCAGACGGCTAGCTGAAGCAGCCGAGCTTTTGCAAATCAAGTTGCTCGATCACATCATCATTGGCGCGCCCTCGGAAGGGAATCCCGGCTATTTCAGTTTCAAGGAAGCAGGCGTGTTGTAGAACGGAAATCCAAAATCCGAATATCGACATCCGAACGAAATGCGCGCCGCGAAGATTCACCCCACCGCAATCGTCGATTCGGCCGCGCGAATCGCTGACGACGTGGAAGTCGGACCATTTTCCGTGGTTGGACCGCAGGTGGTGATCGGTAACAAAACGATCGTGCAATCACACGTCGTGATTGAAGGAGAAGTCGAGATTGGTATCGGCAATTTCATCGGCCACGGCGCAATCATTGGCGCGCCGCCGCAGGATGTTTCATTCTCGCCGGAACGAAAAACAAAAGTTGAGATCGGTAACGACAACGTTATCCGCGAGTACTGCACCATTCATCGCGGCACATCCGAAGGAAGCGCGACGAAAATCGGCGATAGAAACTTCCTAATGGCTGGAGCGCACATAGGCCATAATTGCGAGATCGAAAACAACGTCATCATCGCGAATAATTGTTTGCTGGCCGGTTTTGTTCAGGTGGACGATGGCGTATTTCTCGGCGGTGGATCCACATTTCATCAGTTTATGCACATTGGACGGCTGGTGATGGTGCAAGGCAGTTCAGCGTTCGGGAAGGATTTACCACCGTTCGTCATCGCAGCAGAACGCAATTCGGTCTTTGGAGTGAACGTAGTTGGACTGCGCCGCGCCGGGTTCAACGCAAAAGATCGAGACGAAATCAAGGCGGCATTCAAACTTGTTTACCAGAGCGGGCTGAACATCGCGCAGGCACTTGAAAAAGCGGCGACGATGAAATTCGGCGTACCAGGCCGTGAATTTCTGGACTTCGTCGCGAACGCGAAAAAGCGCGGCATTTGCCCGCTAAAACGCCGCGCTGACGACAAGACGTCGATCTAACAGGATAGAGAAAGGGCGAACATCTCTTCGTCTAATTCGCAATCGTCGGATTGAGTCCAACCAACGCCAGCATGCGGCCGGTTTTTCCTTTTTCGGCGCGATAGGAGTAGTAACGATCGAGGTGACAAGCAGTGCAGATGCCGGGGTCGTGAATTTCTTTCACACCAAACGCGCGGCATTGCCGGACAATTTCCGTAGCGAAATCGACTTCGTAATGTGGCGGGCGAACGCAGGGGCTAAGTTGCACGAGCATGTTCGCGGGATCGGATCCGAAGCGATCACTCATTTGCGTAATTGCGTTCGAAACGACCCCCAGCTCCGTGCCTTTGCGGCCGGAATGGACCAGACCGATAGCCGGCGTTTTTGAATCGACAATGTAGACCGCGCAGCAGTCGGCGACGTAAACCCCGAGCATGATACCGCGTTGATTTGTGATTATTCCATCGCAGCCGGGGAATTCACGGCCCACAGGGCCGTGGCTACAGCTATCGACAAACGCGATCTTGTCTCCGTGAATTTGTTGAGCGGTGAATAACGGCCAATCGCCGACCCCGATCGCACTGCGAATCGCGCGATGCGCGGCATCAAGCGTCTTCAGCACTTCAGCTTTATCGTGCAAAACGTCGATGCCTGGAATTCTCTGCGCAAAAACGTGGCGACAGATTCCGATCGCACTGAGCGCGGGAAACTGTTCGAACGGAAACGGCATCATTGCTCGAAGTTCAAAATTCCAAAAACCAGATCCCAACCCGAGATCGTCATCCTGAGCGGAGCGAAGGATCTCTTTTTGTTTTTCTCGAAGGCGTTGATCCGAGATGTTTTCGCTGTATTCAACATGATACCGTCGAAAGGCATCCACGTTGTTGGAAAACTTAAGCCTTCTTCATAGCTTGGAACTTGAAATTCGAAGCCTATTTGGAACTTGAAGTTCGGGATCTTCCAGCCCGAATTCGCGGACCCGTCATCGTCACTTTGCTTCGGCTTTCCTTCCGCGTCCACGCCGGTGCCGGTGTAATAGGTCTTTGTTTTCGTGGCGCGCGGCGCGAGGTCGGCGAACATCTCGTTGGTAGGTGCTCTGCGCGCCGGTGGCCCGGTCGAATTCTGCCAGCGACGAGTTGTATCCAAAGAGGGCCTGTAAACGCGTCGATTGCGCCGTCAGTAATTGCTACTTGGGCGTTCAGCACATCCAACTGAACTCCCGCACCAGCATCGAGGCGCGCCTTCGCCAGACGCAACGCTTCGTCGGCGAGCTCAACGTTTTTCACCTGGCTTTTAACCAGCTCCTCGTTCTGCTGCAGATTCGAGTAGGCTTGTTGAATTTCCAGTTCCACCTGCCGAACGTCATCATCATAGGTGATCTTGGTTTCCGAAAAAAGGGCGCGCTGTTGTATGACCTGGCCAGCGATCGCGCCGCTGTCCCAAATTGGCAGGCTGCCCTGAACCAGTGCGAGCCACCCTTTTGAAATGTCGTGCCAGCTGGAGTTGACGGGTGAGCTCACCCATTCGCCGCCGCCCGTCGTGGTGATATTGGGAAGCCACTGGCCAGCTGCCGCGCGTACTTGTTGGAGCTGGTTCAATACGTTTGCCCGCGCTTGTTTGAGAAACGGTCGCCGCTCCTTTCCCATCTCGACCGCATCGGCCAGGTTAATGGGTCGCGGGTTGTATGGCATTTCACCTAGCACTTCCAAGGGCGGATTTTCACCGCGTCGTGGTTGGAAGTACAGACCAAGGGTCTTGGCTAGCGTCAACTTCGATATTCGTAAGTTGTTTTGCGCGGTAATCAGTAGAGGAAGTTGATTGTAGAGTGCCACCTCCGCCTGCAACACGTTGAACCGCGGAACGGTTCCCGCTTCAAGACGATTCTGCTGATCTTTTAACTGACTCTCCAGAAGATGCACCGATTGCTCGTTCACCTTGACGAGCTCTCGATTGACCACGATCTGATAGAACTGCGTTTTCACGGTCGCGATGAGTTGATCCAGAACATTCCGGAACGCGAAGTAGGCGCTGTCGCGCTGAAAAAACGTGCCCCGGATCTGATTGAAAGTTGTGCCGTTGAAGATCAGTTGACTTCCAAGAACGGAGATGTTGTAGGAAACATCGCTTGCCTGTGAAGCCGTAATGGCTGGTGTTGGCGATGGATCTGCCACCTGTGATCGCGGCGAATTAACAAGGGCCGCGGCCCCGGTGCTGGTCCCTGGCGTGGTACCACCACCCGTTGTTGTACCGGTCGAAGTGTTTGTTCCAAATATGCGCGCGCCAGTCAGGTGTGGATCAATCCATTCAAATTGCGCGTTCGCGTTGACCTGCGGCAGGGCCTGCGCGCGGACCTGAATGATCACGCCTTTGGTGCGTTTGATCTCCTGCTCCGCGTTGAGGAGAGTTGGATTCTGTTGCAACGCCGTCAGGATCGCCTGATCGAGAGTAAAAGTTGGAACCCTGCTGGAGGAATTTGTTCCAGTCTCCGCATCACTCGACCGACCAAGGATCCCGAAGGTTGTAAAAATCCCCAGGACAATAAAAAATTTTCTCATAGACGTTTGGCGATTAGATGCGCGGAAACCACTGCGCGGATTTAACGCCCGCCATCTTATCGGAGTCTGATAACACTGTCGCCGGATAAGTGAAAATCATTTCGACTGGCAGTAATCGTAAATTTTAGTGTAGATCTGCAACCACGCTTTTTGCTCATCGCGGGTCAGATGTTCCAAAACTTTCATCAGATTGCCAACCATTTCCTCGCGAATCCGCCGGACGAGCGCCGAACCCTTCGGCGTAATGCAAACCATCACCTTGCGGCGGTCATCTGGCGCAACAGAGCGCACCACGTAACCAAGATTCTCAAGGCGCGCCACCAAACCGCTGGCCGCCGCGGTGGTATGCCCCATTTTCTTCGCGATCGCAGACATGGTGAGAACTTCTTTCTGATCGAGGAACGCGAGAAGAAAAAACTGCACAAAGGAGACGTTGCCAGGCGCGAGTTCCTTGCAGAGACGCAACAAGAAACAGCGCTGCATCTCGAGAACGATGTGGGAAAGCCGCTCTGCATCCGCACGAATTTGATCCGCCGGACTTCGTGCAAACGCGGTGAGCACTCCCGTATTCAAGCCGAGTAAGCTAGAAATGCGCGCATCGCCTGTCAATCCCACGCACCAAAGATTTGGTATTCGGAAAGCCGCTTTCCGCCAAAATCGATCAAAATGTTGTTCCTATTTTGCGGAAAAACGCTCGTCGCTAATCCCAGGTCTGCACATCGACAATCGCACCGGCCTTCCACCACTCGCCCACGGCGACCCGCAACATTGCACTGGACTGGCTCAAACCAAAAAGAGCGTGCGATTCCTGGCGCCCGATAGGCACGAACGTTCCGTCGTCGATTCTGCCGCGCACGTAATGTGTACGATCGCCTTCATTCGCGAGATCGACAGCCAATCTTACCGGGGTTTTCGGGAGATCGAGGTCGTTCGCACCCATCATTTTCATGATCGCTGGACGCACAAACTGTAAAAAAGTTACGAATGCTGACACAGGATTTCCCGGCAAACCAAACACGGCGCATCCGCCGGCTTCACCGAAGAGAAATGGTTTACCTGGCTTAATCGCCACACGCCATACGTCGATCCTGGCTCCGAGCGAGCGTAGTGTTGCCTGGACCAGATCGTGCTGTCCGACCGAGACGCCACCGGTAATAACAAGGATATGATTTTTGATTCCGCGCTGGATCGCTTCGATCAATCGTTCGCGTTGATCGGGGCAATGTTCGGCCAGTGTCACAGACGCACCACAGCGCCGCACCAGTGCCTGAAGCAATATCGAGTTGCTGTCGTAGATTTGCCCTTGATCGAGCTTCCTTCCAGGCATCACGACCTCGTCACCGGTGGAAACAATCGCTGCGCGTACTTCGCCGCCGATTGTCACATCGGCAAAACCCTGCGACGCCAGGAGGGCAATCGTCGTTGAACGAAGTCGCTCGCCGCGCGCCAGAATTTTCTGACCCTCCGCTAAATCGCAACCGCGTCGCCGAATGAATTCGCCGAGATCGACGCCCACATTCACGACGACCTCGTCGGCTTCGCGCGTCGTGTCTTCCTGCATGACAACCGCGTCCGCGCCGCCAGGTATCGGCGCTCCAGTAAAAATCCGGACGGCTTCTCCAGGAGAAATTCGGAGCTCCCGATCGACGCCAGCCGGCTGCTCCCCGATGACTTTTAATCGCGCGCCTTTTCCGGATGAGCTTGCCACAACGGCGTAGCCATCCATTGCCGAATTATCGAACATCGGCAGCGGCAATCCCGCGACGACGTCACGTGCGCTAAAGCTACCCAGCGCGCTTGAAAGCGGAACCGTTCGCTCCCCTAGCAAGCCGACACTCTGCAAGACTCGCCGGCGCGCTTCTTCTTCGCTGATCACCCTCATCATTTCAGTTAGCAATCGGCGGTTGGCAACTCAGATGAAATTGCCAGGCGACGAAATCGGTTTCGACAGATGCAAATTACGAATTGGAAATCCAAAATTGCCTGCGATATTCTCGCTCTGCATTTGGTGAGGTGGCTGAGTGGTCGAAAGCAGCGCTTTGCTAAAGCGCCGTAGCCCAAAAGGCTACCGAGGGTTCGAATCCCTCCCTCACCGGTTCCCTCGTTATCGGCAATAAAAAGCAATCTGCAACACCTCACCTGCTGAATTTTCCCACGCTACGCTGGTCCGGAAGTCAATCGTTGGGAGAAAATTCTGCTTGAGTTGAGACCTAGGCAAACAGACACCGCCGCCGATTTCGCCCCGCACGATTAAAACGATACCGAGAACAAATGCCACAAAGAAAAGCGGCGCGCAACATAAAACCAGCGCTAGGAATTCTTGAAAAAAAACATGCATTCGGCCTTAGCCAGGATGAAACGATTTTCACCATTTTATGCGCTCGGCGCCACCTTCATGGCATTGAGCGGCTGCAGCACTGTCACCGATCTCATCACGTCAAAAATACCGGAAAGTCACTCCGGTAGGCCAGCGATCGTCGTGAGCTTGCGGGAGCAGGAAGCGTATCTCTACCGAGGAGGTTATAGAACTGCGTCGTCTCGCATATCCAGTGGTCGCGAAGGATACCGCACTCCGATTGGCCGCTTTCACGTCATCCGTAAAGACGCAGATCATCGCTCCAGTCTCTATGGTGACTACGTGGATGACTCGGGCCGGATCGTGAAGGCCAACGTCGATAGCAGGCGTTACAGCCGACCGCCGCATTCGCACTTTGTAGGTACCCCGATGCCTTACTTTCTCGAATTCTCGCCTGGTTACGGATTGCACCAGGGCTACCTGCCGGGGGTGCCCGCATCACATGGATGCATCAGGATGCCGTATTGGAAGGCGCGCCAGTTTTACGACGCCGCTCACATCGGGACACTAGTGGTCGTAAAACCTTAGTGAAAGACGCGCCGCGCGAAATTCCGCTGCCGTGAAATTCGTATTCTCGATTCGTGCGGCAAGGTCGAACAAATCGTTGCGTCCAGCGAAGCGGATCGAAGGCTGTTAGTGCGGGCGATTCGAGCTGGCCAATGTTCGCGCGTGTATTTTGAAAGCTAATAACGAATACGGCCAGAATCCTACACGGATTCCCGGCTCCCATAACTGAGACTTAAAAGTATCCAACGACCTAGGTAATAGTCCCAGCGAAGGTGTGAAAAAAATTGGAAGTTAGTCCGAATGTAAAGTCCTTCAGCAACCCTGGATTGCAAACCGTGTTCAAACGACGTTGTTTGGCAGCGACTGCGCGCTTCACACGGCGCGGAGAGGCGGCGCTTGGGACTCCGTGCTGATTCATAAACACCGGACAGTTAGTCCCCGTTTAATTCCTGGCAGCCCCAGTCGGCTGTCAGACCTGAGCATAGCGTATGAAGTAAAGGTAGCCGTTCCTCTAAATGACCACTTTAATCCCCAGCTTAAAAGCGAGGGTTTAACTCAACAGGAAGCGTCGCGCCAAACCAAGCGTACCGAGGGCCGTTCCGAGCAACATGGCGGTGGTGCCGCCATCGGGAACCCCTGGAACACCTGGGCCGAAGAGCGTCCACCCGGAAAGGCCATATCCACCAGCTGTCGCCGGGATCGTGATCATGCCGCTCAAATTCCCGACATACCAGACTTCAGATCCGTAATTTGGACCGTCATATTTTGCAAACAGATACGTATACAAGCCGGAGCCAAGGTTTATGGTTGTGCTGGTACCATCTACAAGACCACCCAGTACGGCTTGAGGCAATGGGCTAAAGGCGTTATTGGAGCGAAAATAGGTCTGTCCATCCGCCTTGTCAGAGGTGCCAAGGGCCATGCCAACCAAATGGTTGACATAAGTTAACCGGTCAGAGTCACCGGAAGGGATACCGAAGTTTACGAAGCCCAGCTCATGGGCGTCGCCGATCGCAAGGTTGTTCGACGGAGGCGTAAGACACCGAACGGCACTGGCGTTGTGGCTGGATACAAGCACTAGGGCGCAAACGGCCGCAGAAACGAGTAGGACTTTTTTTGAGAGTGTGTTGAATTTCATGACGTAATAGACAGCAAGCTCTGTGCCGGAAGCGAAGCCTTTGCATAAAATATTATAAGCCTCTATCCACTAATGAGTTAACTGTCACATCGTATTTGCGCTGTCCACCGCCGGAATCGTAAGCTATTCCGACAGGAAGTGTTGCGATCATTCGCCAAGTAGTCCACAGACGAATTACGTTGTTGCTGACGGAAATTGTAAAACCTTCCGACGTAAGCTATTCCAACGATTCGGCATTGGTTACGACTACCTCCGGTGTGGAGTGTAAAATATTCCGACGGACCGTCAGGCATCCTACAAGACCGTCCAAATGAACAGCGCATCGGAGATTAGATCCGACCCCCGCGATGATCCTCGTCCGATCTTACTTCATAAGCGCGTGCAGAATCATTCGTGGTGCTCGTCGAATATGGCGCACAGGCCCGTGCGATAACGCGAAGGCGAAATTCGTGTTCCTTCGCAAACTGGGCGATCTTTGGTTCGCGTTCTTTCAGGTTTGGCGGGCCAGAGGCGCTGCAATTCGTGTTCGTAAATAGCGCAGCGCTTGTGTGCGCTAAGGTTCACTTCGCGTTTGATTGACGTGCGAGCGTTTTCATATCCCACTTTCTGTTATTGTTCTCAAACACTGATTCGATGGTCTTCAGCAAATGTGCGTGCAGACGTCGTTCATGAGATGTGCGCAATCATTCTTCGATTCTGACTGAACCGCCGTATTGAATGTCCGGTCGCGGCACTCTGAATCTTGCCGTCTTAGATGGAACGCTGGACAAGCGATTATGGCGCGCCTATGAGCGGACACTCTCCGATGCCGTAGCGTACCTAGGATCCTAAACCTGGTGAGCTACATGAAAACACTGGCATACCGACGAATTCTGCGCGCTAATTGACTGGCACAATCCAATCCGCAAAAGCAAAAATCTATGACGGCTACACCTAAGCGTGATGGATCTGCCGTCCACTGTAGCAGTAGCACATAAGGCCTCACTTGTGGCGCCTTACCTAAAGGCTGTCTCGCTGTTTCGATTCGAGTGAATGTTACCCCTTAACTGGCCCGTGAGACGGATGTGGCTTAGGCGAATGCCTCGGCGTGGCGGTTGCGGTCGGCGTTGCCGTAGCTGTCGGCGTTGACGACGGCTGTGGCGGTCTGTCGACGTCGCCTTATGGCCTTGGCTCCGTGGCGTTGCAGTCCGTTGCACTTCCTGCTGTGGCGGTTGCGGTCGGCGTTGCAGTAGCTGTCGATGTAGCTGTCGGCGTTTGTCGACGTCGCCGTTGCAGTGGCCGTTGGCGTCGGCGTGGAAGTAGGTGTGGCTGCAGGAGTCGACGTGGGCGTCGGCGAAGGTGGGGGACGCGGGGATGGCGTTGGCGACGTGGGGCTCGGCATAGGGGTTGCTGTCGGTGCAGGCGTCGCTGTTGGGGTTGGCGACGGTGCCGGTGTGGGGCTCGGCGTAGGAGTTGGTGTCGGTGTAGGCGATGGCGTCACTGTCGCGCTTGGAGTCGGGCTAGGCAGAGGCGGGTCGCTTACGAGCGGGTGCGGGTAAGTGTAAGGCGTGTATCCCGGCATTGGCGTATCCTGAAAGTAATCTCTACCCGCAATTAGATTCGGAGTGGATGATGTGAAATTCACGTGGTGGCCGGTCGCGGTATGAATGTTGTTCCACGAATAGTTGCCCTCCCGTCCCTGGTGCAACCACGTCGGAGGCGGATTGTCGCCACTAATTAAATCGCTAGCACCTGCTCCCGGCTGATCTAGGCACTGTAGGACTCTGCGAATCTGATAGGTATTTCCTGGAGCGAAGTTTTGAATACAACACGGGTCTCCCCATTGCCTCGTGGAAAGAGTATTGCTGGTGTTAGAAAGAATTAAAAAGTTATTGCCGTTAGCTGGATTGCTTACCTGAAAACCGGCCCATTGATTAGGAGTCCACGCTTTGGACTGGTCCGTCATTGTTCCATTACCGCCGTTCACGGATGAAGTTACTGTGCCGCTATCAAATAAACCGCCCGGATCATTCAAGTCCCATGCGCTGGCCCCGGTCGCGCCTTTCCAACCGGCAAACGCGCCGCTGCCGCCGTAGCCGTAGATCATCCGATAGGTCTGTTGATTCCAGCCAGTAGGTTCGTTACCTACCAAAGTATTGTCATGCACGATCAACGTCCCTGATCGAACACCGTCCATCTGGGTCGAGTAATCCCAATGATACTCGTTATTGTAAATCTCCATGGCCCTACCGCCTCGCGTACGTGTGCCTTCCATGCCGTGGCATAGAATTTCGGTGTTAAACAGGAACGAGTATCGGATAACGAGTTTGGTGCCCGTGTCGCCATCGAATCCTTGTGCAGCAGAGAAAACAGCTCCGGTGTCGTTGTTGAGCCAACAATCTTCAACGAACCAAAAATCATCAGTGCCGAAGCCTGACGGCTGGCTCCATTCCAGGTCTCCGTACGGATATGAACCGTTTTCAACTTTGTTCTGGAAATTCTGCGGATTACTTCTGTCTACTTGATCGGCAACCACATGGTCCTGCACGCCGCGTATACCGTTGTAAACCTCAACCCCGCGCGCACGATGTAATTGGCCTGTAAAATGCAAATGATCGAACCGGACGTTGTGCGAACAACTTGCAGTTAGACTCGTGCCACAGCCAACCGCGATTGGACCATTAGAGCCGCTCCCTGTTCCGCCTTTGAACGTTATCCCGGTAATCCTAAAGTTTTTACCGGCCAACATTGGTGATCCATCGAAAAACCTTGCGCCGCTAGTAATGTTATCTACCAAAATTGTCTGGTCCGATACCTGAGGCGGTGATCCAACAGACCAGGTTGTATGGTCGCCGCCTACGACGGTCTGGCCTTGGATTGTTATGCCCTTGGTGATGCGAACGCCTGTCGTCCAGGTGAAGGTCCCGACCGGCAGCGCGATGGTGTCGCCATCCTGTGCCAGCGTGTCGTGGATGTATTGTACAGTTTGTCGATGAACCATCGGAATCATAAACCGTTGCGAGTGCGGGTAGCCCGTTCCAGATGAGGATGAAGATGGCGCTATTATGAATAAGTCGAAGTTTAGACAGGTTGTTTCTCCAAGGCCGATTCGGATGAACACGCTCCACTGGACGCCTATGTCATCAAACGCCGACAATTTTGTCAATGGCAGTCTTTGAGGTTTTTTGTCCGTAATTCACGGTCGAGACCAGCCGGACTATCGTGCCCGCTCGGGAAATTCTTTCACTTTACGCAAAAAATGACGCACCTTCAGCCTGGCGTTTCCGTAGATGTTAGTATGAGAAATATGGAGTCCCTCCGGAAGTTGGCCGACATCAAGAAGGATGCTCGCCTGACGATTCGAATTCCGAGAGAACTAAAAGACAGGATCGACGGCATCGATCAAGTCTACGGCGTCGCGTTGCCCAAGATCGCAAACGAATGTCTGAGGGCCTTTTGCGAATATGTAGAGCAAAGGAAACAAACCCCATCTTTCCCAATCAGCGTTAGTCCGCATTCGTCGAGTGGCAAAAAGTCTGGCCGCGGACGCGACGGGCTTCAAAGCCGGCAACGACGAAGAACCTAAGAAACTGGCTCGATTTGCCGCGTTAGTTCGAGGAGGTCAGCTCCTTGCGCCACCCAGGCCCGGATCCGCAAAAGCTTTTAAGATACAGAAGACGGATTGTACCGGCTGCCTGCAATTAATCGCAGTTGAGCCCCTGTTGCGAACCTGCGTAGCTTTACACGAAAGCTGATTGGCGACGGCGACTTAAAGGTCTAAACTTCTTTGTGCAAACAGAACGACTTCGCATTCAAAATTTCATCAACGGCGAATTCGTTGAGCCACTCGGGGGAAAATATCTCGACAATATCGAACCTGCGACCGGCAAGCCCTATTCGTTGGTCGCCGATAGCGACGCGCGCGATGTCGAAGCCGCTGTCGCGGCAGCCGACAAGGCGTTCGTCGATTGGTCTAAAAAATCCGCGGCAGAGCGATCGAAATTTCTGCTGCGTATTGGGGACTTGATCGAACGCGATCTGGAAAAGCTCGCGCGCGCCGAATCTATTGACACAGGTAAGCCGCTGTCACTGGCGCGCAACCTGGATATTCCGCGCGCCGCCAGCAATTTCCGCTTTTTTGCGACAGCGATCCTGCACACCGAATCGGAAGTGCATATCACGGACAATGTCGCTTTCAATTACACGCTGCGACAGCCACGCGGCATCGCTGGACTAATATCGCCGTGGAATCTTCCTCTCTATTTGTTGAGCTGGAAAATCGCACCAGCCATCGCCGTCGGAAACACGGCTATCGCGAAGCCGAGTGAGCTTACGCCTATGACAGCTTACATGCTTTGCGAGATCGTACGCGAAGCCGGTCTGCCGAATGGCGTCCTTAACGTCTTGCATGGCACTGGCCCAAACGTCGGAGCGGCGATCACCGCGCATTCAAAGATCAACACCATCTCGTTCACCGGTGGTACGGTCACGGGTCGCAAAGTTGCTGAAGCAAGCGCGCCACTATTCAAGAACGTCTCGCTCGAGCTCGGCGGGAAAAACCCGAATGTCGTTTTTGCGGACGCCGACCTCGACGCGGCCATTGCCGGAAGCCTACGTTCCTCGTTCGCAAATCAGGGGCAGGTTTGTTTGTGCGGCTCGCGCGTATTCGTCGAGCGCTCCGCTTACAAGGATTTCGTCGAGCGCTTCATCGAGAAGGCGTCGCAACTCAAAATGGGCGATCCGCTCGACGAGAAAACCGACCAAGGCGCGATCGCTAGCAAGACACAGCTTGAGAAGATCAAGTTCTACGTCGATTTGGCTCAGAAGGAAGGCGGCAAGATCGCGCTCGGTGGCAAAGTGCCCGAATCGATCAACGAGCGTTGCCGTGATGGTTATTTCTTCCAGCCCACGGTAATCACTGGCTTGCCAGTTTCATGCCGCACAAATCGCGAAGAAATCTTCGGCCCGGTCGTCAGTATCACGCCGTTCGACAGTGAAGAAGAAGTGATCAATTACGCCAACGATTGCGATTACGGCTTGGCCTCGAGCGTCTGGACACAAAACCTGACCCGCGCCCATCGCGTCGCCGAAGAGATTAACACAGGGACGGTATGGGTGAACTGCTGGCTGGTGCGCGACCTGCGCGTCCCCTTCGGCGGAATGAAACAAAGTGGCGTCGGTCGCGAGGGCGGCGAAGAAGCGCTGCACTTCTTCACTGAGGCAAAGAACGTCTGCATCGCGAAATAGTTGATCCTGGATCGACAATTGCCGATGGTCGGTCATGTGCCGAAACATCAAGACTCTGCATAATTTCAGTCCGCCCGCGACAAGTGAGGAGA
>CAVRCO010000013.1:0-347211 GCA_963719605.1 uncultured Verrucomicrobiae bacterium
TTCGCGCGTCGTCGCTTCAATTCGTTCGCAAGCTGTGCGGATTCACCAACCCGTCGCGCGCAAATGAAGACGCATTCAATCGCGCGGTAGATGACGTCGCGCACGTCGCACATCATCTCCTCGAATCGTTAGTGACGAATGCGCCGCCGCGTAATCGGGAAGTTCAAAGGATGAAAGCGCGAGCGCGCTCGGAGAAACGTTTTGGCGCAAGCAACGGCGCCGTCGTCCCCGCGCACAACCATCACTAAACCGGTGGCGAATGAACAGGTCCCATTAGCGGTAGTTGTCCTTGTTCGAGCTGACGTGAAATCCTGCGAGTTGATTACGGTTCCGACGTTTGAGACGAATGCCGCCATAACCCACTGAAAAATCCGTGTTCATCAGCGTAATCCCTCGTTGTAGATCGAATTAATGAACGAAACCTTTGAAAGTACCCGCGCACCTAAGCCGGTCGGCGCGTTCCCGCATGCGAAACGCATTGGAAACCTATTGTTTCTGTCCGGCATGGGTCCCCGCAGACGCGACAGTAAGGAGATTCCCGGCGTTACTCTCGATTCAGCCGGCAACATTGTGAGTTACGATATCGAAGGGCAATGTCGCGCGGTGTTTGAGAATGTGCGGCTCGTGCTGGAAGACGCTGGCGCAAGCTGGAAGGACATTGTCGATGTCACTGTGTTCCTGACGAATATGAAAAAGGATTTCCCGATCTACAACAAACTTTATGCCGAACATTTTGCCGGTGATGGCAAACCGAATCCAACGCGCACGACGATTGAAGTCGGCGCATTGCCTACGCCGATTGCTATCGAACTCAAAGTCATTGCGGCGATAGGATAAGAGACATTTCAATCGCGAATTCCGTGAATCAACGGAGTTGAAGCTGAAGGAAGCGTTCTGTGTCCGATTTGGTGTTTCCTGTAGTTGCAGCCGTCCCGGCTGCAACTTTAGGATTCCGCAGGCGACACGCCTGCCTCTGCAGTTAGTTGGAACCAGGCCATGCCATTTCGCATTCTTGCCACTGACCATACAGGCATCACGGTCTCGAATCTTGAACGGGCCCTCGCATTTTGGCGTGATGTTCTCGGCTTTGAGCCTTCACATACGGCCCATCAGACGGGTGAAATGGCCAGAGAGATCACAGGTGTCGCAGGTGCTGAGATCAAGCTCGCTGTCGTGAAAGCACCGGGTGGTCACAAGATCGAGCTGCTCGAATATCTTGCACCGGCTGAGCGTAAACGGGGTGGCGATCTGAGGCCCTGCGATATCGGTTCCGTGCACGTCGCGCTCATCATCGATGATCTCGACGCGGTTTTGAGCGTCATCAACGCCTCGGGTTGGAAAGCTGCCGGTGAACCGCAAACTCTTCAGTCGGGCCCGAACGCCGGAAAGCGAGTCGTATACGTCCGCGATCCAGACGGCACGACCATCGAATTCATGCAGCAACCAGGAACAGTTGATAGTTGATGGTTTGAGACTCCGCGCTGCGTTTGAATTGAGCGTTGGACGTTAAGCGTCGAGAGTTGAACGTTGTCCTAATCCACCATGACTTTTTCCGCTGACGAGCAATTCGCACTGCAGCTCGATTCCGACGACTCGCTTCGGCGTTTTCGAGAGAAATTTTATCTCCCACTCGGAAACGATGGTAAACAGGTGATCTATTTCGCCGGCAATTCGTTAGGCCTGATGCCGAAGTCAGCCGAGGCGATTGTCGAGGAAGAATTAAACAACTGGGCGAAGCTTGGTGTCGACGCGCATCACGGGACCGGCACACCGTGGTACACGTATCACGAGGCACTGCGCCAACCGACTGCGCGGCTCGTTGGCGCGGAGCCGCTGGAGGTAATCTGCATGAACAGCCTCACGGTGAACCTCCATCTCATGATGGCGACGTTTTATCGGCCGACCAAATCGCGCTTCAAGATTTTGATGGAGGAGCCGGCGTTTCCTTCCGACACCTATGCGATCAAAACGCAAATCGCGCATCATGGGCTGGATCCAAGAGACGCGCTTATTCTCGCACGGCCGCGTAAGAACGAGTTCACAATTAGAGACAGAAGAAATTGGCACGTCTGATCGAGAAACATGCCGATCAACTCGCAGTGGTGATCCTCGCCGGGGTGAACTTTTTCACGGGTCAATTGTTCGATGTCGAGAGAATCACTGCTGCAGCGCGGGCGCATGGCATCGTCGTCGGGTTCGATCTTGCCCATGCCATTGGGAACGTCCCGCTGCTCACTGCACGATTGGAACGTCGACTTTGCTGTCTGGTGTTCATACAAATATCTCAACGCAGGTCCCGGCGCAGTCGCAGGTGTGTTCGTTCACGAGCGTCACGCGACCAACACGAAATTGCCGCGGCTTGCCGGCTGGTTCGGCAACGACCCGAACACGCGATTCCGATTACATCTGGAACCTGAATTTATTCCGGTTGCCTCGGCCGACGGTTGGCAGATCAGCAATCCTCCGATTTTTGCAATGGCACCCTTACGCGCATCCCTCGCGATCTTCGATGAAGCAGGCGGAATGGAACTGCTGCGCGCAAAGTCGGTCAGGCTTACCGGTTATCTGGAATTTCTGTTGACGAAAATTGGATCTAAAAAATTTACTGTCATCACACCGCGTAATCCCGACGCGCGCGGTTGCCAATTGTCGATCCTGGCACACGAGCATCCAAAAGAACTCTTCAGCGAACTCCAGGCGGCCAATGTGAAATGCGATTTTCGCGAACCCAACGTCATCCGAGTCGCCCCCACCCCGCTCTACAACACCTTTCACGAAGTCTGGCGTTTTGCCAGGACGCTAGCTCAGCATCGATAGTGGCTCAGGTCAGATTACCGTATGAAAGCCTCTCTACGGATTCTTGCGTTGAAGGGCGACTGAGAATGGATGCAGTTCTGCGGTCATCAATCCGCCCGCGACAGCCGGATCTTCTTGCATGAATTTTCTCGCTGCATCTTCATCGGGCGCCTCAAAAATCGCGATGCCAAACGTCTTGTCGCCTGGTTCTGATGTTCGCCCCGCAAGGATCAATCGACCAGACTTGGTGGCCTCCTGAAACCGAACAAAATGGCGCTCGAGCGCGGCCTTATCTTCTTTCGTCCAAGCTGAATCCGCATGCAGTCGCGGCACCAGGTGCAACACATAGATAAACTGCTTCGGCTTGTCAGTTTTTGGTGTTTGCGCGGTCAGTGATTGTACGATTGCGAAAATGCAAACGATCGGAACGAATAGTTGGCGAGATCGGTTTTTCATGTGGTGATGGGTTACGGTGTGTCCGTGACTAACTTTATGCGAGCTTTCTTTGCGTTCTGCGGATGCAGCTGAAGAGACCCGTCTAATAGGCACCGAGAGTCAGTGACTCAGCAGGCTTGAAGCGCCAGAAGGATCGTCCCGCATAATAATGGCGAAGCTTTTCGTTTTCGGTCTGGCCCAAGTCCAGCGCCCAAATGACCGGAGCGGCGTCGATGTTCGCTGGGTTATAGATCCACTCTTCATGCGGGCTGGGCAGCCCGGCATAACTGACAAAGATTACGTGCTGGCCCGGCTGCTTTTTCAGCAACTCTTGTTCAATATTTTCCTTTTGCGCGTTCTGCGCGTTCCTCGCTTGAATCTGATCTGTCGTGCGATGCGTCGCAATCGCCTCTGCTTCTGAGCTGATCGTCACTAAAAATACCGCAACCGGCATTGCATTCACCAGGAAATGGCCAACTCGGCGCCCGTGATACTTCCATTGGCTGAGATAACGCATCGACTGCGCCACGAGTATTAACATTGCCGCTAGAAATGGCGCTCCGTAGTGCGGATACCACCACACTTCGATCAGCGATGCTATGCCGATGACTGCCGTCAGGATTACGGCGAAACGCGTCCTCCTTGAACGCCACAGCGCCGGCATAAACACGACAACCGGCAGCAACCAGATGAGGTTGCCGTAGTAGTAACGCAGCAGAGTGAGCCAATCCAATGGGCGGTCAATAAAAAGATGCCAGCTCCGTGCGCGCTCGTATGTTTCGCGATTCCTCGACTCTAGATCGAAATGCCGAAACGTTCGCGGAGTGGCGGAAGTCGGCAAAATCGAAAAGGGAGGGACAACTTCGTATTGCTCGTAATACTCCCGGTATGGAAGACGCAATGCATGACCGGTGACGCGGTAATTATCATACGCGAGCCAGGAAGCGCCCAAAAAGACCCGTAATGACGATCGGCAGCCAGACGCGGGCCGTGCGGTCTGCCATATCCTAGCGCGATGAGTGCTGGAACAACAAGCAGCAATCCCTCAAACGGCCGCGCCAAAATCACAATCACAGCCCCCATTCCAAAAAGCCAGGCGTAACGCCACTGCTTTGCGCGGACGATGCGAATCCATGCGCCGGTTACTAACGCACCACCAATTGCGGTAACTGCGCCTCCCCAGTAACTATTCATCCAGTAGCTGAAAAGACAAAGATCGAGACCGATGAACGCTCCAAACAACGCCCAGCCCGGGGACAGCCACCCTTGCAGAGCCCAGCAAAGCGCTGCGGCCAGCATACCTGCACTCAACCACACGCCGAACCAGGGATGCCCGAAAAGTAGCCTGTCCTATTGCTAATGCAAGCCCCTGCGCCGGCGGGAATCGAGAGGCGTAAGTAGGCTGTTGAAGGATATAGGTGCTTTCGAAGAAGTGCCAAAGCGGATGCGCTGGATTCGTTAGGCGGCCGTGCGAAAAAGTGTCAGCTTGCAGAAGGTAACTAAACTCGTCGTAGATGGATGGTTTGGGGATCGGCCAGATTGGGAGAAGTGCCGCCCGCACCACGAGCACCAACACGCCCAATCCGACCCAACTCAATGTCTTGTGACGGGCAAGAGCGGATAGCCCGAGCACACATTTTTGCCACAAATCGCGCCACCTGGGCGGCACGGTTTTTGCAAAGGCGCCGAAAATTCCAATCAGTACCGCGCAGTAAACGAGCTGACGGATGTGCATGTCACGAAAACGCCATACCTATCATCAACCCTTCTGAAACACGAGCGGCATTCGCGCGCATGCACATCAGCCCATCTTGTGATTGGAGAGTGATTTTGACGATTGGTTGCACTAAAAGAGGAACCAATGCAGTTCGTGGATCCGACTCAGGCTATTGAAGTGTCAGTAGTCATTCCGTGCCTTAACGAGCAGGATACTTTAGCGCGTTGCATCGAGAAAGCGCGGAAAGCTTTCCGCCAGCGTGACATCGCGGGCGAAATTCTGGTCGCGGACAATGGCAGCACCGATTTGTCTCGAACGATCGCCGAGCGTGAAGGAGCGCGCGTCGTAACGGTCAAAGAACCCGGCTATGGCAGCGCATTGATGGGAGGAATTGCCACGGCGAACGGCCGATTCATCATCATCGGGGACGCAGACGATAGTTATGATTTCCTCGAGCTCCCGAAGATCGTAGAAAAATTGAGAGAAGGATTCGATCTCGTCCAGGGATGCCGGCTTCCTGCCGGCGGTGGTTCGATTCAACCCGGGGCAATGCCATTTCTACATCGTTGGATTGGCAATCCAGTTTTTTCCTTCCTCGCGCGAAGCTGGTTTCGCGCACCGATCAACGACGTTTACTGCGGTCTGCGTGGTTTTACGAAGGCTATGTACGAACGGCTTGACCAGCGTTGCACAGGTATGGAGTTCGCCACGGAGATGATCATTAAAGCCAGCTTGCGCGGCGAAAACATCGCCGAGGTGCCCATCACCCTTCATCGCGACGGACGCACATCACACGCGCCGCATCTGAAAACATTTCGAGACGGCTGGCGGACATTTCGTTATTTTTTAATGTGCAGTCCGCGTTGGTTATTTCTAATCCCGGGCGGCACCTTTATCGCTTTTGGTCTGCTCGGTTATCTGGTGGCTATGCCGGGTTTGCGCATTGGGCATAGCACGTTCGACGCTCACACATTGTTGTTCGCTAGCCTCGCCATCTTGTGCGGCTACCAATGGATTCTCTTCGCCCTTTTCGCCAAAACCTTCGCCGTTACCGAGGGATTCCTTCCACCAGACCGGCACCTGGCACGCTTTTTCGAAATCGTGAATTTGGAAAAAGGACTGGTCGTAGCGGCCTTCGCGATCCTCGCGGGAGGCTGTTTGTTGCTGGCGGCAGTCTGGCAATGGTGGCTCACCGGTTTCGGCCACCTGGATTACGCTCGCACGATGCGATTGGTCGTGCCCGGCGCAACGCTCGTCGCCCTTGGCTTTCAAACAGTCTTCTCCAGTTTTTTCGTCAGCATTCTTGGCATGCGCCGAAAATGAGTCTGTTCAGCTGACCCTCTACTAACCATGCGGTTATCGTTGCAATTCCAGTCGAGAGATGCGAAAAGCCTGACCAGCCAATGAAGATGTTGAAGATAATACGCCGCATTTTTTGGGTTGTCATATTCCTTGCCCTGATCCACCCCGCGTGGGGCAAAGACGAGCGATCGATCAAGGATTTGAGCAAGGCGCTTGCGGGGCTTTCGTCCGATGTGGATCCGAAGGAAGCCGAGCTCGTGTCGGTGACCGCGCATACGACGGCGCGCAAGCTCGCACGCGACTATCACGTCGTCTTAAACCCGGAGTTTCAAGCCTTCCTGGTCAACGTCGGCGCCCGAAAACGGGGCTGGTGCGGTCATTGGGCGGCCGATATCGGAGCGCGTTTGAAAGAACTCAAACCCAAGACACTGGTGCTTCACTGGGGCGTGGCCTACGATCACACATCGAGCGAAAACAATTGCCTTGTAGTGACTGCGCGTAACCAGCCTTTCAAGGACGGAATCATCCTCGATGGCTGGCGCAGGGCTGGCCGACTATTCTGGTGCCCCGTCATAAAAGATGACGAATACGAAGTGGAACAGCATTACGGCCATTCCGGGATCACTGCGTGGAAAGAAAACATGCAATGGAGCGCCTGGCTGCAGGATTACGAAACGGGCAAGGAGAAGTCCAAAACAGCCACGAACAACAAAGTCAACGAAGCCGGCTCGGCGCGCGGAGAGCGGGCTAGCAACAGCGATTCCAGGCAGCCTACGACGCAATAGAGTCCGCGGTAGGACGACCCGCAGCAATTCGCCGCTGTCGCTCAAACCGCGGGTTGCCGAACAAAGGAAAATTTGTCGTTAGTCGGGCAGGCTTGCCTGGGCACGGTTTTCCTCTGAGCTCTTGTTATCCCATCCGCTCACGTGAATCGAGGTGGAGTCGAAAGGCTCCCAAAAACGATCCTCACACGCGGAAAGTACGATCGCAACAGTCTCGTATAGATTTCACGTACCCGCAGACGAGAAATTAATGCCCTGAATCAACCGAAAAGCTAAAGGTCTGTTTCTTTGAATATCCGTGATATCCGCGTCATCCGCGGTTAAGAATTTCTTGATGCCAGCTAAATTTGTTCTCATCGGCAGCGGCCTCGCCGGCGGGTTACTGGCAGCATATCTGGGACGTCGCGGGTGCGATGTCGATCTTTACGAACGCCGGGCTGATCCGCGCGAAGGCAATATCGTAGGGGGCCGCTCAATCAATCTTGCAATTTCGAACGCGCGGGATTCATGCACTCGAACAGCTCGGGATCGCTGACGAAGCGTTACGACACGCGATCCCGATGCGTGGCCGAATGATTCATGATAAATCCGGCACGCTGCATTTCGTGCCTTATGATGTCGATCCCAAGAAATGCATCAACTCAATTGGGCGCGCTTCGCTTAATACCACAGTAATCGAAGCGGCTCAGCGCTATCCAAATGTGCGCGTGCATTTCAACCGCAAATGTACCGACGTCGATCTGGCTGAAGCGGTCTGCCATTTGGAAACAGATACCGGCAAATTGACTGTGCATGGCGATGCAGTCATTGGCGTAGATGGCGCATTTTCCGCGGTCCGCGCTTCGATGCAGCGAAAGATCGACAATTTCCAATACGACGAGAGTTATCTCGCGCATGGTTACAAGGAGCTGACAATCCCGCCTGCGCCCGATGGGTCGTGGCAAATGGAGAAGAACGCGCTCCATATCTGGCCGCGCAAAAGCTTCATGATGATTGCGCTTCCGAATCCCGACGGCTCGTTTACATGTACCCTTTTCTGGGAATTCGAAGGACCGCGCAGCGTTCGCCACAACCAAAACGGATGACGACGTCCGGCGCTTCTTTGGTGAAGAATTTCCCGACGCCGTTCCGCTCATGCCGACCCTGCTTGAAGATTTCAAGAACAACCCAACTGGCTCGCTTGTGACGATTCGTTGCGCGCCGTGGTATTGCCGCGACAGGGTCTGCCTGCTCGGCGATGCGGCCCATGCCGTCGTTCCATTTTATGGGCAGGGAATGAACGCCGCATTCGAAGATTGCATCGTGCTCGACGAATGCTTGGATAAATTTGCCGACAACCGCGAGCGCGCATTTGCCGAGTATTTCGATCGCCGAAAAGAAAATGCCGACGCGCTCGCCGATCTGGCGATCGGAAATTTCATCGAGATGCGCGATAAAACTGCGTCGCGGACATTTCGCGCGAAAAAGAAACTCGACCACCTGCTCGAAGCCGCATTGCCTGGAGTGTATCTGCCGCTTTATGCAATGGTCACCTTCACTCGCATCCCATACGCGCAAGCAGCGCGGCGGGCGCGTCTGCAAGACCGAATTCTTTACGCCGCTCTCGTCACGCTCGTTTTGATCGGAATCCTGGCGCTCGCAACCTTGCTCGCCCGCTCTCAGCGGCAATAAAATCGATGTAAACCGTCGAGTTTACAGGACCGCTTTCGTACGCTTGCGATTCGGTCGAGCTCGTCTGGAGCCAACGCGGTCATGCGCCTCCTGTTCCAGAGCTGTGAGTACCTTAATGAAACGCTTGATATCCGTGGCACTAACGCGGCGGGCAACGGCTCGTTCCAGTGAGCGTAAATGACGCTGCACACGCTGCGCCAGTCTTCGCCCTTTTGCCGTTAGTCTCACGACGAACGTGCAGCGATCTTTTTGGCCGACTGCGCGCGTCACCAATCTGCGTCTTGCCAGTCGATCGAGAATGCTGGTTAAGGTCGATCTCTTGTGCGCGAGGCCGCGATGGAGATCGGCTACGTTCGCCCGGCGGGAATAAGCAAGCAGCGCTAATATATGCGCTTCTCCCTGCGTCAATCCGCGTTCTCTCAGGTCGTCAAGATAAAGACCGATTCGGTGCGTCGCGCGGTGGACTGGATGAACAAGTCGTAGTGGCATCGATTGAAAGCGGCTTCAGATCCGGTTTCACCCATGAAGTTCGCGCTTCATCACTGAAAAGCCGTTCGGCCGAATAGTAAGCGAGCGGAAAATTCTTTTCCAGCAATTGCGGATTTGCACTTACGATATCTTCCAAGCGTTCTTCCGCGGCTGGCTGCGTACGCGCGTGAGAGAAGATGCACCCAAAACAATGTGATGGTCTCGTGATATTTTTCCGGTTTGCCAGCGGCCGCGGCGAATCGCCGTAACGTATCGCGCATCTTATTGGCAGCCTCCCCCACCGATAAGGATTCGGCGAGATAGACCCATGCGACGTGCAAGTGCGAAACATGATGGAAATTCTCCTTGGCGATCTCGCCTCGCTCGAGCGCGCGCGTGAATTCCACGTCACTCATGAATGCCGCCCTTGGCCAGCACTTCGTTGATGGCCGTTTCCCAATGAACCTGTTGTTCCTCCGCCCAATGTGCGTCCAGTTTGGCCACCTCCTCATTCCCTTCCGGCGCCAACGCGAGAACGCCGATACGTTATCGTCGCTTTGCAATGCTGTTCGCCATCGGGAACAACGCGGATCTTGATCTCGTTAGCCGTGACTCCTGGTGTCATAACTACGTACTCCACCCGTCCGTTCCTAACGTCGTATGTCGTGAGTAACCAGAGTCGAGCCTTGCCGTGACCGCTCGCCGTAGTGAACACCGCGCCCTCGCGCTGTACGCCCTGCGCCGGTTGAATGAAATGCGGCGACCAACCTGGCGCCCACTCTGCCTCGCGTACCGGTCCAAAAAGCGGCGTTACATCCGCGACCGAGCCGTTTAACATGATTGTGAAAGATTGCGTCCGCTGTTCGACTGCCGGCGTCCCCGCTTCTCCAGCTAGTGACGCTTGAACCAGCGCAAAGCTGCATACCCATATTGCAAAATAGATCCTCATAATCTATTACGATATCGTAGTATCCGATATCGTCAACTAAGGATACGCTGCTCGATTTTTTCCGGGGTTGATGAGGGAGCCGCGCGATAAAACGGTGTGCGAAATCAGCTCGAACAGAAAAGAACTTCGATCATCTGCTCGAGGAGGTTTCGGGCTACCACTCCGTCTATGACTTCAGTTAGTTCATTTGAATTGTAAGAAGCCCGGCAGGCTTGCTAGTCTCCTCCGATGCACCCACAAGCTCGCCTGTTCTCTATTCTCATTAGCTGCCTGCTTTTCGTCCCGTTTCTTCGCGCACAGGACAATCCGCTGAACGATCCCGATTTGAAGGAGATGTTAAAAGAAGCGCAGGAAATGCAGAAGGAAGCAAAACAGCTTCAGAAAGACAACCCGACCTCGCCGGACACAAAGAAGAAACTCGCGGAAATGCTGTCCCAAGCGAAAGAAGAGGAAGCGCGACAGGAGCAGCAGGAAAAACGTGAAAAAGAAAAACAGCAGGCCGCACTGAAGAAGCAACTCGAAGCCCCGGGACCGGTCGTGTTACCCGATTGGACGCCGACTACCCCCGAATTCAAGGCCGCTGGGGCCCCAGCAAGAAAAATCGTGGATGACGAAGTAAAGATCGTTCAGACCGGCACCTCATCCCTCACTCCAGAAAAAATAGCGGACAGCTGGCAAGCGACAGCAGCCGCAGCGAACAATCTCAATCAGAGCCTTAACAAGATCAATGTTAATGGCAAGATCACTAGGATCTTGTTTCTCAGCACGCGCACCGATCCCCGGCAAGAAGTGGAACTCGAGGCCAGCCGTGAGGCGGACAGTAAAATTACACAGGTCGAAATCTCCTCGCCGTTACCAAAGCCGGATATCGAAAGCGAATAAGACGCCACCTGGCAGGATGCGGCAACTTGCAATTCGCCTGAGGCAGGATTAACAAAACC
The DNA here is from genome assembly GCA_963719605.1 of uncultured Verrucomicrobiae bacterium. GTDB lineage: Bacteria > Verrucomicrobiota > Verrucomicrobiia > Chthoniobacterales > UBA10450 > Udaeobacter. Next base: position 11,062 of record CAVRCO010000013.1, read on the forward strand.
ATACTATGGCCGACACATATGTTCCAATGATCAGCTCCGGCGTTGCAGGACCACTTGGGGTTCTTCATCTTCCCCGACTCTGGCTGAAAGTCTCGCTTGAATCACAGGGCAAACTCGCACCTGGTTATCCGGGAATTGGTAGAGGGTTTCGATGCCATGACTTGTGCCGCGCTCGGACTCGAAGAGCAGGCAGTTAAGGATTACATCAAACAAAACAAGCCGACCTATCCCGAGTTCGAAGCCTGGGTGAAGAAGAACGCGAAGTCACTTAGTCGAGACGCAATCGACAAGCATAACGCCGCAGTGCGCGGTTACATTCACGATGACGAAACGCGCAAGGGCGTGCTGAATGCAAGCCGCATTGCCGATGACGCTGCCGCCCCGAAGGACGCGGTAAACCTAAACAACCTGGATGACTGGTATGAGTTTCACCAGGTGGTCCTGAGATAAGTTGACCGCGCGAGACGAACTAAGTCGATTGTAGTGGCAGGCGTGCCGCCTGCGAGAGACGTGAGGCATTGCAGCCGACACGGCTGCCTCTACAGTTGAACTGCGATGCAGCTTTGCAACTGCGTTGACGCGAACGAATGCGCGTGGAGTGTCCCAAATGCCCTCGACACAAACAAAGGCAGCACCAGCATTCCACAAGACCACTGAGACATTTGCTGCTGGCGCCAAGACATTGGCCCAACGCTATTTTGTTTCGCAGGAAATTTTCGCGCAGGAGCAGACGAAGATTTTTTCCGGGCAATGGGTGCTGATTGGCCATCAAAGTCAGATCGCAAAAGCCGGTGACTATCTTACCTCACAACTCGCCGGCGAAAGCTTGATCGTTGTTCGCGACAAGCGCGGAGAGATTCATGGGTTTTACAACGTGTGTCGCCATCGCGGATCGCGACTTGTCGAAAACAGAAACGGACATGCGTCAGCAATTCAGTGTCCTTATCATGCGTGGACTTATGGACTCGATGGGCAACTGCTTGGCGCGCCGCATATGGATGATGTTCCCGGCTTTGATAAAGCCGATTATTCTTTGCACCCGGTGCACCTGGCGTTGTGGGAAGGATTCATCTTTGCAAATGTGGCGGATTCAGAGAACGCCTCGACACAGCGAGGCGGCTACATGTCACTGAACACCTGGTTCGCGCCGTTGGCCGGAAAATTTTCCCCTTGGAACCTGCCAGCGTTGCGCTCAGCGAAAAGGATCGAGTATGACGTGCAGGCGAATTGGAAGCTGATCTTCGAAAATTACTCGGAGTGTTATCACTGCGCGGGTGTGCATCCTGAGCTCTCAAAAATCTCGCCTTCCGATTCGGCAGAGAATGATCTGACCGAAGGACCGTTTCTGGGTGGATTCATGCGCATTGCGAGCGACAAGAGTCTGACGATGAGTAGCAAGACATGCGCATTGCCCGTAGGCGATTTCGGCGACGAAGATTTCAGGTTCGTCTTTTACTATTCCATTTTCCCGAACATGCTGCTGAGTTTGCATCCTGATTATGTGATGGTGCACCAGCTGGAGCCGCAATCGCCGGAACGGACATTGATTCTGTGCGATTGGTTTTTCCATCCAAACGCATTTGAACGAGAAGATTTCAATCCAGACGACGCGATCGAGTTCTGGGACATGATAAACAAGCAGGACTGGCACGTGTGCGAACTGAGCCAGCAAGGCATTGCCTCGCGCGCTTACGAGCCGGGCCCCTACTCGCCGCGCGAGAGCATCCCGGCGGCATGGGACCGTTATTATCTTCGCTTCATAAATTGAGGCGACGACTCTAGTATCCAGTAAGGATATGCCGCCGCCCCTGACTTACGCGAGTTACCTTGATCTTGAAAAGCTGCTGAATCTTCAGAACCCGCGCTCAAGTCCGCCAGAGCACGACGAGACGCTATTCATTATCATCCATCAAACGTACGAACTCTGGTTCAAGCAGTTGCTGCATGAGTTCGAAAAGATAAAGAGAGACTTTTCCGAAGGCGATCTTTTCGGGGCGGTTCACACATTCAAACGTGTGCGCACAATCATGAAGGTCCTCGTCGCCCAGATAGATATTCTTGAAACGATGACGCCATCGTCGTTCTCAAGTTTTCGGGACCGGCTCGAGACGGCATCGGGATTTCAATCCGTTCAGTTTCGAGAAATTGAATTTGCGCTTGGATACAAGCGCGAATCGACGGTCCGATATCTGAAGCCGGATTTCCCGGGATATGATCGGGTGCAAAAATTGCTCCACGAACGCAGCGTAGTCGATCATTTCTACGACTTTCTTGCCACACGCGGCGCGCAAATTCCCACAGACTTGAAGAATCGCGACGTAACCAAACCAAATGAACCCGACGAGCGCGTCCAGGAGGAAATTCTGCGGCTCTACAAGAGTTCGCCTGAATGCTCGATTCTCTTCGAATTGATGACCGATTTTGACGAAGGACTGCAAGAGTGGCGCTACCGGCACATCAAGTTGGTCGAGCGAACAATCGGGGCCAAGAAAGGTACGGGTGGATCACCTGGTGTCCCGTTCCTGAAAGAATCATTGTTCAGGCCCATCTTCCACGACCTATGGGCGATTCGACACGAAATGTAGCGCGCAAAGCGCGGCGTTAAAGGGATAAAGAGTTGAACCGTTAAAGCGGAGCCGCGATGATCGGCGAACTAGGTTTTGCGCTGCAACGCTTAAACGCTTCACCGCTTAACCGAGGCCAAGAAATTCGCGGGCGGTGCCAGAAAGCAGCTGCATCTTCTCTTTGGCTGAAAGGTTCATCGATTCGATGAGCTGACCCGATTTCGCTTCGCCGAGGGGAAAAGGATAATCGGAACCGAGCGCGACACGCTGCGGGCCGAAGAGTTCGAGCAACAGCCTCAGCGCGTCGGCATCGTGCACAAGTGAATCGACATAGAACCGCGCCGGTGCATTGCCCTCGAGCGAGATATCTGCGCGGATTTGTGCTGTTCTCTGTTGCGACCAAATCTGGCCGCACATGAAATGCGCGCTCAATGCGACCGATGGTGAATGGAAATGCGCCGCCGCCGTGGGCGAAAGCGATGCGAAGCTTGGGAAAGCGCTCGAATACGCCGCCGAAAATCATTGAGCAAATCGCCAGAGAGGTTTCGGCGGGCATGCCGACCAGCCAGGGTAACCAGTATTTCGGCATGCGCTCTTTGCCTAACATGTCCCAGGGGTGAACGAAGATTGCTGCGTCGAGTTGTTCTGCGGTGCTCCAGACAGGCTGCAGTGACGCATTGTCGAGGTTCAAAGCGTCCATGCGTCCGGAATGCGGGTTCGCATCGACATGCGTGCCGATCTCCGCACCGCGCAAGCCCAGCTCACGGACACATCGTTCCAGCTCGCCAGCTGCAAGATCCGGATCCTGCATTGGGATCGTCGCCAAGCCTGCGAATCGCTTCGGATGATTACGAACAACCTCGGCAATGTGGTCGTTTAGTCGCCGGGAGAGATCCAACGCGTCAGCCGGTTTCGCCCAGTAGCTAAACATCACCGGCACAGTCGAGAGGACCTGCATCGAGACGCCGTCGCGATCGCATTCCTCGATCCGACGCTTCGGATCCCAAACGTTGTCCGTAATCTCGCGGAAGACACGGTCTCCGATCATCATGCGGGCGCAGCAGGGCTGGTAATGATCAAGCCTGACGAATCCGCTGTAACCGTATTTTGCGTCGAGGTCGGGCCAGTCGCGCGGCAGAATGTGAGTATGGAGGTCGATCTTCATCAGGAGAACAAACGTCCAATTCTCAGCGCCCAACCCGCCTTCGCAAGGCTACGATGAGGCAAGCACCCAATGTCAAAATCAGAAGGAATCGCATTCGTTATTCTTGCTCCCGCTCTTGACAGATGCCTACAGCGATTTCATCGGCTGCGGTTTTTCGACTTTTTGCCGCATTTCTTGCAGGTGCGACGCGCATCGTCATTCCAGAAATCGAGCATCGCCTGACTGAAATGCTCAACAATGTCTGCGCAGTCGAAATGGATGTCTTCCACCAATGCTCCGCAATTCTCGCAGTAAAAAATGACGTGTTCCTTTTCTCCTGGCGGCCGGCGCCGTTCAACCACAACCCCAATCGTGTCCGGCGGACGCTGCGGCGAGTGCGGCACATTCGGTGGGATAAAAAATGTTTCGCCTTCTCTGACAATGTGGTCCACGATGCGGCCGCCTTCGCGAATCCGCACCTTGATGTCGCCCTTTAGCTGGTAGAAATACTCTTCCGAATCAACGAGGTGAAAATCGTTCCGCGCGTTGGGCCCTTTGATCACCATGACGAAAAAATCGCGACCGTCATAGAGATAACGATTGCTTACCGGCGGTTTGAATTTCTCGCGGTTTTTTTCGATCCAATTCTTCAAATTAATCGGCGGTTCCACAGTCTGCATCACGCAGAGCGTATTGGGACAAACGCACAGCGTCAAACCGATGCGAATGGCACAATACATGGGCGAAGCCACGCCAGACCAAGCGGACAATAATTTCAGTTGAAGCGGCCTAACCAAACGAGCATAAGTATGCGCCTCCATGAACCCTTATTGTTTGCTCCGGATTGCAGGTGCAAGCCTGATTGCAGTGATCATTTGCGGTTGCGAGACTCTTCCAGAGGGTCCCTTTCCTCGCGCTACCGAAGTGGGCTGGTGGCATGCCGAGGATGCGTCCGGCCCGGCAAAGATCGTTGTTCATATCGGCGAACAGAAAGCATACTTTTACAAGGGTAAGAATCTCGTGGGCGAAACGACTGTCTCGACCGGCAAACCTGGATTTTCCACGCCGCCCGGCCACTACACAGTGCTTTCAAAGGACGCCGGTCATGTCTCAACCGTGTTCGGAGATTATATCGACGATTACGGTAACGTCGTGAGATCAAACATTGATTCCCGAAAAGATCGCCGGCCGTCCGGCACACATTTTGACGGCGCCCGCATGCCGTACGCGATGTTTTTCCGGGGCGGCTACGCGATGCATCAGGGTTACGTTCCGCCTTTTGCGGCGTCGCACGGTTGCATTCGTCTACCAGGGCAGATGGCGGTAAGATTTTTCGAAAACGCTCCAGTGGGTACGCCGGTAACGGTGAAGGAATAAAGCCGCGAGGGGAAGTTGACACCTTTCCTTCCAGACAGAGCGCGAACAGGTTGTGCTAATATAGGGTCGTGGCATGAAGGCAAGCATCATTGATGACGATCGCAGCGGTGCGATGCGATTGAACGTTGAAGAACTGCAACGCTACTCGCGTCACCTCATCATGCCCGAGGTTACATCCGAGGGTCAGAATCGACTCAAAGCTGCGCGCGTTTTGTGCATCGGCGCCGGAGGACTTGGATCGCCGGCCGCGCTTTATCTGGCAGCCGCCGGAGTCGGGACCCTCGGCATCGTCGATTTCGACGATGTCGATCTGTCCAATCTTCAGCGGCAAATTCTTCACGGAACAAAGGACATCGGTCGGAGCAAACTGGAGTCGGCGAGGGATCGATTGCACGACATCAATCCGCAGATCGAGATCGAATTGCACAAGTGCCGTTTCTCCAGTGAAAACGCCTCTCAACTTGTGACCAGATACGATGTGGTTGTTGACGGATCGGATAATTTTCCGACGCGATATTTGTCGAACGACGTCTGTGTTTTCGCGCACAAGCCGAATGTGTACGGCTCAGTATTCCGGTTTGAGGGACAGACAACCGTGTTCGCCCCTCATCTGGGCGGGCCATGCTATCGCTGCCTTTTCCCGGAACCGCCTCCACCGGAGTCCGTTCCGAACTGCGCGCAAGCCGGAGTGCTTGGCGTTTTGCCGGGGATTATTGGAGTGCTGCAGGCAATTGAGACACTGAAACTAATTTTGGGCATCGGCGAGCCACTCGTGGGACGCCTTCTCCATTTCGATGCGCTTAAGGTAAAATTTCGCGAACTCAATCTGCGGCGCGATCCACAATGTCCGGTCTGCGGCGAGAATCCAACAATCTTTTCGCCCATTGATTACGAACAGTTTTGCGGAGTGCGCGACGACGGAAGAGATACCGGAGATGTCCCCACACGAACTAAAGCGGAGGATGGATTCAGGAGAATCATTCGAATTAATCGATGTGCGGGAACCGTTCGAATACGAAATTGCTCGGATTGATGGCGCAAAATTGATTCCTTTGGGAGAAATTTCCGAACGATTAGACGAGCTGAGCGGCGAGCAGCCAATCGTAGTTCATTGCCACAGTGGGAAGCGCAGCGCGCAAGCCGACCCGACTGCTGCAGCAGCGTGGCTTTGCCAATGTTTACAATCTCGAAGGTGGAATCGATGCGTGGTCGGACCAAATCGATCCAAGCGTGCCGAAATACTAAGAGATGTTTCAGTTAATCCCGTGGCTTCAGCCCGGTGCATGGCCGTCATGAAATAGAAGCCGTTTCAACGGCTCTGTATTGATTCGAGCAGCAAGCCGTTAAAACAGTTCAGCCGCATGGTCGTGCAGTCGCCTGACTGAAGACACGATGTCAATTCCACTACCTTACCGCGGCGGCCAATTGTTCGGCACTTGGGACTCCATGCCATTGAGCGATCAATTCGCCATTTCGTCCGAACACGAAAACGCAGAAATCCGTTGCTCCCTCCGGCTCGCCAAGCTGCGACGATACCGATCCATCAAAATCGGTCGCAATGAAAATGTCCTTCCGCGCATCACGTGCAATCTTCTTTCCTTCGTATCGGGCCTGAAGCCGTTTTGCTTCTTCGTTCACCCGGTGCCGGATCAGTGCGGTCGCGATCCTTTGCCCAACCACAGTATGTCTTCTCGCAAAACGAATAATTGTGATCATCCTGTAATCCGGGTTGCCCAGGCAATGTTCCGGGACGCGGTCGCCCACGGTGTGTGCCTTTTCTCTGTCTGCAGGGGTGGTCAGCACGATTACAGTCACATGTCCGTCAGCTGTAGAATGTTTGTTTCCATCAATATCAACAAAACTGAGCGGGTAGGTTACTCCGATGGAAAGGGCTCCATGTAGACGCGCTGCGGGAAGCAAAATTAATGTTCCAATAACGAGAAAGAATTGAAGTGTGCGTGGGGTCACAAGTAAGCAAATTGGCGACAATGTCGTGCGCTGACAAGATTCGACCTGTGTGCTCGCTTTTTCCATTGTCGGGCATGATGAATGCGGCCTGCGCCTGGTTGTCGATCCTTTTTGTTTTTGGCTTAACTGCCTGTGATCGCATGGGCGCGTCGCGCCATGCGCAGTTAATCCAGGACGGAGATGCCAAATCGGCCCAGGGAGACTTTGCGCGCGCGATTAACTTGTATGAGGCGGCGCTTGATGATTCCGAAAGCATTCGGAGTGCTGAGGTTCACTACAAGCTGGCTCTTCTTTATGACGACAAGCTGAACGACCCTGTCAGCGCGCTGCATCATTTCAGGCGTTATCTCGCACTAAGTCCCACCGGCCCTCATGCCGTTGACGTCAAAAACTCGATAAAACGTGACGAAATCGCCGCGCTGACGGCGTTGTCTGGCGATTCTGTCATCACTCGATCGGAGGCGGCCCGTTTACGAAATGAAAATCTTGATTTGCACAAAGAACTTGAAGCGCGCGTCGTGCCGGCGCGAAGTGTGACCGATAGATCACAGGAAGACAGCACCAACTCAAAAAGAACCGCGTCCAAGAAAGGAGACCGAAGCTACGTCGTGCAATCAGGCGACACGCTTTTCTCCATTTCGCGAAAGTTTTATAAATCGCCCAAGCGCTGGAAAGAGATCTTGGAGGCGAACAGGAGGAGCATTCGCGATCCCAAAAAACTTACGGTGGGTCAGACCCTCTTTATTCCGTAGGTTGCCTGGGATCGTCGGGGACGGTGATCGGGGAATCTAGAACTTCACCTGGAGGGCCACTGCGCCCCCAAGGTTGGCCACTTGATAATCGAAAACGCTTTGGTTCGATTGGCTCGCCGCCAACGTACTCACAGCGCTCAACGTAAGATATTTGTTCACGCGATAGTTTGCCGTAAGCGCGAGAATTTCGCTGATGTCATCGCGGCCTCCTTCATAATACTGGCGCACCACGAGAGTACCAACGGCGTTGATGAAAAAGGAACGGGTGAGAACTGCCGAATAGCCAAGGTAGACTGCGTAATCGCTTCGCTGAGCTGAGATGGCGTTGATGTTTGGCGCCTGATGAGATTCGGTGGCCGCAGCGCTGATATTCAAGTCGGCACCCAAAGTGAGCGTTTGGGCGCGGCCGAAGTGGAACGGAATCTCAGCGTCTAGGATGAAGGAATGATTTTGAAAAAAAGCTGCAAAGCTGTTTTTCTCGGTCAGCCGGTTGTAGTCGTACTCAAGGCGCAAAAGCAGATTATGCCACTGCGGCACGAGGTATCTGAGGCCAACTTCAACATCAAAGCTTCCAAAATTGAAGTTGTCGAATCGATCGTAATAAAATAGCTGCTCACGGACATCGACCAGTCCGTACAGCGTGTTCGTGATTCTCGGCTCGTAAAAGGCTGCTACTGCCGGCGCGACGACAAAATCACTCTGCTCGCCGCTCCGCGTAAGGGCAACATTTGACGTCCAGTAAAAGGGCGCGCCAGCGGAGATCGTGAACGGTTGATACTCCTCCACGCGCTTGAGGATCTGCTGTTCGCCGAGATCGGCATCGCCAGGCGCGGCGGCGACGTTGCCCCCTTCCGCACCAGTTGGAGGAACAGTGGGAGGGAAGGCCGACGGAGCCTGCTCGCGCGTCAACTGCGCCTGGTTCGCAGTCTGGGCCCGGCTCTCAGTTGCTGAGGTAAAAACGAGCACGAACAACGCCGCGACGAACCCGCACAAATGACGGTCAAGGCGAAGTCTCACGATCGCGGCCACTTGCTGCCTGGTTCGCCCTTGATGCCATTAATTTTCTCAGCCATACCGATAAACAGGTTGAAAATGCCAGATTGCCTGATAACTAGAAGGCTCGCGCGCCGGAACCAAGACGATTATTGATTACTCCGCGATCGCGCATATGCCGAATATCCGCCATGTCGCGGTCTGCTTTTATCATACGATTGGCATTGAGGTGATCGGCGTTGGCTGCTTGGTGTTGTTTGTCACGGGAAACCCTAAGTCTTCCATCAGGGCCGGGAACAGAACCATCGAGCAGAGATAGCAACTGTCGCGCTGTTTGGAATATTTATTACTGTTCTAGACCTCTTCACGTTGCTTGGGTTGCTGGGCGACGTAGCATCAAACGGCGGGGCCTTTGAGAGTGGCAGAGGTCTGTTCGCGCCCGCGCCAGCAAATGTCCCGGATGTGGAGCCGTTACCGCCGAAACCCGTATAATTAGCGTTGTTTGTATAAACATCAGCCGGAGCTTTGCCGCCGATAGTCACTACAACGTTGTCGAAAATTGTAATTGAATTCGCCGCAAGAATCTTTGCGGCGTTTCCGCCAAGGGTGACGTTAGAAACAAAGTTGAGCTGGCCGTTGCTTCCCGGCGCGTAAAGTTTCAACGTCGTATCAGCCGAGAGCGCGCCACCGCCAATATTGAGCACGCCATTTGCCCCGAATACACCCGCTTTCAGTATATCCGCGTGAGCGCTGGCATTATTAAATGTGATCTCTCCATTCCCGTCCATGTAGGTGAGAAACGTGCCGCCTACGTTGTAATTGCCACCGTTAATCACAATCGCGCTGGCCGCCGCCCCATCGCTACCGTAGAACGCGATTGTCGCGTCGTTAGTCACATTTGCAGTGCCGGCAACATCCATTTCGATAACGCCTGCACCGCTAATGACGCCGCCCCCGCGGTTATCGATCTGAGCCGACAAAGAACTCGCGCTAAGGTTCGCCGCCGTGACGGCAACTGCCGTATTTTGATCCATTGTTCCGCCGTTGTTTTGAATCTCGAAAATGGCATTGCCCTGAGCAGTTATGTTGCCAGATACGGCGAGGCTAACAATGCCTCCAGTCCCGATTTCTCCCCCATTGTTGTTCAGGAGCTGAAGCGTCAGATTGTTGGTGTTTAGGTTTCCTCCGATTGCGGCAAGAATGTTCGCTCCGTTAACAACTTCGTTGGTGTTGTTGTTAATGAAGAGCGTGGTATCGCCGCCGGCGTCCGTAGTTAGATTGTTTCCGACGGTTAAGAAAAGGTTCGCACCGGAGTTAACGATTTGCTGAACGGGAGTAATTATCTCGAGATCTATTCCACCGGAGTTGTCCCCGTTGTGAGCAATCAGATTGTTCCCCACGGAGAGTGTTATATTTTCGCCGTTCTGTTGCGGAGCCGGCACTCCAAGCTCGACCCCAAGGAACAAATCGGCCGCGGTCAAGGTGCCGCCAACGCGAAGATCGATATTAGCCCCGGTTCCTGATTGCGCAGTCGCCAACGTTTGCAAGGCAAGCGATCCGCCAACGGTGAGGTTTCTATTCGCCAGGACATCGATATTAGCTCCGGTTGTTAAGTTACTGATATCGGTGGCAATGGTGAGGTTGCCACCGACCAGCAAATCGGTGCCGGCATAAAGCAGGATGTTGAGACCCGAAGTAATTCCCCCATTTCGTCGAATAATGGTCAGATCATTCGCAATGTTAAGCATCTGACCGGCGGAGATACTTACGTCTCCGTTAGAATTGACCGCTGTTTCATCAGAGGTTTGACCGCTCCAATTCAGGTTCTGTCCAGCGAACAGAGTAATGGTGGGAGCATGGATGGCCGCCTCCCCGTCAATCGAAACATTGCGCCCAACGAATGCGTATAGGTCGTCCGTTGTGATGCTCGACGTCAGTGACATGTCGCGCTCGGCAAACAGGCTGACCTGGCTCGCTGTGCTGATATCGGAGCCAAGGGTTAAATCACTACTGGAACCGCGGGCGTAAATCGTCAAGTCGTGCAAGCCGGAGAACGAAATCCCCGGACCCAGGGTAATTGGTCCGTCCTGCGTTGCGAGCAAAAGACCGCGGATACCTTCGAAGGTCAATACACCGCCAGGACTACCGGAAGTAATGCTGTTAACGGCGATGAGGCCCAAATTGATTTCACCATTTGCTGTATCGATGGTCGGATTACCGTTTAGCTGGAGAGCAGTGAACTTGAAGGCTGCCCCCGAACTATCGCCGATCAGATTGTCGAAGCCGCTTGCGGTGTCAAAAGCCGATGTCGATCCAAAGGCCCAGGCGGAGACCGGACCGTCAATCGATCGTCCGCGATAGATTTTGCCGTAATCGGTTACGCCGTTGGTTGTGATCGAGGGATCAGTCGTAATGACCGTGCCACTCGTTATCACATAAGGATTCGGGGAAGTAATGGTGCTTGGCGTACCGAACTTAGTTGGTGTTCCCGATGGCGATGGCGTTGGCGTGGGTGGCGATGGCGTCGGTGTTGGCGGCGGCGGCGTGGGGGTTATGGGCGGCGGCGTGGGGGTTATGGGCGGCGGCGTGGGGGTTATGGGCGGCGGCGTGGGCGTTATGGGTGGAGTTGGATTGGGCGTCGACGTACTCACTAAAACAACTGGGTTCGCATTGACGTTTTGATCCGTCGTGCCGATCACGTTTACCAGGTTTCTGGCAAGGGCCTGACTGTTTAAACCAGCCAATTGCTGCTCTGCGAGTTGGAGGTCCACGACCGCCATGACTAACGGCAGGTTTTCCAGTGGCGGAAAATCCTTAATCAAACGCGACGTCTTGAGAACCTGCTTTACATCAAACTTCTCTGGTTTCGTCATGCGCCCGTCTGCCGTCATCGTCATCATTTCGCCGCCATTTACGGTCGCAACTCTTTCAGGATGACCAGTGGGATAAAACGTGCCGATCCCTTCCAAGACCATGAATTTCGTGGGCGGGCCTGTTGCAAAAAGAGCTGTCCCACCGGTTACTGCCGCGGTAACTGCCGATGTGTTGACTTTAACTGCCGGTGCTTTGGGCGGCACCTGCAGAAGGACCGCACCACTTGTCAGATCAAGTTCACGCGCTCCCTGTTTAAAACTGAAAATCGTGTTCGCGCCGAGTCGCGTCAGCGTCAGATCAGTAAAAGTCAGTTCCGCTCGCGATTCCACGCCTGTACGCACTCCCATCCCCTGAGTGACCTTGGCATTCACCACGGCAGGATGCGGCGCGCCATGAGCTTCCATTAACCGCACGTCCTGGATTACCTGGGATACGTGCGCTTGTTGCAGTTGGTCTGCGGTAACAAAGGGCGCTACGCCAACGAGCCAAAACAGAACCATCAGTCCACCCCAGAAGGTTTGCACAAAAGATTTTTTCATATTGGGTCGCTAGGGTAAGGCGGGAACCGCGTTAGGACTCAGACTTGGCACTCGATGCGGCGTCACCAAGGCCGCAGTGTTGTGATCCGCTCCGTCGGTCTGCCCTTGATCGGTAAGCGACACTTGCGTGCCGCCCCCAAAAATGACCAGGTTTGTGTCGACTAAAGTCTTGCTCGACTTCTCGCGCTGCTGCTTCTGGCTCTCTGCCACGATCGACTTTTGGCTGCGCAGCGGAGGAAAATCTGTAACGAAGCGACTTGTCTTCATGAAGCGGTCAATATCGACATCTACGGGATCGCTCAGCGCAGCCTCCGGGTTACCGAACACCATTTGCCCCGCGCGAACGAGAACCGAATCGCCAAGGTGTCCGGGGCGATACGATCGCGCGGTGCCTTCCAACACCAAAAACTTGTAGAAACCGGGATGGTACTCGATCATAACGGTTGTGCCCGCCACGGCTGCCGTGACGCTGCCTGCGTGAATTGTCGTCCCATTTGCCTCCCTTGGAGCCTGAACAAGCACTGCCCCTTCCTTAAGGTTCAAACCGCGCGTCCCACGATTGAAATCAAATGCAGTATTGGCTGCGAGCCGCACAACCGTTTCATCAGAAAAACTCAACTCAGCGCGCGATTCGTTGCCGGTCCGCACAACAGTCTCCTCATGAACGATGTCGTTTACCGAGGCTGGGCGCGCGTTCTTAGAATCCGCTAATTGAACATGATTTTTTACCCGCGTGATCCGCGCTTCGTTAGTCGAAGCGGCATTCAGCCGGCCGGGAAACCAAGTCGTAAACGACGCGGTGATCGCTATGAAAGCAAAGAGGCGAAGCTGCCGGTTCATGGGCACGTTGGTCGAAAGACCTAATTCCGGCGGGCTTTTTGACGCCTAAACCTTGTTAGGTCAAGGATATTTTACACCACTACAAGGTACTTATCCGGAAACGGCGCAGCGAAGTTTCTTGAAAAGTTTAATTTCGTTCCTGGCCTTTAAGAACGGCACAAACGGCCCAAGCAAAGACCGAACCTCGCTATTATAGCACTAAGTTTTTGGCGTAGAACCCGGCTACGGGTTTGCAGGCTGCCCGTTGCCAAAAACTGAGACACCTAGTAACTCGCGCTGCCACGGGACCAGCAATGCCGGTGCTCGTGTATCATCCGCGGCGATCGCCTCGAGCGTGCTTCGCGGCTGCAATGAACGAAGGTTCCAGCCCGAGTTCCTCAGCGGATTTGTTGCGTCGGCGCCGGAGCTCTTCTGCGCGCTGGACTGTCTCAGTGGTCGGTCGGGTTCCGGAGCGGCGACGCGAAACTGGCCATTCCAATTCAGGCGCCCGCAATGCGGCTTGCGCTGCCTCGCGAAACGCCTCACGGCGGCGGAATGAAAAATGTCTAAAGTCAGGGACACTTCCCGAAGCGAATTTCGATGCAGCCTTCAAGAGGTCCTCATTCCGCAAAATGTGAAACGGCGGGCGATCTGCCTTTTCTGCTTCTCTTTCGCGCCATTGCCAAAGCGCGCGAAGTACCGCAGCGGCGCGTCCACGGAGTAAGCCAGATCCGCGAATACGCCAGAGTTCATCCTGGTTACGGGTCCGCGCCACGGCCGCTAGCTCGATGGCACGTTGGCATGACTGCTGCAGCCAATTCCGGCGCTCACAACGATCTAACTCTGCTTCCAATTTTTCGGCAAGGGGCAGTAAATAATGCACATCATTAATCGCGTATTCCGCCATGCGCGCCGGCAAAGGTCGTTGTGCCCAATTCGCCTTTTGCGAACCCTTCAGGAGCGTGAGTCCGAAATAATGTTTCACTAACGCAGCGAGGCTAAATTCGCGAATGCCAAGGAGACGAGCTGCGATCAGTGTGTCGAAGATTCGCTTCGCTACCAGATTCAGACCGCGACGCAGCATTCGCAGATCGTAGTCGGCACCGTGCAAGACAATTTCCCTGGCTTCCAGCGTCCGGCGCAATGGCTCCAGATTGGTATTGGCCAACGGATCGACCATAAAATCGCAAACAGCCCGCGCGGGTTCATGCGCCATGGGCCATACACAGGCCGGTATCAATACTGCTGGCCGTAGAACGCCGGCGCAGGGACACTGATCTGGAGCAAACAAAGCTTTTCCCGATAGGAATGAAGACTGTCCGCTTCGGTATCGACTGCAACGCGATCGGCAGATTCGATTTGCTCAATTAAACTCGCGAGCTGCGCGGAGTCCGTAATCACGTTTCGCGTTACCGCAATCCGCTCAACAACAATTCAGCGTTGGTTTTGGTCGCATGCAGATTATCAATCAGCTTTTCCATCGCTTCGAGAGGCGGAAGCGCTGCCATCGTTTTGCGCAGCATCAGCACGCGTTCCCATTCATCGGGATGATAGAGCAGCTCCTCGCGCCGAGTCGCTGAGAGCATCGGGTGGATCGCCGGATATAGCCGTTTCTCCTGCAACGCGCGATCGAGATGCAACTCCATATTGCCGGTGCCCTTGAATTCTTCGAAAATCAATTCATCCATTCGACTGCCAGTTTCGGTCAAAGCGGTCGCGAGCACGGTCAGACTGCCGCCTTCTTCCACATTGCGCGCAGAGCCGAAAAATTTCTTTGGCTTGATCAGCGCCTTCGCCTCTACGCCACCTGACATGATTCGTCCCCTGCCCGGTTGCATGTTGTTGTACCCACGCGAAAGCCGCGTGATGCTGTCGAGTAAGAGCACAACATCCTGTTTCATTTCCATGAGGCGTTTGGCGCGTTCCATCACCATCTCTGCTACTTGTACGTGTCGCTGCACGCTTTCGTCAAAGTTGGAATGGTAGATCTGGCAGTCGATTTCCCGCTCCAGGTCCGTCACTTCTTCCGGCCGCTCGTCCACCAAAAGTAGGATAAGAACAATTTCAGGATGATTTACCCGAATTGCTTTCGCGATTTCCTTTAGCACGATGGTCTTGCCCACTCGCGGCGGCGCCACGATAAGCCCGCGCTGCCCGCGCCCGAGTGGTGCCAGCAAATCCACCGCGCGCGCGGTGAGAGAATTCGTCTTTGGATTTTCCAGAATGATTCTGCCCTGCGGAAACTGCGGCGTTAGCTTGTCGAAGTCGATTGGCTCCGTCCATTCCTCAGCTGGCTGGCCCTCAATTCTTGTGACTTTCTCGAGAGACAGGAACTTCCCGCGTTGACCTGGCAATTGCACCGCCCCTGCAATCTTTTGCCCAGGCCGCAGATGATGCTGTTCAATTAGGGCGCGAGATACGCAAACATCCTCGGGAACCGGCAGAAAATTCAATTTCGGCCAGCGCAACATGGCAAAGGAATCGCCCACCTGATCGAGGAAACCTTCCGCGGTGACAGTAGCGCCACTCGCTAATGCCGCGCGGATGATATCGAAAAGATGCTGATGGCGCGACCGCGCAGGATGCAGGTATACATCCAAATCTCGCGCCAATGCCTCGAGTTCTTCACCTGACGATTCTTGCAGATCGTTCAGGTCAAGTGCGAGGTCGGTTTTTAGCTTGTTCTCTTGGTTGGATCGCATCGTGGAAGCTTGCGAAGCGTCGGCTGCGCTTTGGGTGTGTGCAGCCGAGACTCCTGCCTCTACAGTTTCTGTCTGCGGGGTCGAGACCTTTAGCTTTTCTTCCATGATTGCTCTTGCCAAAGCACAACAAGACTCCTCGCTTGTTCCATGAGCGTCGCACGATCGCCATTATTCCAAACGACATGATCTGCACGCTTGATTTTCTCCTCGAGGGGCATTTGTGAGTTAATCATTTGTTCGGCGTCGGAGCCTTTCATACTTATTCGCTTCACCAACCGGTCTAACTGCACTTTGTGTGAACAGGCAACCACGACAACCCGCTCGCACAAGGTTTCACCACCCGTTTCATAAAGAAGTGGGATATCAGCAAAGAAAAAATCAGGAGAATTACGATGTCGTTTCGCCTGCGCCATCCACTGGCGACGTATCCGAGGGTGAAGAATTTGTTCGAGCGAGCGCCTTTTGGTCGCGTCAGCGAATACTATCGCTCGAAGTTTAGCTCGATTCAAGTCCCGTTCCGGCGAAAAGACGTCCCTGCCAAATTGACGGAGGATTTCCTGTTTCACCTCCGGAAGTTCCGCCACTGAGCGCGCTGCCAGATCGGCATTGAAGAATTTCGCCGCCGGTATGATCTCTCGCAGGCAATCGCAAAACGTGGTTTTGCCCGTGGAAATTCCGCCCGTGATCCCAATCGCAGGCATAATGCGAAAGCTCACCGCGGCGTGATGCCTTCGGCCAGGTCAACATGAAAGGTCTGTTTCATTTTTGTTGCGCCAAAGGTCAATTCCGCTGTGTAATCTCCCGCTGGGAGAAGCCGCTTCGGATCGTCACCGCCGTATTCAGCAATTACGTCTTTGGTCGGCCGCAGGTCCCAGTTCAATCGGGTAAAACCCGGTGTGCCCGGCGCTTTAAGATTTGCAACCGGCTGTCCGCTTGATTTCGTTACGACGATTTTAATTTCGTCGCCGGTAAACTCCCGCACCCAGACGGTGAATAACGCCCCTTCAGGCGGATTTTGCCCGCGATAAATCCCCTTGCCGTTCGAATCAACAAATCCCGGTTGCAGATAAGCGCCGCTCACAGAACGCACGCTAAATAATTGAGCCGGCTTGGACGCAATCTCCGATGTGAATTCGCGAAACGGGATGGTGTCGTCAAGAATGGCAATGCTGCGACCATGCGTTGCGATGACAAGATCTGACGTGCGCGGATGAATCTGAATGTCGTCCACACGGACCGAAGGAACATCGCCGATGCGCACCCAATGCGCGCCCTGATCGAACGAGGCAAACACTCCGAAGTGCGTTCCCGCATAGAGCAATTTCGGATTAACCGGATCCTCGCGCACGACTTCAACAGGAGTCGCTTGCGGAAGATCGCCCGTGACGGATTGCCATGTTTTGCCCAGATCAGCCGTGCGCAGAAGCATGGGACGATCATCACCCGAGCGATACGCGTTGGTCGCAACGTACGCGACATTCGCATCGAAATTGGACGGCTCAATACGCACGATCCATTGGCTGCGCGCCGGTTCCGGTAAATTACTCGTCAATTCCGTCCACTTGCCACCGTCATTCTCTGTGATCCAGAGCCGCCCATCATCCGTTCCAGCCCACAACAGACCGGCGCGCTTCGGCGACTCGGCGAGCGAAAAGACGACTCCGTAATTTTCCGCGCCACTTCCGGCTGCGTTTGTTTTGGTCGGATCGTTGTACGTCAGGTCGGGACTGATTACGGAATATTTCTCCATCCGGTCGGTGAGCTTGAAAACGCAGTTGCCGCCCAGGTAAATCACGCCCGGTCTATGTCGGCTCATGATCATCGGTGAATTCCAATGGAAGCGATAACGCGGCTGACCTTCCGCGGGCTCGGGACGCAAACGGCGTATTTCGCCGTTTCGCAAATTGATCCGATGGACTTCGCCCTGCTGACTTTCGGCATAAAAGGTGTCGTGATCAGTTGAATCAAACAGCACGTAAAAGCCGTCGCCACCCGCAAGCGCGGTCCAATCGCAGTTGCGAATACCTTCCTTACTCTGCACTCCGCTCGGTCCTACCCAGTTCTCGTTGTCCTGAAGACCGCCCGCAATTCGGAAATACGGTTTCGTGTCGTCGAGCGAAATCCGATAATATTCTCCAGAAGGGATTTTGTTCAGATGATCCCAGTTTTTGCCGCCAGCGAAACTCTGATATAGGCCGCCATCCGTACCGAGTAGCAAACGCTGGCAAACTTGCGGTTTCGGGGGCTTGTTTTTGTCTTCCGGTTTGGGCGGCTTCGGCGGAGGCACCGTGCCGGGCTGAATCGCGAACGCGTGACAATCCGGGTGAACCTTCTCGCTTAGATCTTCACGGAAATTTTTGCCGCCATCATCGGACACCAGCAGTGCGAACCCCAGAACATAAACGCGCTGATCGTTTGCAGGATCGATGCGAATCTGGCTGAAATAAAATGGACGCGGATCCACTGCGCTCATGCGCGTCCATTTTTCGCCTCCGTCTTCGGACCGAAAAACACCACCGGTTTTACTGCGCAGATCATCCAGCCTGCCAAATCCTCCTTCGTAACTTTGCACGACCGCCATAATCACCCTGGGGTTACTCGCGCTGATCGCTAGCCCTATGCGACCGGTTTGAGCCGGTAAACCTCCGCCAAGCTTCTTCCAGGTCGTGCCACCATCAGTGCTCTTGAAAATTCCCCCGACATCTTCGCCTCCCGTCACACTGGGACCGGAAGCAAAACTCCACGGTGTGCGCTGTCGTGCATAAAGCGCAGCGTATATGGTCTCCGCGTTCGTTGGATCAATCAGCACGTCACCACATCCAGTATGCGCATCGTGCGGAGCAGCCGCTTTTAAGACTAGTTTCCATGTTTTGCCTGCATCAGTGGTCTTGAACAACCCGCGTTCACCGCCGTCCGTCCACAAATTGCCCGTTGCGGCGACGTAAGCGACGTCCGGCTTCTTTGGATCGACAACGATTCGCGCGATGGTACGGCTGTTTTTCAGCCCAACGTTCTGCCACTTCTCGCCGCCATCGGTAGATCTATAAACACCATCGCCCCAGTCAGACGAGTTCCGATCATTGGCCTCGCCAGTTCCCACCCAAATCACATCCGAATCAGATGGCGCAACCGCCACTGCACCAATCGCCAGCATCGGTTGCTTATCGAAGATGGGCTCAAAAGAAACGCCGTTGTCGTTCGTTTTGAAAACGCCGCCGTGTCCGAGGCTGACGTAGAAGACAAACGGATTGTTTGGGCTTATCGCAATGTCCGAGACGCGACCACCCATCACCGCCGGTCCAATCGAACGCGTTTTCAAATTTTTGAAAAGCACATCTGTAAGTTGCGGCGGGGTAGGTGAAGAAGTCGGCGTTGCCGAGGAAGACAAAGCGCGTCGCCGAAGACGAAGCCGTAGGCGAGACAGCCGTTAGTGGCGGACGAGTTGCTTGGGGTTCCTCTTGCGCCGGTAAAATCGACACTGAACAAATCCAAACGAGCGAAGCAAAAAAAAATCCAAATCGAGCAATCATAGGCAGCACGACTCTAGCCAAGGCTGGCATCTTTGCGATATCGGAAATGCGGGTATCGTGCAGGGTTTTATGACGCAGCAAGTTTTGGCAGGAAAAGTCGGCGTCGTCTTCGGGGTGGCAAACAAGCGCAGCATCGCGTGGGCGATCGCAAAAGCATGGGCCGCAGCGGGTGCGCGTTTGATCTTCAATTATCAAGGCGAGCGACTGAAGGAAAACGTCGAGGAACTGGTCGGCGAGTTTGGAGAGAATACTCCGTTGTTTCCCTGCGACGTTTCCAGCGACGATGAGATCAAAGCATTTTTCGAAAACGTACGCGGCGACACGGATCGCGTCGACTTGATGCTTCACTCGCTCGCGTTTGCACCACGGGAAGCATTGGAAGGAGATTTTGTGAGCACAACACGCGAAGCGTTTCGTGTAGCACACGACGTCAGTGCATACTCCCTCGTGACGCTCGCACGCGAAGTGTCACCTTTGATGACAGACGGTGGCAGTATCGTGGCGATGACTTACTACGGATCAGAGAAAGTCGTGCCGCACTACAATGTGATGGGTGTAGCCAAGGCCAGCCTTGAAGCCAGCACACGTTATCTCGCCTACGACCTTGGCCCGAAAAAAATCCGGGTAAATTGCATTTCTGCCGGACCGGTCCAGACGCTGGCCGCGCGGGGCATCAGCGGATTCGCATCGATGCTGAAACATTATCAGGAACGCGCGCCGTTGAAACGCAGTTGCGATCCGGCCGAATTGGGCGCCACCGGAGTTTTTCTCGCCAGCGACGCCGCAGCAGCAATAACCGGCCAGGTGATTTATGTCGACGGCGGGTACCAAATAATGGGCATGTGACTGTCATCCTGAACGAAGTGAATGACCTCACACTTTCGCTTTTGGTCATTCAGGTTACATCGTGTAATCAACGCAGTAATTGCGAGGTCCCTCGCCCTCTGCCCGGCTCGGGATGTCCGCGCATGGAAAAAAAACCGACGTATGATCGCGCGGATCTGGCGTGGCTGGACGAAACGAACCGACGCGAAGACGTATGACAACATGCTGTGTAATGAAATTTTCCCGAGCATCGTTGCCCGAAACATCAAAGGCTATCGCGGCGCAGAATTGTTCATCCGCGAAGATGACGATGAAACCGAATTCGTCACGCTTCTTCGATTCGATTCAATGGATGCTGTGAAAGAATTCGCCGGCGCCGATGAGACCAAGCCAGTGATTTTTCCGGGAGCCGAAAAACTCCTTACACAAATGGAGCCGGCGCGACATTACCGAATCGCGAACACGAGAGAACTGTAGGCCAGACTCCTCCGCCTGCCGTCCCTTCGATACGCGACGCGAAAGCGTTCGAGGTTGCCCTACAACTGACGTCGGCGACGTTGGCTGGTATGGAACTCGCTTTAAAGCTACGGGAATTGTTGGGGGATGAAATCGTTGTTAACGATCCCGATACGCTAGTTGGACACAGCAGTGACAAATGGTTCGCCGCTCATGAACCAGAAGTTGTCGTTTTCGCACGATCGACAAATGACGTAGGCAAACTGCTTCAGTTTGCATCACGCGAAAAAGTTCCGGTCACAGCGCGTGGCGGCGGATTTGGTTATGTGGGCGGATGCGTGCCTGTGCGCGGCGGAATCGCCCTGTCGTTGGCACAAATGAACCGGATCAAGGAAATCAGCTTCTCCGACGCGGTCGCAATTGTCGAACCGGGCGTGGTTACCGCTGATTTGAAGGCCGCCGTGCGCTCGCAAAAATTATTTTACCCACCGGACCCTGCGAGCATGAAGGATTGCACCATCGGCGGAAACGTCGCCACGAACGCAGGCGGACCGCGTTGTTTGAAATACGGCGTTACCCGAAATTACGTAATCGGCCTCGAAGTAGTACTGGCCAACGGCGAAGTGCTGCGAACGGGCGGTCGTGTGCACAAGAACAAGACGGGATTCGATCTGATCGGTCTTTTCGTTGGCTCGGAAGGAATACTGGGCGTTGTTACCGAGATCACTCTGCGTTTGCTTCCGCTTCCACCAGCGCGTGCGACTTTGTCGGCTGCGTTTGCGACTGCAGCGCAAGCCGCCGAAGCCGTGCAAGGAATTTTTGCGGCGGGGTTTTTGCCTTCTTCACTAGAAATCGCCGATCACTTCACGTTGGAAGCAGCGCGGCGCGATCTGGGCAAAGTGATTGTGCCCGAAGGAAACGCGCATCTGCTCGTCGATCTCGATGGACAAGAGGAAAGTGTGCGCGCCGAATCCGCAGCTATTCGTGAATTGCTGGAGAAAAGAAAACCAAATGCGCTGCAGACGGCAATCGGTGAGGCCGATTGCGAAAAGCTCTGGACTCTTCGCCGGCAATTCAGCAATTCCCTGCGCGCGACCGGGCTGACGAAGCTAAACGAGGATGTGGTCGTGCCGCGAAGTCATCTGGTCGATCTAATGGAATTCGCGGCGACACTTCAGACTACGTATGGATTTCCGATCGCCTGCTTCGGTCACGCCGGGGATGGCAATATTCACGTCAACATCATGGCCGACCGTTACAATCGCGACGCCGCAGTGCGTGAAAAAGTCGAGCACGCACTCGACAATCTCTTCGCACAAGTGCTGGCCTGGGGTGGCGTAATTACAGGCGAACACGGAATTGGCCTGGCCAAGAAGCGCTGGTGGCCGGAAGCGACCAGCGACGCGGCGCGCCAGTTGCATCGCCAGCTCAAACAAGCGCTCGATCCAAACGGAATCTTAAATCCAGGAAAATTTGTTGACTAATCGCTGCCCGCGTCGAGATTCGCCAAGCATTTACGGCAAATCTAAATTCGCCGGGACTGACGCGCATACGCGTGTCCGTGAACGAAAATAAAGAAAGATGCATGTCTTCCTTTTTCGCGACGCCTTGACAGCACACCAATGAAACCTGGAAAATTTACTCACACAATCGCAGTTATTCTTTCGTCGATCTCATCTCTTTTTGCGCACGGCACGGAGGAAAAAGCGGAACCAGCCAAAACCAAATTCAGCAAAAAATCCGACAAATCGGCAAACGATCGCTCTGGCGGCGCGACTTCGATCTCATTTATCCCGGGTCAATTATTTAAAGCACGCTCGGAAACCGCACAACGTTACCAATGGAAAAGCAATATTGTGACAACCGTATTCTGGATTGGCGAGCAAGCGGGAGGGAATAATCTGGTGCCTAATCGTACGAGCTGCTGGGACAAACAATGGACGACAAACTACGGCGGGTTTGACGATCCAAATCCCGCGCATCGCAGCAATTACATTCCCGTAAAATTCACACCGCGACAGAATCCATTTTACTGCGCGCTTCCCTACAACGATAAGGCGCACACTGGTCATCGGCCTGAAGCGCCGCGCGTTGTTCCCTGGTTTAAGGAAGCGTACCAGGGCCCTGCTGTCTCTACTTGCAAAGATCGATGGGTCGCCATTCGCAAAGGCAACCGGACAGTTTATGCGCAATGGGAAGATGCTGGGCCGTTCCGCACTGATCACTGGCAATACGTGTTCGGCAATGAACGCCCAAAGCCGAACCTCAACAAAGGCGCAGGCCTCGATGTATCCCCCGCGGTTCGCGACTGCCTCGGACTCAAGGAAACAGACGTGACCGACTGGAAGTTTGTAGATTTCAGCGAAGTCCCGCGCGGCCCGTGGTCCACTCATGGAGAAAACAACACCTTCGTGATTAACGAGCGCAAGAAAGGCGCGCGGTTAGCCGAAAAGCTGGACCCAATACGATAGCAGGGTCAGGGACAGATAAACTTCCCAGTCTGTCTCGACAAACTCGCCACGCCAAGCTTGTCGAATCGAGAATATCTTTAGCGCGAGCATCGATGGCTTCGCGGGGTGCCACGCGCCGTCCCAATCCACGCGATTCCGAAATGACAAGCGATTCTGGAAAGAATGAAGGATCGCCGATTAATTTCTGATCCTCAGTTCTTGTACGTCGCTAATACCGACGGCATAATTCGATTTCCGTATCGCAATGGCGACCTCAAGGCGCGCGGAGCAGCCGAACAGCTGGGGGCGCATCTCTCCGGCGGCGCAGCGCGGCTGCGTAGTGGCGGACACTGGACACGCGACATCGTTTTCTCACCCGATGGCAAAAAGATGTGCGTCTCCATCGGTTCGCGCTCGAATGTTTCCGATAACGCCGCGGAAGCCGATCGTGCACGCGTTTTCGAATTCAATCCAGACGGCACCAATCGAAAAGTTTATGCCTGGGGAATTCGCAACGCGGTTGGAATTGCGTTTCGCCCCGGCACCAACGAGCTCTGGATGAGCACCAACGAGCGAGACGAGATCGGCGAAGATCTACCCCCCGACTACATCAGCAGTGTGCGTCCCGGCGGCTTTTATGGCTGGCCGTGGTTTTACATCGGCAATCATCCCGATCCGCGACACAAAGGAAAACATCCCGAGCTAGCTGATAAGGTCATTGTTCCGGATGTGCTCGTGCAGGCACACTCGGCCACGCTTAATTTGTGTTTCTACAGTGGCGACCAATTTCCGTCTGAATACAAAGGCGACATCTTCGCCGCGTTCCACGGTTCATGGAACCGAATGAAACGCACTGGTTACAAGGTCGTGCGCGTGCCATTCGATCATTCGACAGGCAAAGCGCGTGATGAATACGAGGATTTCGTGACTGGTTTTGTTACGCCCGAGGGCAAAGTCTGGGGTCGCCCGGTGGGAATCACCGTTACAAAAGATGGCAGCCTTCTCATCAGCGAAGACGGCAACGGCACCATCTGGCGCGTAAGTTATGGGGGATAACTCGCAAGTCCCCCAACCCTTAGCAAAAGACAATTGCTGCTTACGACGTTGCGCATAATCTGCCTAGCACAGCATGAAGATTGGTTTTGCTCAAATTAACCCGACGGTCGGCGATTTGAGGGGAAATTGTGAACTGATCATCAGCTCTTATGAGCGACTCGCTGCCTCAGGCGCAGAATTGGTACTGACGCCGGAGCTCGCCATCACCGGATATCCGCCGCAGGATTTGGTTTTTAAGTCGCGCTTTGTTCCGGAGAATCTTGCTGCTTTAGAAAAACTTCACTCCTGCGTCGGAAAGACGGCGTTAGTAGTCGGGTTTGTGGATCGTAATGAGGGGCGCGGCAAACCCTTTCGTAATGCTGCCGCTTTACTCGAGCGCGGCAAACCGATCCGCAAGACCTACAAGTCGCTTTTGCCCACGTACGATGTTTTTGATGAGGACCGTTATTTCGAGCCGGCGACGCGGGTAGAGCCATTTGAGGTGCAAGGGAGGAAAATCGGTGTGACCATTTGCGAGGATATCTGGACCGACGATTATCTGCCGCGGCCGCTTTACGATGTCGAACCGGTCCGCAATCTCGTGGAACAAGGCTCCGAGATCATTGTAAATCTAAGCGCGTCGCCGTTTCGACTGCGCGCGCCTGCGTGTCGATTTGAGATGATTGCGGCGCAAGCGCGCATGTATAAACGAGCGATCTGTTACTGCAACGTTGTCGGCGGGAACGACCAATTGGTGTTCGATGGAAACTCGATCGCTGTGAATGCGTCGGGCAATTTGATCGCGCAACTGGCAGCATTTCGTGAAGACGAGAAGGTAGTCAATACGGATTCGACAGACGAGGTTGAATTTCACGAAGGCAAAATGCCGGAGGAGCTTTTCGCCGCACTTTCCCTGGGAGTTCGCGATTATTTTCGCAAGTGCAATTTCCATTCTGCGGTAATTGGACTTAGCGGCGGAGTCGATTCTGCGGTGACCGCCGTCATCGCAGTCGACGCGCTGGGAGCGGAGAATGTGACCGGCGTCTCCATGCCCAGCCCGTACTCGTCGCGTGGCAGCATCGAGGACGCGCGCTCGCTTGCGCAAAACCTTGGAATCGATTTCTTCGAGATTCCGATCACTGATGCGTTCAAAGATTTTAAAGGGCAGTTCAAGGAAATTTTCAAAAAACTGCCTGAAAACGAGACCGAGGAAAATATGCAGCCTCGCTTGCGAGCGATGACGTTGATGGCGCTCTCAAACAAGTTCGGTCACCTCTTGCTCAGTACCGGAAACAAAAGTGAACTGGCTGTCGGATATTGCACCCTTTATGGCGATATGGCTGGCGGGCTTGCCGTGATCAGCGATGTCCCGAAAACGATGGTTTATAAGCTGGCGCGCTGGATCAACCGGAAGCGTGAAGTCATTCCAAGATCCACAATTGAAAAGGCGCCGAGCGCAGAGTTGAAACCAAATCAGAAAGATCAGGACACATTGCCGCCATACGAAATTCTCGATCAAATCCTGCAGCTTTACGTCGAGGAAAACTTGAGTGCACGTGATATCATCGCGCGCGGGTTTGATGAAAAAACGGTACGCTGGATCCAGCGCCGCGTTGATCTTAACGAATACAAGCGGGAACAATCCGCGCCTGGATTGAAGGTAACTAGCCGCGCCTTCGGGATGGGTCGCAAAATGCCGATGGCGCAACGATACGTCGATTAAGCGAATATTGTGCACCGTGCAGGAATCGAACCTGCAACCCAGTGTTTCACGCCTGCCGGTTTTTGGTGGTCTAGAGTGTCGTGTGACTTTCATAGAAACCTTCGCCATAGCGCAAAAGTAACTTTTGCGGCCCCGCACCTAAAGTCCGACACAACCAATATCCGGCGCCAGAACTCAACCCGCAGGGCGCCGCTGCCAGCGAAATTAAAGCGCGGCGATCTCGAATTATTTTCGGTTCTTCGCCTCCCGAAGGCCGATTTTATCAGTCTCAAAGCGATTCCGGAAACCATATCCCCCAGCTAAACCACTTAAAGGTCGTTTTCATCGGCGCTTTTTCTTCGATTTTTGGGGCTTTCCGGCCTCGCACGCGCGGTTAAACGGAAAAAACGTCGCAGCCGCGTCTTCCGATTCGTCCGCGCATGCTGAGTATAGGTGCAATTCGGTCACAGGGTCATGGCGGCAAGCGACGCGCTTGCAAGGAAGCATAAACCCCAAAATTAAAAAGTGAGTTAATACGATATGGCTTGGGGGACAGGCACATGATTTGCGTAATAGGAAATCGCTCCCAGCGAGCAGAAAACGACCCCAAGCCGATGGAATTATCGCCGCAGCTCACGAGATGATTCGGCAATGATTGTCAGCCACAACCAGACCGACAAACATACCGCCGCAGCAATCTTCTGATATGCACGTGTGGTAAACCACCACATTACCGACGCTTGGGCACGGGCCGGGCTTGCGAAAACCTTTGCCGCGCTTCTGACACGCCAGACTTAGGATTGCGAAATCGTCGATTTCAGAGCGTCGCTTTTCGTTTCAAAACGAATGCGTTTTACGAATGGAAAACAGGTTTTTTGTGTGAAACGACCACTTTCGCGAATGGTAAGTAGAATACGTCCCTTTACAATTCTAGCACACGAACGCACCAGACTTCGCTTCTTCCGATTGTAAACGTTTTCACTGTTGCCTACAAAAATGCCGGAACCGCACTTGGGCGGATTCCAGTGTGAGCGTTTCGATCGGCGTCGCATCCACCGCGTTTGCTGTTCAGACAAGTGAATTTGAATCAGATGCTCGATTGGGCACGTTCGTGCTCGGAGTCGCTTTCCATTAGCATCTTAAAGCCATGAAGATAAATGCCGACCCGTCGTGAGACGGCACCGCCGAAGCTTGAGGTCAGCTTCAGGTTTACGCATGTGCTCTCATCTGAGAGCGACGTGAAACAAACGACCCCCGCAGCGAGGTGGTCAAGAGCGCTACGGTCGGCAAGAGTTCGCCAGGCGAGTCTTCGCTCCGGAACGCGCAGCATGATCTCAAGTGTCGCTTCATGTAACTTTCCATTGAATACCAATGACGCGGAAAAGTGGTTCTCGTCCAATTTCCGCACGCGCTTGATCGCAGTGATGAATTTTGGATAATCCTCAAACTCCAGCCAGCGTTTGTACACATCAGCGACCCGCGCCTTGACCACGACTGATCCCTCGGCGGCGTCTATTTCCGGCGGTTTGTTCCGGTTGTTTGGCATCTGTTCGTTGGGGGTGGGACCGCGCGCATTCATGTTTCGAGAAGACGCGGCTCCAGTTGTCAGTGAGGTTGAAGATCGATACGTCGTCGAGGACGAGCACGGAGCCGCGGCGGGGACGCGTGCGCCGAAAATTCGTCGACGCCTTCGGCTGAAACGTTGTTCGTTGGTTTTCATGATTCGCTCCTGTAACAAGCTCATTGATTTGGCGACATTAAACCATGAAGCGCCTGCGGGATTTTTTGATGTCCCTTTCGAGGGAGAAACAAGACGCACCATCACAATTCGATCAACCGCTCGTTAAGCCGAGACACAAACGGATTTTTTATTTCTACGAACGGAGCGTGCGCCACCTCCTTCGACGGATGAAGGAAAACTGGTAGTGCGAAGGAAGAACTGTTAAACTTGGGCATTGGCGCGCTGAACTTCATCAGGCGCGACAAGTCACAGTTTCCCATGAAATCGGCCGTTGACGTCAGAACGTTTAGTTCCCACTGGGTTGCATCGCCTGGCGTCTTTGAACGCGACATTTTCCGTTATGGACTGGCCGTGCTCTCCGTCGCGATCGCACTTGGAGTAAAACTGATTCTGGTAACCTTTAATTTCCCGTATCCGCTCAGTACCTCTTTCCTTGTCGCGATCGCGATCACGTTTTGGTACGGGGGAACAGGGCCCGGCATTTTTTCTGTTCTCCTCTCGTTTGTCGCATTCGCTCTCTTCGTTCTGCCCTATCAGGTTGACTATCGAATAGTTCTTCCGGACGGATCGACCAAGCCCGTCTACGTGTCGGGGGTCGGCGTTTCGCACGTTCTCTATTTCCTTTATTTCGCAGTGGTAGCAATCTTAATGAGTTGGTTTAGCTCGTCGCGACGCCGAGCGGAGCGATTGCTGACGCAAGCACGGAGCGAGCTCGAAACGAAAGTCGAAGAGCGGACTGCCAAACTAGGCGAGCTCAACGAGGACCTGCTTGGCGAAATAGCCGAACGCAAACAAGCAGAGGGCGCGCTGCGGGAAAGCGAGGAGAAGTATCGGGATTTGATCAACACTTCGCCGGACGCGATCTACGTCATCGATGGAGAGGGCAGATGTGTCTTGTCAAACGCGGCAGGCGCCGAATTGGCGGGCTTTTCGGAAGACGAATTGATTGGCTCTTTAGTCGCAGATTTCTATCTCCCGGACGAACGCCACGTGGTTCGGCAGCGCCTCGACAAATTGAAGGGAGAAGGTGCCCTGCGCTTTGAGAGAGAATTCTTGCAGAGAAACGGTGACGTGGTTCCGGTGGAAGTTTCTTACTCAGCGCTGCGCGGGCGGTATTACCAGGCGATCATCAGAGACATCACCCACCGTAAGCGGCGTGAGGCGCTGTTGGCCGGAGAGAACCGACTCCTCGAGATGGTGGCCAAGGGCGAGTCGCTCGCCGACATACTCGATAGCCTATGTCTGCTGGTGGAAGAGCAATCTTCCGACGTCCTGGCCTCGATCTTATTATTGGATCCAAATGGCAAGCAATTGCGGCACGGTGGCGCGCCGAACCTTCCGAAAGCTTACACCGACACGATTGACGGCTTATTTATCGGCCCTTCCGAAGGCTCATGCGGAACGGCCGCTTATCGCGCCGAACAGGTAATTGTGTCCAACATCGCCATCGATCCATTGTGGGCTGATTTTCGCGACCTGGCTTTGACGCATTCGCTCCGCGCATGTTGGTCAACGCCGATCTTTTCCTCCGAAGGCAAAGTCATCGGAACGTTTGCCATGTACTATCGCGAGCCACGCAGCCCGACCCCGGGCGAGCAGGAGACGATTAAACACATTACTCATCTCGCGGGCGTCGCCATTCAAAGGAAACTAGCGGAAACGGCGCAACGCGAGAGCGAAGCTTATCTCGCGGAAGCACAACGGCTCAGCCATACCGGCAGTTGGGCATGGGCGCCCGCCACCGGAAAAATCAGGTACTGGTCGGCGGAAACTTATCACGTGCTCGGTTTCGATCCAAGCGACGGGCCGCCGGAATTCGAGGTTTTTCTCGAGCGCCTTTGCTCCGAGGACAAAGGGAGAGTCAGGAAATTATTTGAGAAAGCGGTTCGCGATAAGACGGATTTTGAAACCCACTATCGAATTGTTCATTCGAACGCCGCGATCAGGAATATTCACGCCGTCGGCCATCCTGTTTGCGACGAGGCCGGAAATCTCGTGGAATTCGTCGGCACTGTCGTTGATGTAACTGAAAGCAAACATTCCGAAGAAGCGTTACGCGCGTCCGAGCAAGTGGCACGCGGACAAGTTGAAGCGCTGGCGCAAAGTTTGGATGTTCTGGCGACTGCGCCAAAACCGGAAAAGTTCATTGGGCAGATGCTGAGTACCATTGGCCGCCTCTTGAACGCGAATAGCGTGAGCTTGTGGTTGTTCGACGACTCGAGCGACTCACTCATTTTGCGCTCCTCAACATCCGATGGTGGAAAATTAGCCGCGCCGGATCCGGAGCATCCATTCGTTAAGAACCCCTTATTCTGGAAAGAGAACGCCGTAGTTCAGGAACTGCTTTTCACGGCAGGTCCAGTCGTTTGCGATGATGTCGATACTGATCCGCGCGTTAACGGCGATTGGGCGGAGCATTTGAAACGAAACGGCACAAAGAGGTTTCTCGCAGTGCCACTGCTGGTAGGTGGACAAGTTAGAGGCTTTGTTGGCATTCGCCATGTCGATCGTGCATCTTATCGGCCGGAGGAGATAGAATTGACCCAGGCGCTCGCCCATCAAGTCATGCTTGCACTTCAACTCAATGAGTTTGCTGAGCAAGGGCGCCTCGCTGCGGTCTTCGAAGAACGAAATCGCATGGCGCGGGACATCCATGACACGCTCGCGCAGGGGTTCACCGGCGTGATCGTTCAATTGGAAGCACTCGAGGATGCAATTTCCTGCGGCTGTCGCAAGGAAGCGGATAATCATTTGCAGCGGGCCGGTGAACTGGCTCGCCAGAGTTTAAGCGAAGCGCGCAGATCCGTGCATGCGTTGCGCCCCCAAGTTTTAGAGGAACATAATTTCTGGGAAGCGCTCAAAGGTATTATTAAGAACACGACCGTGGGAACGGCACTTCACGCAACGTTTGCGGCGCACGGCAAGCCACCAGAGCTCCCTCAGCCCTGGCAGGAAAATCTTCTGCACATAGGACAGGAGGCGTTGACCAACACGCTCAAGTACGCGCACGCTCGCAACTTTGAAACGCGACTAAGCTATAAGGGCAGGGAACTTCGTCTCGAACTTCGCGATGACGGCGACGGATTCAAAATCGAAGATCGACATGACGGCGTGGGTCTTACCGGAATGCGCGAGCGGGTCGAACAAATGGGCGGGGCATTAAAAATCACCAGCGGACGCGGCAAAGGCACGAAGATCACTGTGGTCGTGCCGTGTAACGGGGGATCGATGTCATGACGTCCAAAACGAAAGCGGCGGCGAAGTCTAAGAAGTCTCCAAAGTCTGCGGCGAAGAAAGCGCCGAAAGGTGAAGACGCAAAAAGGCCCTGCATCAAAGTGCTCATTGCCGACGATCACAGCGTAGTTCGCGAAGGCCTGGCTTCACTGATAGGCCGAAAAGAAGACATGACTGTCCTAGCGGAGGCGGGCAATGGACGCGAAGCCGTGGAGCTTTGGAAACGACATCGCCCCGATGTGACATTGCTCGATTTGCGAATGCCCGAGCTTGATGGTCTTGGCACGATCAAAGAGATTCGCGCCAGCGATGAGCACGCGCGGATTATCGTGTTGACGACGTTTGACGGCGATGAAGATATTTTTCGGGCCATTCAAGCTGGCGCGAAAGGTTATCTTCTCAAGGACGTGCCGCGTGAGGCGCTGATGGATTGCATTCGCCGAGTGCACGCCGGGGAGACGTGCGTTCCGGTTCATCTCGCGGCTAAACTGGCAGAGCGAGTTAGCGGCGAAACGTTAAGCGCTCGTGAGATTGACGTACTCAAATTGATGGCTCAGGGAAAGAGCAACAAGGAGATCGGCTCCGCGCTTTTCATTAGCGAGGGCACCGTGAAATCGCACGTGAAAGCCATCTTTGCCAAGATGGATGTGATCAGCCGGACCGAAGCGGTCGCCAACGCCACACGCCGCGGCTTGATTCAGCTTTGAGCGGATCGCTTTTGTTAGTTCGACGTAGCAACGTCAAAGCACCCAAAAGGGGCAGCACGAATCACCTCTGTGGTGACACCAGAAAACCCTACGCACGCGTCGTGGCAACTGGCGGCAAAGAGCCGTTAAGGTCAACCATGATAAAGACAATCTCCTATCTCGGTCTAGGCACCATGGGCAACGGCATGGCCTCCAATCTTCTCAAAGCTGGCTACAAACTTACCGTCTGGAATCGCAGCGCTGAAAAATGTGAACCCTTCGCCAGAAAAGGCGCTCGCGTGGCCGATACACCGGCAGACGCAGTCCGCGGCACCGACCTTGTGATGTATTGTTTGAGTAACGAGGAAGCGGTTGAGGAAGTTGTCTTTGGTTCGAAAGGAATTCTCAGTGGAATCAACGAAGGCCAGATAGCGATCGACATGAGCACTGTTCTTCCTGTGACGAGTTTGCGAGAACAGAAAGCTTATGCAAAGCGCGGTGTGGATTTTCTCGATGCGCCTGTCTTTGGTAGCAAACAAGAATCCGCAGACGCCAAGCTTTGGATTATGGCTGCGGGCAACAAGGCCATCTTTGAAAAGGTAAAACCAATCCTGGATCGTTTGGGGCAAACGGTTCACTATTTTGGCAAGAACGGGAATGCCGCGGCTATGAAGCTGGTGGGAAATCTCATTGTTGGGCTGGAATTGGAAGCGCTCGCGGAAGGTCTGGTGCTCGCCCAAAAGGCCGGCCTTGACCTGACCACCGTGATGGAAGTCGTGAAAGTCGCCGACTTCCGCTCACCGTTGTTGGTGAGCAATGGCCGGAATATTTTGAAACGCGATTTTTCTCCCAACTTTGCACTTAAGCTCATGCTCAAGGATGCGAACTTCATTGAAAAATTTGCTGAAAGTCTTCGATCGCCGGTGCCAGCGCTGCTCGCTACGGAAAAAAATCTTAAGTCGTCCGTCGCGCTTGGCTTTGGACAAGAGAACGCCTCGGCCTTGATCAAAGCGCTCGAAAAAGAAGCGGGCGTCGAAGTGAAGGCACGCTCCATAAATGAATAATTGGCTCGCCTGGTCGCTGCTCTCGGCACTTTTCGCAGGGGCCACTGCAGTTTTAGCGAAGATCGGTGTCACTGATGTCGACTCGAATTTTGCCACGGCAATTCGTACGACTGTGATTCTTCTTTTTACCTGGATGATCGCTTCCTTTAGCCGGGTGCATTGGTCTTTCGGTAACGTCTCATTCCGGACATGGCTCTTTCTCATATTGTCCGGTTTGGCCACCGGTCTTTCCTGGCTCTGCTATTTTCGCGCGTTGCAACTGGGAGAAGCCTCACGCGTTGCGCCCATGGACAAATTAAGTGTCCTTTTTGCAATTCTCTTCGCTGCCGTTGTTCTTCGCGAAACGCTGACGTGGCATCATTGGCTTGGAGGGGGACTTGTCCTGACAGGCGCCGTCATCCTAGCCTTCAAATAATGAAAGCTGCTGGATGCAAATCAGATGACAGGAATCAGTTTTCTCAGCTTGAGATTTGGACAGCTCGCTCTGGCTCATCAATTCGAGTCGCGGTTGCACTTGGCTTCGCAGCAGCAAATGCCTCCGCCCTTATAAGAGCCCTTGAAAAAGAAGCAGGCGGCGAAGTGAAGGCACATCATGCCGGGCGATCAACAGAGACGGAACAGAACGATTGAGGAAACCTCTTGTGCAAATATTTCAAAAAATCGCACTCGGCGCCTTTGGCTACATAGCGAGCGTCTGTTTCCTTGTGGCCACCGCCAGTGGGCAGGACCGCGTGCTTCCTGAACTTCCGCAAGCAACCACGCCGGTCACGCTGACGGCGGCGACAAATCCAGTCTCCGGCAAATCCGAATTTCGCTATCAAGACAAGAACGTACCGCCCGTGATTCGTGGGCGGCCGGGAAGCGTTCTGAACGTGGAATATAAAAATGAGCTCGCTACTCCATCTAGAGAAGACTGCGTTGGTCATCCGTGTATGCAGATGACAAATCTTCACTTCCACGGGCTGCACGTTTCGCCAAATGCGCCGCAGGACGATGTCCTGGATATGATGGCCTCGCCCGGGGAGACGTTGCATTATTCGGTACAGATTCCGCCGCAACAACCTCCAGGACTCTACTGGTATCACACTCACTCGCACGGCGAGAGCTACGTTCAGGATCTTGATGGAATGTCCGGAGCCATCGTTGTTGAAGGGATCGAACGTTACGTTCCAGAGGTACGGAACATGCGCGAGCGGATCTTGGTGCTACGCGATCTTGTCCTGCCTACTGATGCTGCTGAACAAAAGAAAGTGATGGAGTCCGTTTCCATGCAAACCACGCAATGCGGCACTGCGCCGGAGAAGCCGGAACGAGCGTTCACAGTAAACGGAAGTCTGCGTCCGCGGATCGACACTGCGCCGGGAGAGCGCCAGTTTTGGCGGATCGTCAACGCCAGCCCAGATCGCTATGCCGATTTGGAATTGGACTCAGCGACGCTAGAGACCGTCGCTCTCGACGGTATGCCCTTGGCGTACCACGACCCTGCAGTTCGTAAGCGAACAATGAGGCACGTTTTGGTTCCGCCAGCTGGGAGGGTGGAAGCAATTGTGACCGGGCCACCGGCGGATTCGCATGCTGCGCTACGCACACGTTGCTTCGATACCGGTCCGGATGGCGATTCTAATCCGGCAATGATACTCGCGGATATCGTTCCGACGCAGCCATCAAATCTCAAAACCCGTCCTACGCTAGGAGGAGCACCAGTCTACATAACATTTCCGCCCGAAACTCTTAAACGCACCGAAGCCAGTGAACCGCAATTCGTAGTCAATTTCACTGAAGACAAACAAGGCTTCTACATAAATGGCCAGAAATTTGAAATGAATTCTGGACCTCTGCTCACAGTGAATATCGGTTCGCTAAACCACTGGCGGGTGATGAACCCAACCAGAGAAGTGCATCCGTTTCACATTCATCAAGTTCACTTCGTTGTATATGCCGTCGACAACAAGCCGGTAAAAGATCCAGTATGGCTCGATACGGTGAACGTCTCCTACGGCAGTTCAGTCGATCTGGTGATGGATTTCACGGATCCAATCATTCGCGGAATGTCGCTTTTTCACTGTCATCTGCTAAGCCACGAAGACAAGGGAATGATGGCAAAGATCCTGTTCCGATAAGTCCGGAGATTTCCACTTTATGAAATCATAAACAAAGGAGGAATCGATGAGCAAAATAAAGCAGGTCAGTTGTGCCCTCTTAATCATTGGGCTCACCACCACCATGGGACAGTCGCAGGAAACCAATAGCGAATACGTAGCGCCGCCGGATGCCGGCCCGAAAGGCAAAGCCCCCCGGATGCAGGTTCAGTTGCTGAATCCTGGAGAAAAGACGCAACAATATGCGGTCATCTTCTACCAGGGAGACGAAGCCTTCTCCGGATTACTGGAGTTTGCACAGAAGTATCACGTAACGAGTGCGCATTTCACCGCTATTGGAGCGGTGAATGGAGCAACGCTGGGGTGGTTTGATCCTCAACGCAAAATGTACAAGAAGATTCCCATCAACGGTCAGCACGAAGTGATTGGGATGAGCGGTGACATCGCGCTCTATCAAGGCAAGCCCGTAGTCCATACGCACATGATCGTCGCGGCGCCAGACGGGACAACACGCGCCGGCCATGTTCTCGCTGCGTATGTATCCCCGACCCTGGAAGTAATGGTCACAGTCGATCCGGCAACGATGCAGAAGCGTTTTGATCCGGACACTGATCTGACGTTGATTGATGCAGCGTCAAAGTAGCAGCTTCGCAGCTCTTAAAGGAGGAGAACATGAAGATCGGGGTAATTGGTGCCGGGGCAGTCGGATCCGCCTGCCTGTTATCGGTCGTTATGCGCGGCACAGCGCGTGAGATCGTCGTGGTGGACAGAGACCGTAAGCGAGCCACTGCGGTCGTGACCGACCTGCAATACGGCGCATCGCTGTCACCCGTCATCGATATCCGTGATGGAGAGTACTCGGATCTCGCGGGTGCGGCGCTTGTCATGATCACCGCCGGGGTGAACGAGAGAAGTGGTGGAGCGACGGACCGCAGCGATCCGAGAGGCAGGCTCAGGCTTCTCGAAATGAACGTCGGCGTTTATAGGCAGATTCTTCCCCAACTCTTTCAAGCGGCGCCAGAGACGGTCTTCCTGGTCCTCACCGATCCGCCGGACCCTCTGGCCGATTTCGTCCGCGTGTCCGGATTCCAGCGCGTCTTGAGCAGCGGGACCTATCTTGATAGCTTGCGCTTCCGGTTTCACCTGGCTCGGCGCCTGAAAGTCAATCCGGCGTCAGTGGAAGCCCAAGTTCTGGGTGAGCATGGAACGTCGGAAGTCTTTTTGTGGTCCTCGGCGCGCGTCGGGGGAGTCTCGGTCTTTGACGCCCGATCGCGGCCGCGCGGAGCTTCAGCAGAACATTGAACACGAAGTCCGTTATGCGAATATCACCATCATCGAAGGCAATCAAGCCAGCCAGTACGGGATCGGCATGGTGGCGGCGCGCATAGCGGACGTGGTGCTGCGCGACGAGCAAGCGGTGATACCGATAGGTTCTTACAACCCAGAGGATGGTGTCACGCTTTCGATGCCGAGCGTTCTTGGGCGAGCAGGCGTCGCACAGATCCTCGAGCCAGACACGTCCGAGGAAGAACGGCAAGCCCTGCACCGTAGCGCTGAGACACTCAGGAAGGCCGTGGCACGGATGCAAGGCAGCAAATACAGCGCGCCGGCAGCATGACTATCACCGCCACCGATTTAGAGCATGTCTTCAAGAAGCAATTGGCGGTTATCCGCCAGACAACCTAATCACAACATCTCGAGAGGAAACAATGAGTTCTAGAGATGAAATGAATGGACGCTACTATACCCGCTCAAGTAGTGTGTCTGTTAAGTAACGGATTACCATCCAGCGATCGGCCTAACGAACGAAGCATCGGTGACCGGCAAAGTTGCGCAGTGAAATCTTTAACGATCACATTGCGTCTCCCACCAATTCGTAGCACCTGGTTGTTACCGGCCATCCTGAGCACTACCGCTGGCGCAGTCGATGTAATCGGTTTTCTTGCGCTCGGCGGATTGTTCACCGCCCACGTTACTGGCAACGTGGTAATCGTCGCCGCGCACTATGTCCCCGGTGGTTTCAGTCAAATCGGGCCGCTACTGGCGGTTCCGGTTTTCATGGCGGTGATGGGCTTGGTGACCCTCGTGTCTGGAGCGATCACACGCCCCGGAACGACGCCGCTTCGCCCGGTGTTGTTGCTTGAGACTGCACTCCTTACCGGGTTTCTGCTGCTCGGAGTCGGATATGGTCCCTTCGCTGATGCCGACAGTTCGATCGCGATCGTCGCCGGAATGCTTGGGGTCTCGGCCATGGCGACGCAGAATGTACTGGGGAGACTTGCGCTGAAAGGCGCGCCATCCACCACGGTGATGACTACTAATATCACTCAATTGACCGTCGATCTGGCGACTCTCGCCCGCCGCGATGGAGATACCAACGAACGCGCCAAAGCACAACGTCGCGCACGCATGACCTTCCCATGCATAGTCGGGTTCTTCGTTGGTTGTGCAGCAGGAGCCATCTTCGAAGTGAAGTTCGGCTTCTGGGCGCTGGCGCTGCCGTTCACTCTGACCGTGCTCGCACTTCTCCTAGGCCTATCTGAGGAGTAATTGCTGGACGCTGACTGTGAAAAACAAATCTGCTCGAGCAACAGAATTAGAACTTCGTCCGTCGCCCGCCAGGTCCTTTATCTCGAAAGACAGAGCACGAAGCACCTCGGGAGCGGTATTTGAAAATCTCACCCTCGCGTTGTAGCGGCGGAATCGCTCCATCGAATAGCTTCTGTTCATGAATGAAAGCGATTTCGGACTTACTAGATATTTGCGAGATATCGGGCAGTTTACCCTTTTGACGCCGCAACAAGAGATCGAGCTCGCAAAAAAAATTAAAAATGGAGATGCGGCAGCGCGCGATCGGATGATCAACGCAAATTTACGGCTCGTTGTCACCATCGCCCGCGATTACGCCAATCTTGGTCTGCCGCAGCTCGACTTGATCTCCGAGGGTAACATCGGATTGACCAAAGCAGTCGAGCGCTTCGACCCGACCAAAGGCGCGAAGCTGAGCACCTATGCGATGTGGTGGATCAAACAATCGATCAAGCGCGCGCTTGCCAATCAAAGCAAGACGATCCGGGTTCCGGTGCATCTCGCCGACAAGCTTTCGAAAATGCGCCGCGTCTCGCTCCAGATGAGCGACGAATTCGGCCGCGAACCCACTGACGAAGAACTTGGCGAGGAGATCGGCATCGCCAGCGAAAAAGTTGCGCGATTAAAGAGTGTCGGCATTCGTCCGGCTTCGCTCGACGCTCCGATTGCGGACAATGACTCGACGGAGTTTGCCGAGGTGATCGGTGACGACGAGGCGCAAACTCCGTTTGAATTGTTGCGCGATAAGAACCTGCGCAGTGAAATGGACGGGCTGATCGAGGTGCTCGATGCCCGGGAAAAGAAAATTATTTCTCATCGGTTCGGTCTCGACGGCGGAAAGCCGAAGACGCTGGAAGATGTGGGCAGGGATTTTGGCGTTACGCGCGAGCGTATTCGCCAACTACAGAACATTGCCCTGGCGAAGCTACGCCGCGCCCTCAGCAAGAAAGAGGACCTTCCGGATGTAGCAGAGCGAGTGGCAGCCTAACGAAAGAGAAATGATCATGAAAACACATGGCCCTGTCGCTATCAACATTGCCCTCTGGTGTACGATGCTCAGCCCAGGTACTCGGCTTAGTCATTGCATTTTTGGGCGCATGGTTGTTCGGTCGGCTAAGCATCTAAAAAACGTTGTGCAATGCTTCGCGAAGCAAAGAAGTTGCAGTCAATGAATCGCGTGACCAGTT
Source organism: uncultured Verrucomicrobiae bacterium (assembly GCA_963719605.1). Lineage (GTDB taxonomy): Bacteria > Verrucomicrobiota > Verrucomicrobiia > Chthoniobacterales > UBA10450 > Udaeobacter. The sequence goes on from CAVRCO010000013.1 coordinate 49,392, forward strand.
ACGGGCAATTTCACTTTGAATCTCCAACTCGAAAATAAACTCGCGCTTGTCAGCGGTTCCACAGCCGGGATCGGTTTGGCCATTGCCAAAGCACTCGCCGCCGAGGGCGCTCGCGTCATCGTCAATGGACGCACCGAGGCGCGCGTGAGTGAAGCCATTGACTACATTCGCGCCAAGGTCCCATCAGCGAAACTCGAAGGGCTCGCGCTCGATTTGGCCAAAGCCGACGCGGCAGCGCAAACCACAAAACGCCATCCCGACCTGGATATTCTCGTGAACAACCTGGGCGTTTATGAGGTTAAGGACTTTGAACGAATCACCGACGTCGAATGGTTGGCGATCATTGAAACCAATTTTCTAAGTGGCGTTCGTCTGTCGCGTCATTATCTGCCACGGATGAAAGCTGCCGGTTGGGAACGCATCATTTTTATCTCCAGCGAATCAGCCGTAAATATTCCGGTGGAAATGATCCATTACGGCGTAACGAAAACCATGCAGGTAGCGCTCGCCCGCGGACTGGCCGAAACCACCGCGGGAACAGGCGTGACCGTCAATTCGGTACTAGCGGGCCCAACTCGCTCGGAAGGCGTGGAAAAATTCATCGATGATTTGGCCAAAGCCAAACACGCGACGCCTGCCGCGGTGGAAAAAGAATTCTTCACGACAGCACGGCCCACTTCACTCCTGAAACGTTTCGCTACTCCGCACGAAGTCGCGGCACTGGTTGCGTTTGTCGCCAGCCCACTCTCATCGGCTACGAACGGCGCGGCTTTGCGCGCCGATGGTGGTGTGGTGCGCTCGATTCTTTGATCGAATTCGCTTTTGTGCTTTACCGCTGCGCGGAAAACAATAACAGTAAAACTGGCTGCTCGAACGAACGGGAGATCCAATGCCGTCATTGACCGGTTTGCTTCTAAAATGGCCGCTCATTCGTCAAATTCGCGAGCGGCTTGACGGGACAGGGCTGGAAGCGATGTCGGACAGAAGTCGCGCGATGCACGCGCGGATCGACGATGCAGAAGTGGCACGCTCGATTTGCCCGTATTGCGGAGTTGGTTGCGGGCAGCTGATTTTTCACAAGGACGGAAAACTGGTTTCGATCGAAGGCGATCCTGAGAGTCCGATCAGCCAGGGAAATCTCTGCCCGAAAGGCGCGGCATCCTATCAATTGCTCACGCATTCGCGGCGCCAGACGAAGATGAAATACCGCGCCCCGCGCGCGAAAGAATGGACGGAAATCCCTCTTGATCGAGCGATGGACATGGTCGCGGAACGCGTCTGGGAATCGCGCAAACGCACGTTTGTGCACAAGCAAGACGGCAACACGATCAACCACACGACAGCGATCTGCCATCTCGGCGGCGCCACGCTCGACAACGAAGAAAATTATCTCATCAAAAAACTTTTCACTCTTGGCCTGGGGATGGTGTGCGTGTCCAACCAGGCACGGATATGACATAGCAGCACCGTGCCCGGTCTGGGCACGTCCTTTGGCCGGGGCGGAGCTACAACCGCTCAACAAGATCTCGCCAATGCCGATTGCATTTTAATCGAAGGCTCCTCGATGGCCGAAGCGCATCCGGTCGGTTTCCGCTGGGTGATGAAAGCGAAGGAGCGCGGCGCGACCATTATTCATGTCGATCCGCGATTTTCGCGCACCAGCGCACTGGCCGATATCTGGGTGCCGCTGCGCGCTGGCAGCGACATCGCATTTCTCGGTTGCCTAGTCAGGCACATTATCGAGAACAATCTCTTCTTCCGCGATTACGTGGTGCACTTCACCAATGCGTCCTGCATTCTGCGCGAAGATTTTCGCGACGCGGAAGAAGGCGCGACCGGCGTTTTCTCCGGCTGGAACGGGGAGCAATGCGGCTACGACAGGAAGAGCTGGCTCTACCAAGGCCATCCCGCCCTCAGTTTTCCGGAACGCGATCTGACCTTGCAACATCCGCGCTGCGTTTTGCAAACACTGCGCCGCCACTTTGCTCGTTACACGCCCGAAATGGTGGAGAAAATTTGTGGAATTTCGCCTGCGCTCTTTCACAAAGTTGCGGAGGCGCTCGTCGCCGCATCAGGTCCAGATAAGAGCGCAGCGATTTGTTATGCTCTCGGCTGGACCCAACATTCAAAAGGCGTTCAGATCATTCGCACCGCGGCGATCCTGCAACTATTGCTCGGCAATATCGGGCGGCCGGGCGGCGGAATCTTGGCCCTGCGTGGTCACGCGTCGATCCAAGGCTCGACTGATATTCCAACGCTCTACGATACTTTGCCTGGTTATCTGCCAATGCCCCGCGGCGATGGCACCGAAACGACGCTGCGCGATTACCTGGCGCGTCAAACAAAGCCAACTGGTCTCTGGCATAGTCTTCCAGCGTATTTCATCAGCTTGCTGAAAGCGTACTACGGCAAGAACGCAACGGTCGAAAACGATTTTGGCTACAACTGGATCCCGAAGATCACCAGCAACCATTCCTTCTTCGAATACCTCTACGACATGGCCGACGGAAAAATGGAAGGCATGTTCATGATGGGCCAGAATCCGGCGGTCGCGGCGGCAAACTCCAGGTTCGAGCGAGCGTCGCTGTCGAAATTGAAATGGCTGGTCGTTCGAGAGATGGTCGAAATCGAAGCGGCGACGTTCTGGCGTGATTCGCCCGAGATTGAGCGCGACGAGCTTCGCGCAGAGGACATCGAAACGGAGGTTTTTCTTTTTCCAGCGGCGGGTCATGCCGAAAAGGAAGGCGCCTTCACACAAACGCAGCGCATGCTGCAGTGGCGCCAGAAAGCTGTCGATCCGCCGGGCGACGCGCGCTCCGAGGCGTGGTTCATGCATCAGCTCGCTTTGCGCCTGATCGCCAAAGCGGAACAATCCAACGATCCGCTCGATGAACCGTTGCGCGCACTCGATTGGTGGTATCCGGAAGACGAGTCGGGCGATCCAAAAATGGAAGCCGTGTTGGCAGAGATCAACGGCTGGTACACGCTTGAGCATCAAGAAAACGCCCAACGCCCAACGTCCAACGTCCAACGTCCAACTACAGAACAGCAGAATGACGGAATTGTTTTCGGCATCGATCGCGCAGGGAATCCGCATCACGGTCCGCAGGTTGACGGTTATCCACGGCTGAAGTCCGACGGTTCGACCGCAAGCGGCTGCTGGATTTACTCAGGCGTCCTCGGTCCAGATAAGATTAACAAGGCGAACTCGCGTAATTCGAAAGATTATCTTGGCCACGGTTGGGGATTCGCCTGGCCGGGCGATCGCCGCATCATATATAATAGAGCGAGCGCCAGTCCAACCGGCGAGCCGTGGAGCGACCGCAAGAAGTTAATCTGGTGGGACGGCGCGCAAAAGAAATGGACCGGAATTGATAACCCCGATTTTCCGCTGGACAAGTCGCCAGAGTTTCGACCAACCGGAAACGAGAGCGGCCTTGATGGGATTCCCGGCGACTCGCCGTTCATCTCGCATGAAGACGGGCTCGGGTGGCTTTACGTCCCGAGCGGTTTGCAAGATGGACCGATGCCTACACATTACGAACCGCTCGAGTCACCGGTGCACAACGCGCTTTACTCGCGCGACACGAATCCGGCTGTGCATTGGTTTACCCGCCAGGAAAATCGATTCGCGCCCCCTGGAGACCCCCGATTTCCTTTTGTTCTTACAACTTACCGGCTGACCGAGCATCATACCGCCGGAGGTATGTCGCGCTTTCTCAGTCATCTCGCGGAGTTGCAACCTGAGCTCTTCGCTGAAATGTCCCCCGAGCTTGCAGTCGAGCTGAAGATCGGCAACGGCGACCACATTTCGATCGTGAGTTTACGCGGAGCAATCGAAGCCCGCGCACTCGTCAGCCGCCGTATCCGGCCACTCCATCTCAACGGGAAAACCCTACACCAAATCGCGATGCCGTTTCATTTCGGTTCGGCCGGGCCGGTGAAGGGCGGGACCACGAATGATTTAATTCCGATTTCGGGCGAGCCGAACGTCACGATCATGGAAGCGAAGGCGCTCACCTGCAACATTGTGCCTGGCCGATTGCCGCGAGGTCCCGCCTTTGAAGATTGGCTCGACAAATATGTGCCGAAGGGTGGCCCGCCTAATTTGCACCCCGAACAACCAGCGGCAGGTGCGCCTTGCGCCAGGGCCGGTGGCGGTCATGGCTTGGAAGGAAAGATCGATAATCGATGATTGGCGAAGGCATTCAGAGTACGAATCAGCGGAAGCATTCCTACGTGCGCGATCACGTGGAAGTGGGATTCTTCACGGATCCCTCTGTTTGCATCGGCTGTAAGGCTTGCGAAGTCGCGTGCAAAGAATGGAACCACGTGCCGGATGACGGCTTCATTTGGTCGGGAAATTCTTACGACAACACCGGACATCTCGGTGCATCGACCTGGCGGCACGTGATGTTTCTGGAACAGGACCGTGCGAAGGGAAATCAAATCGCGGGCCCGATGTCGCTGGACGAAGATCCGTTCCGCTGGGTGTTCTTGTCCGACGTTTGCAAGCATTGCGAGGAAGCGGGTTGTCTTGAAGCGTGTCCGACCGGATCAATCGTGCGGACGGAAGTTGGTTCCGTCCTCGTGCAAAACGATGTTTGCAACGGGTGCGGCTATTGCGTGGTCTCGTGCCCGTTTGGTGTAATCGATCGGCGACCGCAACCGCTGTCAGACGCAGGTGGCGCATTTAAGTGCACATTTTGTTACGATCGACAAAAGAGCGGACTCGTACCCGCGTGTGCAAAAGTTTGTCCAACCGAATCGATCGTGTTTGGCCGACTCGACGATTTGCGCGCACGCGGAGCGGAGCGCGTGCAGCAATTGCAGCAAAGCGGTTACAACGACGCACAACTTTACGATCCGATGGAAACTTCGGTGCGCGGAATACACGCGTTCTTTTTGATTCTCGGCGAACCGGAAGCCTATGGACTTCCACCGAAACCGCAGATTCCAACGATTTATCTGAAGTCGGCATGGACTTCTGCATTCGCGACCGCCATTGCATCAATCATCGCAACGCTCCTGGCGTTCGCGTTTTTCTCGTGACAACCAATTCGCCATCCGAAAAGCGACTCGAAGAGCTGCGCGAGCAAGCGTGGAAGGAGGGCGTCGTTGCGGGCAAAGGCGTGGACGTTGCCGGTGGCCCGATTCCGCGCAAACCCGGTTACTACGGTGAGTCCGTGGTGAAACCGCCGGTCTGGACCTGGGAAGTTCCGCTTTATTTTTTCTTCGGTGGAATGGCCGGAATGTCAGCGGTAATCGCAAGCGGTGCCGTTATCTTTCATCATCTCGATCTTGCGCGCACAGCCATGTGGGTCGCATCCATAGCTGGGGCAATTCTTTCACCGATTCTGCTGATCATGGACCTGGGTCGCCCCCATCTCTTCCTCAACATGCTGCGCGTTTTCAAACACAGATCAGCCATGTCCATGGGCGCCTGGATTCTCAGCGCGTTCGGCGCATGCGCCGTTCCAGGTTTGATCGCTCTCGAACTGCACGCGCATCAGATCTTCCCTGGCACGCTCGATCAACTCTTGCGCGTCGCTGCCGGCATCTTCATTTGTGCTGCGGCACTCTTCGGAACTCTGCTCGCGACTTACACTGGCGTGCTGATCGGCGCCACCGCGATTCCCGCGTGGTTTTTGCATCGCACCCTGCTGCCGATTCATTTTGGGACCGCAGGATTGGGATCCGCCGCTGCCGTATTGGAATTGCTCGGGCACCGAATCGCTGCGCTTAATTTCCTCGGGTTTTATGCGGCCGCGGTTGAGACTGCGCTTTTGATCTGGCTCAGCGTCGATAAACACGGTGCCGCCGATCGCGCGATACACGAACATGGCTCGGGTTGGCTCATTCGGATCGGCGAAATTTTGAACGGTCCGCTTGCGCTTGTCCTGCGGTTTTTCGGCCTGGTTCCGTTCGCGGCGATTTCATTTCTACTTGGCGCGCTAGTCAGCCGACTCGGCTGGATCGCGGTCGGCAAAGTTTCCGGTTCCGATCCGGAAGCAGTCTTTGCCGCGGAACGCTTCTAGCCATGACTGCTGTTGTGAAAGCGCTTCTGTTCCCCGCAGATTTCCCTCCAAAGGGTGACTCGCGATCCCATCCTTCAGCGGTATCGGAAAATCCTCCGGACGCGTCGTGGAAGCCCATCGAACATGCCAATAAGCCTTTGTATGAGTCATGAGTGGGTTCAAGCAGATCTTCGAGCTTCAAGGTGAACAATTTCAAATCCGAAACAAAAAATCATAACCCTCAGGAGAAATAATTATGAGCGAATTCACTCGTCGAAGTTTCATTGGAAAGACCGCGGTAGCGATAGGGAGCTTTGCCGCGTTGCAAAAAGTGGCCGGTGCAGACCGAAGCAAAAGTGACCCTGGCCCGGCTAATCCAATGCTCGATGGCCAGAACCCGGATTCCATCTGGCCGCCGAGCACGGACTCGAAAAGCCTCGTGCAAAACTTCAAATATCCATTCTCATTTGCCAACAAGCGCACTTATGAGGGCGGATGGTCACGCGAGGTGACGGTGCGGGAGCTTCCCGTCTCGAAGACCCTGGCTGGTGTTAACATGAGGCTGACGGCAGGTGCCTTCCGCGAGCTGCATTGGCACACGGCCGGCGAATGGGCCATCATGCTCTACGGAAACGCGCGGATTACCGCCATCGATCTGGACGGCAAAAGTTTCGTCGCCGACGTGGGCAAAAATGATTTGTGGTTTTTTCCCTCGGGAATCCCTCACTCCATTCAAGGCCTAAATCCGGATGGATGCGAATTCATGCTCGTTTTCGACGACGGTAATTTTTCCGAGTCCGAAACGGTCCTGTTGAGCGACGCGATATCGCACCTGCCCCCTGAAGTGTTGGCGAAGAATTTCGCTGTCGACCAACAGGCGTTCAAGAATGTGCCGAAACAAGAGTTGTTCATTTTCCAAGCGGATGTTCCGGGCTCAGTGGACGCCGATCAGAATGCAGCCGCCGGTACACGTGGAAGGTCGCCGCAGAACTTTGCATTTCGCACGATGCAAATGCCGCCGACGTTGAAAACGAAAAGCGGCGAGGTGCGGATTGTTGATACAAGCAATTTCAAAGTCTCGACCACCGCGATGGCACTTGTCACCGTTCATCCGGGGGGGCTGAGGGAATTGCATTGGCATCCAAATGCGGATGAGTGGCAGTACTACATTAACGGCAAGGGGCGAATGACGGTGGTAGACACAGGCAACAAGGCTCGCACGATGGACTTTCAAGAGGGAGACGTCGGATATGTCCAGAAGACTTTGCTCCATTACGTCGAGAACACAGGCGACACAGATTTGGTGTTCCTGGAGATGTTCGGAAAGGTCAATCGTTTTCAGGATCTTTCCTTTTCCGAATGGCTGGCTCATACCCCCGCGGAAGCGGTCATGGCGCACCTGCGCATCGATAAGGCCACCTACGACGCGATTCCCAAAGACGGTGGCGTAGTAATGCCCCTGTGATAGCTCAATGGTGCAGGCGCGAAGTAGTGTTGCGCAAATCAGATGTCTTATTGTCGGCTCTTTGAGTGTGTAGCTACCGATCAACAGTGAGCAAAAGGCAATTCGTGCACAGCGCCCACTGCAATTGTCGTTGACCCAGGATCCACCACGCCACCTGAGGCGACAACTTCCGTGGACCATCGCGACCGCCCCCGATTGAAGGACGCCCGAGCGCAGGATCAGCGCGACGTTGACATTTAGCTCAGTTGGGAGTTCTCTCAAAGGAGGGAGCCGCAATCAGTTCATTCTAGTGGGAAAAAAAACCCACGGATGCGCGATAGCGGCTTGTGGGCCGCGGAGCGAGAGTCCGGGCGATGAAGGCCAGCTGCTCTATCGTTAGCCAGATCGGAGGCACGTTATGTGGATTGTCCGCCTAGCTCTCCGTCGACCCTACACGTTTGTCGTGGCGGCACTGCTGCTGCTTTTGATGACGCCTTTTGTCGTAACCAAGACGCCGACCGATATTTTTCCCGCTATCAATATCCCGGTGGTCAGTGTGATTTGGAGTTACACCGGATTGCCGGCCGACCAGATCGCGCAACGGCTAGTTTACAGTGAGGAACGCGCGCTCACGACCACGGTCGACAATATCGAGCACATCGAGTCAACCTCTTATGACAGCTTTGGCGTAATCAAAGTCTTCTTTCAACAGGGCACGAACCCTTCGACCGCGGTGGCCCAATTGACCGCCGTTTCCCAAACCATTTTGAGACAGCTCCCTCCGGGAACGACCCCACCACTGATTATCCAATACAGCGCGTCCACCGTTTCCATTCTGCAGTTCGGAATTAGCAGCACCAAGCTGTCCGAGCAGCAAGTCTTTGATATTGCTCTAAACCAGATTCGCGTCGGACTAATTAGTGTGCCTGGAGTCAGCATTCCCTACCCATATGGCGGAAAGCAAAGAGTGGTTTCGGTCGATCTCGACCTCAAAGCGTTGGAAGCCAACAACCTCGTCGAATCCGATGTCGTCACCGCCATCAGCAACGGCTCTCTTACCTATCCAAGCGGCACGGCCAAGATCGGCGGAAAAGAAGTGCCGATTGATCTCAACGTCAATCCGCCACGGATCGATTTGTTGAACGATCTGCCGATCAAAATGGTGGGCGGCACTGTGATTCATATAAGCGACGTGGCACAGGTGCGTGATGGCTATTTCCCGCAGGAAAACATCGTTCGCCAGGATGGCGTCCGCAGCACCCTGCTGAGCATCTTTAAGAATGGCAGCGCATCAACGCTCTCAGTTGCGGCAGGCGTGAAGGCGGCCATGGCCAACATTCTGAAGACCGTGACGAGCGATATCCAGGTGAAGCAATTCGCCGATCAATCCGTTTTCGTGAAGGCGGCGGTCAGCGGTGTCGTTAGGGAAGGTGTGATTGCGGCTGCTTTGACCGCGCTGATGATTTTGCTCTTCCTCGGTTCATGGAGAAGCACACTTATCATTGCGGTATCCATTCCCCTTTCGGTGTTGTCGTCTCTGGCAATCCTGAGCCTGCTCGGTCAGACGATCAACATCATGACGCTCGGCGGTCTGGCCCTCGCAGTCGGCATCCTGGTGGATGATGCCACGGTGACAATCGAAAACGTCGAGCGCCATCTGGCATCAGGTGAAAAATTGGAAGATGGAATTCTGAAAGGCGCGGGTGAAATCGCGTTACCGGCTATGGTTTCCACCTTTTGCATCTGCATTGTCTTTGTGCCGATGTTCTCGCTAGCGGGGGTGGCTCGCTATCTTTTCGTTCCGTTGGCCGAGGCAGTCATGTTCGCCGTCATCTCTTCCTACGTGCTTTCGCGCACATTGGTGCCGACAATGATCATGTGGTTCGAGCGCCATCACCACAAACAAACAGGCGAAAAGCACGTCGCGTTTTGGGTTCGACCACTGGTTGCCCTTCAGCAAGGTTTTGAAAAAGCGTTCGATCGCTTTAGGGAAGCTTATGCGAACTTGTTAGGCACCGTGCTGGGACACAGAGCGGCCTTCGCTGTTGGATTTCTCTCGTTTTGCGTTGCCACCTGGCTGCTCGTTCCCTTTCTCGGGCAAAATTTCTTTCCCGCGGTGGACGCAGGCACGTTTCGATTGCACGTGCGGGCGCCGACCGGGACGCGTATTGAGGAAACGGCCAAGCTGGTTGACGAAGTGGAAGCCGCCATTCGTCATCAAGTTCCCGCGAATGAGCTCGAAGGTATACTTGATAACATCGGGCTTCCGGTTTCGGGCATCAATTTGAGCTACAACGACAGTGGAATTTCAGGACCGGCCGACGCCGACATTCTGGTTTCGTTGAAACCTAACCATAAGCCGACGGCGAATTATGTCCGCAACCTGCGTCTCAGCTTGAATCGCGACTTTCCCGGGACAACCTTTTACTTTCTGCCGGCGGACATCGTCAGCGAAACGATTAACTTCGGACTTCCGGCTCCGCTAGACATTCAAGTGGTCGGACGAAATGAAACCGTCGACCAGCAGGTGGCCAATTCCATAGCACAAAAAGTCCGCCAAGTCCGCGGGGCCGTTGATGTGAGGGTTCAACAGCCTAACGACTTGCAGCGATTCGAGTTCAACACCGATCGAACAAAGGCGATGGAGCTTGGGCTAAGCGAGAGAGATGTGGCCGGTTCGGTCCTGCTCGCGTTGAGTGGCAGCAGCCAGGTCACGCCGACCTACTGGCTTGATTACACCACTGGCGTCCAATATCTCGTCAATGTCAGGGTCCCGGAGCGTCAGACGACTACGCTTTCTGAGCTAAGGTCGATACCACTTAGTGCCTCTAAACCCGGAACGGGCAACGGTCAGGTCCTCGACAATGTAACTGATGTAACACGAATCAGCAGTCAACCCATCTACACGCACTACAACGTTATCCCGGTGGTCGATGTTTACGGCGGAGTTGGAGGCAGAGATCTCGGTGGAGTGCTAAGTGACATTAGGCCTATCGTTGCGCAAGCCCAGAAGACCGCGCCGCAAGGGGTCAGCATTGTCCTGCGCGGACAAGCCTCGACGATGAGTTCCAGCTTTCTCGGACTGGGCATCGGAATGTTAGTGGCGATTGCGCTGATCTATCTGCTACTCGTGGTCAATTTCCAAAGCTGGCTCGACCCATTCATTATTTTAACGGCATTGACCGGGGCGCTCGCGGGCGTGATTTGGGGGTTGCATGTTACCAGCACGACTTTAAGCGTTCCAGCGATGATGGGCGCGATCATGTGTCTCGGCGTCGCCACTGCTAATTCTGTTCTGGTGGTGACCTTTGCGCGGACTCACCTCCAGGAAGGAATGGATTCAGTGAAAGCAGCATGGGAAGCCGGCACTGGCCGCCTGCGGCCAGTGATCATGACCGCCGCGGCAATGATAATCGGTATGTTTCCTATGGCTCTTGGTCTCGGCGAAGGCGGCGAGCAGAATGCGCCGCTCGGCCGCGCGGTAATTGGCGGTCTGATGCTGGCAACTGTCGCTACGCTACTTTTTGTGCCCGTGGTCTTCAGTCTCTTGCATCGGCCCGCAGCCGCTACCGCCGCGCCAGCACCGAAAAAAAATGTTCCAGCAACAGGACCTCGCTGAGGCCGTTTCCGCAACTTAAAGATATCTCTCTTTATATATATGAGAACATCTACTAATCCCGGCGGCGACGGGGATCGCTCCGCCGAACCTAAAGCAGACCCGACCCGCGCTCACCGAAGACATCGCGTTATCCTGATGTCGGGCGGAGCATTGTTTCTGATCGCATTAGTCGGTGGCTTTGTTCCGCAGTTCCGGCAGCGCCAAATGGCCGCCGCTGATACTAATGAGTTGGCGATTCCTACCGTGGCAGTAGTTTCACCGATCGTTACCACGCCTCACAGTGGGCTTAACTTGCCGGCTGAGGTCAAACCGTGGCAGGAAGCATCTATCTTCGCGCGGGTGAATGGATACCTAAAAGACTGGCTCGTGGATATCGGCGCGCACGTCCAGAAAGACCAGTTGCTCGCCGACATCGACACACCTGATCTTGATCAGCAGCTCGCGCAAGCCCGCTCGCAGGCTGTGCTAGCGAAAAGAAATTTGGAACAGGCCAAAAGCACGAACACGAAATGGCAGGAGTTATACAAACAAGGGGTCGTCTCCCAACTTGATGCCGAGAACACCGCCACCTCTCAGGGCACGAACAGGCCAATACCGAAGCGTTTGCCGCCAATCTTCGTTTCCTCGAACAGGAAGTCGCCTTTAAACGTGTGACCGCACCTTTCGCTGGTATCATCACGGTCCGTAACGTGAACGTAGGCGATCTGATCACCGCGAACAATACGAGCTTCGAGATGTTTCACATTCAACAAACAGATCCTCTGCGCGTTTATTTCCGTATCCCGCAGGAGGACGCAGCGAACATCGCGGTGGGACAAACCTTCAACGTTCAGGTCGGCGCGGAAAGCGCAAAGACGTATCCCGGAAAAGTGATCTCCACGTCGGGAGCGGTCTCCCCGGATTCCCGGACCATGCTTGTTGAGTTACAGGTCGATAATTCGAAGAATGAGATTTTGCCTGGCAGCTATGCCACGGTTCGCGTGCCACAAGTTGCTTTAGGAAAGCTGGTTACTTTACCTGATAACACACTCATATTTCGCGGCAAAAGTGTGCAAGTTGGCATCGTGGACGCGAAGGGTGTTGTGCAGCTTCGCGACGTCAAGGTGGGACGAGACTTTGGTGTTCAGTCAGAAATCCTGAGCGGCGTTACTGAATCTGACAAGGTAATCGTCAACCCTTCGGACTCTCTTACTACCGGAACAACAGTCCGCGTCGCCGCGACGACGCCTGCACCTTCGCCGAGTCGTGAAGTGCCAAAGAAATGATATTCGCATCCTGGGTTTGTAACAGGAGGAGGTTCCTTGGCCACAAATTTCAAAGACCTGTCTGAACAGGAAATTCTCGCGCTGGCAATTTCGTTGGAGGAAACCGATGCGCGCATTTACGCAGACTTCGCTGCAGGATTGAAAGCGGATTATCCTGCAACCGCCCAAATCTTTGAGGAAATGGAGGCGGAAGAGGGTGCGCATCGCGGTAAACTGATCGAGGAATATCGTCGTCGCTTTGGAGAACACATTCCTTTGATCCGTCGCGAAGACGTGAAGGGGTTCGTACATCGGAAACCGGTTTGGATGATCCGGCCATTGGGAATCAAAACGGTGCGGCGCCAGGCAGAGACAATGGAGACAGAGACCCGACGTTTCTACGAGCGCGCTGCTAGTAAAGTTAGCGACGCGTCAACGCGAAAGCTACTCGGAGACTTGGCGGAGGCGGAGCGAAAGCATATGGCCTTAGCCGACAATCTCCAACAGAAATACCTGACTCCAGAAGCTGAGACTCAGGAAGAGAAAGCACATCGCCGACTGTTCGTTTTGCAAATCGTGCAGCCCGGGCTGGCGGGACTAATGGATGGTTCGGTTTCAACCCTTGCGCCGGTTTTTGCGGCAGCGTTTGCGACCCACAGCAGCCACGCCGCCTTCGTGGTCGGCCTCGCCGCCAGCGTTGGAGCGGGAATTTCAATGGCGTTCGCTGAAGCAGCTTCTGATGACGGCAGCCTGACCGGCCGGGGCAAGCCTGTGCTGCGTGGATTCGTCTGCGGATTGATGACTACGGCAGGAGGAATCGGTCACACTTTACCATATTTGATTCCAGAATTTCGAACTGCTACAGCCATTGCCGTTGTGATCGTGGCAATTGAACTCTTGCTCATCAGCTGGATCCGAAAGCGGTATATGGATACGCCATTTCTCCGTGCAGCATTCCAAGTGATCGTCGGCGGAGTGTTGGTCTTTCTCGTTGGGATCTGGATCGGAAGCTCTTGATCTTTTTAACGGAACGTCCGGCTATCCCAACCGCGTGCCGTCTGCTGCGACGGGTTGTTCGAGCGTTTCGTAATCCGCGGCAGTCCCGATGTCGATCTCCCCGGCGGGGAAATCAAAAGATGCCGCGCGAGAATGATTCCTTTTGCGTCGCTATCTCCTTTGAGTCGCAACAGATCGGGAAAACAAGATCGATCAAAGAGAGCGGGAATTCCGAGGGTCTCGGCGTAGGCAGGCGCGACGATCGGCTTGCCAGTTGTTAGGCGAAATTGCATGAGCTGCGTGAGAACGGCCACATTTACGAACGGTTGATCGCACGTGAGGAGAACCGCGGCATCAAGATTGGGAGCGAGATTCATCGCATATCGGATCCCGACAACGATTGAGGATCCCACCCCGCTTTGCCAATCCGGGTTAATCTCAATCGTAACCGTAAACCGCGTCAGTATGAGTGTCACTCCTGCGTTCACGCAGGAAACCGCCGATCCGATTGGACAATATCGCCGCCACTTCGGAAACAAATCGCAAGCGCGATTTCCTCCGGCGCTTCGTTGCCGATGTCGAGTCCCGCCGGCGCGAATAAGTTTTTCATGCCGACGTGAAAATCGAGCAGCCGATGTTCACTGAGCCGCGCCAGCAACTCACCGCGGCGTTTTTTTGGCCCGAGCAGTCCGATGTATCGAAGCTGCATCGTGAGAAGCCGATCCAGCGCCAGAAGATCACGGCCGAAATTATGATTCATAACGAGCGCCGTGGTCTGTGTGTCGGGTCGAAAATCTTCACAGAGCTCGGAAGGGTGCGCGAAGTGCTCGATCACCCAGCCGAGATTTCCGGCGAACTGACTCAGCGGTTCGATTTCAGGCCCGCTTCAAAAAAATAACAGGCGAACGGGAAGCGGCACTCCCTCGACGAAGACACCGTGCCGTTCAGCCAGAAGAATATCGACGGGCAACAACTGGGACCCGAGGGTTTCGCCTTCAAACAGGTGCGAATTCGGCAAGCCTCCCTGTTTCTGAGTCGCCCTCCAATTTCCGTGATGAGATTGCCGTTGCGTTCAGTGGCGGGAAGCGGTTCGATAAGGGATCTTCAAGCGACCTTCACATCCGTAAACGCGCCGTGTATCAAATGACAGCACCACAGGTGCCCCAGTGGCAATAACAGTTTTTCCGTAGCAACCGATTTCTTCTTCCAAACAACCGCCGTTGAGAACACCCAAAGTTCTGTCGACCGACTCGATCAAGAGACGGGCACCGCGCTTGCGATAAGTGGAACCCTCCGTTTAAACCAACGTCGCAAGAGCCCGCGGCTGCGAAGGGTTTTCTGCGACGCATTTGATGATCTGCTGCAGTGCTTTCATTCGTTAGGTCAAAATTGACGATGTCAACAGGTCCTCGATTTTTATCGGCAGTTCGCGCACGCGTACGCCTGTAGCATGATAGGTCGCCGCAGTAATCGCAGCCGCGATACCGGCTAGTCCTATCTCGCCGATGCCGCGCGCGCCTACGGCGTTGAGCTCTAAATCAGGATAATCGAGGAAGTGCACCTCGAGCTTGGGCACGTCGGCGTTCACGGCCACGATGTAGTCGGCTAGGTTGCTGTTTATGGGTGCGCCGTTTTGCGCGTCGTAGCTCGTGTGCTCCAACATCGCCATCCCGATTCCCATCACGACCGCGCCTTCGATTTGGTTGCGGCCGGCGAGTGGATTGATAATGCGGCCGCCGTCGATCACCGTGACAACGCGATTCACCCGCAGCCGCGCGATCTCAGGCTGCCATGTTACTTCGGCAAAGTGACAACCGTATGAGTGCATGGAGAACTTCGGCTTCGCTTTGCTGCCGAAAATCCCTTCGGATCTGCCGCTGCCCGTGACGAGACGAAGGTCAGCGCGTTTGAGTAGGTCCGCGAACGGAACTCCTCCGCCAGGTCCATCGGCTTTGACAAATACTCGTCCGCCTTTGAACGCCAGGTCGTCCTGCTTGCGATTTTCGAAAGGCGAGCCTGGCGTAGTGGTCGCGGCGTTCAAGAGCGCTGTGATTGCATTGTCAGCCGCGGCAAAAACGGCAGGAACCACAGAAGCGGTCGCCCAGGAACCGCCGGAAACCGGGCCGTGCGGAAGCATTGTATCGCCGAGCACCACTTCTACTTTCTCGACTGGCACACCGGTCTTGTCCGCGGTGAGCAGGGCGAGAACTGTATAGGTGCCGGTGCCGATATCCTGTACCCCACAGGCGACACGAGCGCTGCCATCATCGCGCAGCTCGACATTGGCCGCGGCGTCGTCTCGCGTGGCGATCCACGCCGCGCCAGCCACGCCCCAGCCAAGTGTTAATCCGTCGCGTTTCATCGAACCAACTCCCGCGTTCCGCTTCGACCAGCCGAATTTTTCAGACCCAACCTGGAGGCACTCGACGTAATGCCGCGATGAAAATGGCATGCCTTCGCCCTCATCGATCTTTGGCTCGTTCAGTATGCGGAGTTGAACCGGATCGATCTTGAGCTGATCAGCCAGCTCGTTCATGGCCGATTCAGTAGCATAGAGTCCGGGCACGGCGCCTGGCCCGCGCATATCCGATGGTGTACCGATGTTGCGGCGTGCGCGTCCGAAATGCACCCGAAGATTGGGCACGCTGTAATGGAACGATGTCGCTTCACCACAATTCTCATGATAGTCATCGAGCATTGACCGTTCGTACACGTAGTCTTGCTGGAGCGAAACGAGTTTGCCCTCGGGTGTGGCGCCCAGTCGCATACGCTGCTGCGTGTGCGCGCGATGACCGGCCGCTTGGAACGTCATTTTGCGGCTAAGGACCAGCTTGACCGGCTTCCCTAACTGTCGTGCCGCCGCCACGGCCAGCGGACAATGCGTCCATGCCCAAAGCTTGCTGCCGAAACCCGAGCCAACGAACTTGGTGATGACGCGCACGTTCTCGTACGGCAGACCGAACATTTGCGCGAGCACGCTCCGTAGATTGAAGATGGCTTGCGACTCTTCATAGACGGTCAAGTGATCGCCGTCCCACATTGCAGTTGTTCCCTGCAGTTCGATGGGAACGTGCGTCTCGGTTGGCGTGACATAGGTTTGATCGAGTTTCACCGGTGCACTGGCAAAGGCCGCCTCCGCGTTGCCGCGCTCACTTTGCACGCGCTTCTCCGGCCCGTAACTGGTTCCGATGACCGCCGGATCATTGTCGGCTGTGAGCTTGAATTCGACGTTGGGCTTGTCTTTCGAGTAGCTAACGACAACCGCGTCCGCGGCGGCTTTGGCGCTCTCGAAAGTGTCAGCGACGGCGAGCGCGACGTATTGACCATAGTAGCGAACGACATCGTCCTCGAAGGCCGGACGCCGTTCTATGCAAATGCCTTCATTCCCCTTCCCGGCGCTCGAACGGAAAATTTTTCCGATGTTTTTGCGATGAAAGATCGCACGCACGCCAGGCATCTTTTCCGCCGCCGCGGTATCGAGCTTGGTGATCTTGCCGTTCGCGATCGTGGCCTCGACCGGCACGGCATATAACAATCCGGGGAAGTGGAAGTCGGAGGCATACTGCGCTGTTCCGGTCACCTTTAACGGCCCATCGACGCGCGGAGTGTCGCGACCGATCGGCGATGCTATAGTTTCCTCAGGCATGTTAGGCGGGCTGCGTCGCGAGTTTCAAAGCATGGACGAGGCAGCGCTTGGCCAGCTCGACCTTGAAGGCATTTTGGCTTTGCGGCTTTGCGCCGCGCAACGCGGCGTCGGCTGCTTTTCGGAAAGTCGCTTCGTTGGCGGGCTGATCGGTTAGTTCAGTTTCGGCCTCGGTCGACCTCCAGGGCTTCGTCCCTACGCCACCGAGCGCAATCCGCGCGCGCGTAATCGTTCCATTCTCAACCGTGACCACCACCGCAGCCGATGCGAGCGCAAATTCATACGACGCACGGTCACGCAACTTCAAATAGAGCGAGCGGCTTCCCGGCACGGACGGCGGAAGCGTCACATGAGTAATCAAATCTCCAGGCTCCAACACCGTTTCGCGGTGCGGCGTATTTCCCGGCAACAGATGAAAGTCTGCAATTGGAATGCTTCGCTCGCCTTTGGTCCCGCGCACGTGAATGGTCGCTTCGAGCGCGGCCATGGCCACGTTCATGTCAGATGGATTTGTCGCGATGCAATGTTCGCTCGTACCGAGTATGGCCAAACTGCGGTTTACTCCGGTGATGGCTGCGCACCCCGAACCGGGCTCACGTTTATTGCATGGCATCGCGGTGTCACGGAAGTACATGCAACGTGTTCGTTGCAATAAATTGCCGGCGGTCGTCGCCATGTTTCGAAGTTGCACCGTCGCGCCGCTCAAGAGCGCTTCCGACAGAACGGCGTAGTTTTTGCGAACAAGTGGGTTGTACGCCAGATCTGAATTGCGAACGACCGCGCCAATCGTTAGGCCGCCATCGGAAGCCGCTTCGATTTTGTCCAGCGGCAACCGGTTGATGTCGATCAACGTTTGCGGCTGCTCGACGTTCAACTTCATCAGATCGATCAGCGTTGTCCCGCCGCCAATGAAGCGAATCTCAGCACCCTGTTGCGCCGTCGTCGCTTTCGCCGCTGAGGCAATCGCTTGCGCGTTATCACTAGCCGGCATCAACTGGAAAATTTTCATCCCTCTTTCTCCGGCCTGGCGTTTTGCCGCACACTCTGAATTGCCGCTACGATATTTTGATACGCACCGCAGCGACAAATGTTGCCGCTCATGAACTCTTTCACGTCGGCGTCGCCCGGTCCGCAAGGCTCTTTCAACAACGCGACCGCCGACATGATCTGTCCGGATGTGCAGTAGCCGCATTGGTAGGCATCGGTGGCGACGAAAGCGGCTTGAATGGCGTGCAAATTTTCCGGCTGACCGATTCCTTCAATGGTGGTGATCTCATCGCCCTCGTGCATTGCGGCAAAGCAAAGACAGGAATTCACACGCCGCCCATTGATGTGGACAGTGCAGGCACCGCATTGGCCATGATCGCATCCCTTTTTGGAGCCGGTCAGATGCAAATGTTCCCGCAAACAATCGAGAAGAGTAGTGCGTGGATCCAGCCGAAGATCGTACTTCTTCCCATTCACGTGCAGCGACACCGGGATCGCGTCCTTCGAATCGGACGACGGTATCTTCATTTTTTCAGGCGATTGTGCGAATGCAGGCGTAATCCGCGCCGCTGAAGCCAACAAGCTCGCCATTCCTAACCGGGAAAGAAACGTTCGGCGTGTCGACTGCCCAAATTCGCTGCGAGCTTCCGCTTTCGAGTCTTCGGCAGTCTTGCCTTGATCAGACACGTGAACCTCCTTGAATACAGCGTAGTTAGGATCTCAAACTGCGGCAAGCTATTATTACGACGGAACTGATTTTGCGATCGGAATGAAATCCTAACTCTGCGCGCAGATTTCAAACGATGTGAATCGACCGCTTGGTCTACAAGAAATCGATCATTTGTGGTCCATTCTAATTGCGATGGTCGTAGGGGCAGTGCTTTGGCCGCTCTTGTGGTAACTGGACGATGTCGGACTGGCTTTGATCGTAACTCTCGTCATCGGAATGGTCTGGCCATTGTTATAACCGCAGTCGTTGACCGCACGGTTACACGCTCGGAGGCACTCACTCGAACGGGGGAGCAAGCAGCAACTCATCCGTAGCATCACAAAATCCCGCGGACGCGCCATGGTTATGAAACATAGCGGGAGCGACCGTTAAACATGAAAATAAAACAAATAATCAGTTTACTAGTTGGCATCACTTTCGTAGCGCTCGGTCCAGTAACATGGGCCGCAGGGCACGGCGGCGGTGGTGGCGGAGGCTTCGGTGGTGGAGGAGGCTTCCATGGCGGTGGGGGTGGTTTCCACGGGGGAGGTTTCAGTGGCGGTTTCCACGGCGGTGGCTTTGGTGCTGGTGGCTTTCGTAGTGGCGCTTTGGCTGCCGGACACGTTGGAGGCGGAGTCGGGAGCCGCGGTGGTGGTGTCGGCTTTGGCGGGATGCGCTCCTCAGGTGGTGTTGCGAATTTTGCCGGCGCAGGATCCCGGTTCTCGTCATTTGGTCATCCATCATCCAGGCAGCCCGTCTATGATGGGCGACCTACTCGATCCGTAACTTCCAACATCGCGGGCAATCGTGGCGCGATGCCTTCAGTCGTGCGTCCATCGCAGACACTTGCAGCACGCGGCTTGAACGGCCGGACCGATCATATCGCTGTACGTCATGACGGAAATTGGCACCGCGACTGGGATCGGGGACACGCGCATTTCGATCATGGTCGCTTCTTTGTCTTTGACAACGGTTTCTGGTTCGGACTGGATGCCGGATTCTTCCCGTGGGATTACCTTCCGTATTACGCCTACGACTACTACCCATACGATTACTACGCGGACAATGAGCCGTACAATAATACAGGATCCTATAACAACGGCGTCCCGGCGGCTGATCCAATGGTCCGATCCGTTCAAACGCAGCTCATGCAACTTGGCTATTACAACGGTCCAGTCGATGGAATTTTCGGACCGACGACGCGTGACGCGGTGACGAAATATCAAATCGCCAAGCGGCTCAGCGTAACCGGAAGTCTGTCGCCCGACACACTGCAGTCACTCGACGTGCCACAGACAACGGCGGGTTGAACGACAACGTCCGATCACAATGAAACCACAGCTCGTCCTAACAAGCATAACCACGGAACATTTGACCTATGAGAACAGAGAACACGAAGCGAAAGGTATCACCAAGCCTGAAATGAAAACAAAGCGCCACCGTAACTTGGATTTGTCGATTACACCAGTCGGCTTTGGTGCCTGGGCTAATTGGATCGGGTTGGGACCGGTTTGCTTTAGCGCGAATAAACGACGCTGAGAGCAAAATGTTAATGGTGCCCCCGAGGATCAGCTGTTGGTCAAAACAATGGGTTATGATTCCAGTAGTGTTGCCACTCAAAATCGCTAGTTAAAATTGTGTGCGATTGCTCTTTTCGTTGGCGTTGCAAAAGTAGTAGCAGAATTTCCTTCGCTCAGCGCCAGCCTGTTTAGGCATCTGACTGGAACCCAAGCGCGTAATTGGAAAGTTACTTCTGCAAAAGGCGACGCAGGGTCGACGGCGACGAACGAGCTACGTTTTGAAGGCGAATACATGAGGTAACAACCTCAGGGACTGATACTTGATTGTGCACCGTGCAGGAATCGAACCTGCAACCCAGTGATTAAGAGTCACTTGCTCTGCCAATTGAGCTAACGGTGCAAAATTTGAAGATTTCCGGATTTCGAATTTCGAAACAGTTGCACTAAATCGCAACCGGAAATTCATACTCTCGTCGCTCGACGAAAAACTAGTCAAGGCTGCCGCTAGGCTGCCTGAGTTGTGATCAAACCGGCGGCACTTTCAGTTGGCTCCCCGTTTGGAGGCGCGGAGACTTTAGATTCCAACGGTCGTGAGATTTTTCTCGAGAGTTCTGTTTCAATGTCGGCAGGTCAGGATCGAGAAAGCCTAGCGCGTGCGGCGGTTTGATTACTCGGACTCCAGCAGCGCGTTGCTGTTCCACGATCTGATCGCGGAGCGCCTGCATTCGTGTCCAATGCACCTTTGGTCGAAAATGATGCTCCGCGTGATAGCCGTTAAAGAACCAGACCCAATTGTAAAGTTTATCGTAACTGCTCACACCCCAGGCAAGCGGTTCGTCCGGATTGCCGCCATAGTGGCGGTAATAGCCGTTCAGGTAGGAAAGGCAATGGCCAAAATACCAGAACGGCACAAGAAAACAGATGTAGCGCCAGTTGAGAATGCCGAGAATGACGAACGTGGAAACGAACAGCGTTAACTCCGTCACACCCCAGAAGGCGTCCCTCGGATTCTTGCGTTTCAATTCCCGATACACCGTCTTCGGATCTTCACGGAAGAAACTCAGGAAAGTGTACTTTAGCGGGTGCTCAGCGCCACCGTCATGTCCATGTTTGTAGATCGAGATCCAATCGACTGTCTCGCCATTCTCACCAGGCCGGTCCGCATTCCCCTTGTGGTGCTGCATGTGAATGCACTCGTAAAAAATCTGGCCAAATCCAACGGTGATTGACTCGAGAATGCTGAACAGCCGGTTAAGCAATGTTGATCGGAAGTAGGGATTGTGAATGAAGTTGTGCGAAATGCCATTGATATTCCATGAAATGCTTACCGAGTAGATGAAGCCAAGAATCAGCATGATCCAGAGCGGAACCCGCGGGAAGAGATAGAACATCCCGAAGAAATAGACGCAGTGAAAGCCTGCGGCCAGTACGGGCAGCGCGTCCCAGCGGGTATGCGCAAAAATCCTCGAATCGGTTTTAGGCGATTCGATGACAACTGCGCTTGATTTCATCACATTGAGCTCTTGTGGCACAGTAACCGAGTCAGCGAGGCGTGACCAGCTAAAAAGCTTATTCCCTCTCAGTAAGAGGGACAGGCCACGATTAGATCGGCTGGAAAAAAGAAAGTTACGCCTGCGTATGGCGCGCGTAATGTCTTTCGACGCCCCTCGGAAGCAAACGTTTGCGGCCGCGCTGACGGCGGCGTGCCAGGGTTGCACGACCCCCTTTCGTTTTCATGCGGGCGCGAAAACCATGCTGACGTTTGCGTGTTCGCTTGGATGGCTGATAAGTGCGTTTCATAAAACCGAAAACAGACTCGGCGCGATTTAAGAGCGGCTAAAGTAAGGTTGAGCGCAACATTGTCAACGCTACCAAGCACATCAATAGTTATCACGGGCACGGCGTGCGAGGCTAATTTGATTGCCAGGGCGTCGGATTTTTGGGATAAGCAGTGCAAGCAATGGGCGAAAAAGAACATGTGGTGATCGAGCCTGCGACCGAGGCCGATCTCGATGAACTGTCGGAAATGCTTGGCGGATTGTTCGCCCAGGAAGGCGATTTCCGTCCCGACAAGGAAAAACAACTTCGTGGTCTGCGTCTTGTTTTCGAACAACCCAGCAGGGGGCGCGTCTTCGTTTTGCGGCGAAACGGGGCGATCGTGGGGATGATCAATTTGCTGTTTACCATCAGCACCGCTGAGGGCGGTTTCGTTATCCTCCTGGAAGATCTGGTAGTCCACAAGGAATTCCAAGGCAAGGGTTACGGTTCGAAGCTTCTCCAGCACGCGATCGATTTTGCCAAACAGAAAAATTTCCTTCGCGTTACATTGCTAACCGACCGGCCGGAAAATGTGGCGCAGGAATTTTTCCGCCATCACGGTTTTGTTGAGTCTTCGATGATTCCGATGCGATTGTGGATCACGCCGCAACAAAATAATCAGACGGAATAAGAGCGACCGCAAACTACGCGGATAGCGCGGTTGTGTGGACAAGGGGAGCGTATCACCATCATGGGCGGCGGAGCTCTGCGACGCTTAGCGCACGGCCATGACACCACGCTCCTGGAAAAAGGTTCGCGGAGCTCGCCCTCCATTTGCTCGCGTAATTATTAATCTACGATATCCGCGTCATCCGCGGTTAATCTTCGCATCGATCCATGCATTCAATTGACGGGCGAGCCGTTTCTTGAATTCTGCGCGGAATTGAACTTCGTTCATGGCCTTTGCTACCTCCGGAGCGCTCGCTGCCGGCAAACTGTTCTTGGCGTACGACCTTAGCTCTTCGGCGCGCGAATCGTCCGAGAAAAAGGTGAACAAACTGGGCCGATAGGTATTAGCGCCGAGCGCGTCGGTCTTTGCGAGCAGCGCTTTCATGTTCGCCTTGGCAAAATCCCACGCGATATCCGGGTGACTACTTTCACGAGCAACTCTTGAGACAAGAAAGACCGCTCGGCTCGTCGGCAACTCCTCCGTAAGCGCAATGAGAAGCGTCTTTTTCACCAGCTTGGGATCCATCGCACCGGCCAGCGCGTCGTAATAGTTTTGTTTTTCCTCAATGCTCGTTGTCTTGAGGCCAAGCTGATGAAGCTCGTTCCAAGTCGCTTCATCAGCATACCGTCCGACAACTGAAAAAACCGACGGGCGAAGATCAGCAGCCAGCGATTCTGGATTAGCGAGAAAATCCTTAAAACGTTCGCGACAATTCGCGACGATTTTCGGATCATTGAGGTTTCCGAGCGCCGTAATCAGGCTCGCCCGGAGATTTGTCGCGGCGCCTTGCTCGTCCGGTTTAGTCTCCCAGCCAATCGCATCAAAGGTAGGACGCAAGAGTGATCGGGCATAGCGCTGAAATTTCTCTTGTTCGGAACCGCCACTCAAAAGCCGGTTAATAAAATCCAGTACGTGAATGATCTGTTCGCGCTCAGCCAATTCGGTCGAAGCCGGCAGTTTTTCCACCAACTCAAAGAATAGAGAGATTGGTGCGCGATTGGCTTGCACCAGAGCCCAGGTATCGCTTAGCAAATTGACGCGATCGCCAACGTGCAGATCCTTCAAAGCGCCCAGCAATAACTTCCACGATGGCTGGTCGTATTCGACGCGATAATTTCCGGCGCCGTTTACGTTGAGCTTGAGCGCTCGACCTTGAAAGATGTTGCGGATGTTGTCGGTCTTCCTGGTCATCAATACTGTCGCAGGAGTCTCACCGACTACGGCATACGTGAGCGGGATTTTCCATTCGAGAGGTGGAGCGTTCTTAAAATTGACGGTAAAGCGTTCCTGCGTGAGCGAGACGTTGCCGCCTTGCTCTCGTTTCACTCTCACGATGGGAAATCCCGGTTGCTGTGTCCAACCGGCCGCGATTTCCGCGACCGGCTTGCCGGAGGTTTCCGAAAGCGCGTTCCATAAGTCCGCTGTCGTGGTGTTTGAATACATGTGGGCCGCCATGTAACGGCGAATTCCTTCCCGAAATACATCTTCGCCGAGAAAACTCTCCAGCATCCGCAAGAATGACTGGCCTTTTTTGTAAGTTATATCGTCGAAGGCGCTGTTGGCTTCGGCCTCGGTCGCGACTGGCTGTTGGATTGGATGAGTCGTCGACCGCGCGTCGCCTTCCATTGCTGCTTCTTTGGCGATTCCCACACGGCGGGTTGGATCCCGCGGGAATTCCCTGCGCAGCCAGACTTCCCATTGTGGATTAAAGTGCGCTGTGCATTTGGAGCCCATCCACGAGGCAAATCCTTCATTGAGCCAAAGATTATCCCACCATGCCATTGTCACGAGATCGCCGAACCATTGGTGCGCCATTTCATGTGCGAGGACTTCGTAGATATCTTGCTTTGTTTCCGCAGAAGAACTTTTTGGATCAAACAGAAGTTTCGATTCGTAGTAGGTAATGCCGCCCCAGTTTTCCATCGCGCCTCCGAAGCCGCCGGGCATCGCGATCTGATCCAGTTTCGGCAAGGGATAGGCCACGCCGAAATAATTGTTGTAGTATTGTAGGATTTGCGCAGTGGCTTGCAGCGCGTAGCGCCCCATCTCAGCCTTGCCTTTCGTCGTAATCACTCGGAGCTGGGTAGGGCCGCATCGTGATTCAATGAAATCGAGTTCGCCTGCAACGAAAACGTTCAGGTAACTGGACATCGGCGGAGTCGCAGCGAAACGCACCTCTTTGCCGCCAGCGATTTTTTTCTCGCTCTCGATTGGCATGTTCGAGACAGCCAGCCAGTTTTCCGGCACAACCGCGGTCAATTGGAAGCGCGCGCGAAAGACCGGCTCGTCCCAGCAAGGAAAAAATCGACGGGCATCGGTCGCTTCAAATTGGCTTCCCAGCATGGTTTTCCGAGCGCCACTGCCGTGCTCCTGATACCGCATGTAAAAAAGGCCCTGCCCTTGCTCATTTATTTTACCCGTGAAACGAAGCGCAAGCGTGTGCTCGCC
The DNA here is from genome assembly GCA_963719605.1 of uncultured Verrucomicrobiae bacterium. Taxonomy (GTDB): domain Bacteria; phylum Verrucomicrobiota; class Verrucomicrobiia; order Chthoniobacterales; family UBA10450; genus Udaeobacter. The sequence continues at coordinate 74,507 of CAVRCO010000013.1, forward strand.
GGTCGCAAGTTCTGACGGTAACGCAAGCGCAAGTAGTTCATTTTTCTCGTCAATCTTAATTGCAGAAGCCGGCAGTTCCTGGCCATCGACAGACGCGGCTTCGATTTTAAGTTCGAGTGCATTCAACACCAATTGGCGAACGCGGCTACGAACGTCGAGCTTCACCGTTTCCGTTCCTGCAAATGTCAACTTGTCGACATCAGGAATAATCCGAATGGAGTAATCCGTCGGGACCACTTCTTTCGGGAGCTTTCCGGGGGTGTCTTTGAAACTGAATGGCTTTTCTGAGGCTAGTGCCGAGAACATGATTGAAAATTCAGCGACAAGAAAAAGAAGCAGGGTGCGCATCTCTAGCGTGAAGCAATGCGCGTCCTTTATTGTATAACCAACACGAGCAATAATTGCCCGCTGCCAACCTGGGGACCTTTGATGACCAGAGGACTGCGTTTGCTCAGTTTGGCATCCGTTTCGAGCAAGAGCTCTTTCTCCTTGTAAAGCTTCAAATTCAAAACATAGCCTGCCGCGCTTTCACCCTGTGCGTCGACATGCAGTCCAAAAAATTTGCTGGTTGCGAGCCAGTCTTCCTGTCCGGTCTTGAGAGTCTTTTGCGACTGGCCGATCACCTGAAACTGGTTGTAGCCAAAGAATTTTTTCAGTGACCCCTCGATCCGCGTGAGTTCCGGCGGAATCGGTTGTGGCTGCGCAACATTTTCCGCAATTACAAGTCCGCTCCACACCGTTTCCGCACCCTGCAACGCAGACGCCGTACCAGTGATCAGTGAGACAAAAGAAATTAAGAACGTCAACGAGCGACCCATGAGCAATTATTTGGCGGCGTAATCGGCAGGCAAACTTTGGAGACCTTCCGTCCACAACACCGTTACCCGGTCTTGCTTCACCTCGAACATTGAGACGGTTGCATTCGGGCTGACGACCGGATCAACGCGCGCATTTAGAATCTGAGTGAGGTATTGCGATTCCTCCGCAGGATTCTTGTCGCGAATGACGAAAATTGTAAAAATCAAAAAGAGGGCGAGCGACGCGGTCCCCGTCCACAACAGGCGAGGAATTGTCCACCACGTGGCGGCTCTCGCTCCGGGCTTAACAGAAGACACGCTACTTTCACTGATTCTTTCGCGGAGCTGATTGCTGAAAAATTCCTCGTTTTTAAGCGCAGAGACACCCAACTCGCGCTTCAAAAAAGCGCCAAGTTTTCTTACGTCCGCTTTTTCAGCTTCAGCGGCAGCTTTGTCCGGCAACGACGCCTCGAATTCCGCCAGTTCTCGCCCGCTGAGCTGTCCGTCCAGCCATGCTGTCCACTTTTCTTCAAATGTTTTCATACACGTCCCTCAACAAATTTTGCAATTTCTTGCGCGCATAAAACAGGCGCGACATCACCGTGCCTATTGAGCAACCGAGTGTTTCCGCGATTTCATGATATTGCATCTCTTCGATCTCTTTCATCAAAATGACGGCGCGTTGCTCAGGCGAGAGCTGAGAAATCGCCTTGTCGATCCGGGCGCGAATCTCATTCCGCTGAATCATCTCGTGAGGCAAAGCTTCTGACTTCGGCACGGTCTTGGATGCCGGCTCAACTTCTTTTAGCTGGATCGAATCGTCGAACTCGCCGCCTCCGCCTTTAATTTGTTTTTTGCGGAGCCAGTCAATCGTCACGTTCATGACGATCCGATAAATCCAGGTGTAAAACGACGAGCGTCCCCGAAAGCGCTTAATCGATTTCCATGCTTTGAGGAAGCTGTCCTGAGCAAGGTCCCATGCGTCCTGCTCGCTATGAACCATGTTGTAAATCATGCCAAATACTCGTGTTCGGTAGCGAGTTACCAACTCGTCGAATGCTTCGGTGTCACCCGCCTGGCATCGTGTCACCAGGTCCAAGTCCGACACATCGGCCTGAGCCAGAGTCGCTTCCGTTTGCATGAATTGGACGGGAGCGGGCCCTATTTCATTCAACGCCGAAAGCCTTCGGCGCCGAACCGGCGACGCCACTCCCCGCGATACTCTCCCATCAGAGTGACAATGCCATCTCGCACTTGAAAAAGTCGCTGCCGAAGGACCGCATATTGTGCGCGGGTAACCAGGCCAGCGACCTTCCTAAGTTGCGCCGCCGCGTCCATCGAAACCGTGATTGCTTTCAACGCCCGCTTCAAATAGGCGATCGTCATCCCAATTTCACTCAGACTATCGCCACTCAAGGCTGCGGCCAGCTTGGCGTTCGCCACTGCAGCCTGTGTGGCTAATTTTACAGCTGCCGGCTCGTTCGGAAGCAAATCGTTTCGATCGAAAAGGTGATCGATCCAAATCGTCAAAGCAAAGGCAGCACGATACAGATCATGTCCTTCAAAGGTCTCTACAGATCTGAATGTCTCGTCGATTCCACGCTCTTCCTCTTCCGCTGCGTCTTCATCCGGCAGCGCGTCGAAGTCCACGTTCCAATCCCTGGCATCCAACAATTGGGTCCAACCCATTTCACGAGCGATGATCTCGTCCCGTTGGGGATCATCGAGGTATTCTTCCAGCAATCGCATGTACTTTTCTGCCTTGCCCTCCTGTTGCTGTAGAAAACGCTCCCACTGGTACTCGTCCCAGATGCCTTCGGGCTCACCCTCGTAGCCGGCCATGATGAAAGACTAAACGCGAGCTTGTCTCTGCGCGCAAAGTCTTTTCATAGGTGCGGCACGACTACCGGGCGCGCCGAGACGGCTATTCGCCCGCGAGTGCTTCGCGCTCCGTTTGCAATCTCAACTGTCCGCAGGCGGCATCGATGTCATGCCCTTTCTCGCGACGCAACGTCACCGGAATCCCTTCGGCTCGTACAGATCGATAGAAATTTTTCCTGACGCTTTTCTGAAGGTCGCGCCCAAGGCAGACCGGACACGCTATTGTACGGAATTAAATTCACTTTTGCCGAGAGCCGGTTTGCGTGACGGGAAAGAAGGCGCGCTTGGTCGTCAGAATCGTTGACGTCTGTGATCAAGATGTATTCGAAGGTGAGGCGCTGCTTCTTGTGAGCTTTGTAGTAGTCGCAGGCCGAAAGCAGTGTCTCGATGTTGTAACGGCGATTGATAGGCATGATCCGATTACGAACCTCGTCAGTGGCACCGTGCAGAGAAACGGCCAGGCGAATTTGCAAAGCTTCTTCTCCCAGTTTGCGAATTTGCGGCGCCAACCCGCTGGTTGAAATCGTGATGTGACGCGCGCCGATGCCGAGGCCCCACTCCGCGTTAATTATCCGAATCGCCCGCAGCACGTTCTCGAGGTTGGCAAGCGGCTCGCCCATCCCCATGAACACAATGTTGTCGATCTTTTCGCCTGTCGCACGCTCAACTGCGATGAGCTGGTCGACAATCTCGTTTGCGCTAAGATTGCGCGAAAAACCCTCCAAACCGCTCGCGCAGAATTTGCAACCATACGCGCAACCCACCTGGGTGGAGACACAGATTGTCCGACGGTCGGATCTCCCACCGTAAAGCGCCAGCGATGCCGGAATCAAAACCGATTCGATCAAATTTCCGTCGGCCAAACGAAAAAGAAATTTCCGCGTCGTGTCGCGCGCGCCGAGCACTCGTATAACATCGATCTTGCCAAGGGAAAATGTCTTCGAAAGCCGCTCGCGCAACGGTCGCGGTAAATTGGTCATTTTGCCGATCGTGTCGACGCGCTTCTTGTAAAGCCAGTCGGTGATCTGGCCCGCGCGATATGAAGGTTCTCCCAGGGTGCGGAGCTGCTTTTGAAGCTCGTTAAGAATAAGAGATTTGAGATCGGTCTTGCCGGCGCTCTTCACTACAAAATCTACCGGACACCGCGCCTTGCATCAAACATCTGCGGAAGTAGGTTCGTCCCATGAAGGAACGCTTTGCATTGTGCGCGGTTCTGTTTCTGGTTGTCGCATCGCTGCTTTCCGCCTGTGCATCTTCCGGAGATTCGATGAGCAGTGACTCGGACTCTTCGCCTGCTGCGTCTGGTACAGCTGTTCCCGGGGAGAAAATGTCCGACGATGGAAGGTTTACTCCGGGTGGGCCTGGAGCCAGCGGAAGCGTTCATTGGTGATTTTTTCCTATAGCCGCCGACTTCCGGGCGGCGTGACCGGTGCGTGCGCTGCGCTTCGCCGAGCGAAGTCTCCATAGCGCGCAGATTTCTGCTTGATCGTGCAGGCGCACGGACAACACTCAGCGGCAATGCACAGAACGCGCTCGCCACTCGCTCTTGGTTGGGAGGCCGCGCGAGCGAATGCACTGCCAGCGTTAATTATTCAGGCGCTCATGCTGATGTTGCTCCTGAGTTTTTACACAAGTCACACAGCGTTCGCGTTTCTCTCGCAGCTAGCAGAGCTAAAGCGCACACGCGGGATTCTGTTTGTGATCGTCGCATCCGTAACGGCGGGGGCACTTATTCCAGAATTGTTCTTGATTCTTTTCTTCCAGCGAGGGCGCCCCAGTCGTCGGAACCTTCGCAATTTGCTTTTTACCGTGCCTGTTTGGGGACTCGACGGAACGCTTGTCGATCTCTTATATCGAAATCAAGCAGCCTGGTTTGGGGACGTCGCAACGCTGCCGGTAGTTACGGCAAAAATTTGCGTCGATCAATTTGGCTACAATCCCCTTTTTGCGGCGCCGTTTGGTGTGCTGACCTATGAGTGGAAGAACAGCGGGATCTCGCTCCAGCCCATTCGCGATCTTTTCATATGGAAACATTACCGCGACAAAATCATTCCGACATTGCTCGCCACATGGGCAGTCTGGATTCCGTTGATGGCAATTATCTATTCCCTGCCGCTTGCTCTCCAATTTCCGCTTTTCGGGCTGGCGCTTACTTTTTGGGTTCTGCTCCTTACTTACATGACGAATCGGTTTGCTGGACAGATCGAAGCTGATGCACCGCTCGCGCTGGCTATCGCCAGCGATGTTGAAGCGTCACAACGTTGAAGTGTTGAGGCGGCGAGAAATTAACGGCTTCGGTCCCCTCATCTGACACTTCAACGCTCTAACGGGTTTCCATCCACGAAGTGCAACAGCGCTTCGTAAACGCCCGCGCCATGCTCTTGCTGCGCCACGTAACCGCCTGCGTTGCGGACCGCGTTTTGCACCTTAGGGATTGCGTTCGCCGGACAGGATGGCATCGCAGCAACTTTTCCATTCAGCATAGAGATGTCATTGTGATGATCGCCGGCCGCGAAGATGTTGTCGCGTGGGACTTCGATTAAGCGTGCCAACTCAGCCAGTGCCGCACCTTTGTGATAATCAGTGTGGCAAAAACGGAGGTAAATACCGTTCCGTTGGTAATCAAACTTCGGATGCCCGGCTCGTGCTTGCTCGATAAACCTGGCAATGTGTTCCATCTCTTCTTCATTTTCCGCAGCAAGACCTTCGAGCCGATCCGAATCATAAATAAGGCGTGCCTTCGTTTCTTGAGTCACAAAGTCGATTACCTCGGCGAGCACTTGCTGGGCTGAAGAAAACAACTCAGCATGATCGCGTGCGCAGCGATCGTTCCAGTCGCCGAACGGCTCCCATTTGTCCCCGTTTCCCCCGCGACGAAAGACATCGCGTTCGGTTGTTAGAATGAAATCCGGTCGGATCTGAAATTCAAAATTGGCAAGCCCGGATTCGAGCAGATCGACCGAGCGCCCGGTGTTGATTGCCCAGATCGCACCTGCGTCTTGCAACTCACGAATCAATTCCACGCACTGCCGATTCAGTCCCGCGCCTGCGGGACCAACATGTGAAACGAGCGTGCCGTCGAAATCGATGCTGAGCAATTGGATTCGCGAAGACATTGGACTTAACTTAGAAATTGATTTCCTACATGCAATACGTCGATTAGATACACGCCACCATTAGGAACCAAGCTCAACAATGAAATCGGCTTACGAACTGGCAATGGAGCGACTTGAGAAAGCGGCACCATCCATCTCGCTCACTGACGAGCAGAAAAAAGAAATCGCAGACGTCGATTCGGTTTATCGGGCGAAGATCGCCGAAAGAGAAGTCTTCTTGAAGGATCAAATTCGCAAGGCGCAAATCGCTGGAAATCTCGAAGAAGCGCAGTCACTTGAGAAACAGCTTGCCTCGGAAATGCGTCGATTGCAGGAAGAATGCGAAGTTAAGAAGGAAAAGCTTCGAGCAAGTTTCGCGGGGTAGGTATGGGCGGTTCACCGAACCGCCCGCGGGCGATTCAGGTCAATCGCCCCTACTTCTGTATCCTTGCGCTCACCGCGTTTCGGTAAATCTGGGTCCAGAAAACCGAGCATATGCGCGCGCTTGATTGTACGAACGCCTTCCTGTTTTTGCATACCTTCGATGGTTTGATGAAATTTTTCCATCTTCGTCCAATGCACTTTGGGGCGGAAATGGTGCTCGGCATGGTAACCGTTGTAGAAAAACAGCCAATTGTAGATTCTTCCGTAGCTGCTTACACCCCAGGCGATCGGTTTATCGGGATTTGCACCATAATGCCGATAGTAGCCGTTGAGATAACTGAAGCAGTGGCCCAGATACCAGAATGGCAGGAAATAAAAAATCACGAAGCGCCAGTTGAACAGGAACATTACAAAGAGCGTGGTCGCGAACGCAGCCAACTCAAGGTTGCCCCAGAATAGATCGCCGTTGTTGCGTTTGCGCAGTTCCCTGCGAATTGCTCCGACATCGTCCCGAAAGAAACTCAGAAACACATAGCGCCATGGATTTTCCGCTTCGCCCTCGTGACCGTGACGATAAATGGACAACCAATCAACGGTATCGCCTTTTTCGTCCTGGCGATCGGAATTCCCCTTGTGATGCTGCATGTGCACGGCGTCGTACATCGTCTGCGAGAAGCAGCAGGCGATGGATTGTGTGACTCCAAAAATGCGATTCAGGGGCTTGGAGCGGAAGAACGGATTGTGAATGAAGTTGTGCCCCACCCCGTTGATGTTCGCATTGACCATCAGCGAATAAATGAACCCGAGAATCAGCATCACCCACAGCGGCGCATGCGGATAGAGGAAAAACAATCCAACGAAATAAGCCAGATGAAATAGACCGGACAACGCCGGTATGGCATCCCAGCGGGTGTGTGCGAACAACCGGGAGTTTGTTGTCGGCCGTTCTATTCGAATAACCTCGGCATTCATTCGAGAAAATTGGGGGCTCTGGAACTTCGCTACAGAAAAGTTGATTGGCAAGTTTTGAAGATTGCCAAGCCCATTCCCCCACGCCTAAGTTAGCCGCTCCATGTTCGCGCTCCAACCGGAATTAAAGATTTTCAGCGGCTCTGCTAATCGCGACTTGGCTGAACGCATTTGCAAATACGTGGGTGTGCCGCTGGGTCGGGCGACGATCAGCTCGTTTCCCGACGGCGAGACCTACGTAAGGATCGAGGAAAACATCCGAGGCCACGACGTTTTCATCATTCAGCCGACCTGTCCGCCTACTAACGAGCATCTGATGGAGTTGCTGATCATGGTGGATGCGGCACGGCGGGCCAGCGCGGATCGTATCACGGCGGTGATTCCATTCTTCGGATACGCGCGCCAGGACCGGAAAGATCAGCCGCGGGTCCCCATTACAGCCAAATTGGTCGCGAATTTGCTCTATGCCGCCGGAGTGAGTCGCGTGCTGACAATGGATTTGCATGCACAACAGGTCCAAGGGTTCTTCGACATCCCGGTGGATCACCTCTATTCCCTGCCGGTGTTAATTAAGTATCTGCGACAACAGCTCACCGGGAAAACGACAGTTGTTTCGCCGGATTTGGGCGGGCTCAAGATGGCTTCAGCTTACGCGGAGGCATTGCATGCGAATCTCGCAATTGTGGCAAAGGAACGCCGAAGCGCAACGGAGACCGAGGCGCTATATCTCATCGGCGAAGTGGAAGGAGCCGATGTGCTATTGGTGGATGACCTAACCGAGACGGCTGGCACACTGACGTCCGCAGCGGAGCTTTTGAAAAAACGCGGCGCCCAAAAAATCTATGCTGGCGTCTCGCACGCTGTTCTAGTCGATATCGCAATCGACCGTTTGCAAAAGTCTCAAATTGCGGAATTAGTAACCACGAACAGCACGCCTGTGCGCACCATCAAAGGGTTTAAGACCACGGTGCTATGCGTTTCCGAGCTTCTCGGGGAGGGCATCAAGCGGATTCATAATGACGAGTCGGTCTCGTCGCTGTTTAACATAGAGAACGGCACAAATGGCAAAACAGGTTAAGCTAAAGGCAGAGGCGCGGACCAATGTGGGCCGCTCGGGTGTGCGCAAGCTACGCGCTCGTGGAATTATTCCAGCCGTCATTTACGGTGGAAAAGTTAAACCGCAGCCCTTGCAAGTCGCCGCTCGGGACATCAATGCAATGATGAGCCACGCCTCAGGCGAAAACGTCTTGGTTGACCTCGAGATCGCGGGTGAAAAATCGAATTGCGCGGCGCTGGTGCAGGAGGTGCAGCATTCACCGGTGGGTGGCGAGATCGTCCATGTAGATTTTCATGCCATTTCCATGGATGAAACCATCCAGGCTGAAGTTCCTCTCGAACCGACCGGCACTCCCGTCGGGGTTAAGACTTTCGGCGGACTGCTTGAGCAGAGCCTGCGCGCTCTCGTCATCGAATGTTTACCTCGTGATTTGCCGGATCGAATTACCGTAGATGTGTCTCAATTAAATATCGGCGATTCCATTCACGTACGCGACATTCAACTGCCGTCCGGCGTTACGGCAAAAGTGCCAGCTGATTTGACGGCATTTTCCGTGCTCGCTCCAGTTGTCGAAGAAGAACCTGTTGCCGTTGAGGCTGAAGCTGCGGCGGCAGGACCAGAAGTTATCACTGAGAAGAAAGAAGAGGGCGAGGCCACCGGGGCTGCGCCAGCTGCAAAGGAAAAGGCTCCAAAGGAAAAAGAGCAGAAGAAGTAGTCCTTCTTGATTGCGGATTTTGGAAAATGCCAGTCCGAGCTCGGACCGGATCGCGGATTGAGCGCAACGTGGAAGGATCAACTCCACAGATTCGCTTGATTGCCGGGCTGGGAAACCCTGGCGCAGAATATGCGTCCACCCGGCACAACATTGGTTTCATGGTAGTCGATCAGCTGGCCGCGCAGTTTGGATCGACTTGGGAAAAATCGACAAAGTGGGACGCCTTATTGGCCAAATGCGGAGATGTGTTTCTCACAAAACCAATGAGCCACATGAACCGGAGTGGCTATCCGCTCCTGGCGATAGCGCAGTTTTACAAGATCGACCCGACCGAGATTCTTGTGGTGCTTGATGATATGGCGTTGCCGCTTGGCCGCCTGAGATTGCGGCTCGGCGGTGGATCCGGCGGCCACAACGGCCTTGAATCCATCATTGTGCAATTTGCTACAGAAGAGATCCCCCGCCTCCGCATCGGAATCGGAGAGGCTCCAGCTGCAGGATCGGTCGATTACGTATTGAGCCGTTTCTTCGAAGAGGAAAAACCGATTGTTAGATCCACAATCGATCGCGCGGCAGCAGCGGTAAAATGCGCGATTGACAATGATCTCGTTTCCGCGATGAACATTTTCAACAAAACTGAAGAACTATGAAAAACCGTTACGAAGCCCTGCTTGTGCTAAACGCGCAAGGCCGCGAAGAGACAGTCAAAGAAATCATCGACCGATTGGAATCTGAGTTCCAACAAGAAGGAGCACAGATCGAACAGGTGCAGAAAATGGATAAGCGGCAGTTTTCCTATGCCTCGGGACCGCTCAACGCCGGATATTACGTCAACTTTGTCTTCAACGCCGAGCCTCAGTCGATTGCGAAACTGCGCTCAAAATTCAAGCTCGACCCCGAGGTTTATCGCCAGAATTACCAGCGTCTCCAGGAAAAGAAGGAAAAACCTGCAAAAAAGATGGCGAAAACTAAGTGACTTCGATATAAGCCAGGAATGGCCAGTTTTAATAAAGTCATTCTGCTTGGAAATCTCACACGCGATCCGGAAGTCCGCTATACGCCCAAGGGCAGTGCAGTGTGCGATCTCGGCATCGCCGTCAACCGCGTTTACACAACTGAGGGCGGAGAAAGACGAGAAGAAGTTACCTTTGTCGATGTTGTGTTGTGGGCGCGCCTGGCCGAAATCGCCGGCGAATATTTAAGAAAGGGCCGGCCCATTTTCATCGAAGGTCGTCTGCAAATGGACAGTTGGGATGACAAGCAGACCGGGCAAAAGCGGACAAAACTTCGGGTGGTAGGCGAGAGCATGCAATTACTGGGGGGTCGTCCGGGCGCCGCCGCAGGTGAAACCGCCGAAGAAGATCGAAGCGCTGGCAGCAAGACGACTGCGCCGCCGAAGCCCGCTAGAGCGGGCGAGCCAGACGACGACGAAATTCCCTTCTAGAACCAGCGCAAGCCTCCACCTTGCGGCTTACAAATGAACGCGACGGAAGCATGCATCGCGCTCAATATGCTGCCGACGGTCGGGCCGGTGCGGCTGCGAAAACTGCTGGAGGTATTCAAGCGGCCGCAAGAAATTCTCGCAGCCAAACGCAACGACCTTCGAAAAGTCGAAGGAATCGGTAACGAAGTAGCCGATCAAATTAGCAACTGGGAATCGATTGTCGATCTTGGCGCGGAGCTTGACCGGATTCACCAATTGGGAGCCACCGTCATTACACAGGAATCACCGTCATATCCCAAGGCGCTGCGCGAGATTCATGCGCCGCCCATCGTGCTTTACGTTTGGGGTGAACTGAAAGAACGCGACCATCACGCAATTGGCATCATCGGCGCCCGGCGCACTACGCATTACGGCGTCGAATCCGCAAAGAAGCTTGCATATCAACTCGCCTATGCGGGATTGACCGTAATCAGCGGACTAGCGCGTGGGATCGACACCGCTGCGCATCAAGGAGCACTGGCAGCAAAAGGCCGGACAATCGCGGCGATCGGCTCCGGCCTCGCAAGGCTGTATCCGCCGGAGAACGCTGCGCTTGCCGAAAAAATTCGAACAGGACATGGCGCGATCGTGTCCGAATTTTCCATGGAAATTGAACCAGATCGCCAAACATTCCCAATGCGTAACCGGATTATTTCTGGCTGGAGTCATGGAGTTCTCGTCGTGGAGGCAGGCTTGAATAGCGGTGCTCTCATCACGGCGTCGCAGGCACTTGAACAAGGAAGGTCGGTTTATGCTGTGCCTGGTCATATCAATGCGCCGAGCGCGATGGGATCGAATCGTCTCATCCAGCAAGGCGCTAAGCTGGTCATGGATGCCAGCGACATCCTGGATGACCTGCAGATTCTTCTGCCTGAGGCAAAACCGTCTGCCGAAGCCGCCGCGAGGCCTTTGCCGTCGCTTTCTGAGCAAGAGCGCCGCATCTACGACGCCATCGAAGCGACAGAGACATCGATTGACGACATCACAGACAAAACACACCTGTCGAGCGCGACGGTTTCATCCACGCTGTTGCAATTGGAATTGAAGCGTTTGGTCAAACAATTGCCGGGAAAATATTTTGTAAAGCTGGGATAAGCTAGGGACTTGCAAGGCCGCAGTTTTCTGCGAAGCCGCGCGAATTTCGCTCCCACTTGCAAAAACACCATAACTGGGTTCGATTCCAGCCCCTCATGTCCAAGTCTCTCATCATTACCGAGAAGCCGTCGGTCGCGAGCGACATCGCCAAGGCCCTCGGCAAGGTTCCCAAGAGAGGCGACCACTATGAGAATGAGCAATACGTCATTTCGTGGGCGGTCGGCTATGTCACTGAGCTGTTGATGCCAGAGGACATCGACAAGAAGAAGTATGGCTTCTGGCGGCTCGAAATGCTGCCCATCATTCCCAAGAAGTTCGAGCTTAAGCCAAAGGAGGATTCAAAGGAGATATTCGGTCGTCTCAAAAAGCTGATAGCGCGCAAGGATATTAAGGAAATCATCAATGCCTGCGACGCCGGGCGCGAGGGAGAACACATTTTTAACCAGCTTTGCGAGCTGGCGAAAAACAAACATCCGGTGAAGCGTCTTTGGCTGCAATCGATGACGCCGCAGGCCATTCGTGAGGGGTTTCAAAATTTGCGCGATGGTTCGGAAATGGCCGGTCTGGCCGATGCCGCGCGTTCGCGCAGCGAGAGCGACTGGCTCATCGGCATCAACGGCACGCGGGCAATTACTAAACGAATGTTTGGTTCGCGCGGGAGAAACGTGGCCTCGGTCGGGCGTGTGCAAACACCGACGCTCGCAATCGTTTACGCTCGCGAATTGGAGATCCGGAATTTCAAGCCGCACGATTACTGGCGCGTTACTGCGAAATTCAGAATCGCGCAGGGCGAATACGAAGGCATCTATCAGCGGCCCGACTTCAAAAGGAATGGCGACGAGCACGATCGCATCGACCGCATCTGGGACCGGACGGTGGCGGAAGCGGTTGTCGCCGCGTGCCAGGGACAGCCGATCGCGACCGTTTCCGAGGAAAAGAAAGCCAGCTCGCAAATAGCGCCGCGTCTCTATGACCTGACAACGCTGCAACGCGAGGCGAACGGCCGCTACGGTTTTTCAGCCAAGCGCACATTACAAATCGCGCAGGCGCTTTACGAGAGACACAAAATGTTGACTTACCCGCGCACGGACTCCCGCGCTCTGCCCGAAGACTATCTGCCGGTCGTTAGACAAACGCTGGACAGCCTGTCCGGCACTCTGCAATCGCATGCTCAGAAGGCGCTCGAGAAAAATTACGTGCGGCTCAACAAGCGCATCTTCAACAACGCGCAAATCGGCGATCACTTCGCCATCATCCCCACGGCTTCGGAAGCGAAGAACCTGGATGATGCGGAAGCGAAAATTTATGACTTGGTCGCGCTGCGCTTCGTGGCCGCGTTTTATCCAGCAGCGGAATTCGATCTCACAACGCGGGTCAGTCGGGTCGCAGCGCACAAATTCAAAACTGAGGGCAAAGTCATGACGTCCGCCGGCTGGCTGGAAGTGTATGGGAAGAGTGCAGTAGATGAAAATTCAGCGCAGGGCAAAGCGCTGCCGGCCTTGATCGTAGAGGACAAGAACCAGGCGAAAACGCTCGAAGCGAATCTACATGCCGAAGCGACCAGACCGCCGCCGCGTTACACGGAAGCAACGCTGCTTTCCGCGATGGAAACGGCGGGGAAATTAGTCGAGGACGAAGAGTTGGCCGAAGCAATGAAGGAGCGCGGTCTCGGCACGCCGGCCACGCGCGCGGACATAATCGATGGCCTCATTTACCAAAAGTATATGCTTCGGAATCAGCGTGAGCTGGTGCCAACTGCCAAAGCGGAGCAACTCATCCAATTCCTCACCGCCGTGAAGGCGACCGATATCACCAGCCCGGCGATGACCGGTGAATGGGAACATCAACTCCGGTTGATGGAGCAGGGCAAGTTTCCGCGCGAGAAATTCATGGCCGAAATCGTCGAGGAGACCAAAGGCATCGTCGATCGCGTGAAGAAATTCGAGGAAGACGACTCTGTCGCGCGCGAGACAGATATCCTGTCGCCGACTGACGGCAAACCGCTGCGGGAAACTTTGCGCGGCTACAAATCACAGGATGGCGAATTCATGATCTACAAGGTCATTGGCGGACGGAAAATGGAGGAGTCCGAGGTACGCGAGCTGGTCGAAAAAGGTGTCGTCGGTCCGCTCGACGGATTCATTTCCGCCAAGACGCGCGCGACCTTCGCCGCTGCGCTTAAACTCGTGAAAGATGGTGAGACCGGGAAGTGGAAAGCCGAATACGATTTTGGCGACAAGGTCGATCTCGGCGCGGTCGAATCTTTCTGGACCGATCCCGCAACCGGCGCGGAATTATGCGAAGTCGGGTCCAGCTACGTTCTGCGCGAACGCGAAAATGGGGAATGGAAACAAGTTTTTCGTATCCCACGCCTCATGTGCAAAAAAGAGGTTTCACGCGAACAAGCCGTGCAGTTGGTCGAAAAGGGCAAGACCGATTTGATCAAGGGTTTCATCTCGAAAAAAGGCCGCCCGTTCGATGCATTTTTGTTGCGCAACGATGCGCGGATTCGCTGGGAATTTCCACCGCGCGCCCCGAAAACCGACAAGGAGGGCAAGCCCGTCCAACGCAAAGCGCGGGCGAAGGTCGATCTCTCCAGAGCCAAGGTGATCGGCGAAAGCAAAATGCATGGCGGCGAACTTGTGGAGACCGATGACGCCTATTACGTCCGCAAACCAGAGCAGGAGAACCGGCAAGTTTTCAAATTGACGAAGAAACTTTGCAAGCACGAGATCACACCCGATGAAGTGAAGGAACTCCTCTCCGAGGGAAAGTCGCACCTCATCGAAAATTTCGTCTCCAAACGCGGTAACAAATTCGCCGCTCATCTTGTGCTCTCGCAGAAAAAAGACAAAGCCGAGTTCGAGTTTCCTCCGCGTTAGAACCTCCTAGCTGAAATTCCAAAGCCAGGTAAGAACTTATAAATATCGGATCGATCTACTCCCGAAATTCATTTCGAAGAAAGAGGACGCCCCTTCTCAGCCTATTTGAGATTGGAGGATGGAAAGATCGGTTTCGAGTTCCCAGAGAAAGCCGCGCCGACAAGAGAATCCAGCGAAGCGAGCTCTCAAGGCACGTCTTGAGGCAGAAGGTTCTCTTAGGCACCACCTAGTTTCGCGTCGCGCGGCCGTGTCGGTCAGCCCGCTGACCTGCGAATTCGAGTTGTTGTTGCACATGATGCACCATGACTACAGCAGCAATAAGGATAAGGCCGGCAAGAACCTGGTGCGCGTGGAGCGTTGCGTGAAAGATCCCCCATGTGATGCACACGGCCGCGAGTGTTTGCATCATTTCAAAATAGCCAGCCGTTGATGCGCGCGTGAGGCGCAGTCCTTGAAAATAAATCAAGAGCGGAATTCCGCCTGAGATCGACGCCAGGAACAAAAGCAGGACGATTGCCTTAACGGGCTGCGCCTGCGCCGTCGTTGGCCAAAGCGCTGCACCGTGAAGTTTGCCGTAGGCCAGAAGAATCAGCGTCATGCATGCCAAACCGATGACGATGCGCATGCTCGATGCAAGTCGAAGCGACATGCCGATCATCACCCCGCGGCCTGCGACTGTCGATAGTCCCCAGAACAGCGCGCAAATTAGAGCATACCCTGAGCCGAGATTCAGGCCGGCGCGTTCAAAGGAGACCCCAATCATGGTTGGATGCGTGACAGAAACGAAGATGCCGGCGACGATTGCGATGGCGGCGTAAAAGAAGAAACGATGGGCAAGCCGGTCGCCAAAGAGCAGGAACGCCCCAACAGTTGATATGACAGGCTGGATATTCAAAACGACATTCACCACAGTCGGATTCCCGTACTTCAATGCCAGGGTGAAGAAGATGGTGCCGACTGCCGAGCCAGCGAAGCCTGAAAAAAGAAGGTAACCCCACGTGCGCACGTGCACTTTTGGAATCTCGCGTAATCGCGGGATCAGAATCGGCAGGAACATGATCAGAATGAGCACGTGTTCCCAAAACACGATCACCTTCGCGTCGAACAGCTCGTTAAGTGGAATCCGCCATGCACTCTCTGTACCCCAAAGCGCAGCGCCGAGACCAACCAACCACGGACCATGGTGAGCGCTGCGTGTTGTGCCGTTTTGCATTTCGAAGCGTCTATCGTCGGCCGTACGTCGCGTCAATGAAGGCTGATCGCCTCGCTCTCTGAAAAGCAATGCAAAGCCGCCTCACACTTCAAAGCGCTGCGCGCGAAATCAAATAACAAGATTTACTCGGTTTGGCAGGAGCTTTCGGAGTGCGTAGGTGTACGCGTGCTCGCGTCCGGTTTTTTCGGACAATCCCGATAATTTGTGCAAACAATCAAAGAAGCATTGACACCACAACGAATGGTATGGTAATTGGGATTTCCATACTATGCGTTGCCCCAAGTGCGGGTCTCGTGATGACAAGGTCATCGATTCCCGTCAGTCGCGGGATAGCTCCAGTATCCGTCGTCGTCGCGAATGTTTGAAGTGTAAGTACCGGTTTACTACGTACGAAGAAATCGAGCGCTCTGATCTGCGCGTGGTGAAACGTGATAGAACCCATGAACCGTTTGATCGGCGCAAATTAGCTGCCAGTATCGCGAAAGCTTTTGAAAAACGCTCCACCAGTCTTCTCACCCTGGAAGACACTGTGGATGAGATCGTGCATGAACTCGAAACTAGCGGCCGAGAGGTTCCTTCGTCCACAATCGGCGCCAAAGTGCTCGAAAAACTACGTGGGATCGATGAAGTAGCCTATCTGCGCTACGCCTCAGTGTACCAGCGGTTTCAGGA
This sequence comes from uncultured Verrucomicrobiae bacterium, assembly GCA_963719605.1. GTDB lineage: Bacteria > Verrucomicrobiota > Verrucomicrobiia > Chthoniobacterales > UBA10450 > Udaeobacter. The sequence goes on from CAVRCO010000013.1 coordinate 90,750, forward strand.
CGTCGATCAATTTGTAGATGCTATTCATACTCTTGGCCGTCGCGCAAAGCCGAATACACTCCAGCGAGAGTTGTTTCCGGCTGAGACCGCACAAAAGCCCGGGCCCAGACCACGAAATATCTCGGTTAGTAAGAATCATGGTCGCGTTTAAAGAAGAATTTCCGTATCTCCGCACAGATTCGGGTCAACTGTTCGAGTTCAACCGGGATTGGTTGCACGCGGCGATTACGCGCGCAGCCCATGAAGCTGGCTATCCCAGTTGGTGGCTAACTGACCACGTGACGGAAAGCATCGCCTTCTACCTGCACCTGCGAAACGACGAAAACATCGTCGCGTTTAGTCAGTTGTCCCAGACCGTGCGGTACGTCCTAAAGGCGATCGGTTATAAGGAGATTGTGCCCTTTTTTGCGCCGGCGCCGCCGCCCATTTGCATCTCGTTACTCGACATCGCTTACCATGCCGGCGCGGGTTACGAGCTCGCATTTTTTGATCTTTTGGAAAAGCGAATTAACAGCCTCATGGAAATCGGCTCCGATAATCTCATGCTTTGCTCGCTGCAGCCTTGTGTGAAGCATCTTCGCGGGGTGAAAACGTGGACGCGCGCCTGTGATGCGTTACGCGAGGAAATTGTCTGCTTCGTGCGCGAAAAACTAACGTCCGCGATGGACCCCGCAGTTGAGAGACTCGATTGTTCGCTGCGCTAAAAGGAGTATCGGCGGCATCGCTCCAAAGACGTTCGCAATGATACTATTTCCCAGTTGAATTACGGCCAGAATGCGCAGATTTACCCGAATCCTCCAGATGACTAACCACTTCACGCCATGACTATCTTCGAAAAAGTCGTCGCGCGCCAAGTTCCGGCGAAAATTATTTGGGAGGATGACGATGCAGTCGCTTTTCACGACGTTAATCCCCAAGCCCCCGTGCACGTGCTGATCGTGCCGAAGAGAGTGGTTCCTCGCCTTGCAGATGCAAAGGATGAAGATCGCGCGCTGCTCGGCAAATTGCTTCTGGTTGCGCGCGATCTGGCGAAGAAACTGGAGTTATCGAACGGCTATCGTGTCGTCATCAATTGCGGGCCAGATGCAGGTGAAAGTGTTCCGCATTTGCATGTACATCTTCTTGGCAAACGCGCGCTGGCCTGGCCGCCGGGATGAAATAGCGTAAGCGTCCTCCATTGCGCTGGACTGGTTCGCGAGGTCACGACGGGAAGACTCGCTCCTCTTCGCCGAGGCAAGTTCACCCTACTCTATTGGCGAATCTGTGCCCAATCGATCCCAATGACGCGCTTGTCCTCAAACCGTTTTAACGATTTTGGGAAAACAAGATAACGCGCACCTTTCCTCTCCTTGAAGCCAATGATTCCAAAGTCTGTCCCGCTCTCGCTCTTTTGAACTGTCATCACCCGATTGTTCTTTAGCTGTGCTTGAAAACGCCGGTCTGCTGCGGGTTTTTGCCAAAGGGTGTAAATATTCGGTTGACCGCATTCCTCCACTATCTGCGAAAACCGTATCGTTTTTGTTTTTAGGAGTTTCATGCATCAACCGTGATCGGCGCGTCCTGCCCGAGCACGGCGGGTAAACTGGGTCGCACACTACCAGAAAAAATCCGCCAGAGAACTACGGCAAGGAAGATCAGACTACCGTTGCTGCATTCCTGCCCTGGCGGGATTCGTAAGTCCTCAATCCATAGCCCCTGACGGAGGTCAAATTTCCTCGAAGTTTGGCATCGTGCAACCCTCACCGCCTTCGCGAAAAAGGCGGAGACATTGACAAGCTGCGACACTTCTGTTTGCATCGACGCCGTGAAACGATTCGCATGGCTTTTGCTGGCATTTCTCTTCGCCACTGCGACTTCATGTACAACACTCGTTAACCGGCGCGATCTTTACAGTCCTGAACCGGGACCAGATTCGCTGGAAGCGGCGCGCCAGTGGTACGGCGTCACCACAACACACACAACGGCAACAACGACTAGCAGCGAAGAAATCGTTTCCCCAGCGAGCGTGCGCCGATATTAGATTAGTCGACTCCTCAAACGAGCCGGACGAGCCCTTAACCGAATGGCAGGTTTGCCTTGATGCGGGCGACATCCGTGTCATCCACGCGCGCTGCTTTGCTCAAATGGCGCTTCCGCTTTGCACTTTTTGCCGACAGCAAGTGGCGTCGCGAGGAGTGCGATCGCAACACTTTGCCCCGCGCCGTGATCTTGAAGCGTTTTGCCACGGCTTTACGGGTTTTACTGCGAGCGATTGGCTTTGGCATAAGGCGACAAGATATTTGGTAGTTAGGTTTTCACAACCGCCTTTTGTTGTCCGCCCCTTGCGTTCTTTGGATCGCGCGCTTGCTCGCGATCATTTCGGAGTTGAACGTTGCTGAAACTTTCAGGGATGAAGGAATCGCAGAACCAAAAACCACAGGTCATCATAATCGGTGCTGGATTTGGCGGCCTTGAGGCGGCGAAGAAGCTTGGTCGCAAAAATGTGCGGGTCACGGTGATCGACCGCACAAATTATCATCTTTTTCAGCCTTTACTCTACCAGGTCGCGACCGCCGCGCTCTCACCGGCAGACATTGCGGCTCCGGTGCGCTCGGTGTTAAGCAAATTTAAGAACGTCGAGGTCATCCTCGCCGAAGTGGAGTCCGTGGATGTCGCTGCCAAAAAAGTAAAAACGGTCGATTTAGAATTCGACTACGATTATCTGATTCTCGCGACTGGCGCCCGGCATTCTTACTTCGGACATAATGATTGGGAAAAACTGGCTCCAGGATTGAAGAGTCTTGAAGACGCGATTGAACTCCGGCGTCGGATTCTGATGGCATTCGAATACGCGGAGAAAATCGACGATGAAGCAGCGCGCAAGGCAGCGATGACCTTTGTCATCATCGGTGGCGGACCTACCGGTGTGGAAATGGCGGGAGCGATCGCAGAAATCTCCCGTTACACGCTAGCGAAAGATTTTCGCCATATCGATCCATCGCGGGCACGCGTCATTCTCATTGAAGGCGACTCGCGCTTGCTATCTGCCTTTCCCGAGGACTTATCGCAAAGCGCTAAAAAACAGCTCACAGATCTCGGCGTAGACGTGCGCACAGGCGTAAGAGCAACGAATCTTACTGAGGCCGGAGTGCAACTCGGCGACGAATTCATACCCTGCCGTGTTAAGATCTGGGCAGCCGGCAACAACGCGTCGTTTGTTGGCAAAACACTGGGCGCGCCATTTGATCGCGTCGGCCGAATCGTTGTGAACGATGACCTTAGCATTTCCGGTCATCCTGAAGTCCAGGTCATTGGCGACCTGGCAAACTTTTCATATCAGACCGGGGAGCCCTTGCCGGGAGTGTCACCCGTCGCTATCCAACAAGGACGTCACGCCGCGCGTAACATTCTTGCGATGATTAAAGGGCGGAAACCGCAGCGCTTCCACTATTGGGACAAGGGAAACATCGCCACAATTGGTCGGAACAAAGCGGTCGCGGATCTAAAATTCATGCACTTGAGCGGTCTTCCGGCATGGATGGCGTGGTTGTTCGTGCACATCTTTTTCTTGGTCGGTTTCCGAAACCGCTTGCTCGTCCTATTTCAATGGGCGTGGGCGTATTTTACGTTCAATAAAGGCGCACGATTGATCACCCGCAATTTCCAGTCGGAGCAAAGGCCACCAGCGTGAAGAAGATTTAACGATTTCACACTTGTCATGCCGAGCGAAGTCGAGGCATCTCTAAATTTGATATCCGAAGATTTCTCGACTGCATTGCTCCACTCGGAATAACAAGGCTTTAAATCGCCGGATGATCTCGCATATTACCGACGCTCCCCGCATCAGCGTGCGCAATCTCCAGCGAAAAATCGCCGTCAATGTTGCCGAGCTCCAAAATTTCGCTGTAAAGGCCTTGCGCCGCTGTTTGCAGTTAAGTAAGCGAAAATCGACGGACTTGGATGAATTGCATTGGGTTTTAGTCTGGCTCATCTCGGATCGCCGGATGGCGCAGTTACATCGAAAATTCATGCATCAAACGGGGCCGACGGACGTGCTGACTTTTCAACACGGCGAAATCTTCATCAGCGTTGAGACAGCAAAGAGACATGCCCGCGCGTTCAGGAACTCGCTCGCGAGCGAGCTTCGCCTCTATGTCGTCCATGGCCTTTTACATTTGCATGGCTTCGATGATCAAATGCCGACCGGCGTGCGGAAAATGCACAAGATGCAGGAAAAGATTCTGCGCGACTGCAGTGGCGCTGCTTAGCCGCCAATCTTGTAGCCCCGGATCGGGGGATGGCGACAGAATCCATCATCCAGAACACGTATGCGGATGTCTGCCACAGCAGACAGGTTGTTTGAACTGAGAGCGCCGTATGTTAGCGTTTCCACCATGAGTGGCGAGCCACGGCGGGGAGTCAGATGCCGGGCGCAGAGCAAAGAAACAGAGGGAACGACTCATGTTTTGGATGAGACTGGCTCGGTAACGACCGCGGAGCCGACCAAGGAAACGCGTTCGGAAGAAGACTTCGACCTTCCCTGGCAGGTAGTGGTCCACAACGATCCCGTGAATTTGATGAGTTACGTGACCATGGCTTTTCAAAGGGTTTTCGGGTATCCGCGCGAGAAAGCGGAAAGACACATGTTAGAAGTGCATCACAAGGGACGTTCGGTATTGTGGGCCGGGATGCGAGAGCCTGCCGAGCTTTATGTGCAGCAGTTACACGGCTATCTCCTGCTCGCCACACTGGAAAAGATCAGTTGATATGGAGATTTGCCGGCACAACGACCATGTCGAGATCTCCGAGCTAGACCCGTTTCTTGCCGAACTCCTCCGGCAGATACCCGCAAGCGGCAGCCCAGACGGCGTAGCGGCTGCCGAGCAACGTCTTTTCAGTTCTCCAGCAAACAGAAAAGAGACTGAGCTTTGCGCAGAGTGGAAGATGTATGTCGAACCTGAACTGCGGCGTCTTTTTCAGAGCGCCACCGAAACGGTGGCAGCCGACTTGGAGCAACTAAACGGCAACGAAAAAAGTCTCGCGAACCGTACCCTGCGCATCCCCGCCAAGCATGCCGATGCCTGGCTGAACGCGCTCAATCAGGCGCGGTTGGTCATCGCGGCAAAAAATAACTTCACCGAAAGCGAATTGGGCGATCACTTTCGCTCACCCATCGGGTCGCGTCGGGACCTGAGTCTTTTCCAGATAAACTTCTACGGTTTTCTGCAGGAATTCATGCTGCGCGACTTGGGCGTTTGAGAGACCAAGGTCTGCGCCTACGCTTCTTTTCGTGCACGCACCATTGCCATGAGACGGTCTTTGATTGCGGTCGAAGACTTCGCCGGCCGCAGACTCAAGGCAAATGCCTCGTGTAACCCGTAACATTCGCCGATGTAGTCCTCCGCCCTTTTCCCAAATTTCTTCCGGGCTTTTTCGAATTCCGCGAACTCTTCCGCCTCCAGCGCACCGATAACGTACAGCCGCGACTGGTTCTGGAATTCCTTAAAGTTCACCTCTCAACTCCTTGAGACCGTCATAGATTTTTTTCAGTCCTAGTTCAAGCCTCGTCTTTACCGTGCCTAAAGGTGTATTCGTTTTCGCGGCGATTTCGCGCTGGCTCATGCCTCGAAAAAATGCCAGGTCGATTGCTTGCTGTTGCGCGGGTGGAAGCCCACTGATTACCTTGCGCATCAGGCTGCGCGTGTCACTAAGCACGATTTCTTCTTCGGTGGAATTATGGACCCATGCATCAGGCTGTTGTTCGGTTTCATTCTGCAAGCGTTCTTCTGCGCGCGCATAAGCCTGCTTTTTCCGCAATCCGTCAATCGCGCGACGCCGGGCCAGTGTCACCATCCAGCCAAGTGGTTTGCCCTTTTGTGAAGAGAAGTTTTTTGCCTGATTCCAAATCTCCATGAAAATCTCTTGTAAGAGATCGTCAGCCTCCGCTTCGTTGTGAATGACGCGCAAAATAAGCGCTTTCAAAATGCCGTTGTATCGATCGTAGAGCTGAGAGAGCGCATCGGGATCCTCCGCTTGGATCGCCTTCATTAATTCGAAGTCGCTAGGTGCTCCGGGCTCGAGTTGCGGGGAGACAGAGAACGGTCGCGTCCGCGATTTTGAGACGCGCACCCGTTTCCTTGGCTTGCGGAGTGTAGAAGAAATGAGTTTGGATTGTCCCATGAAAGGTTAAGAATTTGCAATAATCAATCAGAGGAGTGCGCGCAAACCCACCATTAAATCTCTTAAGCTGCCGAAACCACTTCGTCCACCGGTTTCCAAAACAGACTCGCTAATGTACCCTGAATCGTCTCTCCCGATAAATCTTGACCCTTCGACGGCGGCTCCACTACGATCGGCAAACGTAAACCGGGCCTGAGCAGAATTTGCGAATCTACCTACCACGACCTCCGAGGGCCAGTTCGGCACAAAGGTGCAGTTACGAAATTCACCAAAATAAAATCACATGAAACTAATTACATCCTTAATCAGTATAGTTGCTTTAAGCTTCGCCACACTTGCGCTCGCACAGGAGCAGGAAACGCCGTCTCCGGCATCTGAACAAAAGGCATCCGCCGCCGCTGAACAAACCACCACGCCAGCACCTGAAGCAGCAGCAACTACAACAACGTCGGAACAGCCAGTAACTCAGAAAAAAGAAACGACCGCAGGCTCAGCGCCAAACCAGAAACGCGCGGGTTCAGCAAAAGTGTCTCCAGCGGGTGTTGCTGCAACTGCTTCTTCAAGAAAAGGAAGCGCAGAAGCGACACTAAAGGACAACGAAAACAGATGGGAAGCATCTTACGCAGCTCATGATAGCTCAGTTGCTCAATCATTCGTCGCCAGCGACTTCAACGGCGTCTATTGGGATGGGAGAGTGATGGGCAAGTCCGGCGTTATCTCTGAGATCAAAAAAGATAAAGACACGTACAAATCTGCCGTGAACGAAAAGCTTACGGTACGCAGCTACGGGCCGGGCGTTGCGGTCGTTGTCGGCACCTCACATGAAAAGGGAACGACCAAGGACGGCAAGCCGTTTGATCGGGCGTTTCGGTTTACCGACACTTGGGTGCAACGCGGAGGTCAATGGCAGTGTGTCGCCAGTCAGGTAATGAAGGTTAAAGGGTAGGCAAACATTAACGCATCATTTTTTGTGAAAGCGGCCACGGCAACGTGGCCGCTTGTGTTCTGAGAAGAAGACGCATGTTTCGCGGAACAATCGACGAACCGATGATTGCGTCGCGCAGTTTGTGCGTCAAAAGTTAACGCATGGCCCAAGAGGAGACTCCAACGAACGTGGATCCATTCTGGTACAAAGACGCAATCATCTACGAGACGCACGTCAAAACGTTTTGCGACAGCGACGGGGACGGAATGGGTGACTTTCGCGGACTGATCGAGAAACTGGATTATCTCCAGGAACTCGGCATCACCGCCATTTGGCTCCTGCCCTTTTATCCGTCGCCACTGCGGGATGACGGATACGACATCGCCGATTACTTCGACGTCAATCCAAATTTCGGCACTCTCGACGATTTCCGTGCGTTCCTTGACGCGGCGCATGCGCGAAATCTGCACGTCATTACGGAGCTGGTCATCAATCACACTTCCGATCAAAATCCGTGGTTTCAAAAATCGCGTCGCGCTGTAGCCGCCACCGGCGCCGGCATCTCCAGCGATGATCTTGCCTACAAGGACTTCTATGTGTGGAGCGACACCCCGGAAAAATACAAGGATTCGCGAATCATTTTTAAAGACTTCGAAACGTCGAACTGGGCATGGGACCCGGTCGCAAAAGCCTATTATTGGCATCGCTTTTATTCGCATCAGCCGGATCTGAACTTTGATAACCCGGCGGTGCATGATGCCGTGGAGAAAGTCTGCGATTTCTGGCTGGAGCTGGGCGTAGACGGACTTCGTCTTGACGCTATCCCATACCTTTACGAACGAGAAAACACGAGCTGCGAGAATTTGCCAGAGACACATCAATACCTGCGCAAGCTCCGCGCTCACATCGACGCGAAATTTCCAAATCGCATGCTGCTCTCGGAGGCGAACCAATGGCCCGAAGATGCGGCCGCTTACTTCGGTAACGGCGACGAATCGCACATGAATTTTCATTTTCCGCTCATGCCTCGCATGTTCATGGCGCTGCAGATGGAGGACCGCTTTCCAATCATCGATATCCTGGAACAGACTCCGTCGATTCCCGAGCAGTGTCAGTGGGCGATGTTTCTGCGCAACCATGATGAGCTAACCCTTGAAATGGTCACAGACGAGGAGCGAGATTACATGTATCGAGTTTACGCTACCGATCCGCACGCTCGCATTAATCTTGGAATTCGCCGGCGTCTCGCGCCATTGCTCGCAAACAGCCGCCGCAAAATCGAGCTGCTCAATACGCTGCTGTTCTCAATGCCTGGTACTCCGATCATTTATTACGGAGATGAGATCGGCATGGGCGACAATTTTTATCTCGGCGATCGCAACGGCTGCCGGACACCGATGCAGTGGAGCCCTGACCGCAATGCAGGATTTTCAAGAGCAAATCCACAGCAGCTTTATCTGCCGATCACGATCGACCCTGAATATCATTACGAAGCCGTCAACGTGGAGAACCACCAGAAAAATCTCTCCTCGTTGCTTTGGTGGACGCGGCGGGTCATCGCCATGCGGAAAAATTTCAAGGCATTTTCGCGCGGCTCGCTTGAATTTCTCTATCCGGACAACCCGAAGGTTCTCGCCTTTCTTCGCCGGTACGGGGACGAGATCATTCTGGTCGTGGTAAATCTCTCGCGCTTTGCGCAGTCGGCAGAATTAGATCTTTCGCGCTTTGCCGGTTACGTACCGATGGAGGTTTTTAGTCGCAACCTCTTTCGGCCGATCAGAAAATCCCGTTACGTCATCACGCTGGGTCCGCATGCGTACTACTGGTTCGCGCTGCACGCGCCGACCGATGGGCGCCGTATTCTACGAAAGAAAGCGGTGCCGGTAATCGGCGCGCCGATCGAACTGGAAAAGCTCCTGGATAATGGTCAGCGCGCTGCAATTGAAGGTGAAATTTTACCCAGATACCTTCAGACATGCCGCTGGTTCGGTTCGAAGGCGCGGACCTTTCGCCATCTGAAGGTCGTTGAGCAGCCTGCAATCTCCGCGGACGGCGATAGCGCCCACCTTTGGTTCGTCGAAGTCAGTTATTTGGATGGACCAACGGAAACTTATGCGCTCCCGGTCAAGATCGCTTCTGGAGACGCCGCGCGCTCAATATCTCAAGCTGCACCGCATGCGATTATCGCGCGTTTTGAAGGCAGTGAAGAAAATATTCTGTTTGACGCCATCTGGGATCCGAAGTCTCGCTCACAATTCCTTGCAGCGATCGTTCGTGGCGAGAAAATGAAAGCGCGAGCCGGCGAACTTGTCGGCACAGTTGCCAAAACGATCGAACCAGATCAGCCGGTCAGCTTCGAGAATTCAGAGGTTTTGGGTGCAGAGCAGAGCAACTCTTCGATGCTCTTTGATAACAAATTTTTCCTTAAGCTTTATCGCAAGCTCGAGGACGGCATCAATCCAGATGTTGAAATAACTCGATTTCTCACAGAGCACACCAAGTTCCCAAATGTGCCGGCGTTTGTCGGCGCGATCGAATACCGCCAGCCAAAAGCGGAACCGACTGTCGTTTGTCTCCTGCAGCGCGCCGTTACCAGCGAAGCCGATGTCTGGACACTCGCTTTGGACGCAGTCGGCCGCTATTACGAGCGCGTGCTGGGCCGCAAAGCGGATCTTCAGAATGAAACCGCGCCACCCGGCGCGTTGCTCGATGAGCTGATCGGCGGCGTTCATCCTGAGAAAACAAATTTGCTGGGACAACGCACCGGTGAGTTACATCTCGCGCTCGCCTCGAATCCGGATGATCCGGCGTTCCGGCCCGAGCCATTCAATGCGATGGCCCAACGCTCCGTTTACCAAAACATGCGGGCGTCGCTGCGGCGCACGTTTACTCTTTTGGAAAAGAAAATATGCGACCTTCCGGCAGCTTTCCGCGACGAAGCCAAGGAAGTGCTCGACGCCGAACAAGAGATACTGGCGCGCGAAAAACGGCTGCTCGATCGTCGCACCAATGCCGCAAAAATCCGGATTCATGGCGACTATCATCTTGGTCAATTGCTTTACACCGGAAAAGACGTCGTGATTTTGGATTTCGAAGGCGAACCGGCGCGACCGCTGAGCGAACGAAAACTGAAACGCTCCGCACTCCGTGATGTCGCCGGCATGATGCGATCGTTCCAATACGCCGCCTACAGCGCCCTCTGGCAGCCGGCCATGCGCAAAGAAGATGTGCCATTCTTGGAACGCTGGGCCGATCTCTGGTATCGTCACATGGCCAGCGTTTTTCTACAGAGCTATTTGAAGACAACAGGCAGCGCCGTCTTCATCCCACAAAACAGCGAAGACCTGCAAATCATGATCGAAGCCTATCTGCTCGACAAAGCCGTTTACGAAATTGGTTATGAATTGAACAATCGGCCCAGCTGGGTCGTGATCCCCGTCCGCGGGATCAAGCACATTTTGAAATCTTAGTGATATATTTCTCCACCAGCGATAGGCGCGAGAGAAAATAGCCCGGCGTTTGAAAAGTTGGGCTATTGCCACAAATAATACTAATTACTTGCGGCGTTTTAGCCTGCGTTTATAAGCACTTAACCAGTTTTATGAATCAACATCTTGACAAGATCGACAATGACATTGCGGCGAAACATCTTTTGAAACATCCGTTTTATCTCGCGTGGACGCGCGGGGAATTGAGCAAGGAGGCGCTTACAGATTATGCGCGGCAGTACTATCACCATGTCGCGGCGTTTCCGAGGTATCTGTCCGCGGTGCACGCGAACTGTGACGATCAAGCAACCCGGAAACAATTGCTCAGCAATTTGATCGATGAAGAAGCCGGCTCGCCGAATCATCCCGAACTTTGGAAGAAATTTGCGGATGGTCTCGGCGTCGAAGATGGCGAGCTTGCGCGAACCGAGAAACAACCGGAGACGAAAAAGTTGATAGACACGTTCCGCTCAGTTTGTGGCCAGGGATCAACAGCTGAAGGTTTGGGAGCGCTGTATGCGTACGAGAGCCAGATTCCCTCTATCTGTGAATCGAAGATTGACGGGCTCAAAAAACACTACGGATTCACCAAGCCTGAGCACTACGAATATTTCACGGTTCACATCGAGGCGGATCGCGAGCATTCCACCGCTGAGCGCGAAATGCTGAACCGTTACGTCAACGAGCGCAATTTCGAATCAGTGAAAGCGTCAGTGAACCACGTTCTCGACGCGCTCTGGGAAATGCTCTCGGGCGTTTGCCGGCGTCACGCCATCGCGTGCTGAGGCTGGTTCGTTTATGGAGTTGTAGCCACGGCGCTGTGTTGCCGCGACCGGCCTTCGCCCCGCTACGGCGCGGCATGCACAGAGCGAGGCGGCTACATCAGCTTACCGCGGCCGCAAGACGAGAAACGAACGCATCTTGTGGCGACAAACTGATAGCACTTGCGGCTGACTGGGATCGAGCGAGGCAGCGATCTTGTTGTAATCCGCAACTGACGTGACCGGTTGTTGATTGATTTCCTCGATCACGTCGCCTTTTTGCAATTCCGCGACACCGCTGTCAGGATCGACTCCGGCAACCAATACGCCCTGCACATTGGCAGGCAGATCGAGCTGGCGCGCCATCTCTGGAGTCAGTTCCCCAACGCGAATTGATGCAAGAGGGCCGCTATTCGTTTCTTGATCGTCCGACTGCCCCGGACCCTGCGGCTGCGAAGGTCCTTGTTTCGGCGAGACGCGAGCGGATTGATAATCAATCGGTTGCTCTTTGATCTGCGTCGTCACCTTGACCGGTTTGCCATTACGCACGATTTCGAGCTCCACTTGTTTATTCAACTGGGTCTGAGCGACGAGGCTTCGCAACGCATTGAAATTGTTTACATCACGGCCGTCGAATTTGCGGATGACATCACCTGGCTGAACGCCTGCCTGAGCTGCGGGCGATCCGGGCACTACTTCCGCGACGGTCACTCCTTCTGTCTCCGTGCCGTCTTCACCAGGCTGCAACGCTCGCATCTGGATGCCAAGATAACCGCGAATGATCCGGCCCTGTTTCAATAGGCTTTCCAGTGCGGTGCGGACAGTGTTTGACGGAATCGCGAACCCGATTCCCTGCGAGCCGCCAGTGGTCGAGGCGATTGCTGTGTTAATCCCGATCACTTCGCCACGCAGATTGATCAGCGGCCCGCCGCTGTTGCCCGGATTGATCGCCGCATTCGTTTGCACCAAACCGCCGAAGAAATCGCTCCGATTGGGCCGAACCTTTGAACTGATGATTCCATCTGTCACCGTTTCTTCGAATCCAAATGGATTGCCAATTGCCAAAACAAAGTCTCCGGGCTGGACCGTGTCCGAATCGGCGAGTTTAAGCGGCTTGACGCCGGGATTGTCGATCTTAAGCACAGCCAGATCCACCTGAGAATCTGCACCCACAAGGCGCGCCTTTTTCGTTTGGCCATCGGCCAGCTGAACTTCGATTTCGTCTACTTGATCGACCACGTGGTTGTTTGTGATGATATGGCCTTCATTTGTGACAATCACACCGGAGCCGAGCGAATTTTGCACGAGGGTCTCGTCCCGCGGGGTGCGAGATTGCGGACGGCTACGGAAGAAAAACTCGAAGGGATCAAGCCCATATTCTCGCCGGACACCGACCTTCTTGGATGTTTTCACGGCTACAACTGATGGGATTACGCTCTTGACGAGAGCGCGCCGCTCCCGGTTCAACGCCTCCAGCGACGGGACTTGCTTTGGATCCACGCTCGGATTCGATGCCAGCGTGTATTTTTCCGGCTTCCGGCCAGAAGGGAGATTCAGGCCGCCATGCTTCAGGCGATAGTCGTACAGAAGAGAAATTCCCGCGCTGACCAGCAGGACAAAAAGCAAAAATTTCGCAAAGTTTTTCATTAACTAACGTTAGAAAAGGTTCGTCCCTGTTGTTCGACAATTAAGCGCCGGAAACGTTGATTCTCAGGCAATTCCAAACGCGGGTCCCTTTCCAAAATCGATACGGCGGCCGCGCGCGCGCGCCGCATCAAATGGGCGTCTGTCTTCAAGTTACCAATCTTGAGCGCAGGCAGGCCGCTCTGAGCTGTGCCAAGCAGGTCGCCCGGGCCACGCAATTCCCAGTCTGCTTCTGCCACTTCGAAGCCGTCTCTTGTTCTTTCTAAAACCGCCAGTTTTGCCGAAGCCTCTTTCGCTGGAGCCGAGGGGAGCAAAATGCAATACGACTTGTGCTCCCCTCGCCCGATCCGTCCGCGAAGCTGATGCAGTTGTGCAAGCCCAAAACGCTCAGCGTTTTCAATAAGCATCAGGCTGGCGTTGGGAACGTCTACACCAACCTCAAGCACGGTCGTGCTGATCAGCGCGTTTGTCTCCCCGCTGCGAAAACGGCCCATGATTTCCTGCTTCTCCGACGGGGGAATTCGGCCGTGCAGCAGATCGCAGCGAAACGGATGCAAACGCTCCTTCCACAATTCGTACTCGATCGCGGCGGCTTTCGCGTCGAGTTTTTCACTTTCGTCGATCAACGGATAGATCACATATAGCTGGCGGCCGACCTCTAACTGTGTTCGCAGAAACGTAAGCACTTCGCCGAGCTTCGACTCATCGCGCACAGCCGTGACGATTTTCCCACGGTTTCGCGGCATCTCATCAATCGTTGAGACATCGAGGTCGCCGTAGATCGTCATTGTCAGCGTGCGCGGGATCGGCGTTGCGGTCATCACGAGTACGTCGGGCGCTGGTTCGTGCGCGCTCAATTCGGCGCGCTGCGCAACACCGAACTTATGCTGCTCATCGATCACAACGAGCCCAAGGTTCGAAAACGAAACTTTATCGTACAGCAGCGCATGTGTTCCCACGATGATCTGAGGTTCCTCGGGTGCCGAATCGACCGCACATTCAAACAGCGGCATTGGCCCGCTTTGTTCCTGCCGGGCGGCGGTTCGCAGCGCCACGCGTACGCCGAGCGGCTCGAGCCAGCGCCATAAGACATCATAATGTTGCTCCGCCAGAATTTGTGTAGGCGCCATGAACGCGGCCTGATAGCCGCCCTCCACAGCGAGTAGCATCGCTGCGATAGCCACAGCGGTTTTTCCCGAACCCACGTCTCCCTGTAGCAAACGATTCATCGGATGACTCGCCGCCAGGTCGTGCCGGATTTCATTGATCACCTTAGACTGCGCACCAGTCAGCTGGAACGGTAACGATTTAAGAAACCTATCGAGCAGCTCTCCCGCTCCACAGTGCCTCTTGCCGCGGCGAATCGAGGCATTGGCGCGTCGCGACGCAATCAGCATTTGCATCGCGAAGAATTCGGTGAGCACCAGATGTTCGTGCGCGGCATCACGCCCTTCCCAGCTAGCTGGGAAATGAATTGCGCGAAGCGCGTCGCGTCTCTCCCCCTTAGCGAGATTGCTTGGCGTCAATCTTTCCAATCCGGCACCAGTGGAAGGAAGTTCGTTCAACAGCCGGTAAATCATGCTGCGCAAAACGCGCTGCGAAAGACCTTCCGTCGCAGGATAGATCGGTGTGATTCTGCGAAAATGGATCGAGATCTCCTCGTCATTCTCGATGACTTCGAACTCCGGATGGTCCATGCAAATTCGCTTTCCGCGTAGCCGCGGCCTGCCAAACACCACCATGCGTTGACCGGTAGCGATCATTTTCTGCACGTAATGCAGATTGAACCACCGGCACACCAGCGGCTCGCTCAGAGCGTTCGGGTTCGATTCTTGCAATGTGGCCTCGAAGATTTTCTTCCAACCGCCGAAACGCCGCAGCGACGTTTTTATTACCTCTCCGCAAAGACAGATCGGAACATCGCTTTCCTCGCGTGGAAACTGTGGGAACTCAGTTCGATCTTCATGGCGTCGCGGAAAATGCGTAAGCAAATCTTCCACCGTCTCGATGCCCAGCCGCCGCATCGCGAGAAGCTTCGGACGCGGGATCCAACTCAACTCCTCGAGCGACTGCGAAATTACAACGCTGCTGGGCAACGGTTTCGGAACCGCCGTTGGTCCATCATCAGTGATCGGTGAGCGGTGAGATAACTTCACGCTGTTCACTGTTCACAACCGCGGCGTTCAGCTTGCCGCACCGCCTCGATCTGCATGGCAACCAGAGTTTCGCCGTCATACTCGTCGGCGCGAATCCGAAATGCGATGTCCCACGGCGTTGGCGGCAATGGATTCCTCACGCCGTCAAAAAAAACTGCGCGCCGATGGCGATTGCCCTGACGCAGACGAAAGATGAGATGCTTTTCGTTGACTACCCTGGGAAGCGCGACCGGCTCGACCTCGCGGGCAAGGAAAAGCGGCTGGGGATTTCCATTTCCAAACGGCTGCAACATTTCGTGCCAGCGCAGAAAATCTATGTCGATCTCGGTGAACGCCAGTTCATGGTCCAGTTGCACGCAAGGTTGAAGAGCTTCTTCGGAAAGAGCTTCACGCGCAGCTTTGCGAAATGCTTCGGCAAAGAGGTCGAAATTTTCCTCGTGCAGTGCAAGACCCGCCGCCATTTCGTGTCCGCCGAATTTGTCGAGTCTCTCCGCGCAGCAGCTCAACGCTTCGACGAGATTCAAACCCTCAATGCTTCGTCCGCTTCCTTTGCCGATTCCATTCTCGTCAAAACCAATGACAATTGTGGGTCGATGGTATCTTCGAGCGATCCGTGACGCCACAATGCCCAGTACTCCCTGATGCCAGCCGGGCGCCCCAACTACGATTGCTGCGTCGCGCGCCGCATCGAGCCGATCCTCTATCTTCTTGATCGCTGAGTCGAAAATTTGTTTTTCCACCTCCTGGCGTTCGCGATTTTGACGGTCTAGCTCTGCCGCGAGCATCGTTGCTTCGCCATCATCGTCAGTGAGCAACAGGCGTAACGCTTTCTCCGCTGTGCTCAAACGCCCTGCAGCGTTCAATCGTGGGCCCAGTCGGTAACCAATGTCCTCAGGCAAAATTGGCGGCCGCACGCTGGCAAGCTGCATTAATTTCCTCAGTCCGATACGTGAAGTCTGCCCGATCTCGATCGCGCCCCGCTGCACCAAAACGCGGTTTTCGGCACGAAGCGGCACGATGTCCGCCACGGTGCCGAGCGCCACAAAGTCAAGCCTGGATTTCAAATCGAACTCAGGCAGTGGCGCCGTTTTCAGCAATGCATGACAAAGTTTGAAGACAATGCCGACGCTGCAGAGATACTCAAAGCCGGAGTCCGTTGTTTTCGGGTTTACCATCGCGATGCAGTTGGGTAACGCCGACTTCGGCTCATGATGATCGAGCACGATCACGTCCACGCCGCGTTTCTGAAGATCGGCAATCTCCTTTGCTGATGAGGTCCCGCAATCGATCGCGACCAGCAGTTGAGGTTGATATTGCGCGAGACAACGCTCGACGCTTTCGGGGCTCAAGCCGTAGCCTTCCTCCATACGCAATGGCAAGAACAGTTCAGGAGCGCTGCCGTAAGC
This sequence comes from uncultured Verrucomicrobiae bacterium, assembly GCA_963719605.1. Taxonomy (GTDB): domain Bacteria; phylum Verrucomicrobiota; class Verrucomicrobiia; order Chthoniobacterales; family UBA10450; genus Udaeobacter. The sequence goes on from CAVRCO010000013.1 coordinate 107,289, forward strand.
GCGCAACACCCCGGCAAGCAACGCCAGTGATGTGACGCCATCCACGTCGTAATCGCCGAAGAGCACGATGCGTTCTCGTCGATTCAAGGCCTCGAGAATGCGGGCAACAGCCGCATGCATTTGAGGCAGTAAAAATGGATCACTCAGGGAGCTTAGGCGCGGCCGCAGAAATGCGTTCACGTCTTCGGCACAGCGAAACCCTTTTCGCAAAAGCAACCGCGCAATGCACTCCGATCCGCAAATCTCGCTCCACGTAATTCCCGACTCGTCAGCATTCAGCTCCTCACGCTGCGCAATGACCCATCGGCTTTGCGGCGGGGTAAGTTTCCCAGGAGACTGCGCACCGGTTGGATTTTCCTCTGCGTGGTTTCGCCGCGTAAAACTCCTGGAGGTCTCTGCATCGATTGAACTCCCCTCTACGCGGCTTTGCACCGATCAGTTTATTTGCGAAAAGTCCCCTGACAAGATCCGATGAATTATCCGCGACGCCTTGTGATCACGCTCGACAAAGAACGCTTTTCACTGCAAACAACCCCATGATTAGAGCGATACCGGTTTTGGTAGCGGGCGCCGTGTCAGTGATGACCGCCGGCCGCTCAACCAGCGGACTAAGAGATTCAACCATTCAGTCTGCGGCCGCTCAGAGAGATTACGAACGATTGTCGGGCACATGTCAACTGACGCGCGGAGTCGTAAACGGGAACCCTGTGTCTGCGAGTGTGGCGCGAAATACAATCCTGATCACTGATCACAACACATTCCGATTTCCAAAGGCCAGCGGCATCGGGACACATCCAGCCGGGACATTTACGGTAAATCCGGATACGAAGCCAAAACACGTGGACTCAATCGCAGAAGGCGGACCGCGCGCCGGTCAAGTAACGCGCGGAATTTACGAGATTCTCGGCGCAAACCACAAGCGCGCGTGCTTGGGGGCAACCAGGTGGCCCGCGCCCGACAGAATTCACATCACCTTCGGGAAGTGGACGGATTCTTCAATGTTGGAAGGAAATTGGACCGGTGCCCTCCAGTTAGAGATACATCGAACCTCGGGCCACTAATTTGGCGGCGTCACAGACAATCAGATTCAAATGAGATGTCGCTGGTTAGTGCTCATCTGCATTTTTCTTCTTTTGGTCTACGGAGCGTCGCCATACTTTTCATTCTGGCGATTCACAGCAGCACTTCGGTCTGGCGACAGCGCGGCGCTGAGTTCACGCATGGATTTTCCGGCTATTCGAGCATCGCTAAAGAAACAGCTTGTGGCGCGGTTCACTCAGGGAACGACAGGTCACAAGTGGTGGAAAGATCTTGGCCCAACGCTGATTGATACGATCGTTGACGCTTACGTTACCCCGGAAGGCATTGCGGCATTGATATCCAATCCCGAAGTCCTGAAGAGCCTCAAACATCCGCAACAGTTCCGCTTCCCTACCGGCAAAGCTGAAGATTGGTCGAAAGTAAAACACGCATTCTTTACAGGCCCGCGCACCTTTGTTGTCGAACGGGAAGGGATCAAACTTCGATTCCGTTTCACAGGCTCGGGCTGGAAGCTGTACGACCTCGACCTTGGTCTGGGTGAGGCAAAGTCGACAGTTCTTCACGAACGAAATCGCTCGCTAAACAATACAGAACGCGAAATTGTGCTTTGGAAGCAGACCGTGCTTTATGCACAAATTTGCGAAGATTCGCAGACCTTCTTTTTCTTTTTCCTCAAACCCGAATCGAAGATGTTCGGTGTAATAGCGCGAGAGGAATTCGCGATCGACTTTCCGTTGGCCGGGGCCGGCGACTCCGGCTACAACTTCCGCGATCAAGTTGTCGAGATTGGCAAGGTTTACATCGCGCAAGGCGCGCAGCGGGTTCGCGATTTGTTTTGGATCGGCGACTTCGGGGCGAATAAGCCAAAGGGCGTAAACAAACGGCAGGTTGAAAAGTTTTTTCCATTGTTCGCCCAGGTCCCAGAAAGAAAATTCGTTAGGGTAATTTTGTCGGACGTAGATAGCTTGATCCCCGATGAGAAGTTGTGCGCGACCGACCAAAGCTGACTTCGTCATGGCAGGGGCTCCCGCGACACGCTGAACCAGGCACGGATTCACTCCGAGATCAGCAAGCAAACAACGCAAAAGGTTGATAGAAGTTTCTGATGCCGGATCGAGTTCGATCTCTTCGATCTCAGCAATCTTCCCGCGATGCGCGACGATTACGCTGTGAACCGGTCCGTTCGAGGAAATAGAAACGTCATCAACGATCCGGTAGATCGGGTTACGCAGAAATTCGAAACTGGAGACAAGCGCAACATCAAGTTTGCCGGCGGCGAGTTTATTACAGAGCGCTGATGGGTGATCGAAGTCCACGTCGCCTTCCCAGCCGTGGATGAGCGGACGGGCGTTGAGATATTTTACGCAACCGATGCGGAGGGATTTCAACGTGAGATGTGATTAGTGAGAACTGAGAAGAGCGCGATTAATAGTAACCTTCATTCCGCCTTCTCACGTCTCACCTCTCACTTGAGCATCAGGCGCAGACTAATTCGGGCTCGTTAGGCTGTCCTGCTCGGCTGGCGCCATTCAAACGTCGATAATGACTGTCACGCTGCACCGGATCGCGGCCCGCTTCCCGAATGGCATGTTCGAGAGCAGCTACAGTCTGCTGCTGCGGAGTCGTAGCCCCAGCCATGTGGAAGATTTTCTCTTCCAAAATTGTGCCATGCAGATCGTCCACGCCGTAGCTGAGCGACACCTGCGCGAGAGGCAACCCGAGGCTCACCCAATAAGCAGTCAGATGATCGATGTTATCCAAATAAATGCGGCTCACCGCGAGATTGCGAAGCTGCTCAAACCCGGAGGCGCGCTTGATCTGGGCGAGGATCCCATGGGAATGAGACGGTTCGAAAGCAAAGGGAACGAAGCCAGTGAATCCGCCGGTCTCATCCTGTAATCCTCGGAGCTGCCGCAGATGGTCCACCCGCTGAGCAAGCGTTTCGATATGCCCGTAGAGCATGGTGCAGGTGCTGTGGCCACCGATTGAGTGCCAGGTCCGATGAACGTCGAGCCATTCAGCGGCAGTTTCTTTCCCGCGACAGATTTTATCGCGAACAACGGGATCGAAAATCTCCGCGCCGCCACCAGTGATCGAGCCGAGACCAGCGGCGCGCAGAGTCTCCAGTGTGTCACGGATCGGCATCCGGAAAATCCGCTGGGCTAAATGCCGCACCTCGATCGCGGTAAAAGCCTTGATGTGAAGGTTCGGCCCAAGGGCGCGAAGCCTCTGTAAAAGATCCAAATACCATTCTTTTTTTAGTGTGGGATGCAGTCCGCCCACCATGTGCACCTCGGTAACTCCGAGGGGAAGCGCATCTCCCACCACTCGAATAATTTCGTCGATGGCGTATTCAAAAGCGTGTGCATCGCGCTTTTTGGCAGCGAAAGCACAGAACTGGCAGGATAAGATACAAATGTTGGAGTAATTGATGTAACGGTTGTGGATGTAACTGGCGTAGTTGCCGTTCTTTCGTTCGCGGACAACGTTGGCGATCATTCCAAGGGCGTTAAGATCATTTGCGCGATATAGAGTGAGAGAGTCTGCCTCTGAAACCCGCTGCTGCGCCTCAACCTTTTCTGCAATCGGCCTGAGTTCTTTCGGAATAAGCTGGTAATTCATGCGGAGACTGAGGGTAAGCCCTCACTAGCCAAGCATTGCACAGGCCGCTTCAGCCTTGCAACAAAAACCATGGCTACAATCCGACGGAGCATGAATTTTGGCTAGTTGCTGTTTTTCTGGCAAGCTTTGTCTCAGACAACCGTCTAAATGAACCGATGTCTGGCAACGATCGCGGAAATAAAGGGAGATCGGAAGAAGACGACGACGACGTGCGCCTCATGCGGCTTATCGGTCGAGGCGATACCATTGCGCTCGAGCAGCTGATCGAGAAACACCAAGCTTTGGTCGCCGGCACCGTGGCGCGCATGCTGGGCAGCAATTCCGACGTGGAAGACATCGCGCAGCAGGTGTTCATTCGAGTGTGGAAAAGCGCGCGTCGCTACGTCCCGCGGGCAAAATTCACGACCTGGCTATTGAAAATTACGCGTAATCTCGTTTTCAACGAGCTACGCCGCGCCAAGCGTCACGCGCATGTTCCACTGCAGCCGGAAGCAGGCGCAGAAGATCCGCCGCTTAAGGATGAGACGCAGTCTCCTCCCGATGCTTCTCTGCTCGAAGTGGAACTCCAACGAACGATCGAGGGAGCAATCCTTGAGCTTCCGGAAACCCAGCGAATGGCACTGGTGTTGCGGCGATACGAGCAGCTCAGCTACGAGCAAATTGCCGAGGTTCTCGATCTGTCGGTTCCCGCCGTAAAAAGCGTTCTCTTTCGAGCACGCACAGAGTTGCGCTCTCGATTGAGTAAGTACCTGGGCGGGTCCGCGTGATTCGTTGAATCGTTAAACCCAGCTTCGCTCGGTCAATGCGATGAACATCACCTTCCAGTTACGAATTATAATCGCGATAACGCTTCTTCGTTACCGCTCGATCACACGACCTCGAACGCGCTTGATTTGGGTATGATGGGTGAGCACATGGACGCGTCCGTCGCTGCCACGAAAAAATGCGCTCAACAGCCAGCTGACGATCGAAATGATGATCGCGCCAAAAAATGCGCGCCAGAAACCGGGAACTTGAAAACATGGCATGATCTCGCCTACGAATTTCAACATCAGCGCATTAATGATTAAGATGAAAACGCCTAGCGTGACGAGAATCAACGGTAGACTCAGCAACAAAAGCACGGGGCGAACAAAAGCGTTGATGATACCGAGCAGGAGCGATGCGCCCAGCAGACAGCCGAGACGGTCGCCGTAGTTGATTCCAACGATCGGTGCGGCCACGAATACTGCGATTGTGGTCACGATCCAGCGGAAAACAAAATGTCTCATGACAGCGAGGTTTCTAAATCTACTCCTCGATCAAAGAAGCGCGAGAAAGCACTTGCCAACCGACCGATGAACGATAAACGAATTAGAACAATCAACGATAAAATCTGTGCCGAAAAAAAAGAAAATTGTCCAAGATAAAAACGAGATGCATCCCGAGACTGGCGGCTCCTTCAAAGTAAAAGCTGGTAAAGGCAATCGCACTCGACGTGGAACCCCGAGTCGAAAACCGCGCGAGACCAGTGTCAGGAAAGCTGCCACTGTAGGAAACGCTTCAAGCCCAAACGAGGCACCAGAAATCGCCGAACCATCGGACGAAGCGATTCGGCTCCGAGCTTATTTCATTTCGGAGCGGAGACGTCGATTTGCGCTGCCCGGTGACGCAGAGTCCGACTGGCTCGAAGCAAGGCGGCAGCTGGTATCCGAACCCGGCCGTCAATAAGGTCAAACCTAGGCGGCCGCGATCGCCGTTAATTAATGAAATGGAAAACGCTCTTGTCGATTTAACGCAGGCTCTGCGAGAACGCCTCGCAGTGATTCGCGACGAGCAAAGCCGCCGCGATGAAGCAAAACACATCGCTCGATTGCGCAGCGTCTCGGAAAAGATCGATCGGTTACAAGCAACGCTGCCGCAGCCCCTCGATCCCCGACTAGCGCATTACCTTCAGCGCAAGAGCTACGACAAAGCGCTCGAATTCCTCGAGGGACGGATCACCGCGAATACAGCTCGACGATGAGCTGCTCGTTCACCATCGGTTGTATCTCTTCTCGAGAGGGGATGCGCGTCACTTTGCCGCTGAGTCCGTCGCGATCGACTATGAGCCAGTCGGGGACGGGAACAATTTGCGTAAGATCAAGGTTACGGAGCACGAGTTGACGCGATTTCGGCTTGTCTTTGATCGTGATTTCGTCGCCTGCTTTCACGTTGTAGGAAGCGACATTCACACCACGCCCATTCACCAGCACGTGGCCGTGTGACACAAGCTGGCGAGCAGCGCTGCGGGTATTAGCAAGGCCAAGCCGGTAAACGACATTATCGATACGCGTCTCCAATAGTTGAAGAAGTGTTTCACCTGTCACACCGCGCTTCTGCAGCGCCTTCTCGAAAATCCTCCGAAATTGCCGCTCGAGAAGCCCATATTGATAGCGCAGCTTCTGTTTTTCGCCGAGCGCAATCGCGTACTCCGATTGCTTGCGCCGGGAACCTCTCGGCCCATGCATCCCGGGCGGATAATTCTTTCGCTCCAATGCCTTGGAAGAACCGAAAAGCGGCACGCCGTAACGGCGGCTTACTCTCGTTTTTGGTCCTGTGTATCTGGCCATTTTAGAAAGGTGATAGTAGAGAGCTGATAGTTGATAGTGTTAGACGCGGCGCTGTTTTGGCGGACGACAACCGTTGTGTGGCACGGGAGTAACATCGCGAATCACGGTGAGATCTAGCCCGACTGCCTGCAACGCGCGCACCGCGGATTCACGTCCGGCCCCCGGTCCTTTTACCAAAACTTCCACTTCCTTCAGCCCATGGCCCATCGCCTGCCGGGAGGCGTCCTGAGCAACCATCTGCGCTGCATAGGCAGTGCTTTTACGCGAACCTTTGAAACCGACTTTGCCAGCGCTCGACCATCCGATCACGTTGCCTTTCATGTCGGTGATCGTCACGATTGTATTGTTAAACGTCGAAAGCACATGCGCGATGCCCGAATGAACGTTCTTGCTGCCTTTCGCTTTGACGATCTTTGGCTTCTCGACGTCATCGCCTGAAAGCGAAAGATTCTCCGAAGTTGCTGCACCGGCAGGGGCTGGCCGTTCCTTTTTTTGTTTGCCCGATTTCTTAGCCGCGGGAGCTTTCGGGGGCGCGTCAGCCTTTGACGCTGCCGGCTTTTCGCCTTCCGGGGGACTAGCGAGAGGCGCCGTTGGTGCGGCCTCCTTCGTTTTCGGTGCTTCTGGGTTAGTTGGATTCTCTGGGTCAGCCATAACTCTAATTAGTCGTTAGACCTTGCCGGCTTTGGCTTCCGGATTGCGGACAACGCCCACGGTCTTGCGTGGTCCCTTGCGCGTCCGGGCATTGGTGGAAGTGCGTTGTCCACGCACGGGCAAACCTTTCCGATGCCGAATACCGCGATAACAATTGACTGCCTGCAGACGTTTCAAGTTACCCTGTACATCGCGACGCAAATCGCCTTCAACCTTGATCTTGTTGTTCGTGATCGCGTGAATGATTTCGTTCAATTGCTGTGGGGTGAGGTTTTTCGCCCGCAAGTTAGGATCGATATTCGTCTGTTCGAGAATTCGCCGAGCTGTGGCAAAGCCGATTCCATAGATATAGGTGAGAGACGCCTCGATGCGTTTTTCTGCTGGAATTTCGACTCCTAGTAATCTTGGCATGGTATTAGTTAAAAAAGTTACAAGGTTAAAAAACTAGAAAGGTCAATCATTAATCACTTCTCGCTCCTCACCAATCACCCTTGCCTTTGCTTATGGCGCGGGTTCTTGCAGATCACGCGCACCACGTTCTTGCGCTTCACGATTCTGCAACTGGCACAAAGCCTTTTTACTGATGGTCGTACTTTCATAATCCGCGAGACGAAAAACGCGGAGCCGGCTCCGCGTTGTCATTTTTGGCGATAGGTAATTCGCCCTTTCGACAAATCGTAGGGTGAAATCTCTAGCATAACTTTGTCTCCTGGCAAGATCCGAATGAAGTGAAGCCGCATTTTCCCGGAAATATGCGCCAGGACACGGTGACCGTTGGCCAGTTCAACCCGAAACATGGTATTGGGCAGCAGCTCGACGACTGTGCCTTCTACCTCAATTGCGTCTTTGCGCGCCATGTCAGAATTTCTGGCTCGTCCTTGGTGATCAGAACCGTGTGCTCGAAGTGCGCCGAGGACATTCCGTCCGCCGTGCGCACCGTCCAACCATCATCGAGCAATCTTACGTCGGAGGTGCCGATGTTAATCATCGGCTCAATAGCCAGCGTCATCCCAGCCTTTAACTTCGGACCGCTGCCGCGTTTGCCGTAGTTGGGAATCTGCGGCTCCTCGTGCATTTTTCGTCCCACGCCATGTCCAACAAATTCGCGCACGACCGAAAAACCAAAGCCGCGCGCTTCATCCTCAATTTCAGCGCAGATGTCGCCGACGCGCTGACCTTCGCGGGCGGCTGCAATTGCGCGGGCCAACGCATTTTCCGTGACGCGCAACAATTGGTCGGTTCGCTCGTCAATGACTCCCACCGGTACAGTTGTCGCGTTGTCCCCTACCCAACCCTCCTGAACGATGCCAATATCCAGTTTTACGATATCGCCATATTGAATGCGCCGTTGGGTGCCGATGCCGTGCACGACTTCGTCGTTCAGCGAAATGCAAATGTTGCCGGGAAAAACCCGGTGCCCTAGCCGATAGCCGAGAAATGCACTTTTCACGTGGGCGTCGCTCATGAAGTCGGCTGCCGCTTCGTCCACTTCTTTTGTTGTAATACCGGGACGCACCAGATCACTAACACGGTCGAGAATATCGCTCGCCCTCCGGCACGCCTGCCGCATCTTCTCAATTTCCTTCGCGTTCTTGATCGGAATCATGCTGGGATTTTGTCTTCAATCAGCCGCGAAATATCGCTAAAGACTGCCTCGCGATCGCGGTTGCCGTCGATCCGATGCAATATCGACATCTTTTTATAAAAGGATGCCAGGGGCTCGGTCTTGGTGCGAAATTCTTGCAAGCGAGTTTGCAATACGCTCAGATCATCGTCGTTGCGACGCACTAATGGACCATCGCAATAGGGACACACGGGGCGTTCCGCAAACTGGGCGCTCGAGGAGCTGGTTGTAAAGCCGCATTCTCCACATTGGAGTCGCTCGGCGATGCGATCGCGCACAGTTTGTTCCGATACCTCAAGCCATATCGCTAAATCCAGGGCGGTACGCAACCGCGCCAAGATAGTCATCAGGCTTTCGGCCTGTCGCAGCGTCCGAGGAAAACCATCGAATACGAATCCGTGACCACCATGCAAACGTAACCAGTCTTCGATTAGTTCGATGATTATTTTATCGGAGACGAGCCCACCGCTTTGCAGCACTTCGGCGGTCTCCTTTCCCAACGGTGTTCCGAGGTCTCTTTCACGCCGCAAGATTGCGCCCGGTGAAGTGACGGGAATGCCGAATTGGCGCGTGATCATTTCTGCCTGGGTTCCTTTGCCGGAACCGGGCGCGCCAAGAAGAACGAGCCGTCTTTTCACTACCGTTCTATCGCCCGTACAGGAAGATGGCCACGCCGGCAATTACGATCACGGCGATTCCCACATATAGCCACATCAGTGTGCCGCTGGCTACAGCTTCACCGCGACTGTAGGTAGCGCGATCAAAAGATCGCCCCCGAATACGACCCTTGCGCAAGAAACCGTCGTAATGCCGCTGAATAAGGTGCGTCTCTACCTGGCGCATGGTGTCGAGCATAACGCCCACTATGATCAACAGGCTAGTGCCACCAAAAAATTGCGCCGTAATCATAGGCACGTTCAATCCCTGACTCAGAAGACTTGGCAACACCGCTATCAGCGTCAGGAAAATTGCACCGGCAAACGTTAGTCGCGTCATTGTGAAATCAAGAAAATCGGCAGTCGGTTTTCCTGGTCGTACACCCGGAATATATCCGCCGTATTTCTTAAGGTCATCCGCGATTTGGGTTGGCTGAAACTGCGTCGCAACCCAGAAATAACTGAAAAAGAAAATCATTGCCGCGAGGGCAACGTAATGGGGCCAGCCGGTGGAAAGCGCGCTGGCAATCCGATTAGCTGTAGGGCTTCCTTTGAATCCGTACTGAACAATCGTAGCTGGAAAAAGAAGCAGCGCCCATGCAAAGATAATTGGCATCACGCCGGCATAATTCACTTTCAAAGGCATGTATTGCGTCTGGCCGCCGTACATTTTGCGGCCAACTACGCGCTTGGCATACTGGACCGTTATTTTTCGCACGCCCTGAGTAATCGTGATCACTGCGGCTATGACGACGATCAAGAAGAACACGAGCAGTACAAGAACCATGGGGTTCACCTGGCTGGATCCAGTCTGCGCTGAGGGCACAAAAGTCTTCCAAGCCTGCGCGAGCGCAGCGGGCAGACGCGCAACAATGCCAACGGTAATAATGAGCGATATTCCGTTTCCAATACCGCGCTCAGTAATTTGATCGCCCAGCCACATTAACAAAAGCGTTCCCGTCGTCAGGGAAACCACGGTTACGATTCGAAATTTCCAGCCAAGGTCATCGACCAGCGGAACCCCGAGGTTCCTGATTGTGTCGGTAATCCCTGGCAGCATCGTGTGGTACGATTCCGGGTGCTGAAATGACAGCGCCAGCAAATACCCTTGGAAAATGCACAGCCCGACTGTCGCGTAACGCGTTAGCTGCATGATCTTTTGCCGGCCGCCATCTTCGCGTGCAAGCCTGCCAAGCTGCGGAATCACCGCAGTCAGTAACTGCATCATGATTGATGCACTGATGTACGGCATAATGCCTAGCGAAAAGACCGCGCAATTCTCCAGCGCGCCCCCGCTGAATAAGTTAAAGAGCGCTGCGAGACCACCTCCCGTGCGCTGGCTCAGTGAAGTGCGAAACCATTCCTGCAACACACCCTGGTTAACTCCCGGAGTTGTAATCGCAGCTCCTAAACGTACAAGCACAATTACAGCCAGCGTAAACAAAATGCGCCGGCGCAATTCCGGTATCTTGACCGTGTTGAGAAACGCCGAAACCATCCGCTAAATGTGAAGCATTATGCGCCGGGAAGCTAGCTCTCCCGCGAGACTTTCCTTTTCGCTTTCACCGAGGTTTTCGATTTCTTCTTTGCTATCGCCTTTGGCCCCGGCGCGCCAGAACGTTCCTCCGTCGAGGTGCCAGCCGCCACGGGGGCACCTTTCGCACGCAGCGTAATTGTCCCTCCGGCTTTTTCGATTTTTTCCCGGGCCGCTGTGCTGATCTTATCTGCTTCCACCTTCAGCCCGTGTTTTAACTCGCCATCACCAAGGATTTTTATTCCGACGAAACGACCTCGTACGAGCTTCGACTCGCGCAAGAGTTGTTCGTTTACGGCAGTTCCAGCCTTAAAGCCATTGAGATCGTCAAGGTTAACAATCGCATACCGCTTATGAAAGGCGGCATTATTAAAACCTCGCTTTGGCAGTCTTCGAATCAGAGGCATTTGACCGCCCTCGAACCCCAGGCGAATGCTTCCGCCCGAGCGCGCCTTTTGTCCTTTATTACCCTTGCCGCTGGTTTTGCCATGACCGGAGCTTTCACCGCAGCCCAAGCGTTTTACACGATGTCGCGATCCCGGTCGCGGCCGCAAACTATGAAGACGCATCATGTTGCTCACCTTTTCCATCGCTGAAGTGAATTCCGCGCACTTTGAAAATTTCGTCCCGACGGCGAAGCGACTTCAACGCAGCTATCGTCGCTTTCACTACGTTGGCGTGATTGCTTGATCCGAGAGACTTGGCCAGCACGTCACGGATCCCGGCTGCTTCGGCCACGGCTCGCACACCGCCCCCAGCGATAACCCCGGTCCCCGGTGAAGCGGGACGCAATAGCACTCGCGCTCCATCGTATTCGCCAATCACTTCGTGGGGAATTGTGTTTTCGTTCAATGAAACCTTTTCCATGGCTTTGCGCGCGGCTTCAGAGGCCTTCCGAATCGCCTCTGATACTTCGTTGGCCTTGCCAAATCCGCATCCCACTTTTCCATCGTGATCTCCAGCCACGATCAAGGCGCTAAAGCTAAAACGGCGTCCGCCTTTCACGACCTTCGCGCAGCGGTTGATGAACACGACTTTCTCTGTCGTATCGCCCTTTGCCGCCGGGGCCTTATCTGTCCTGCGCATGTCCGGTCGTCTGCCTGAAGTTGTTTGAGCCATGAATTAGAATTTTAAGCCGCCTGCACGGGCAGCGTCTGCCAATGCCTTCACTTTTCCGTGATAAAGGAACCCGCCGCGATCAAAAACGACTCGCTCGAGTTTTTTCGCCAATAAACGTTCCGCGATTGCCTTGCCGACTTGTTCCGCCGCGGTCTTGTTTGCAGCGGCTTTATGTTTACCAACCAGGGCGCCCTCCGCCGTCGATGCAGCGGCCAGGGTTCGTCCCGCATCGTCGTCGATCACCTGAGCATAAACGTGTTTGCCAGAGAAATGAACTGACAGCCGCGGTCGCTGCGCCGTGCCTGCCACTTTTTTCCTGATCCTTCGATGAACGCTTTGTCGCGCTGCCTTACGAATCGTCGCCATAATTATTGAACAGTCTTGCCCTCTTTGCGACGAATCTGCTCCCCCGCGTAGCGAACGCCTTTGCCCTTGTATGGTTCCGGGGGATAAAAGCGACGGATGTCCGCCGCCACCTGCCCAACCAATTTTTTGTCTACGCCTTGAACTGTAATCTTCGTATTATCGGCGACAGTGATTTTAATGTCTTCCGGAATCGAAAATGGAACCGGATGCGAGAAACCGAGGCTCAAGTTAAGGGTGGACCCCTGAACGGCAGCCTTGAAACCTACTCCTTCAATCTCGAGTTGCTTCGTGAATCCCTTGCTTACACCCTGCACCATGTTGTGCACGAGGCTACGCGAAAGCCCATGCAGGGCTTTTACACTACGTGATTCTGCTTCGCGCACCAAGGACACTCGATTATCCGCCACGCTTGCCCGGATTTGACGCGGGAGCTTCCAGTGAAGCTTACCTTTAGGTCCCTCCACCGAAACGGCTCCCTCTTCGTCAACGTTCACTTTGACCTTGTCGGGAATCTCGACCGCCTTATTTCCAATTCGTGACATGAGTTCGTGATTCGTTAAATCGTTACAAAGTTAAATCTTCACCAAACGTAAGCCAGCAGTTCGCCGCCCACCTTTTGCTTTCGCGCCTCGCGTCCGGATAAAACGCCGCGCGACGTAGAAAGAATAGCCAAACCCATTCCACCCAAAACCCTCGGAATTTCATCCGCGGCAACGTACCGCCGCAATCCCGGGCGGCTCACACGACGCAGCCCTGCAATGGCGCTAGAGCGGTTCACAATTTTGTTGGTAATCTTGATGCGCGGATGAGCAGCGCTCGTATCGACCGAGTAATCGGAAATGTAACCTTCATCCTTCAGGATGCGCGCGATCTCGGCTTTGATTTTCGAGTACGGCACGAGCAATTCCGACTTTTGCGCGCGCGTCCCGTTGCGGACACGCGCCAGAAAATCGGCAATAGGATCAGTAACAGTGCTCATGAAAATCAGGCGGGTTGCGCGGCGGGCTTCCTTGCCCGGTCGCTAAACGGCATTCCCATTTCGCTTAACAGCGATTTGGCTTCCTCATCGGTCCGTGCCGTAGTAACGATTGTAACATCAAATCCGATGTTACGCTTGATTTTATCCAGCTCGACCTCTGGAAAAATCGACTGATCCGAAACCCCGAGCGTATAGTTGCCCTGGTTATCAAAACAGCGCGGAGAGACGCCGCGAAAATCGCGGATGCGTGGCAGCGCGGCTTTGATGAAGCGCTCGAGGAATTCGTACATGCGCTCTCCGCGCAGCGTTACCTTCGCGCCAATGGCCTGGCCTTTGCGTAGCTTAAAGTTGGAAATGCTTTTCTTGGCCAGTGTTTCTACAGGGCGCTGACCTGTTATAAGCGCCAGCTCGGCTTTCGCTTCTTCCAGCGCCTGCTTCACATCAGATTGCGAGCCAACGGAAGTGTTAATCACCACTTTCTCTACCTTCGGAACCTGATGAACGTTCTTGTAACCGTGCAGCTTTTGCAGCGCCGGCATAACGCGCTCTTTGTAATGGCGACGAAATTCGTTTTCCATTTTTCAGTTTGTCAGATCGAGCGAAGTCGAGACATCTCTGGTTTAGGCTGCTTGCTGCTCTTCTTTTTCCTTCTTCGATTTCTTCGCGGCCTTTTTCTCAGTCTTCTTCTCGCGCTCAATCAATTTCACGTTCGAAATATGAATGGGGCCTTCCCGTTCGGCGATTTTCCCGCTCGGATTATCCTGGGATTTTCGAAGATGTTTCTTGATGATCCGCACGCCTTCAACAACAACACGCTGTTTACCCGGAAACACCGCCAGAATCCTTCCTGAAGAGCCGCGGAAATTTCCAGAGATGACCTCGACTTGGTCACCCTTCTTAACGTGACACTTGATGCGATTCATAAGACTTCCGGAGCAAGCGAGACAATTTTCATGAAATTCCGCTCACGCAACTCACGCGCGACTGGTCCAAAAATGCGCGTGCCGCGGGGATTCAAATCTTTATCGATAATCACGATGGCATTGTTATCGAAGCGCAGCAGCGACCCATCCTCGCGTCGAATCGGTTGCTTGGTGCGAACGAGCACGGCGCGCACCACTTCGCCCTTCTTCACTGTCCCGTTCGCGCTTGCTTCCTTGACGTTTGCAGTAATCACGTCGCCGATCCCTGCGTAACGCGTGGCTTTGCCAATGACACCAATCATCGTGGCCATGCGCGCACCGCTGTTGTCTGCCACATCCAATCTGGATCGAATTTGTACCATAAAAATCGATAGTTACTTTTGGATGACCTCCACCAGACGCCACCGTTTCAGCTTGCTGAGCGGCCGGGTCTCCATGATGCGAACTTTGTCACCAGTTTTCGCCTCATTCTGCTCGTCGTGCGCGTAGAATTTTTTCATCTGTTTGACGATCTTGCCGAACTTTGGATGCGGCACACGCGTCACCGTGCGCACCACAATTGTCTTATTCATGCCGCTGGAAACCACTTCGCCGGTGCGGGTCTTACGCGGACCACTTGTGATAGGCGCGGGAGCTGATTGCGGTTGGTGTTCGTCAGCCATAGTTACTTCGCTTCAGTTTGTTTCTCGCGCTGCGATAGCTCCATTTCGATCCGGGCAATATCCCGCCGCAGCAGGCGTAACCTGCTTGGCTGTTCCAGCTGGCCGCTCTGCTGCTGCAAACGCAGGTGAAGCCTTTCCTGGCGTAAATCGCGCCTCTTTGTCAGCAACTCGTCGCTGCTCAACTCGGTGATTTCTTTCATTTTCATGATGCTTAAGCGGCCCGGACATGGTGACGTGTGAGAAATTTCGTGCGCACCGGCAATTTATCCGCGGCCAGTCGCAAGGACTCGCGTGCCACCGATTCCGGCACGCCGTCCAATTCGAACAAAATGTTACCAGGTCGCACCGTGGCGACCCAGTACTCCGGCTGGCCTTTGCCTTTACCCATGCGCGTTTCCGGTGGCCGCGCAGTTACCGATTTATCCGGGAAAATACGGATCCATAGTTTGCCCTTACGCTTCATGTTACGAGTGAGCGCCACACGCGCCGCCTCCAATTGCGTGTTCGTGATCCACGCACGCTCGAGCGTCTGTAATCCAAACTCGCCAAAATCGATCCTGAGATTGCGCGAAGCAGTTCCCTTGCGGCTTCCCCTCTGGGACTTTCGATACTTCACGCGCTTTGGCATCAACGGCATAAATTTTCTCCTTAGACTTCAGCCGGCTCTGGTGCCGGAGCTGGCGGCGGTGGCGGTGGAGAAGCAGGCTGAGCCGCTGGCTCTTCCTTCTTACACATCCAACATTTGACCCCAATTTTGCCGTAAACGGTGTTGGCTTCGGCGAATCCGTAATCGATCGGTGTTCGCAGCGTGTGCAGAGGAACTTTGCCTTCCCGATACCATTCCGAGCGCGAAATCTCCGCGCCATTAAGCCGCCCTGAACAACGGAGTCGAATTCCTTCGGCGCCAAAATCCATCGCCGTCTGCACGGCTTTCTTCATTGCGCGGCGATAAGCAATCCGCCGCTCGATCTGTAGTGCCACGTTCTCCGCCACCAATTGCGCATCGAGTTCCGGCGTCTTGATCTCCTGAATGTCGATCTTGACCTGCTTGCCCTGCGCCATCTTGGAAATCTCTTCTGTCATTTTCTCGATCTCGGCGCCTTTGCGTCCGATCACGATTCCCGGGCGCGCCGTAAAAATCGTTACGCGGATGCTGTTCCACGCCCGCTCGATCACAATTTTCGAGACAGCGGCATACTGCAGCTTTTTCTTTACGTAATTACGAATTTCTAAATCGGAGTGCAAAAACGCTGGCAGCTCCTGAGGCGAGGCGTACCAGCGCGAGCGCCAGTCACGGTTCACGCCCAGGCGAAAGCCGATCGGATTAACTTTTTGTCCCATAAGTCAGTATAACAAAATTACTTGTTCGATTTCCTAGCCGCCTTTTTCGCTCGCG
Organism: uncultured Verrucomicrobiae bacterium; assembly: GCA_963719605.1. Lineage (GTDB taxonomy): Bacteria > Verrucomicrobiota > Verrucomicrobiia > Chthoniobacterales > UBA10450 > Udaeobacter. The sequence goes on from CAVRCO010000013.1 coordinate 123,453, forward strand.
GCTTTTTCTCAGTCGTCGACTTTTCGACCACGGCGCCGGCTGCGGTTTCTTTCTTCTTCTCGGCCCTCTGTTCTGCTTTCTGTTTCGCCCTTCTAGTCTCGCGTGTCTCAACTTTAATCTCGTCCGTAAGCACGATTCGAATATGGCTGGTCCGCTTCAAAATCCGGCTCGCGCTACCCCGGGCACGCGCCATGATCCGCTTGAACGTGGGGCCTTCGCCCACAATCGCCTCTTTTACGACCAATCCGTCCGGCTTGAGGTTTGCGTTGTTCTCGGCATTAGCGATCGCACTTTTCAATGTCTTGTTGATTAGGAATGCCGCTTTCTTAGGTGTAAAAGCAAGTAGATCGAGCGCTGCCGAGACCGGCAGACCCTGGATCTCACGAGTGACTTCGCGCGCCTTAAACGGCGAAATCCGCGCATACTTGTATATCGATCTGACTTCCATTGCTTCGAGAGGTTAAAAAATTAAAAGGGTTACAACGTTACAAAGCCACTGCCGCTTTCAGCCATTTTAACTTTGTAACTCTTTTAACGTTTCAACTGCTTTCATTTCAAACTCACATTCGGTTGCGCATCCACCTGGAGGCGGTCCCCTACTTTTATTCTGTCCTTCTTTGAATCCATTTCCTGAATCACGGCGCCGCAAATCCTTTGTCGCACATCGACTACTCGCAGGGTCGCGATCCGTTGATCGCCGCGCATTACCCGCATTGGCATCCCAACCTTGACCCCTTGTTTTTCGCCAAAGTTACCAACTACAAATGACCATTCATCTTTCACGCTGATCACGTTCCCGTCCATCAAACTTGGTTCCGGTAAATCCGGCGCATTCGAGGACTTTGTGACGAGCTTGTCTATACTGCGCAGCTGAGTCTCCACGTCCATTCGCGCCTTCGCATCCGCACTCTGCGACGTTTTCAAGTAACACAACACCGCTTCGTCCAGGCGCAGCATCTGATCGCGATACTCGTCGCGCTCCTTGTGCGCGAGTTGAAGATCACTTACTGCCGCCAGTAAACGCTGCTCCAGCTTCGCACGGTCTTTGTTCGCCGACGCCAGCCCCAGCGCCTCCATCTGTAATTGCACATCGGAGTACTTGCGGCGAAACAATTCCGCCTCCGCATTGGACTCCGCCAGGCTGCTGGTCAACGCCTTCAGCGATTCCTGGGCAATAGATAATTGCCTTTGCAAATCTTCATTTTGCTGAAGCAAACCCGCCGCAGTCACCTCTGAAGGCCGCCGCATCGGTTGCGAAGTCGCCGATGCCGCAGGCGGCAGGCCTGTCACCGCAGTATCACTCGCTCCCGCGTTTTCAGTTTTGGATTCTGACAAAGAACTATTTCCCTCTGCCGCCAACCCCTGGGCTAGCGTAACGCACCCCACTACCAGAAGAGTCGCTAGCCGATAGTTGTTCGTCGATGGTTTCACCTTGGCAAAACGCAACGGCTCATCTCTATCGACTCTTAACTCTCGGTAAAACTTACTCTCAGCTAAAATTATTTAGTCACCTTCGCCGTATGCGAACCGTGTTTCTTAAACACGCGCGTGGGCGAAAATTCGCCCAGCTTATGACCGACCATGTTCTCGGTAACGAAAACGGAATTAAACGTCTTTCCGTTATGCACCAAAAACGTGTGGCCGACAAAATCCGGCGTAACCATCGAGCGCCGCGACCATGTTTTGATCGGTTTCTTTACGCCCGAGCTGTTCATCTTGTCGATCTTCTCCAGAAGATGCAACTCGACGAAGGGTCCTTTCTTTAACGATCTAGCCATAATTTTCAAGTGATTTGTAGAGGATCGAGCTCTGCAAGACCGGCCTCGCAGAGCTCCGCCCTCCAGAACTCACGTCTTCTTCTTCGGTCTTCTCCTTTCCAAAATAAAGCGATCACTCGGCTTATGTTTGCTGCGCGTCTTAAATCCCTTGGCCAGTTGTCCCCAGGGACTGACGGGGTGGTGCCGTCCGCCGCCGCCTTTTGATTTACCCTGGCCGCCACCCATTGGATGATCGATTGGGTTCATCGCCATGCCGCGCACGTGCGGACGACGTCCCCGCCAGCGAGTACGTCCCGCTTTACCGCTCGAAACGTTCATATGATCGACATTTCCTACCTGTCCAACTGTCGCGAAGCAGTTTTCGTGAATGCGCCGAATTTCGCCCGAAGGCATTTTCACCAGTGCGTAACCACCTTCGATGTTTGTTAAAGTCGCCTGTTGCCCGGCACTCCGCGCAACTTGTCCACCGCGGCCCGGACTCAATTCGATATTGTGAATGTTAGTACCCAACGGAATCGCGCGAAGTGGCAAAGCATTTCCCAAGTCGGGTGCGACATCATCTCCGGCGGCGACCGTCGATCCCACTCGAAGGCCGTTTGGCGCGAGAATGTAACTTCGTTCGCCGTCGGCGTACTTAATGAGAGCGATGCGCGCGGAACGGTTTGGATCGTACTCGATCCCAACAACCTCTGCGGAGACACCGCGCTTGCGTCGTCTAAAATCAACCTTGCGATATTTCTGTTTGTGCCCGCCGCCAATATGCCGCGACGTAAGCCGTCCGTAGCTGTTGCGACCGCCGGTCTTCTTCTTCGGCTCAACAAGCCTCCTCTCAGGCCGCCACTTTGTGATTTCATCGAAAGCTGGCAGCGACTTGAAACGCAGCGTCGGCGTTAATGGACGAAATTCTTTTAGTGCCATAGCTAGATAAGATCGATCTTCTCGCCTTCCTTCAAAGTCACAATGGCTTTCTTCCAACGCGGTCGTCGTCCCACAGGTCCGCGCACTCGTTTCTCCTTGCCCGCGTAATTACAAGTGTTCACATCGACCACTTTCTTTTGAAACAGGCGTTCAATTGCGTTCTTGATCTGAATTTTGTTAGCGCGCGGACTGACGCGAAAGACATATTTGTTCTGCTTCTCGCTCATCAGCGTTGACTTTTCAGTCAACGACGCAGTTTGAATAATCTCGTGCGGCTCGTTCATCGCGTTATTCCGTGGATCCGCTACTTCGAGACGGGCGAGTCCGCTCCGCTAATCTTTCCAGCGCCTTCTGAGTAACAAGAATCTTTTCGAACGCGAGCAACTGCTCGGTGTTTACATCTGAAGCGGTGGCAAACGTCACCGGTTTCACATTCCGTCCTGACTTCAACGTATTTTGATCGAATGCATCCGAGACCAATAAAACTTTCCGGGCGTCTGTTTGTTTTTTCAGCAGCGTCACAAACGACTTCGTCTTCAGCTCCGGCACAACGAATTTATCGATCGTCAAAATGTCGCCTCCTGTGATTCGCTCGCTCAGCGCTTTTCGAAAGGCGAGACGCCGCACGGATTTCGAGATCTTTTTGGAATAATCTCGTGGCTTGGGGCCAAAAACGACGCCGCCGCCGCGCCAGATGGGCGACGATTTGTAGCCAGCCCGCGCGCGGCCGGTCCCTTTTTGTCGCCACGGTTTTGCACCCGAGAGATCCACTTCTGCTTTCGTTTTGGTATTGGCCGAACCGGAACGACGCGCCGCTCGCATAGCAACGATCGTGTCGTGAACAGCCTGGGTGCCGTGTCCGTCTTCGATCAGTTCGATCCCGGCTTCCTTGGCAGCGGCTTTGGTTAGAACTTTTGCGCTCATTTCTTATCGAACTGTTATCGCCGGCTTCTTCGCCGCCACTGCTTGATCTGCTTTTTTGTGCGCTTGATGCTCCGCAATTCTCACGCCGGGATTCTTGATTGCCGGTCTGACAATGACATAACTACCATTCGCTCCCGGAACCGCCCCGCTGATCAAAATAATTTTCTCGGCTTCGCGCACCTGCATGACCTGAAGATTCTGCACGGTCACGCGTTCATCGCCCAAGTGACCAGGCATCCCCATGTTTTTCCAAATACGTCCCGGAGTAGAACGATTGCCGACCGCGCCAATGCGCCGGTGCGTCTTCGAACCGTGCGCCGCGCCTTGCCCATGAAAGTTGTGCCTCTTCATCACACCCTGAAATCCTTTCCCTTTCGATCGGCCAATCACATCGACATAGTCGCCCGCTTGAAATTGCGTGACGCCTAGATTGATCTCGCCTTCAGGAAGGTCGTCTGCGAGACGAAACTCGCGCACGAATTTTTGCGGCCCCACGCTAGCCTTTTTGAATTCGCCAAGCAACGGTTTGGTCACGCGCGATTCCTTCTGCGCACCGAACCCGACCTGCACGGCGGAGTAGCCCTCGTTTTCTTCGGTCAAACGACGCAGCAAAACATTATCGCCGGCAGCGATCACAGTCACGGGGCGCAATCGACCCTTGGCGTCGTAAACGCTGGTCATACCAATTTTTTGTCCAAGAAGTCCGATGCTCATGACCGTGCGATTGCAAATGTTTCAGAAGCGCCTCCGCTTAAATCTTAATCGTAATGTCAACGCCCGCAGGCAAATTCAATTTCTTTAATTCATCCACTGTCTTCGCCGTCGGCTCAATGATATCCAAAAGCCGTTTGTGCGTGCGAATCTCAAATTGCTCCATCGATTTTTTATCAACGTGTGGAGAGCGGTTCACGGTAAATTTCTCGATTAATGTCGGTAGCGGGATCGGCCCGGCCACGCGCGCCCCCGTACGCTTCGCAGTTTCCACGATCTCCACCGCAGACTGGTCAAGCATGCGGTGATCGAACGCTTTTAGACGAATCCGGATGCGCTGGCCATTACTCATTTGGCCTCTTTCTGGTCGAGAATGGCCGGGACCAAGTTCGCGGGCACCGGTTGAAAATGCGACGGTTCCATTGAATAACTGGAGCGACCCTTCGAAAGCGACCGAATGGCAGTCGCGTAGCCGAACAGTTCAGCGAGTGGAACCTCGGCGTGAATGATGGCGAGGTGCCCGCGCGTCTCGATATTGTTGATGCTTCCACGACGGCGGCTCAAGTCGCCGCAGATGTCCCCCTGAAACTCATCCGGCGTGATGTTTTCGACCTTCATGATCGGCTCCAGCAGAATCGGCTTCCCCTGTCTAAATCCGTCTTTCATCGCGAAGATCGCCGCCATTTTGAATGCGAGCTCGCTGGAATCGACTTCGTGAAACGAACCGTAAACGATATCCACCTCAACATCGACAACAGGATAACCGCCGAGTACGCCGTTGAGCACGGCTTCGTCGATGCCTTTTTTTACGGCGGGAATGTATTCGCGCGGAATGACGCCGCCGACAATTTTGTTTTCGACAACCAACCCGGTGCTTCGAGCGCCGGGACGGACATCCACTTCGACGTGGCCGTACTGACCGCGGCCGCCTGATTGTTTGATCAACTTGCCAACGCCGTGCGCGCTGCTCGTGATCGTTTCGCGATACGCGATCTGGGGTTTGCCCGCGTTCGCGTCGACTTTGAATTCGCGGAACATGCGGTCGCGAATAATCTCCAAATGCAGCTCGCCCATCCCGGCGATGATGGTCTGGCCGGTGTCTTCGTGCGTATAAACCTTGAACGTCGGATCTTCTTCAGACAACCGCTGCAGGGCGATGCCCATTTTTTCCTGATCCAATTTTGTCTTTGGCTCGATCGCCATTGAAATGACGGGATCAGGAAACGTCGGCGGCTCGAGCAGAATCGGATGGTCTTCGTCGCAAAGAGTATCGCCCGTGGTAATATTTTTAATTCCGACAATGGCGGCGATATCGCCCGAGTAGCAGGTCTCTATGTCTGCGCGTTTGTCGGCTTGAATCTGAATCAAGCGCGAAATGCGCTCTCGCTTGTTCGTCCGTGGGTTGTAAACCGTGTCGCCTTTGCTCAGCGTGCCGGAATAAACACGGAAAAAAACGAGTTTCCCAACAAACGGATCACTCCAAAGTTTGAAGGCCAGCGAACAAAAGGTGCCGTTGTCATCGGTCGGCACTTCTATCGGCTCGCCAGTATCGGGGTCCTGACCCTTTGCCGGCGGAATGTCGAGTGGACTCGGGAGATAATCGACGACCGCATCGACCAAATACTGGATGCCGATGTTCTTCAGCGCCGAGCCGCCGATCACCGGCACAAATTTGTTAGCAATTGTTTGCCGGCGAATTCCAGCTTTTAACAGCTCTGGTGTGACCGGTTTTTCATGGATGACGGCCTCGGCAACCTCGTCATCGATATTTGAAACTTGTTCGACCAGATCGCTGTAAGCTTTGTCAACGATCTGAACATACTCCTTCGGAACATCGGTAACTTCATACGTCGATCCGAGCTGATCGTCCGCCGAATAAATGATCGCCTTCTTATTGATGACGTCGAGCTGGCCGCGTAGCTGATCTTCTTTGCCCAGAGGCAGCAAAACCGGCCATGCGTTCGCGCCGAGCTTTTTGTGGATGCTCTTCACCGACATTTCGAAGTCCGCGCCGACCCGATCCATCTTATTGATGAACGCCAAACACGGCACGTTGTACTTGGTCGCCTGACGCCAGACCGTTTCCGATTGCGGCTGCACGCCGGCCACACCATCGAAAACCGCAATCGCCCCATCCAGCACGCGCAATGAACGTTCTACCTCCGCAGTAAAATCGACGTGGCCCGGCGTATCAATAATGTTGATTCGCTCCTTGATCCCTTCGAAAATTTTGTAAACGCCTTCTTCTTTGCGTTGCGCCCAGGTGCATGTCGTCGCGGCAGAAGTAATCGTGATCCCGCGTTCGCGTTCCTGCTCCATCCAGTCGGTGACCGTCGTGCCTTCGTGCACCTCGCCCATCTTGTGGATCATGCCGGTGTAAAATAGGACCCGCTCGGTAATCGTTGTCTTGCCGGCGTCAATGTGCGCCGCGATGCCGATGTTCCGCGTTCGTTCCAGCGGGAACTTGCGATTGGGTGAATTTGGATTTTTCACCGGGCTCTTTTTCTGTTCCATCGTCGCCGTCGCCATGGTCGTCACCAACGGAAATGCGCAAACGCGCGGTTCGCTTGCGCCATTTTATGAGTGTCTTCGCGTTTCTTGATCGCGTTCCCCTGGCCTGCCGCGGCATCTTTTATCTCCTGAGCCAGTGCTTCGGCCATGGGCATGCCTTTTCGATTGTCCGCGTATTGAACGATCCACCGAGTAGCCAGAGAAATCTGTCGCGCGGGCGTCACCTCCATCGGGACTTGATAAGTCGCTCCGCCGACCCGGCGTGATTTTACTTCCAGTCGCGGACGGACATTTTCGATCGCTTTATTTACAACTTCCAACGGATCGACTGAATCAGAACCTTCGCGGGATTTATCGATCGCTGTGTACACGATCCGTTCCGCCAGCGATTTCTTGCCGCGGTTCATCACCGTTGTAATGAGGCGGGCAACCGCCGGACTTCCGTAGCGGGAATCGACATGCTCCTCTTTTTTGTAAACTCTTTTGCGTCGCGACATTGTCGACTTTCCTATTCAATATTATTTCTTCTCGGCCGCGTCCTTCTTCTTTCGCTGCGCCTCCGCCACCACCAGCCTTCGGACGCTTCGCCCCGTATTTGGAGCGACTGCGCCGGCGTCCATCCACGCCCAGCGCGTCGAGCGTTCCGCGCACAATGTGATAGCGAACACCCGGCAAATCCTTCACACGTCCCCCGCGTACAAGCACGATCGAGTGCTCCTGTAAATTATGCCCCTCGCCCGGAATGTAGGCAATCACTTCCTGGCCGTTGGTCAACCGCACTTTTGCCACTTTGCGCAGCGCAGAGTTCGGCTTCTTCGGTGTGCGCGTCATCACCTGGACGCACACGCCGCGCCGTTGCGGACAATCGGCCAGCGCCGGTGACTTCGATTTCACCGATACTTTTCGGCGTCCTTTGCGGATCAGTTGATTAATCGTGGGCATCTTTCAATTTTCAAAAACAAAACTCCGCCAAAAGCGTCGGGCTTGGGCGACAAAAAACCCGCCCAGGCCGCGCAGCAAACTCTCTCACGCGCCTGATGCGGTGAGCCCCGAATATAGAGGGAAAAACGCGGTCTGCAAAAAATATTTTATACTCCGTTTGTCATTCCGAACGGAGTCGAGCAATCTCTGATTGAGATGCAGAAAAGCTTCGAACGTTTAGCTACCGATAGCCATTCGAATGCGCGGTGTGGACGCCTAACTACTGCGCATGGCGAGATCGATACGCCGGCGTTCATGCCCGTAGGAACACAAGGTTCGGTGAAAGGTGTCAGTCCGCGGGAACTGCATGAACTGAATGCACAGATCGTTCTGGGAAATACGTACCATCTATTCGTTAGGCCGGGACTCGATGTGCTCAAACATTTTGGCGGCTTGCACAACTTTATGAACTGGGATGGCCCCATTCTGACGGATAGCGGTGGTTACCAGATTTTTTCGTTGGCAAAATTGCGGAAAATCACGGAGGAAGGCGTCGAATTTCAAAATCACATCGATGGCGCGCGAGCATTCATCTCCCCGGAGATTGCCATGGAAATTCAGACGCTGCTCGGCAGCGATATTGCGATGGCTCTCGATGAATGTGTTCCGTATCCATGTGAGTACGATTATGCAGCGCAAAGCGCGGAAATGACGACGCGCTGGGCGAAAAGATGCCGGGAGTGGAAACAGCGAAACGGCGAAACTGAGAAACGGGGATTCGCCGACCCGCCTACCCGCCGATTCGGCGGATTCGATGCTTTTCGGCATCGTTCAGGGCGCAACCTTCGAGGATCTGCGCAAGGAAAGCGCGCAGGCGATTGTGGATATTGATTTCGATGGTTACGCCATCGGCGGCGTGAGCGTAGGCGAGCCAGAGGAGGAAATGATGCGAGCCGTCGAATGGGCTGAGCCATTCTTGCCTGGGAATAAACCACGTTACGCAATGGGACTTGGCACGCCGCCGCAACTGCTGGAGTTGATCGCGCGCGGCATGGACATGTTCGATTGCGTGTTGCCGACGCGCCTGGCACGAAATGGAACAGCATTTACCGCGGCGGGCACGATCAATTTAAAAAACGCCGAGTTCATTCTGGACAAGAATCCGATCGAAGAAAACTGCGCATGCCATGCGTGCCGTGAATTTTCGCGCGGCTACATTCGACACCTCATCAAGGCGGAAGAAATTCTTGGCCTTCGCCTGATCACGCTTCATAACTTGCATTTTTATTTGAATCTAATGAATCAGGCGCGCGCTGAAATCGAAAAGGGAACATTCGATCAGTTTCGCAAAGCGTTTGCAGCTGAATATAAAACGCGAGAAGCGCTGACCGTCGACTGAGGTAGGGACTCAACGCGGCGTTCCTACGATTAACCTATTCTTTGCTGGCCGCCCTTCGTGCGGCGCGCAGATCCACGACGAACCGCTCATACTCGCGTTGCCGCGATTGCTCGTCCGGTTGTCGAAGAAGAGAGGACGGGTGCACTGTGGCGAGCACTCTCGGCGCAAGTTTCGATGATAAGACCTTTCCGCGTTCACGAGTAACACGGAATGATGCACCGAAAACCGTCTGCGCTGCCGTCGCGCCGAGACACACCAGCAACTTTGGCTTTACAAGGCGCAGCTCCGCTTCCAGCCACGGCCGACAGGCTGCGATTTCGCGCGAATTCGGTTTCTGATGAATCCGGCGCTTCCCACGGGGCTCCCATTTGAAGTGTTTCACCGCGTTCGTAACGTAAACTTCCTTGCGATCGATTCCGGCTTCTTCGAGCGCCTGGTCCATGATTTTTCCAGCGGGTCCAACGAAGGGTTTACCCTCCTGATCTTCGTAATCGCCCGGCTGTTCGCCGACCAGCATGATCGCCGCGTCTTTCGGCCTTCGCCAAACACGGTTTGTGTAGCCCGCTCGTAGAGGTGACACGCTGTGCATTCGCGCGCCGCATCGCGCACCTCGGCCAAACTTGATGTGTCCGGCGGTTGCGCTGGGTGCGCATATTCTTCAGTGCCCGTCGCCATCTTTCGATTATAAATCGCAACTGGCTTAGAATTTGTGTTTGTTTAGCCAGATGATTCTGGAAACGTCCCGACTAATTCTGCGTCCGTTCCAAGCCGAAGACATCGGACGGCTCGCCGAACTAATGGCCAACCGCGATTTCATGCGCTTTTCGCTCGGCCCATACACGCCCGAGCAAACGCAGACCGTGCTGCAGAAATTCCTCTCATGGAACCAGGCTGGTTTGCCTTCGCAGTTTGCGGTCATTTTTCGCGGAGACAACGACCTGATCGGTTATTGCGGTTTTCTTCATTGGCATCTCGATGGCGTAGACGAAATCGAGATCGGTTATCGGCTTGATCCTGACTATTGGAACCGCGGACTTGCGAGCGAAGCCGCGCAAGCTGTCCGTGATCACGCATTTCGCCACCTGAGATTATTCAAGGTTATTTCGTTGATTCATCCCGACAACATCCCCTCGCGTCGCGTGGCTGAGAAAAACGGAATGAAAATGGAAAGGGAAACAGTTTTTCGCGGATTCCCGACGCAAGTTTTTGCGATCACTCGGGAGCAGTGGCTTGCGGAGCGCGGCGCTGGATGAACTCGCGCGCGAGTGCTCGATAGGCTTCGGCGGCCGCTCCACTCGGAGCGTATTCCAGAATCGATTTCCCAAAGCTCGGCGCCTCGCTCAAGCGCACACTTCGCGGAATCACGGTCTGATAAACGCGCTCACCGAAATGCTGGCGAACCTCCGCAACCACCTGCTCGCTAAGATTTGTCCGGGCGTCAAACATCGTCATAACGATACCGCCAAGTTCGAGGCGCTTGTTCGCGCCTGAGTCGCGCACCTGCTCGATCAGTCGAACAATTTTGACCAGCCCTTCCAGCGCGAAATACTCACACTGTATTGGGGTCAAGAGTTCGTCGGCGGCCGCGAGCGCGTTGGTCATCAGGATTCCAAGCGACGGTGGACAATCCAGCAGGACAAAATCAAATGTGGCGTCTGCGTGCAGCGGCTTGAGCGTTTCCGCCAGACGCGTGAGATGATTCGGCATCCGCGCAATCTCGACCTCGGCACCCGCCAGATCGAGATCGGAAGGCACAATGAATAGTCCTTCGCGTTCGGTGGGAAAGATTCTTTCGGTAATCGAGGCGTCGCCGAGTAATGGCTCGTAAAGACTGGTTTGCTCTACTGCTTGCAACCCAAACGAGCTGGTAGCGTTCGCTTGTGGATCAAGATCGATAATCAAAATGCGATGACCTATTTCAGCCAGCGCCGCGCCGAGATTTACGGCCGTAGTGGTTTTGCCCACGCCGCCTTTTTGATTAGCGATCGCGACGATCTTCATAAATCAGAATAGTCAATCTAATCGATCAGGACTGCAGCATTGTTTGCCGTCTTCGAAGCTCGCCAGATGATGTTGCCAGTCGCTGTAAACGAAAACTAAATTTTTCGGATTTCAGATTTGGAATTTCAGCAGTAGCGTTTGAGCTAAGCGCGTGAAAGCTCCTTCAGTATCAATCGAACCTGCACCGACGGCGAAACCGCGGGAGCGCGAGGAACCCGTTGTTTTACGCAGCCAGGACGAGCGCGGCGTAGTCACGCTGACACTAAATCGACCGCACGCGTTCAATGCCTTGTCGGAGACGATGCTTGCGGAACTACAGCGCGAATTCGATGCGATAGCCGAAGACGAGTCAGTGCGGGTAGTCGTTCTTGCGGCGGAGGGCAAAGCGTTCTGCGCCGGACATGATCTCAAAGAGATGCGGGCAAAGCCATCGCTTCGAGTACTACGAGGGGCTCTTCAGCTCAATGTTCTGAGATGATGCTTGCCATCCAGCGATTGCCTGTGCCAGTGATCGCTCGTGTTCAAGGCGTCGCCACTGCGGCAGGCTGTCAGTTGGTGGCGATGTGCGATCTCGCCGTAGCGGCAAGCACTGCAAAGTTCGCGGTCAGCGGAGTTAACCTCGGTCTTTTTTGCTCGGCGCCGGGCGTGGCGCTCTCGCGCAATCTTTTGCGTAAGGCGGCGTTCGAGATGCTCGTAACAGGCGAATTTATCAGCGCCGACGAAGCAAAAGTGCGCGGGTTGATTAACCGCGTTGTGGAGCCGGAACAGCTCGACGCCGAAGTTGAGAAACTCGTTGCGGCAATCATTGCAAAACCGCGTGTCGCTGTGGCGATAGGAAAGGAATTCTTTTACCGGCAAATTGAACTGGGTATTGCGCCAGCCTATGAAGCGGCTGCGCGGACCATGGCCTGCAACATGATGGATCGAAGCTGCGCTCGAAGGCGTTCAGGCATTCATTGACAAGCGTCCGCCGCGCTGGCCCAAAAATAAGGCGTTGTGATTTTTTCAATCCTTGCCTAGCCGCCGTAACCTTGGTGAAGGTGTCAACGGTTCAACTGTTTGACGATTTAATTTTTCCGTGTCCTATACTCTTCAAGAACTGGCCAGCATGTCTGGCGGCGAGTTGGTTGGCGATCCAAAGCTGAAGATCACCGGCGCTGCATCACTGGCAGAAGCGACCAGCGGAGAGATTAGTTTTTTCGGCAATCGAAAATATATCGGACTGTTGCGCAAGACGCGAGCTTCAGCGGTTTTCGTTCCGCCCGATTTCGCCGAACCGCTGGCACCCGCCCAGGTTCGCGTCTCAAATCCTACCAAGGCCTTCGAGCAGGTCGTGCTCAAATTTGCACCGAAACCGATCACCTATGCTCCGGGCATTCATCCAAGCGCGATTGTCGGATCAAGCGTTCGCCTCGGAGAACGTGTATCAATCCAGCCTCATGCGGTCATCGAAGACGGTTCCCAAATCGGCGATGACACAATTATCGGCGCGGGAAGTTACATTGGACATGAAACAACAATCGGGTCCGCGTGCTTGATTTATCCGCTCGTGACCATTCGCGAGCGAAGCCGGATCGGTTCGCGGGTAATCATTCACAGCGGCGCAGTCATTGGTGCGGACGGCTTTGGTTTTGAAATGGTCGATGGCCGACAGCAAAAGATTCAGCAACTCGGGATCGTGCAGATCGACGATGACGTCGAGATCGGCGCAAACACGACCGTCGACCGCGCCCGATTTGGCCGGACCTGGATTCAGCAAGGCGTGAAGATCGACAATCTCGTGCAAATCGCGCACAACGTCGTCATTGGAAAAAATTCCGTGATCGTGGCGCAGACCGGCATATCAGGCAGCACGCGCGTGGGAGAGCGCGTTACAATGGCCGGGCAAGTCGGCATTGTCGGCCATGTGGAAATTGCCGATGGCAGCGTCATTGCGGCGCAAAGCGGCGTCTCCAAGAGCGTTCCCGGCGGTGTGTGGTTCGGCTATCCAGCAGGGCCGATTGACAGAAGCAAAGCAACAGATTGCCTGGATCCGCCGGCTCGGAAAACTCTTCGCGCGCGTGAAAGAGATTGAGAAGAAATTAGGACTCTAGGCTCGGACGCGCACTCGAAAGGAGCCCGCGCAACGCTCGGGGCGAAATCCATTCTGCGCCGCACGCCTGCAACTGTCTCTGCTTCCATGGAATCGGAAGTGGCCACCATTAGCTCGAACTGTTTCGCGTATTTGCTTGCCAGTCGCTCAATGATGGCGTCGGCTGTCTGGCCCGTGCGAGAATAAAAGACCTGCACGTCGGCCGGGTCGGAAATCGCCTCGATCTTTCTTCCTTTGCCATCAAAGACGACTACCACGCGCACACCGGTCCAATCTTGATAATCTCGCAACCGTTTGATTAGCGCTTCACGCGCCAGCGAGGACCGCCGCGCTTGGAGCTTGCGCAATTCAGGCCAGGCAAAAATAATGCTGTGTCCATCAACGATCAGATAACGGGCTCGGTTCGGCATTGCGATGTCTGTGCATGAAAGCACCGACACATGTCGTCAGACAGCGATCGAGTCGAATTTACTCTTCCGCAGCGGGTTCCTTCTTTACCCGCTGCTTGCTTGAAGCTGGTTTTATGGCGCTGGCTCGCAGCGCTGCTTTCTTGCGCTCCAGATAGGCTCTACGTCGCTTGCGTTTGGATCGTACACGGTGCTGTTGTCCCACGGGATGTCTATCGGTTGAAACAATGACAAACGCAATCTGATTGAACTCAGATCATTTTGCATCCCAACCTTCGACGCGAAATCAGGATTGCGTTTCTGCGTGATTCGTTTAAAAAAGCCTCACTCCTCACACTCTCCTATGACGCACCGGGAATCCGCGGTTACCGCGGTCACACCGAAAGGCGTGGCCGGCTTTGCCATTTTGCTGCTCGTATTGGCCGCATTTTTTGGGTTTTTAAACACCCAAAAAATGAAAACGCTTCGCGCAACTCTTGCGACTGCACACGATGCAGCCGAACGCGGCATACGCGAGAAACTGAATCCATCGGCCGGTGGCGCCGGAGAAGAACAGGGTAAAGTCGCGCAAGCGGAAAACAGAGCCGCAAAAGCCGAGGCAGAGCTCGCCCAAATACAGAAAGAGAAGGCCGATCTGCAGACCAAATTAGACGAGAACCAGAAAGAGATCGCTTCTTTGCAGACGCCCGTGCAAGCAGCGGAAAAGAATCCGAATGCTTCGCCGGCTGACAACCCCGCCGCGACAGCGTCGGCCGCGGATTTGCAGTCGCAAGTCGATGATCTTCGCCGTCAATTGGACAGCGCGGAAAAAGAAAAGGCTTTCCTGTCCGAAAAGCTCCAGGACGTCCAGGATCGCGCAGATCAGCCGAAGGAAGGAAAGAAACGGCGGGAAGCTGTCCGCGAGACTGCCCCTCGCCGAACAGGTTTGCGCGGGACGATCCTTGCAATCAATCAGGCGTACAACTTCGTGGTGTTGAATCTCGGTACTCGCCACGGAGTAGAGTCGAATGCCGAGATGCTCGTTCTGCGAGACGGGGCTTTGATTGGAAAAATTCGCATTTCTTCAGTTGAACCGGCGACCGCCATCGGCGATATCATCACCGGTAGTTTGGCGCGCGGCGCTCAAATTCAACCCGGAGACAATGTAATTTATGCTGGCACAAATCCGTAATCTTCGAACAATTGTCGTCCCTGTTCTGCTGTGTGCGTTCGTGGTAGGCATGTCCTCATGCGCGACACAGAAGGAAACTGCCCTGGTCAGTGATCCGGACAATCGTCACGACTCGCAGATCCCGTGGAACAAGCAAGAACCATGGGAAACCACTGGACAGTTTGCGGGAATGACAGATAGGCGCTAGCAGCGGTCGTTGACTGCGGCGTGAGGAACCAAAGCGCCTTCCGGAGTTACCAATCCCGATTACAGCAAAACCGATCAAATCCAGAAACCGGCTGGAATGACTGCGTTTTTGGGTATCACGACAATGCCGTCGCGGATAAAGTAATTGTCTGCATCCAAATTTGGCGGTTTGCCCTCCGGGGTAATCACAACTCCATCGGCGATGCGAGCATTTTTGTCGATGATGGCGCGATCGATCACGCAATTGCGTCCAATGCCCATGGGCAGCTGTGACGAATCGGTCTGTCCTAATTCAAAATAATCCGCGCCCATCACGATGCTGTTCCGGATAGTCGCGCCGCTTTGAATAACGCTGCGTATTCCCACCACACATCGTTCCAGATGCGCATCCGAGATGATGCATCCATCCGAAATGATCGCCTGTCGCAGGGTGGCGCCATTGATTTTGCTTCCCGGCAAAAAGCGCGGATGCGTATAAATCGGAGACTCAGGCTCAAAGAAACTGTACTCGGGCACTACATCTGTGAGATCCAGATTCGCCTCGTAGAAAGCGCGGATTGTTCCGATGTCTTCCCAATAACCCTCAAAAATAAATGCGCTGACATGCCGGTCTTTGATCGATTGCGGAATAATATGTTTTCCGAAATCGACCAGATCGTTCTGCAACGATTGGATGAGCACGTCGCGATTGAAGACGTAAATTCCCATCGAGGCCTGGAACAATTCTTCATCTTCGTTGGAGCCGATGGCGCCGAGAAGCTCCCGGCTCATCTTCATTTCCTGCAAGACTGCTTCATCGGTCGGCTTCTCGACAAAACGCGTGATTCGGCGATCAACACCACTCTGCATGATGCCAAACTCAGAAACCTGATGCAGCGCTACGGGTTTAGTCGCCAAAGTGATGTCTGCGCCAAGCCGGATGTGCTGATGCAGCAACGCACGAAAATCCATCCGGTAAAGCTGGTCGCCGCTTAGGACCAGGTAATAATCAAACGGACGCTCGAGGAAATAGCGCATGTTTTGCCGGACAGCGTCAGCAGTTCCCTGATACCACTGCGAGCCGGTTGGCGTTTGTTGAGCGGCGAGAATGTCCACAAAGCTGCGCGAGAAATTGTCGAACTTGTAGCTGGCTTGAATATGCCGATGCAGCGACATGCTGTTGAACTGGGTCAGCACATAGATCGAGCGCAGCCCGGAATTCAGACAATTGCTGATCGGGATATCGACAATGCGATATTTGCCACCGAGCGGTACGGCAGGTTTGGCGCGGTCCTTCGTCAATGGGAACAAACGGGAGCCGGCGCCACCGCCCATAATGATGGCAAGCGTTCGCTGGGTTGTGCCGGGCGGCAACGCCCCGAACGCTTCTGCGCTGGGATTTTTTGGAAACAAATCGCGCTGCGGCTGGTGTTGCATTCTTACCAATCAATAACTCAGCGACTGCTTTTTTGCGGTAACTTTTTTGCTGTCGCGCTAAGGCGACGCCGGCGACGCGAGTTTTTCACGAAGGTTTAAGCGAAAGTGTGGTAGTCGGCTCAGTCTGAATTCAGACTGAGCCACTTAACCGAAAGTGGCTGTTTCTTGCGACTGAGGACAGCCGCCGCTACACTCCAAAAAAACATGTGTGGAATTGTTGGCTACGTTGGGCGCGCTCAAGCCGCGCCCATTTTGCTCGACGGACTGCGTCGCCTTGAATATCGAGGCTACGACTCAGCCGGCATCGCCATTTTAGACGGGGGGCGTCTGGAAACGCGAAAATGCGCCGGACGCATCGCAGCTCTCGCAAAGCTAATGAGAAAGCAACCGGTCTCAGGTTCGCTCGGGGTGAGTCACACACGCTGGGCGACGCACGGCAAAGTCACCGACCAAAACGCGCATCCGCACTTCGACGCCAGCGGCAAACTGGCACTGGTCCACAACGGCGTAATAGAAAATTATCAGACGCTCAAAGATGAGCTGATCCGAAGCGGCGATACCAACTTTCGCTCCGAAACCGACACCGAAGTGCTCGCGCATCTGATAGGCAAACTCTATGACGAATCGTGCGCCAGCACGGTGGATGTTCCCGAAAAAAAGGCGCGACTGCTTACGGCCGTTCGCGCCGCGCTTCGCCAGGTGATCGGCACATATGGTATTACTTTGGTCCACGCCGATGTGCCGGATTTCATGATCGGCGCACGGCGGGGAAGCCCACTCGTGCTCGGAGTAGGCAACGGCGAAAATTTTCTGGCCAGTGACGTCAGTGCAATCGTCGCTTACACCCGTGACGCTGTTTATCTAAACGATTTCGACGTAGTCGCTGCGGGAAGCGACAAATTCGAGATCACTTCGCTCGCGGGAGACAGCAGCGAGCATCCTGTCAGTAAAGTCGAATTTACCGCCGAAGACATCGGTAAAGGAGATTATCCCCATTACATGCTCAAAGAAATCTTTGAGCAACCAGACACTGTACGCGACGCGATGCGCGGCCGTCTCGACCCGGAGGAATGCACCGCAAAGCTAGGCGGCTTGAACATGACGCCTCCCGAGCTTCGCGATGTCGGCCGTATCGTCCTTACAGGTTGTGGCACTGCGCTTCATGCCGGCATTGTCGGTGAATATTTGATCGAGCGACTCGCGAACATTCCAACCGAAGTCGAATACGCGAGTGAGTTTCGTCATCGTAATACACCAATGACTCCTGAGACGCTGGTCTTTGCGATCAGCCAGAGCGGCGAAACCGCGGATACACTCGGGGCCGTGCGCGAAAGCCGGCGCAAAGGCTTTCGCACTCTGGGAATTTGTAACAACGTCGCAAGCACGATTGCCCGCGAGAGCGATGGAGGAGTTTATATGCACGCCGGTCCGGAAATCGGCGTCGCGGCTACGAAATCTTTTACGTCGCAACTTGCCATTCTTACGCTCCTTGGGTTGCTCTTTGGCCGGATGCGAAATCTTTCCGCAACGGATGGGAGCCGCGTGATTGAAGCGCTTGAAGCGTTGCCCGGCCAGATCGAAACGGTTCTGAATCTCAGCGACCAAATTAAGGCAGTTGCCAAAAAATATGCCGGTGCAAACGGCATGCTTTTCTTTGGCCGGCAATTCAACTTCCCGGTCGCGCTTGAAGGGGCGCTTAAGATGAAGGAGATCACTTATCTGTTTGCGGAAGGGCACCCCAGCGCTGAGCTCAAGCACGGGATAATTGCGCTGATTCGGCCTAATCTGCCCTCCGTATTTATCGCACCTGATGATTCAGTTTTCTCCAAAAACCTGAACAACATCGAACAGGTTAAGGCGCGCAAGGGGCCCGTCATTGCGGTGACCAGCGGAAACGGCCCGAAGCGCCTCAAAGAAGTTGCCAATGAAATAATCGTGCTGCCGGAAGTGCCCGAGTACGTAATGCCCATTCTTGCTGTCGTCCCGCTTCAACTTCTCGCGTATCACCTGGCAGTTCAGCTGGGCCGCGATGTCGATAAACCGCGCAATCTCGCAAAGAGTGTGACCGTGGAATAATCTCCACGTTAGTAGGGACAGTGCGCCACGCCGTCCGGACATCGCCGCTGCCGCTGGAAATTTAGCGGTTTTGCAGTAAACTGCGCGCGCGCTCCAGCATTCTTCCCAGGTGCAACACAACGAAGAGTACGTGCTCAAGGTCCTCGAAGAAGGTGGACTCATCACGCGTCCGCAGATCGACAGCGCGCGGTCACTTTTGAACGGCGAACCGGGCGTAGTCGATATTTTAGTCAACGACGGAGTTGTCTCCGACGTGGAGGTCTCGCGCACGCTCGCAGCGCAAGCGCACATGGATTGGATCGACATCTCTTCCATGGTGATTCCGCCACAAATCATCAATCAAATCCGGGGCGAAGACGCGCGCCGCTTCAAAGTGATCCCGGTCGCCTTCGGCGAGACCGGCCTGGTGGTGGCGGTCGGTAATCCACTCGATATCGATACGATCGACAGCCTGAGTTTTCTCCTGCAACGCGAGCTGGAACTGGTGTGCACCAGCCCCCAGAAAATTCGTGAAGCACTGATCAAATACTACGGAACGGCGGACGAAGCAGCCGACGTCCTGCAGAAAAAAATCGGAGAAGACATCGATCTCGGGTTGGAAATTGGCGATGGTTCGGAAGCGACCGCAGTCGATGAAGCCGACGCGCCAATTATCCGGCTTGTCTCCATGTTGCTGATCGAGGCGCACCGCGCAGGCGCAAGCGATATTCATCTTGAACCGCTGGACAAGAAGTTTCGCGTTCGCTTCAGAATCGATGGCGTTTTGCAAGAGATGCAAGCGCCACCGAAACGTTTGCAATCCGCAATCATCAGCCGCCTCAAAATTATGACCGGTTCAATGAGCATTGCAGAGAAACGGCTGCCACAGGACGGTCGTATCCAGGTTAAAATCAAAAAGAAGCCAATCGATCTTCGCGTCTCAACGATTCCTACCAATCACGGTGAGGGCGTAGTGATGCGGCTGCTGGATAAATCCAGTCTAAAGCTTGGCTTGCCGGAGCTTGGATTTTTCTCAGACGACCAGGAAATGTTCGAACGCCTGATCAAACTGCCGGACGGCATTTTACTCGTCACCGGCCCAACCGGCTCCGGAAAGACGACCACTCTCTATGGCTGCCTCAATTACATCAACAAACCCGACCGCAAAATCATCACCGTAGAAGAGCCGGTCGAGTATCAAATGACGGGCATCAATCAGGTGCAGGTGAATAGTGAGATCGGGATGACTTTTCCGGCGGCCTTGCGCTCCATTCTGCGCCAGGCGCCGAACATCATCATGATTGGTGAAATTCGAGACCTCGAGACAGCGAGCATTGCTACGAACGCGAGTCTCACTGGTCACCTCGTCTTCAGTACGCTGCACACCAATGATGCCCCTTCTGCGGTGGCGCGCTTAGCCGATCTTGGTGTTCAGCCGTTTCTGGTGGCTTCCTCCGTGCGAGCGATTATGGCGCAAAGGCTTGTCCGCCGATTATGTGCACACTGCAAACAACCAGGGGAACTCAGCGAGACCGAATTGCGGGCATTGCGAATCGAGCCCGGTCAGCTCTCCGAGGCTCAAGTAATGAAGCCAGTAGGGTGCGAGCGATGCCGGCAAATCGGTTACAAGGGTCGAATCGGTATCTTCGAGATTTTTGTGATCAACGACGATGTGCGCCACATGATCAACAAACGCAGCCCGACTTTGCTGCTGCGGCAACGAGCGCGTGAACTTGGCATGCGCACGCTTCGCGAAGACGGGGTCCGCAAGGTGCTCGCCGGCCTCACCTCTGCGGAAGAAGTGATCTCCATCACAGTCGGGGACGTGAGTTAACGAACATGAAGGAAAAGCAGTTAGCGGAATTTTTTATCGAGCAGCGCGTGCTCGAGCCTTTGCAAGCGGAAGACGTCCTGAGCGAAGTCGAACTGAACGGAAAGACCGTTGCTCAGGCGATGATCGATGGCGGCTTCATCGACGAGCACGGCTTTTATCAGACAATTGCCAACGGGCTTGGCACCGACTTGATCGATCTAACCGAGCGCGATATCCCGCCGGAGATTTTGCGTCTCATTCCCGCCGGTCTGGCTCGGTTACATGGTGCTTTTCCCGTTGAGATGAGCGGAACGACTTTGCGAGTCGCTCTCGTTGATCCATTCGATCTTCACGCCGCCGAGGATCTTCGCTTTGCGCTCGGTAAAGACATTCACGTCGTCGTTTCACCCTCGGATCAAATCGAAGATCTGATCAAACAGCATTACGGCACCGACACGACGAGCATGGACGAAGTTCTCAAGCAACTCGGCCAAGCTGGCGAGCTTCTGTCCGTCTCAGGCGGACGCGAGGGAAACGGCGAAGCGGCAGTGGAAGCCGAAGCAAACGCAACTCCGATCATTCGCTTTGTCGATCTCATTCTTTACCAGGCAATCCAGGACCGCGCGAGCGACATTCATTTCGAGCCATTCGAAAATGAGTTCAAAATCCGCTATCGCGTTGATGGCGCGCTCTACGAAATGTCGCCACCGCCGCGTCATCTTGCCCTGCCGGTCATCTCCCGGCTGAAAGTGATGGCAAGTATGAATATTGCAGAAAGACGTTTGCCCCAGGATGGTCGCATTCAGAAGCATATCGCCGGGCGCAACGTCGATCTTCGAGTTTCAACATTGCCAACTCAATTCGGCGAGAGCCTCGTGCTGCGGGTTCTTGATCGCAGCATCGTAAATCTGGACCTCGAAGCACTTGGAATGCCCGATTACATCTACAATTTTCTGCTGGAAATCATCGAGCGTCCGAATGGCATCTTCATTGCGACCGGACCGACCGGCTCGGGGAAGACAACGACGCTTTACTCCTGCCTGCGTAAGGTCAATACGATTGATTCGAAGCTCCTGACTGCAGAAGAACCGGTCGAATACGATCTCGAAGGGATCGTACAAGTGCCGGTGAACGATGCCATCGGTCTGACGTTTGCGCGTGTCTTGCGGTCGTTTCTGCGCCAGGACCCGGATCGCATCATGGTCGGCGAGACACGCGATCTTGAGACCGCGCAAATTGCAATCCAAGCGTCTCTGACCGGGCACCTTGTTTTCACTACGCTCCATACAAACGACGCGCCAGGAGCAATCACACGCTTGATCGACATGGGTGTAGAGCCGTTTCTGATCTCATCCACGCTCGAGGCAGTCCTCGCTCAGCGTTTGCTGCGCAGCATCTGCCGACAGTGTCGCACGACTTACACACCGAGCGAGACGTTACTTGCTGAGCTGGGAATCTCGCCGCAGGACATCGGCGACAAACAATTCTTTTATGGCAAAGGTTGTGACGCTTGTAACAACACCGGGTACAAAGGACGAAAGGGAATCTACGAGCTGCTGAGACTCACCGACCCGATTCGTGAGCTAATCAATGAACGCGCGCCAACGGTTACCCTAAAGCAAAAGGCTGTGGAGCTTGGAATGGTAACACTGCGCCAGGACGGCTTGCGCAGCATCTTCGCTGGCGACACCACCGTCGAGGAAGTGGTGAGATATACATGAGGAAATGACGAAGCACTAATGACAAAGGCCAAAGGAAGCCAAAATCACCGAATGATAAAAGAAGAGACGTCGCTTTTCCCTTCTTGGGGGCTCTTATCATTCGTCATTGATTTGTCATTGGAGATTCGGATTTCGTAATTTGTGGGTTCGTGGAATACCAGTGCTCGACATAGCATCCCGAGTTAACTAAAATCGCTCGTCATGGCGCGTTATAACTACGTAGCTCTCGATTCCCGGGGACAAGAAGCGACTGGGTTGGTTGAAGCCGCTTCGACCAATGACGCAATCGGCCGATTGCGTCAGGCTGGGTATTTCCCAACAAGTGTCTATGAGGACGCTGTAGTCCGCCCCGACGACAAAGCAGCCCGGCGCCGCGCGGCGAAGATGGTGCGGGCGACGAAACCGCGCGCGAAGACCGGACTTGTTCTTTTCAAGCGCACGAAGATCAAGCCAAAAATCCTGATGATTTTCACGCGTCAATTGGCAACGCTGATTGATTCCGGACTGCCACTCCTGCGGAGCTTAACGGTCTTGGCGAAACAGGAACGAGATAAGGTATTGAAGAATACAATTAACAAGCTCTCCGATTCCGTTCAGAGCGGTAACACTTTTTCTGACGCGCTGGCCCTGCATCCGCGAATCTTTAACAATTTATACATCAACATGGTCAAAGCCGGCGAGGTGGGCGGTGTGCTCGAGATGGCGCTCAACCGGCTTTCGGAATTTCAGGAGAAAGCTGCGAAGATTAAGAACAAGGTCATCGCGGCAATGGTCTACCCGATGATTGTGATGACGATGGCAGTGGGCATCATGGCTTTTCTCCTTGTCTTCATTGTGCCGAAATTCGAAGCGATCTTTCACGACATGCTTGGCGATAAGCCGCTACCAGCGGTCACCCAGTTTGTTATCGGAACGAGTAACCTCGTAAAGGATCATGGTCTTGTTCTGCTCGGAGTGGTAATCGTCGCCGTGACGGCTTACAAATTCATTGGCCGCACGCGAGGCGGGCGATTCGTGGTTGACAGTTTCAAACTGCGCATGCCGCTCTTCGGCGATTTGAATCGCAAAACGGCAATCTCGCGGTTTGCGCGTACACTTGGAACGCTGGTCACGAGCGGTGTGCCGATTTTGCAGGCATTAAATATCACCCGCGAAACCGCCGGCAACGCCGTAATTGCCGCCGCGATCTCACACGTGCACGACAGCGTAAAGGAAGGCGAATCGATCGTTCAACCGCTGGAAGCCAGTCGCGCTTTTCCGCCGATGGTGACCAGCATGGTCGATGTGGGTGAAGAAACCGGTAAACTTCCAGAAATGCTCCTGAAGATTGCCGAGGTGTACGATGATGAGGTCGATAACGCTGTCGCAGCCCTCACATCGATGCTCGAGCCCATTATGATCGTCTTTCTGGCGCTGATAGTCGGCACGATCGTGCTAGCTCTCTTTACACCCCTTATCAGCATCATCACCGGCTTGCAGCAGCAAACGTGATGCGCCTGCGGCGCGAATGACGAAATCCGAATGACGAATGTCGAATGTTGTAGAGGCGTTCGTGTCAAACGCCCAACCGATGGGTTCGGCGCTCGCCGCGGCGAGCGCCGCGACAACGCGGCCTTCACTCTCATTGAACTGATCGTCGTCACCGCCGTTATCATCATCCTGACCGGATTGGTTCTAAGCACAGTCGGTTACGTTCGGAAAAAAGGTGCCCGGGCTCGGGCCGAAACCGAAATCGCCGCCATGTCGGCGGCGCTGGAAAGCTATAAGGCGGACAACGCAATTTACCCGCCAAATGCTGTAGCAACCGGGGCACATGCTCTTTATCAGGGATTGAGTGGAGACGGAAATGATGCGATTGGCGGAGCGACTGCGTCAACCGGAACACCGGGTTCAAGCGGAAAATCCTATATGACGTTAAAGCCTAATATGCTTAGTCCGAATCCGCCGAACGCGACGACACGCGTAATTGACCCTTTCCAAAACGATTACAATTATGTGGCGCCAGGCACAAACAACGTCGCTACCTTCGACCTATGGAGCAGCGCGAACTCGACTGACCCAAATCAGTGGATCAAAAACTGGTAGAGGCGTCTGAACCGCTCGCAGGCGCGCCACTACAGGTCCGATCTTCATCCTTCGCTCGTGTGCACCACAACCTCCACTCGGCGGTTGGGACTCTGCTCTTCAATTGATCCGTTCGGCGAAGCACGGAATTTCGTCGGGCCGTAACCGCGGGTCTCGATTTGCGCAGGGTTAATCCTCATTGCCTCTATCAAATAACGTTTCACGCTGTCAGCGCGACGCTGGCTGAGATCCAGATTGTATTCGAACGAGCCGAATGAATCCGTGTAACCTTCCACGGAAAATGTCGCCTTCGGATTGCGCTGGATCAGGGTGCCCAGCTTTTGCAATTGACTCACGGCGCTTGATTGCAGCACGTCGCTGTCATACTGGAAGAGTTGATCGTCCGGCAGTCGTAATTTTGTGCCTGACCCGAGCGGACCTTTTTGCGCGAGCAGTTGATCCAGGTCGCTGAAGCCGGCAGTGTGCCCTTTAATTGGTCCGGCGCTGTCACCGGGGATCTTGCTGGTAAAGGTGTTGGGGCGCTTGATTGTCGTACTCGTAGCCAGCTCCGTCCCGCTAAGCGCGGGCTGTGGACGGCCTGATTGCGAACTATTGTTGAGCAGCGATTGTTCGTGCGTCGCGTTTGAATCGTTGACGAGACTCTGCGCAGTCGATTGCTCGATTTCAGTAAGAACGGAATTTACCTCAGGCTGTTCCACCTTCGGTTGATCAGGCAAAACGTCCCGCATGTCGTCCGGAATCGCCGCGCTTGCTTGAATGTCCTGCAATAGTTTGTCGAACGATTTCTTTTCGTCTGGCAACTGCACATCAGTATTGTCCGGGTTCGGTTTTGCCGCTGGGTTTGTCTGATCGACACTGCTTTTGCCCAAATCCGACGCGTTGATGCTCCTGACCTTGAACGTTGGCGTCTGCTCATTTGGAGGGGTCAAGGCTTCCAGGGTCTGGAAACGCGTGCGGTAAAAATAAGCGCAGAGCGCGAGGTGTATTCCCAGCGACACGATCAATCCAAACCAGAGCCAACTGCGTTCTTTGCTACCCTTAAGCAGTCCTTCGGTCTCAAACCGGTCGAAGTCGTCGAAATCGGAAACTCTCATGTGGCTTTCAAGATATCACATTAGGAGAGGCGAGCTACGGCTCGACGAAAGTTCACCATGGCACTATTTTAGCCGCCAGCACGCGTTTGCTCGATGAAGGCGCTTGCGGCGCGGCGGATTTCGTCTGCTACCCGCGCTTCGGGTGACACAAATTTCGGTGTGAACCACGGAAAGAGTCCAATCAAATCATGCGTGACGAGGATTTGCCCATCGCAATGCTTGCCGGAGCCGATGCCGATGGTTGGGATGCCGATTGCCCTTGTGATCTGCCTTGCAATATCTGCGACCACAATCTCCAGCACGACAGAAAATGCACCGGCCTCTTCCACAGCGCGGGCGTCGGCGAGCAGTGCTTCCGCCTCGGATTGAGTACGGCCCTTGATCCTGTAGCCACCTTCTTCCCGCACACTTTGGGGTAGCATGCCGATGTGCGCCATGAACGGGATGCCTGCCTTTGTGATCGCTTGAATTTGCGCCACATGGCTCACACCGCCTTCGAGCTTCACCGCCTGTGCGCCAACGTCGACAAATTTCCTGGCGGTCTCCACCGCCTGTTTCGGTGAGTCGTACGTGTGGATCGGCAGATCCGCCACGAGTAACGCCTGTTTAACACCGCGCGCGACTGCGCGGGTGTGATGCAACATTTCTTCCAGCGTTACACCAGTCGTATCCTGGCAACCAAGTACCACCATGCCTAACGAGTCGCCTACCAGGATAATGTCGATGCCGCTTTCGTCCAGCAGCCGCGCCGTGGGATAATCGTAAGCCGTCAACGCGGTGATCTTTTCGCCGCGTTGTTTCATTTGGCGAAAATCCTTCATTGGATCTGTCGGAAGATCAGCCGCTAACTTGAGAACGCAAGCTCTCCCGAAAGAGCCACGAACAAAATTTGCGGCGCCAAATTTCCTGTCGACGCCGGCGTTTCGCCGCAATCCACGACGAAAACGGAGCCGGCACGGCTAGCATTACAGTCCATCGAGCTACCAGTCGTTTATCAACCGAACTACCTCTCCAGAGTCGTCGGATTCCGCGAGCAATTCTCGGACAGTTTTTCTCTGACCCGGCAAGATCAAGTCCGGGCGAATATCGGCCAGCGGTTGAAGCACGAATTTTCTTAAGTGCGTCTGCGGGTGCGGCAATTGCAAGCGTTCGGTCTCGATCTGACGGTCGCCGCAGTAGAGCAGGTCGATGTCAACAGTACGCGAGACGTTTTTCGGATGATCGCGCCTGCGGCCTAACGACTCTTCAACTCGACTCAGTTGTTCAAGCAAACGAACGGGATCGCCTTCGTAATCAAATTCAATGACTGCGTTCAAGAATTTAGCCGCTCCACGTTCGCAGTCGATTGGTTCGGTTTCATAGATCGACGAAAACACAAGTGGTGATTGCACCTGAGCAAGCTCGGTGATTTGTCGCCGCGCTGCCCGCAAATTCTCGAGCCGATCCCCAAGATTAGATCCGAGGGCGACGGCAGTTCTCATCGCTCTAGGCGGGATCGCTGATCCCGGCGGTTGGGGTCGGCACCCCCGGGCTGCAGATTTATAGTCCGAGCACATTCTGCATGCTGTAGAGCCCTGCTGGCTGGTTGATAAGCCACGTTGCTGCGCGCAAGGCGCCCCGCGCAAAAATTTCGCGGCTCGACGCACGATGCGTCAGTTCAAGTCTCTCAGCGGGTCCGTTGAAAATGATCGTGTGCTCACCAACCACGTCACCTTCGCGAATCGATCGAATCGGAATCTCGCTCCGAGTTTTTTTTGCTGTTTTCAAAACCTGAGCAAGTGTTTTGGCCGTTCCACTCGGCGCATCTTTTTTCATCTTGTGATGCGTTTCGACAATCTCAGCGGTGAAATCACTACCGAGTTGTTCAGCAGCTTTACGTGTCAGCCAGAAGAGAACGTTGACCCCGACGCTGAAATTAGATGCAAAGACGATCGGCACTGACTGCGCGGTGTCTTCAATTATTCTGTGTTGCTCTTTAGAATGACCGGTGGTCCCAATGACCAACGGGGTGCGATGCTGCAAAGCAGCGCGGCATATTTCGGTGATGGCGTCTGCGTGACTAAAATCGATAGCCACATCGCAATTTTTCATCGTCGGCTCGATTGGATCGCCAACATCGCACTGCGCGATGATGTCGATTTTCGGGTCGCTACTCGCGAGGTCAGTGATGATTTTTCCCATGCGCCCAGCCGCGCCAATGAGCAATACGCGCACGGGAGACGATTTCATCTTAACAGAACCCTCACCTACCTCTCGCCTGGGAAGGGAGAGGCGATTGCCGGTTACCCGTTGAGACGATCCTCTCCGCCTGTCCCCTTAAGGAAAAGGAGAGAACCGAGGTGAGGGGTTCGCGCTCAAAAATCATTTCTGCCGCTCAAACTCTTCAAGCGTTCTGCGCAAGCGAACTTGATTTGCTTCACTCATCTCGCATAAAGGGAGACGCACTTCGCCGGACATCGCCCCGCGCCAGCCGAGCGTTGTCTTTATCGGTACAGGATTCGGTTCGATGAACAAATCCTTGAAAAGCGGAAACATCTTACGATGCAGGTTCAAAGCTAACTTCGTATCGCCGCATTCATAAGCTCGGACGAGTGCGCAAACTTCAGCCGGAAACAGATTTGAAGCGACACTGACAACGCCGACTGCTCCGACGGACATGAACGGGAGCGTTAATGAATCGTCGCCGCTTAAAACCGTAAATGATTCAGGTAAGCGGGCGCGCAACTCGCTGACACGCTCGACACTCCCACTGGCTTCCTTGATTGTAACGATATTCCTGCATTCGTTCGCCAGGCGCGTCACCGTATCGCACGTAATATCCACACCGCATCGGCCAGGAATGTTGTAGAGCATGATGGGTAACGACGTAGCGTCGGCAATCGTTTTGAAATGGCGAAACAAACCTTCCTGGCTCGGTTTGTTGTAATACGGCGCGACGAGCAGTGCGCCGTTAGCGCCAAGTTTCTCGGCCATCGTTGTATCGGCAACGGCATGCTGCGTCGCGTTGGAACCTGTGCCGGCGAGAACTTGACAACGGTTTTTGGCGGTGGCGACTGCAAGGCGGATCAGTTCCTGGCGTTCCTCGTGTGACAGAGTAGGCGATTCGCCGGTGGTGCCTACCGCGACAATTCCGGTAACTCCGGCGGCGATTTGGCTCTCGATTAGGTTCTCGAAAGCAGCAACATCAATCGCGCCATTGCGAAACGGTGTGACTAAAGCCGTGAAGGTGCCGCGGAACATTTCTCAGAATGGAGGTACGGAGTATTGGAGTATTGGGGCGATGGATTGATTGCAATACTTCATTACTCCGTTACTCCTGCATCAAGCTCGATCGTGCCTTCAAATGCAAACTCGGCCGGGCCAGTGAGCGTAACATTGCCAAACTGCTTGTCGATCCTATCAAACCCAACGCGCAGTTCGTCTCCCCCACGTGCAATCACGGTGATCGGACCCTTCACGTTTTCAGTAACCGCGAACACAAGTGCGCTCGCGACGACGCCGGTGCCGCACGCGAGGGTTTCATCTTCCACACCTCGTTCGTACGTGCGGACAGCGATCTTATCGGCATCGCGTTTCTCAATGAAATTCACGTTTGCGCCCTTTGGCGAAAACATTTCGTGATAACGAATGGCTGAGCCTTCTCGCGACACGTCGACATCGCCGATTTGTGTGACGCGAACAACCGCATGCGGCACGCCACTGTTAATAAAATGAACGATTCTTTCCTCCGCGCCGATGCGAAGGGGAATGCTCAGCCGCAAGTCGGTGGGCTCGGTCATTTGCAAAGTCACGAGGTGTCCGGCTAACTCGGCCGAAATGACGCCAGCCGGAGTTTCAAAAGAAATCGTACCCCTGGTCCCTGCTGCCTTGTTTGCAAACCGCGCAAAGCAGCGCGCACCGTTCCCGCACATCTCCGCTTCTCCCCCATCGGCGTTAAAGTAGCGCATTCGGAAATCGGCATGGTCCGATGGATTTTCCAACAACAAAATTCCGTCCGCCCCGATACCGCGGTGGCGATCACAAAGGCGCGCGATTTGGCTGCGATTTAGATGGATATCCCCTGCCCTGTTGTCGATCAGGATGAAATCGTTTCCTGCGCCGTTCATTTTGGTGAAACGCAGCATGGAATGCGTCTAACACAGCAAAGTGTCGCAGGCAATCCTGCCTGTGAGTTCTTAGCGATTCAGACAGATTGTTGAGTCCCGGCATTGCCAGATCGCGTTTTGATGATTACTTATCCCGCCGTGAAGCGACTAGCGGCTTGGGTTTTTCTGGGGATTCTTGTATCGCACGCATCGTTCGCGAGCGATTACAACAGCTTAATCCTTGAGCAGATTAAGGAGATGCCGCAAGGCGGCCGCTATTCTGTTTCGCACTTTGCAAAGATCCGCCTTCAATCTTCGGCGCACTTCGAGTCGGGCAAATTTTTCATTCTGCCTTCGCAGGCGTCGCCAAGTTTCTGCTCCGGTGCAACCTATCTGGTATTCATCAGAACGATCGAGGCTTTGCGTGCGCACGGCCAGCTGCACCTCGATTATTCCACGTTGGAGCGATTGATCATTCGAGATCAACACGACGGCGAAGGTGTCTGGGGCCGATGGAACGCAAACGGACCCGGCACAGCTCGTCTTTTTCACGAGCTCCAGCTTGGACAAAACTTCGACAACTTCGATCAAGCGAAGCCGGGCGATTTCATGAAGATTTTCTGGTCGCGGCAGGTGGGAAAAAACGAGCACGGACATTCCACGATTTTTCTAGGCACCGAGAATCGCCCGGACGGACAGTATGTCCGTTACTGGTCGAGCAATATTCCGTCCGGCTACGGTGAGAAAAGTGTTCCGCGAAGCAAGATTGCCTACGCCATTTTTTCGCGTCTTGAAAACCCGGCGAACTTGGCGCGAATTAGTGACGCGCCGTTTGTCGATACCTATTTGGCGTCGCTTCTGCGGAGCCGTTCCAGTATTTCCGAAGCCAGCGCCAAGTGCGGGCTTTGATTTAACGCAACGAGTATCACCGTAAAGGTGGATCGGCCTCTCCGAAGACGATGCTGAAAAAGGCAAATAGCGACTGGGAAGCCGTCCTTCTTGAGGGTATCGAGGTGCCTCAAATGGTGCTTGCCTTCATTGGGGCTCGTCTTTAAAACGAAAAAATGCTACTCGAAACCTTAAAACGTCATTGGTGGGTTCCGGTGATCAGGGGTGTCGCTGCAATTGTTTTTGGAATTATCGCGTTCGTATATCCTGGTTTAACGATCGCAACGTTGGTGCTGTTTTTTGGAGCGTGGATATTGATCGACGGGATATTTCGTATTGTCGGCGCGATTGGACATCGTGCTTCCGACCCGGACTGGGGCTGGCAGCTCGTCATCGGACTTCTCGGGATCGTCGTCGGGCTTCTCACATTCCACGCGCCTCAGATAACGGCGCTCGCTCTAGTCATTTATATCGCAGCCTGGGCACTTATGATCGGCGCGTCTGAGATTGCGCTGGCAGTAAAGATGCGCCGGGAAATCAAAGGCGAATGGTTTCTAATCCTTATGGGTCTGGCATCAATCCTCTTCGCGGTGTTGCTCCTGTGGAACCCTATCGCCGGCGCCGCCGCAGTGATCTGGCTCATTGCATGGTACGCTGTTGTACTGGGCATTCTTGCCATCTTTTTTGGCTTCCGCCTGCGCAGCCTGCGAACGTTGGCTCCTTAAAAGGACTGTACCAAGCCAACGGGGCTGGGCTCCTTTCGGCACCTCCTTTAGGCATTAGGCAGACGCTTTTTGCGACGCGCGCGCTCTTTTTTTGCGCGACAAAACCAGGAGCCTGCGGGTTTGTTGAAGAAAATACGGCTTGGTTCGATTGATGGGGCGATTACTCTACGACGCAGCAATATGAGTCTTCCGATTTTACGCGTCGAATTCGAGACCCCGAGAATCCCCGGCCTCTTAACCGCCTATGAAGAAAACTGCCTCTGCTCCCCGCCTCCGATCAGCCAATAGCTCATATCTCAACGGTGACCAACTCGATAGCAAGCAACTCCTTGCAGCCCTGACAGCACTCAAGCGCGGAGATTTTTCCGCTCAACTTCCGGACGATTGGACAGGCATAGCCGGTAAAGTTGCAGATACCTTCAACGACGTAATCCGGCTCAATCAGCGCCTGACACAAGAACTGGCACGCATCGGGCACGTAGTTGGAAAGGAAGGCAGGATCAGACAAAGAGCCTCTCTCGGAGGCGCGTCCGGCTCATGGGCTGACGCGATGAGGTCGGTCAATAATTTGATCGAGGACTTGGTTCATCCTACGAGCGAAATGGCCCGCGTAATCGGTTGTGTTGCAAAGGGAGATCTGTCTCAAACGATAGCGACTGAAATTGAAGGCCAGGCGCTCGAGGGAGAGTTTCTGCGTACCGCAAAAATCGTAAATACGATGGTACGTCAACTCAGTGGTTTTGCTTCCGAAGTCACGCGTGTCGCGCGAGAAGTGGGGACAGAAGGCAAGCTGGGCGGCCAGGCGAATGTGAAAGGCGTTGCGGGCACGTGGAAAGATCTGACTGACAACGTCAACCTGATGGCCGGCAACCTTACCGATCAGGTCCGTAACATTGCGACCGTAACAACAGCAGTGGCGACCGGCGACTTAGCAAAGAAAATCACGGTTGACGTCAAAGGGGAGTTTCTTGAGCTGAAAGACACAATCAACGTGATGGTGGATCAGCTTCGTTCGTTTGCCTCGGAGGTAACGCGCGTTGCTCGCGAAGTGGGTTCTGAAGGGATTCTCGGTGGACAAGCTCGCGTCGAAGGCGTCTCGGGAACATGGAAGGACCTGACAGATTCCGTCAATTTCATGGCCAGAAATCTGACCGGCCAGGTACGCAACATTGCCGCGGTCACGACGGCTGTCGCCAAGGGAGACCTGTCAAAGAAAATCACCGTCGATGTGAAGGGTGAAATTCTTGAATTAAAAAACACGATCAATACGATGGTCGATCAGCTAAGCTCGTTTGCCTCGGAGGTGACGCGCGTGGCCCGCGAGGTAGGCACCGAAGGGAAACTCGGCGGCCAGGCGGATGTGAGAGGTGTCGCCGGAACCTGGAAGGATTTGACTGAAAGCGTCAATTCGATGGCGGGTAACCTTACGGCACAAGTGCGCAACATTGCCGAAGTGACGACAGCCGTTGCTAGCGGCGATTTGTCAAAAAAAATCACTGTGGACGTCCGCGGTGAGATTCTCGAACTCAAATACACGATCAACACGATGGTTGATCAGCTTCGTTCATTTGCATCAGAAGTGACGCGGGTCGCACGCGAGGTGGGCACGGACGGGAAGCTGGGTGGGCAAGCAGACGTGCAGGGCGTTGCTGGCACGTGGAAGGACCTGACCAACAACGTGAATATGATGGCGGGAA
This sequence comes from uncultured Verrucomicrobiae bacterium, assembly GCA_963719605.1. GTDB lineage: Bacteria > Verrucomicrobiota > Verrucomicrobiia > Chthoniobacterales > UBA10450 > Udaeobacter. The sequence continues at coordinate 156,051 of CAVRCO010000013.1, forward strand.
ATCTCACAGCCCAGGTTCGCAACATCGCTGACGTGACGACCGCCGTCGCGCGCGGCGATCTGTCGAAAAAGGTTACGGTCGATGTGAAGGGCGAAATTCTTGAGCTGAAGAACACCGTGAACACGATGGTGGACCAGCTTAACTCGTTCGCGTCGGAGGTAACGCGTGTCGCACGCGAGGTCGGCACGGAAGGTGAGCTCGGCGGACAAGCTACGGTTCAAGGTGTTGCCGGCACTTGGAAGGATTTGACCGACAGTGTGAATTTCATGGCCCGCAATCTGACGAATCAGGTGCGTGGTATCGCGAAAATTGTCACCGCAGTCGCAAGGGGAGACTTGAACCAAAAGCTCCTTGTCGAAGCAAAGGGGGAAATCGGCGAGCTCACCGACACAATCAACAACATGATCGATACCTTGGCGACGTTTGCCGATCAGGTCACTACTGTCGCGCGCGAGGTCGGTGTAGAGGGGAAACTGGGGGGACAGGCCAATGTGCCAGGCGCCGCCGGGACGTGGCGCGATCTGACCGATAATGTAAACCGGCTCGCAGCGAATCTGACGACGCAACTTCGAGCTATCGCCAATGTTGCTACCGCCGTTACGAAAGGTGATCTGACACGTTCGATTCAGGTGGAAGCACAAGGCGAGGTTGCAGCCGTTAAGGACAACATCAACGAAATGATCCGCAATTTGAAGGATACCACATTGCGAAATCAGGAGCAGGACTGGCTCAAAACTAATCTCGCAAAGTTTACGCGCATGTTGCAAGGCGAGCGCGACTTGTTGACGGTTGGTAAGCTGATCCTGTCAGAGCTCGCCCCAGTGGTTCCGGCTCAACAAGGGGTTTTCTACATTATGGACAAGTCGGGGCGGGAAGCCGAGCTAAAGCTCCTGGCGAGCTATGCCTGCCGCGAAAAGAACGGACTGAAAACGTCGTTCAAGCTGGGCGAGAGCCTGGTGGGGCAAGCTGCGCTGGAAAAACAACGTGTTCTCCTAAGCGATGCGCCCAGCGATTATGTGAAGGTAAGTTCCGCTTTGGGTGCCGCTCGCCCAATGAATATCGTGGTCCTACCGATTTTGTTTGAAGGAGAAGTAAAGGCAGTCATGGAACTTTCATCGTTAGAGCGCTTCAATTCAACGCACCAGGCATTTCTTGATCAACTAACGGAGAGTATCGGAATCGTCTTACATACAATTGAAGCAAACACGCGGACCGAAAACCTCCTCAAGCAATCGCAGTCACTCGCGTCAGAGCTTCAGAATCGCCAGGAAGAGTTGCAAAAAACCAACCTGGAATTGGCAGAAAAAGCGCGCTCCAATCTGGCGAAGGATCAATTTCTCGCGATGCTCAGTCACGAGTTGCGCACGCCCCTTACGCCGGTGCTGGCGTCCGCCCTCGCGCTTGAGAGCGAGCCGGCATTGCCCCAGGAGGTCCACGAATCGCTACATATGATCCGCCGCAACGTGGAATTGGAGGCGCGGCTGATCGATGATTTGCTCGACTTAACGCGCATCGATCGAGGGAAAGTACAGCTTAATTTTGAAGTCGTTGACGCTCATACTCTGTTGCAGAATGCGCTCGAGATTTGTCAGGCGGAAATTGATCGAAAGCATCTGAGGCGTTCCCTCAATCTCGGCGCACGAAAAGTCCATTTGCGAGCAGACCCGGCGCGCCTCCAGCAGATCTTTTGGAACCTGATCAATAACGCGGTGAAGTTCACATCCCGCGATGGGCAGATTTCCATTTCTACGAGCAACGCTTCCAAGGGAGAACTGCGCGTTGAAATCGCCGACACCGGTTTGGGTATTGAGCCCGACTCATTACCGAAAATTTTTGATGCTTTCGAACAAGGCGGCCGAACACAGCTTGGAGGGCTGGGTCTCGGTCTGGCCATCAGCAAAGCACTTGTGGAAGCGCACAAAGGAACAATCACTGCGCAAAGCGCCGGTCGAAACAAAGGCTCCACGTTTACGCTGGTCTTTCCAACGAGCGAAAAAGCCGCGGCTCAAATTACGCCGGCGATTTCGCCCAAATTGGCGGAACATCAGGCCATGCGGATTCTGCTCGTCGAAGATCATGAGGATTCGAACCGATCGCTTACGAACTTGCTTCGACGACGCGGATATCAGGTGCAGTCAGCTCTGAATTTCCAGTCTGCGCTCGATCTAAGCACAAAGGGGGAATTTGATGTGCTCATTAGCGATCTGGCTTTGCCCGACGGCAGTGGCATTGATTTGATGCAAACGTTGCGGTCCACGCGCCCGGTTCTTGGGATTGCTCTCACGGGTTTCGGAATGGAAGACGATGTTCGCAAGAGTCGGGAGGCAGGATTCCAACACCATCTCGTCAAGCCGATTGATTTGAACAAGCTCGATTTACTTATTCAAGAAAGCGCAGCCGCACCGGTAAGTGCATAACATTCCGTTCGCGCTGCCACTGAATCGCATCCTAAACCCCTGAAGTGATCCTGTTTCCGGCCGGAGCACTATGCGCACTCGGTTTCCGCCTGGAACGCGCGAGCACGCTGGCAACTTCAAAGACTCGTGAGAACGGCTGGGCCTATGGCGTAAACGTATAAACTACAGTGTGCACGGCTCTTCTTGTGCCTTTGACCACACTGTGGCCGACGTTCTTGGCCGTCTGTACACTGCTTTTCGCCACGTTTTTCGCTGTTCTCACAGGTCCTGCCTCAATTGCGCCGACGGAAATGGCAAACGCGACAATTATCGAAAAGAACGCTTTCATAGTACTAAATAATTCGTTTCTGACGGCCCGTATGCGCTTACCCGACGGCTGCCGCGTGGCAGCCCCGAAAGCCTTCGGGGCTGGGCCCGCCAGGATTCGAACCTGGGACCAAGGGATTATGAGTCCCCTGCTCTAACCGCTGAGCTACAGGCCCATTTACCTATGACAAGTAGCGTTTCTTTGGCTGCGCTAAATCCTTCAATTGACGTGTGGTTGGTTTACCCTCTAACGACAATTGTACCCAATTATTCGGCATTCAGGAAGCGGAATCACAAACGCGAATCGCATCATCTGAGCGACTGTAAAACCGCAGCGCATCGCTGATTAGATCAACGCCACGAGGGCAAGAATAGCGTAGTGTTCAGGCGAAGATAAGTCGTAAAAGGCAACTTAAGTTACCTGGCGATCGGTGCGCGATAGTCGACGATCAAACAAAGAAAGGACCAAGCTCTCACGCTCGGCGGCAATGAGGAGTTTCAGATTCGTCGCGGTTGGTTTCGGTCTAAGCAAGTTTCGCAAAGCAAAAAGCCAATCCGCGTGAAGTCTTTGCGATCGCGCCGGCTGTAGGTTCGCCAAGCAAAAAAGGAGTAACTGATGAAAACAATTCTTTTGTTACATGACGAAAGCGGATCACCTAAGCCGAGATTGCAAAACATTGCAGGTAGTAAACTGACACAACGTCCGAGTGAAGGGACGCCCGGCTGCAATTGCGATCGCTGGGGCCACCCGTCTCCGGACTTTGTCGAACACAATGTCCATGTCCAAGTACAACCGAAGTTATCGGCTTCAGTACCTTCCAAAAAATGAGGTAAGCGCATGGAATACCTGATTGCATATGGCGGTTTATGCCTAATCATCGCCCGCTGTCTAAGGCATGCCTCACAGCGAAAAAGAGGGAAACTCACCGGGGGTTTCTGATTTTCTGGCCAACAGATTTTTGACGCCGATGTTCCCATTTCTGTGATTGCCCTGCGAATAGTGGCAGTCGCACAAAGCATCGCGTCAAATACTGGGAAATCATCCCGGCCAATCTCAGCAAGGCGGGTTGGAGCCGGGACTGTGTTTCAGCCGTCGATTCTCTCGGGCGCACAATCTGGATTGCTGACGCGCACCGTGGCGACGGTCGACGCTTCGTTGTGCGTGCGGATGATAAGCCGACTGCGTTTCTTGAACTCGTGCGAAACATTTCCACTAATCTTCTGACAAAAGATCTCGAACAACTCATGACCGCTGAACGAGCGCGATGACAGTGATTGAGGTCAGACCGCATCGCTGGGGCTGGAAAGTTTTTGAAGCTCCGAGCGTCGATGCTGTGTTCCCGCAGAAACGTCAGGCCATCGACTATGCCGAAACCCGCGCGTGCTTCCGGTCCGGTGAAATTCGCGTTTTGGATGCGAGCGGCAAACTTGAACGCACGATCGCGTTCAACGAAGCGGATCGAAAGCTGTGATTGCGGTGATGCGCTTTACTGATTCTTAACGACCACTTGCGGCGTCGGCTTGCTCGCTTCAAGCTGCGCGCTCACTTTCTGCAGGCCTGCGATGAGCGCTTCAATTTGCTTTTGCTGTTTGGTTATGATTGCTCCTTCTTCCTCCACCTTGCGATACTCTTTCAGGAACTCATTGAGCAACATCGCCTTCACTGCATCGTACCGAACGGTGTACGGTTTTCCGTCTTCATCCGGCAAGACCAGGGTCGGATTCACCTTGGCGACTTCTTCGGCGATCAAGCCAAATTGTGGTATACCTTTGGTGTCGCTCTTGTAATGAAACGTGACCGGTCGAAGCGACAAAATAGCTTCACTGGTTGTATCCATGGTAGCAATGTCTTTCTTGAATCGTTCCGACGAGGCCAGCGTGCCCAACTGGCCGGTGTTGGACACGACGACTTGCAACGTAGTGGTGCTCTGCGGAGTGACGCCATAGATGTTGCCAATCCAAAGTGGTGTTGCTCACGTCGTCACCCCGAACATGCCAGCCGATACAAGTAACGTTATTGGCGGTTCTGACGTTATTGCCTGCCCCGACTCCCAACGCCGTGTTGTTGCTGCCGGTGGTGTTCCCCTCGAGCGCATCAAAACCAATCGCGGTGTTCGAGTCGCCCGTTATGCTGCTATACATCGCCGAAACGCCGGTGGCCGTATTGAAGGCGCCGGTAGTATTCACGCGTAGAGCCCCTGAACCGGTAGCAGTATTGCCGAACCCAGTAGTGTTGCTGGAGAGTGCACCACTGCCGGTGGCTGTATTGTAGTGGCCACCAGTATTCGAGATCAATGCGGACCAACCGAAAGCGCTGTTGAACGCACCGTCAATGATACCTGATAGCGAAAAAGAGAAGCCAGAAGTCCAGCAAAGACTTAAGGAAATTCAAACGAGGTAATGGCTAGAATAATGAGCAGGTCAGGCAAGTTTGAGGATTTGTTTCAGGCCAACTACTTGGTTGACGCGCAATTACTGGACAAAGAATTAAAGAAAAGAGTCAACATCAAGGCACTTATAACAGACCCAGGCTCGGGCACTATTTTGAAAGGCAGGATAATCGCCCTAGACGGAAAGCTCGCGGGGCCTGACCCAATCGGTGATCTTGCCAAGTACCTCGATGCTCTGGGAATAACAACTACCTAATGATGGTGGAAACTAGGCGGCCTTAATAAGTTCCGGGTATGGTAACTTCGCAGCGTTTACCAACTTTGTGAGAGTATCCCGAAAGCAGCTCAACCGAAATTAAGAAGCGCGAAAGAAGTGCTGGCTAAAAAGCGGTAGATGACGAGCGGAGGATGCCAAGCGTGCAGTCATCAGCGGTGTTTGTTCGCGAAGAAACAGTGGCAGCGAACTGCGAGGGGCCAGGAATTACACGGGGACTTAACCTAGCGCGGTATTTATGAATCAGCACGGCCTCTTATTCCGCCTCTCCGCACCGGGTGAGTGCTCGCAGTTGCTGCCTTAGTATTTCGTTTGCAACAAGGGAAGTGGTCGGGCGAGTTTTCTCCAATGACGATGCGCGTCAGGATTCCTGACAATCGCGAACAGTTGTTCTGTACGACCCTGTAATTACAGCGTCCGATCCGATTCGTTGAACGCAATCGTGCGTTCGAGCTTGCCGCTTGCATCCAAAACGCGAATTTCACCGGACCGGAAGCACGCGCGGGTTTCGGCATAGTCGATGGCCTGACGTTTCTGCGGGAACACAGCATCGACGCTCGGAGCTTCAAAAACTTTCCAGCCCCAGCGATGCGGTCTGACCTCAATCACTGTCATCGCGCTCGTTCAGCGGTCATGAGTTGTTCGAGATCTTTTGTCAGAAGATTAGTGGAAATGTTTCGCACGAGTTCAAGAAACGCAGTCGGCTTATCATCCGCACGCACAACGAAGCGTCGACCGTCGCCACGGTGCGCGTCAGCAATCCAGATTGTGCGCCCGAGAGAATCGACGGCTGAAACACAGTCCCGGCTCCAACCCGCCTTGCTGAGATTGTCCGCGATTATTTCCCAGCATCGCTTCACGGCTGCTTTTCCTCGCAGAGTTCTTGGAAACGCGGATCGTTCCGAAGCGGATCGAACATCGGATCGAGGCGGAGCAGCGCCGGAGTGAGCGGCACGTTCGCAGCCAGCGCACCCTGGCACGGTGTCGAGAGCAGTTTCTGTATAGCGGCAATGGCGCGGTCGGGCTCCCCCATGCGCGCCGTCACCCGCGCGAGGATCTCGATCGTAGCGGGACCGTCCAAGGCGTCTTTCTTGATCGGATTCAGGGCGATGGCGCGCTCGGCCAGAGTCAATGCTGCCGCCTTGTCGCCGAGACCCATATTGGTCAGCGCGAGATCTCCGATCAGCGCCAAATTTTCTGGCTGTTCTTTGAGGAAAGGTTCCAGTTCGCTGCGCGCTTGTCGCCAGCTTTCTTGGGCGGCCGCATCGTCGCCGGCGACTTCCTGCGCCCAGCCTAACCAAAAGCGTAGTTCGGCATTGATGTAACCCAAGGCTGCATCAGGCTTGGCCAATATCTCCTTTAGCTGAGGGGTGATTTGTGCAGAGCGGCGCTCCAGGAGCGCTTGGTAAACTTGTGCTTCCACGGCCCCGAAGTCGTCGGCGTTCGGATGCAGCGGAGCGAGGAGCGCCGAGGCACGCGGCAGGTCGCCCTCGGCCTGTGCGATAGCCGCCTTTTCCACGAGGGTATCCAGGTCGTCCGGTATAATATCGAGAACCTGATCAAACTTTCGCAGTGCTTCGGGGAAACGCCGGAGACAGAAATAGGAAATCGCGTGCTGACTGAGAACGTTAACATTGCGCGGGTCGAGTCGCTCGGCTTCGTTGAAGTGCGACTCGCTCTGATCCCATTGGCCTCGCCTGCGCGCGACATAGGCCAGCGATTCGGGAATCCGGCTGCTATTCGGCAGGAACTGACGTGCTTGCTCAAAGTAACGCACCGCAGTGTCGTAATCCTTCAGGCAGCCGTAGTAGTAATATCCCTTGGCATACAGCGCCTCGCCGAGATTGGTCTGAAGCGTGAGCGCGGTTTCGGCTGCCTGCCGTGCCTCTTCACGCAGGGCGACCGTTGGTTGAAGAGTCGTTGTGAGGTAGCCGCGCGCCTCCACGAATGACAAGAGCGCCCAACTTAGGGCGAACTTCGGGTCCAACCGCACCGCTTCTCTGAGATATTTCTGGGCGCCAAGGGCGTTGGCGGGTGTGGCTGCCGTTTTCAGTGTATAAGCCAGGCCGCGCAGGTAGGCATCGTAAGCTTCAGGATTGTCTGTCGGTTTAGCAGCGATAACTTGCTCCTCTTGGCCGGTAAGTTTCGCTCGTAACTGGTCGGCGATGGCTTTGGCTACCTCACTCTCGACCGAAAAGATATCGGTCAGTTTACGATCAAAGGTATCGGCCCACAGATGAGAATCATTGGCTGCTCTGATTAGCTGCACGTTCACCCGCACGGCGTCGCCGCTCCTCTGCACGCTTCCCTCCAGAATGTGGGCGACGCCAAGTTGCCTGGCGATATCAGGCAAGTTTTCCGGCGCGCTCTTGTAATGCTGCGTCGATGTGCGCGAGATTACCTTCAGATCAGCGATCTTGGCTAAGCGGGTCAGAATCTCATCTTGGATACCGTCGGCAAAGTAAGCGTTGTCTGGATCTCGGCTATAATTCTCGAACGGAAGCACGGCGATGCTTTTTTCCGGCGCAGTCAGCGCTGATCGCACGCGATAACGCGAAAACATTGCGATACCAGCGGCAATTGCCGCGAGCATGAGCAACGCCGCCGTCATTGCCGCCCAGCGCGCTCGGGCGCGCTGTTTTTTGAGAGCTTGAAACTTTTGTGGGAGCTGACGGTTCCCCACGTCGTCGGACCAGAGATTGACCATGGCGACCTGCGTCCCGTGTTTCACTTCGCATGTACCCAGATCGTGCAGTGACGGTCGCCATTCCTCGAATTCGGCCAGATCTTCGGCGATGCGTTTAGAGAGCAGGATGTGGCCCGCGTCGCCGCAGTCCATCACACGTCGCGCCAGATTTAAACCGGCACCGGCGAGATTTGTGCGACCCGTAACATCGACCACTCCGCTGACCGGCCCACTGTGTATTCCCATGCGTACGCGCAAGCGCCGGTGATCTTTGAGCGCTCGGCTCAGTTCCACCGCGCAGCGAACAGGCGCCTCAGGACTGGTGTAAAAGACCAACGCCATGCCATCGCCGGTGGCAATTTTGATCAGACGCTCCGACGCCTCGGCTTTTTGAAATTGCTCGGTCGCACGGACGATTTGCGTGAGCTCATCAACAGCTGCGCGCTGCTCGTTAATAGCTTCGAGTAGCCAACGATGTCGATGAACAAAACATGGGCGATTTCGAGCTGGATCTCTTTCTTGCTCTCAACGGACATCTCGTGGTGCGCTCTAAGATTACGTAAATTTCATAATCGCGCCTTGTTCAGACTGTCGAGAGTGTCAGCTATGATATTCTGGTAATTTACGCGACGAATTGTGCCTCTTTTGCTCTACACACGGCAATCACAAAATGAACGTGCGCAAATGAGGCGGGCAACATTCACGAATCGTGCCTTACTCGCTTTGCTTGCGTCCTTTGTCGTTGCTTCTGCACTAGCGCGATCGGAAGCCCCGGAAGTCATTTTCGTCTCGCCCTGCGACTGTCAGGGCTTTCATGGCTGGCACAAAGCTACGGTCTAGGCAGCCGAACTCTGTGCAACACTAGACCTACATTCGAGGCAATAATAACAAGAAGAAGATCAAGGAGGCCGATTTTCCAGCCGAAGCGCCAGAAAGCAACTCCCACAAGTACGAAGCAGGCAATGCTGAGCAGTCCCTGCACGATTTGTCCTCCGAGTGTCCTAAAGAATGCTCCCCTACTAAGTTCAACGAATCCTGTGATCGCGCCAAGCATTATGGTGGTACCAAGCAAGCGGAAAAGCATAAGCGCGCACGAGGTATTCCCGAAATACCTGTCATTCTCTCGTGATGCCTTACAGAGGCAGCAAGCCTTGTGCCCAAACCCCGAAATTCTCACTGACAGTTAGTAAATATCGATTTGCTACTGGGTTACAATCTAACAGAATGACCTAACTTTTTTGAAGCGTTCAGTGCCGAATCGTAAATTGTAAGGCTTTCCTACGATTCGGCCAACAGGCGGATGCGTTCATTGGGCGCTACTCAGCTGTGTTTCGAAACCTCGTTCCGCCGTTTCCGTAGAACAATCCTAGAAAGGACGTGTTTCCTTGGCGCGCGGCGCTTGAGCTTGGAGATTGGTCGCGCGTCAGGAGGCACGTTGACCTGTGTCCCGTTTGTTGAATTCAAATCTTTCAGCCGATAGGAGTCGGCGATTATCGCGTGCTGCGCTGCTCCAACACGCGCAAGATTAGGGTCGACTCTGACAATAAGGAGTGAACGCGATGCACCAAGATGGCTTTAACTCAATCCAGAAAGGTAAAGACATGAATACACTGATAACATGTAATCAGTTTAAAGAGATGGAAGAAGCGAGGCGAAATCGCTTCAATCGTTTTTTGGCCGGATGTCCGAACAGAATAGGCAATGGCGAGATCCACAGCCTGGCGGTCGCAGATTGGTCACCGGAGGTTGATATCAGTGAGGATGATCAGCAAGTGGTCGCCAAATACGCATCTTTGGCTGGGACAGTGACAAGCCTGGCGTGCAGCTCAATCAGCAGTTTGTAATATCACAGGAGATGATTGATCGGATTCGGGAGGCGGCTGAACAATTGTATACATGATGTAAAGTGAATAAATTTTAGGCGGGCTGGCCGCAACGTCTTCCAGCGACGGCGCGCGTGTGGCCCGCACTTACCCACTGATCTACCATTCGTCTTCCGAATAGAACTTTTCAGAAACATCCCAAACCGTTGCCTTTATCCTGGCAATTTCATCGTCCGTGAGTTGTCTTTGCCATTTGTCGATTAATGATTTGCTGTTGCGCCAAATAACGCGGAACTCTATCTCTTTGTCGGGTGTTCTTTTTGTACTGTAAGCTTCGATTGTGTTCTGAACATCTCGGGTGAATTTCAAGTCGAGCAGTTGGTATAACTTTTGGTATCCCTGAATAGGGTTTCGTGAGAGATCTTCGTGTCGTACAAAAATCCATTCAGGATGGCTTTGACGGTACGTGTCTACTCTAGAGTAGATAATTTTCCACAGTAAGGCAGCTTGATCGATGATATTCCGTTCCTTCCCGACAAATTCTTGAATTTCTGTTTCAAACGGAAATAAAACATCTCGCATCAGTTCTGACTGCTCGAGGAAGTGAGAGAAAGGATGGACCCAGTTTTTGGATTTCAGGCTTTCGGCGAAAGCCGCTGGGTGTCTGATGGTTATCACCACATCCATGCCAAAAGTTACTGCCAACCATTCAGCTGAAAAGACGGCGATTGGGTCTTTAAGGAGTGGGCGTTTTTTTTCCCATCGGTTCCGTCCAAGGGAAAGTGCATCCGTAATCCCCTGACAAATTGCCGATATGCTGGACGAAGAAACTAATTTTGTCTTTAGGTTGTATTGTAGGTGGACGGTATCCCGGAGGAATGGCTCGTAGTAACGTGCATTTTCTGGGCATATATAAGTAAACCAATACTTAAATTTAGCGCCGCAGATACCAGGATCGTGATGGATGTTGAATGGCTCGTTAATATAGACGGCTTCGTCTCCGGCTGATAGCATTCTCCCAACCCATGTCGAGCCCGAACAATGGGCTCCTGTAACCAGGATGGGTCTCTTTGACATTAGATCGCTCGCATCAATGTCGGCTGCGATGACGTAGAAAGAAAGCAGTCCTCTTACTTAAACAAGACGACAAAACTTGCTCCCAACACGCGAGAAATTTAGATGTATTTTTTGCGAGCCGCCGCGCCTCTTATTTGAGTGACCGCAATTCGACCAGGCCCAGGTTCAGCGCAATTTGAGAACTTCTTCAAGCCAGAGCCTGGAAATAGGCTCGTTGGCGAATTCGCGGATCACCGCACGGCTCTATTAACGTTTTTCCCTATCGAGGATCTAAGCGCCGGAACCGGTGAAGTAAATCTGCCAGGAGCGCTGGCTCGCAAATACCCAAATGCGGCGCGGGAGCTTGGCTGGCAATATTTGTTACCGGCATCACGACGTACAATCGCAACCGATGCTATAACGGGCCGGACGTGGGAGCAGCGGCACCATGTGGACGAAAGCATATTGCAGCGCGCCGTTAAACAAGCCGTTCGAGAGGCCGGAATAAACAAACCGGCAAGCTGCCATACGTTTCGCCATTCGTTCGCAACGCATCTGTTGGAAAACGGCTACGACATCCGCACAGTACAGGAGCTACTTGGTCACAAGGACGTGTCCACGACGATGATTTATACCCATGTGCTCAACAAACCGGGCCCCGGTGTAAGGAGTCCGCTGGACAATCAGTGGGCCTAAAGTCGGTAAAGACCCCAGCAAGCCGGTTGTTGACGGCATATTGACAGTACCACGGTCGTTTCTGTTCCCTAACGATCGCGCATGTTCGCAACCGTGCGAGGGAGCGAATGTGCAACGAGAGGCAAACACTAGATTATGAGTCCCCTGCTCTAACCGCTGAGCTACAGGCCCATTTACCTATGTAAACTAGCACAGCTAAAAACGAGTTTGTCTTCGATTTTCATCTTTCGCTCGATCCTCCTAAGATATTCAAGTTCTGGTTTTCACGATGAGGTCTAACCAGTCGATGAGCCAATGGCCCCATTGCGAAACAAGTTCAGCATGTTGGCGCGACACCCTGCCGTGGCTTATCTCTTTTTCGTTAGGTCGTCTCGGCCGCCCGATGGACAGCGGATCACAGCTTGCTAGGAGAAGGGGCTTATGAACATTGCCGGGCTTCGTTCGATTGGCTCCGTGGTGCTGCTTGTTTTGCTCGCCGGAGCGGGCTGCAATCGGCCCAAACGAGCGTCGTCAGATTCGAGCGCCGCGCCGACACCGCACGACAATCGCGCGAACATCACTGCGCACGCGCCAGATGCATTCTACGATCCACCGTCGGACATGCCGCGCAAGCCTGGCGCGTTACTGCGGAGCGAGCCGCTCAAAGACGTGATACTGCCAGCCGGCGTGCGAGGCTGGCGCATTCTTTATGCAACAACTGTGGACTACAGCACGCCGGCGACGGCGGTGGCGACTGTGTTCGCGCCGACCGATCCTCCCGCAGGCCCACGTCCTGTCATCGCATGGGAACACGGCACGACGGGCTTGCTGCAGAAATGCATGCCGTCGCTTTTGTCGGCGCCGACCGCGGGCATCCTCTGGCGCGACCGGATCGTGATGGCTGGCTGGGTCGTGGTCGCGACAGATTACTCCTTCGCAGAGAAGGGTGGCCCGCATCCGTACCTGATCGGCGAAGGCGAAGCGCGCGCGACGCTCGATTCGGTTCGTGCCGCGCGGCAGATGTCCGAGCTTACGCTCGACAAACGCATGGTGGTGTGGGGTTACTCGCAGGGGGGGCACGCAGCGCTTTGGACCGGCATTGTCGGGCCACGCTACGGGCCGGATCTCGAAATCCTCGGAGTCGCGGCAATCGCACCCGCCGCGAACATTAAGAACATTCTCGCGATGAACGTCGCGATGGACAAGCGGTTTGGACCGTATCTCGCGCTGTCGTACAGCCGGTTTTACCCTGATATAACATTCGAGCAAGCGGTTCGGCCCGAGGCGCTCGATGCTGCGCGTCAGATAGTAAACTTATGCGACTTCGTCCCGCCCGAGGATCCGGAACGCATCGAGGCACTGGCGGCGACGTTCGACGGTCCGGCATTGGCGACGAGTTCGAACAAAGCGCTTCAAGCTCGGCTTGAGCAGAACACGGCGGACGGTCCGATACAGGCTCCCGTCGTAATCGCGCAAGGCCTTTCGGACATCGTCGTTCCGCCGTCTGCCACCGACGCGTATGTCGCAGAGCGCTGTTCTGCTGGTCAACGAATCGAGTATTGGACATTCGCGGGGCGCGACCATGGCACTATTGTCCAGCGCGGTACGCCGCTGGAGGAGCTGCTCATCAGGTGGACGACGGCGCGCTTCGCGAATGAGCCGCCAGCGAGCGGTTGCGTCCACAAGTCTTTCTGATTGTCCCCAGGGCTCGACAGGGCCCGGCTGTTTTGTTCATCCAATTTTCGTTAGCCAGTTAATTTGATCGGACAGCTGTCGACGGCCAGTATGAACTGGTTGCAGGTGAGAAAGGGTGGATTTGAAACGATGAACCGTTTCCCGCGTCTTGCTGCTTCAGTTGTTTAACCGCCGATGCCAGTTTTGCCAAACTTTGTTCAATTTGCGCTTGCGACCAGGCCGCAAATCCAAAGACGAATGCCGGATCCAACTGAGCCTTCATACAGAAGAAAGAAAGAGGCCGGGGCCAAACGCCGGTTTTCTCACGAGCGCGCATGAATACTGGTAAATCTTCCCTGCGCCGCAGCCAGGCGATGAAGTGCAAACCGGCCGGCGTTATTTCCAGATCGAAATAATCGCCCAGCCATTTTTGGAATTGTTCGATAAAGAATACGCGCCGCTGGGCATAGAGTTCGCGGACCCTTTTCACATGGCTGAGGAAAAATCCTTCGGTGATGAAACGCGCCAGGGTAGCTTGATCAATCGCCGGGGAATGCTGGTCCATGACCGCGCGCACCTTGACGAGGGTGTCAACAAGTTGTGGCGGTGCGACCAGAAAACCGAGGCGCAGCGATGGGTAAAGGATCTTGCTCATCGTACCGGCATAAATCACCCGGCCAACATTGTCCAAACCTTGAAGACATGGCAGCGGCGGCCCATCGAAACGAAACTCGGAATTATAATCATCCTCCACGATGTAGCCGGCGCGTGACTCTGCGAACTCGATCAGAGCTTTCCGCCTTTTCAAGCTCATCGTCACTCCGAAAGGAAACTGGTGCGACGGTGTGACGAGAATGAGTCTGGGAGAATTCTGCCGCGAGCACTTCCCGATTACCAGCCCCTCACGATCGACCGGGCGCGGGACGATTTTGGCCCCGACAAAAGCGAAGACATTACGTGCCTGATGGAAGCCGGGATCTTCGATCCATGCCACTTCACCCTCATTGATCAGCGCGAGCGCACACGCCAGCATCGCCTGCTGCGTGCCGCCCACGACTACGATTTGGTCGGGATGACAATTGGCGCCGCGGAAATCGCACAAGTAAGCAGCGATTGCCTTCCGTAGTTCGATGTCGCCACGGCTTGAGGCATAGCGCAATAGGTGCGCTCCCTTTTTTGCCAAAACCTGCTCGCGCAAGCGTTCCCAAACAGCAATCGGGAATTCATCCACGGCCGGCAACCCCGCGACCAATGTGACGCTCGGCGGGCCACCAACGCCGACATCGAGTTGTCGACCGCTGCGAAAATCGGTCATTCTGGTCACTCGTCGGGCGACACGCGGGAAATGCTCGGTGCGCGCGGTCGTCGCCGGCCTGGCAGCCTTCAGAAAAGTTGCCGGTAGATGATCGGCGACAAAGATACCAGACCGTTTCCGGACTTGAAGATAGCCCTCTTCAAGCAGCTTTAAGAACGCCTGGTTTACGGTCGGTCTCGAAATCCCGAGAGTTGCAGCCAGAACTCGTGAGGAAGGCACACGGGAAGCGCTTGAATCAAAACTGCCGCTCTCAAGTTCTTCTCGTATTTGACGATACAGTTGTTGGTAAAGCGGCTCGGACGACGCGCGATCCAGCCGCACCATTTCGAACGACATGACTAAACGACGCCGGCGCTGCTTTGGGACCGATGAAACTGTGCGCCCGTAGATCGCACCATTTATTTTCACGATGCGACTTTCGCATCCAGAGAATGCTTTCTCAAGATGAGATGCTGCACAATTCTCCGATGCTGCGCAGCTCAAAGGCCTTTGTTCCCGCGACAAGGGAAACTGGTCACCCTTTTTAGCGCGATCTGGTCATTGGTAGCCTCTTCCCAATGAATAGCCTGAGTAACTAACAAAAAAAACTAATTATGAAAAGCACGTTATCAAAAACTCAGATCAAAATCTTGAATTGTGTGAGCGCATTCAACATTTGTCCGCATCTATTCCTTGCACTTTGCCTCATCGTCTGCACTTCCGGACTGCCCTTTTCGGTAAGCGCTGGTGGTCCGCCGCCCCACCACATCATCACATTCGATGCGCCCGGCGCAGGCACGGCATCCGGTGAGGGCACCGTGGCCTTTGGCCTGAACCTCACGGGAACGGTTGTCGGATTCTTCCGGGATACTAACTCTGCCCGGCACGGCTTTCTCCGTACTCCGTGGGGTAGCTTTATCACGTTCGACGATCCGGCAGCGGGCACTTGTTCGGCAAACTGTGGAGCGATCGGCGACGGTCAGGGAACGCGTGGTTACTCCATTAATCTATTTGGAGAGGTCGCCGGATTCTTCACCGACAACACCGCCCATTGCCACGGCTTCATTCGTTCGCCTAACGGCAACTTCACCCAGATCGATGCTCCGGACGCCGGCACAGGTCCGTTTCCGCAAGGCACCTTTGTCTCAGAAATTACTCCGATGGGCATCAACCCGGAAGGCGCAGTCATCGGCTTTTACGTGGACGCAAATTCAGTCCAACACGGCTTCGTGCGTTCTGGTGGCGGCAAAATCACCGAGTTCGATCCACCCGGGTCCACCTTCACCACGCCGAATGCCATCGACTTGTTAGGCAACATCGCCGGATTCTATTTCGACGCGAACTCGGTTGGTCACGGCTTCCTGCGCGATCCGCGCGGCAACTTCACCGTGATCGACGCTCCCGGCGCTGACCATACTGCGGGTAGCTTCAACGGCACCTTCGGTGTGGGCGTCATTCCAACCGGCGAAATCGAAGGAGTGTATGTCGATATAAATGGTGTCCTTCATGGCTTCATCCGCTCTCCTCAGGGCGAATACACCACTTACAATGTGCCGGCCGCGGGCACCGGTCCGGGCCAGGGCACTCTACCCGAAAGCAACGATGACTTCGGAGACGTCGCCGGAAATTACTTCGACGCCAACGGCGTGAGTCATGGCTTCCTTCGTAATCTTCGCGGCAGTCTCACCACGTTCGATGCCCCGGGCGGCGGCACAAGCGCAGGCCAGGGCACTGTTCCCTCGGATAATTCCGACACAGGACTAGTCACGGGACAGCTGATTGACAGCAACAATGTGGACCACGGTTTCCTTCTGGAAAACTGGTAAGCCGCGCGCGTATAGACAAAGAGAAATAAGTCGCCGCCAATCAGCAAAGCCTAACAAGCAGCAGCATTTCACAATGAGCCGTGACGTTTCACCGCGTGGCGGCTTTTGTTTTGCCCTGTGGAATCGCCGTCCGCCGCGATTTCCGGCCTGCTAACGATATCATGCAACGCGCCGCTCATGTCTGCGATAATGTCGTGATAAGCATCTGGGACTTGGCGGTGACGCGATCCTAGTATTTGCACCGGACGGAACTGTGAAGCACGGCCAGTTTCAGTCAGGCGCTTCTTCGCAAACGCGATAACCGCCCGTATGTCACTGTGGGAAACGTTGTGAACTTGGCCATCAACGACCGGTTCGGCTGGTGGACGTGCAGGCGCATAGACCTAGCGAGACACAAGATCAGCGACCGCGAGCCCCGGAAAGCGTTTCACACAGCCAGAGTCCGCTCACGAAATTTCGTGTCAATCAGCTCCGTCGCGTGACTAGGAAATATCCGATTTGTGGATCGATCTTTCGATCAACTGACCGGAATGGCGCAATAGCAGCGTTCTGCAGCTCGCGCATCAATTCCGAGATTCTGTCCTTCGGCACGACAAGGGCATCGAGCGCTCCGCTGTTCCATTCCTGAACCGCTTCATCCGGCTTGATGAAACGCGGTTTCTGCAAGTAGAGCAGCATCCCTTCGTAGCCGCCGCCGCCGCCGGAGATCACTTCGTAACGCCAATGATGGGCGACAGCCTGTTCATTGACCGCGCGGCTGAAAACTTCGAGATGATCGGCGTGATCACGATAATCGGACACCACTTTTGCGGCGGTATAGCCACCGGTAAACACGATCGAGAAGAGTAGTGCCGCAGCGCTCCATTGCAGGACGCGCTCATCAGTTTGCCTTATTCGAAAGCTGCCGGCGATCTGCGCGGCCAGCAACAGGCAAAGCGGCGGCACAACCGGGTAAATGCGGTCGACGCGTTTCGATGGAACAAGCGACATGACGACCAAACCGCCCAGGCTCCAGCAAACCAGCCACAAGATATCTGGCTCTGTCTGGCGGAATAGATTGCGAATTCCCGAGCGCGTTCGGCGGAAGGACAACACACCGAGTGCGAGGATCAGCACGCTCCATGGCGCGAATTTTTGCAGCAGGTGAGGGAGATAAAAAAGGATCGGTTCCGGGCGATGAACAGTTTGGCTGAACCGGCCGAGAAATTCCTTCATAACGACCTGCTCATAGAAGCCCGAAACGAACTCGATGCCGCAGATCACCCACACTGAAAACAACCCGAGAGACGCAATCCATGGCCACCAGCCGCACCATGCACTTGCCTCACTCCGTTTCCCGACGAGCCATTGAAACACCACGATGCCTGGAAGCAAAAACGCGAAGACGATCGGCCCCTTGATGAACATGGAAGCGGTGAGCAGGGCGAACATTTCCCATCGCTCGCGCGGCTGCCACGACTCGCGGGCACGAATTTTTTCCCAGATCAAAAGTCCCAGCAGAAAGATCACCAACGCGAGCGGCATGTCGGTGCGCACCAAAGTCGCAAGGCGCACACTGAGTAGATTCAGGCCAAAGGCACCCAAGGCGATCAACGCTGCAACCGCTCCGTAAGCGGCAATCGCCGCGCGGAACAAGATGACCGCCAGTACCACTGCCGCCAGGAACGAAGGAAGCCGCCACGCAATATCCCACGACCGCGTGATCGCGAAGGTCGCAGCTGAAGCCCAACCAACGAGGGGTGGTTTTTGCGCAATCACTTTTGCATGCGGGGTTCGCTGAAAGAACCAGTGGCCTTCCTTGATCATCTCGAACGAAGTAAACGCCTGCTGCGCCTGGTCGTAATCGTCCAGCTGCCACGGCAGATTCGTTAAGGCAAACAAGCAGATAATGACCGCGCTGATCACCCAAACCGTGCGCGGACTCTCCAGAAAATTCCTTGCCCATGAGGCATCCGTGCTCATTCGACGATGTCGTGTACCGCCAATTGCTAGTTACCACTGCGGCATTATATTCGCGAGATTAAAACTCACGCTGGTAGAAACTGGATTCGCCAAACATGCATCCCGGTCAGGTCGATAGCGGGGATCTTTCGCCGTCAGGCCCGCGCGGCGTTAGCAGAGACGGTCATGCGCCGAATCAATTCTGCGACATCAGCGAGTTGCGGGTAGAGCTGAGTGAACCCTGCAATTCCACGCATAAGCCGCGGGTGTTCGAAGGCCGGAGACTAGCTAAAGCCGCTTCTTTTGTGCTGTTAAAGCCGGCTAGGAGACATAATCCTACTTACGAAAAGGACATGATCCTACTTAAAAAAAGTCGCTTTGTACTCGTTATTCCATTAGGCGTTGTTCACAAATCGGTCCAATTACATCATCCGACGTTTCAACGCATCTTCGACCAAGGTGACGGTCATAGTTTTAGAGACTAACAGCGCCTCCGGGCGCTATCGTACACTCTCTGCGATGCCTCGCGATGCTTTTTTTTCTTCGCCATGCAAACGATAGGAGCGGCCATCCTTTTTCGGTACGCCGTTCAGCTTTTCAAGCAAGTTCTTCTAGACCCGGGCGGGCATGTAGCGCGACCGGAAAATTTGGTCTGGTCCTTGCACCCTGTCCTAGGTTATGGTGGCGCCCAACTGCCAGCCTTGGGAGAGTCCTGAAATGTGTGGAATCTGCGGCAATGTCGCCTTTTCCAGCCTAACGTCTCCCGAAGCCGCCCATCTCCGAGTGGCGGCAATGCTCCGGTCCTTGTCCCACCGCGGCCCGGATGCCACCAGCCAGCTGGCCAGCGACTTCGCGGTCCTCGGCGCGACGCGGCTGGCAATTCGTGGTCTGAACGATCAGCCTAACCAACCGATCACGGACGCGGAGAGCGGTGTGATAACGGTGTGCAACGGGGAGATTGACAATCATCGTGAGTTGAGACGTTGGCTGGAGGAGCGGGGCCGCCCGGTTCAACAGGAAACGGACGTGGCGGTGATCCCTGGGCTGTATCTCGAACTTGGCGAAGCGTTCGCGAGCCGCCTCGTCGGGGCCTTTGCCATCGCGGTGTGGGACCCGCGCAACCGGCGCCTTACCCTGGTACGCGACCGTGCCGGGGAACGCCCGCTCTTTTATGCAAGAAACCGAAACGAAATCATTTTTGCCACCGAGATTGCCGCCTTGGTCGCCCACGGTGGCTTGCCGGTCAATCTCGATCAACAGGCGCTGCGAAAATATCTTCAGTTCGGAATCTTCCCCTCACCGGACACGCCGTTCGACGAAATCCGGAAGGTCGCGCCCGGCCAATTTATCCAGTTCGATATCGGCGGCATGCGCCGAAAATCCTACTGGCGCTGGCAGATCACAGAGACGGCCAAACAGCCGTTATCTCTCGACACGTTCGATCAAACCTTCCGCACCGCCGTCGCTCGTCAGACCGACGTGGATGTGGACTTCGGTGTCTTTCTGAGCGGCGGCATTGACTCGTCGTTGGTTTCGGCGGTCGTCCGGTCGTTGTACCCGAAGCGTCCATTGAAAGCCTACACCCTGCGTTTTGAGGAACACTCGTTCGATGAAGGTCGCTTCGCGGCGGCGGTGGCAAAACAATTGAAAATGGAACTTGTGACGGTGCCGATCAAACCCGATGACGTGCGGCACGGATTGAGATCGCTCATCCGCCTGGTGGGCGAACCCCTGGCTGACCCCGCGTGGATTCCGGCGACGTTGCTGGCCCAGCGCGCCGCCCAAGATAGCAAGATGGCTCTCGTCGGCGAGGGCGCAGATGAATTGTTTGGTGGTTACCCGACTTACATCGGCGCGGGGGTTGCCGAACGCTTCGCGCAGCTGCCGGGCTGGCTCAGATTCGCCATCCGCCTCGTAGTTGACGCGCTTCCACCCAGCGAGAAGAAGGTGACGATTTCCTTCTTGCTCAAGCGTTTCGTGGAAGGCACGGGTTGGAATGGCATGACGCGGCACCGACTCTGGGTTTCCAACATTACCCCGACGCTCCTACGCCAACTGGGGGTTCCGCCGATAGACTTGGAAAGCGATGATGCGGCTGATGGTGATCTACTGGACCGGGCGCAACAGTGGGATTTGGAAACGCTGCTCGCGGAGGGGTTGCTGACCAAGGCCGACCGCGCGAGCATGAGTTCGGCGCTGGAACTGCGTGCACCGTTCCTAGACGAAGCGGTAATGGAATTTGCGAAATCGCTTCGGATCGAGGACCGGGTGCACGGATTCAAGACGAAGGTTTTTCTGAAGCGCTACGCCCGGCGTTATCTGCCGGATGACATCGTGAACCGGCGCAAGCGCGGCCTCTCGGTGCCCATCGGCGGCTGGCTGCGCGGCCCACTGAAAGAATGGGCGACCGCCTCGTTGGAAGAGGGGCGCCTAGAACAGGTCGGCATTCAGACGTCCGCCGCCATGGAACTCTTCTCCGAACATTGCCAGCGCAAAGCCGACCACGCCCGCACCCTTTGGACCCTGCTTGTCCTGGGGGAATGGTTGGATTGGGTGGCGATGGAAACCGACCGCAGCCAAACACACCGAGGTCGTGACGAACATTTCGACCGATCCCGTCGGGTAAACTTAGTGTAAAGGCATTTTGGGTCATACGGCGCTTCGGCTTGGATGGGAGACATTGCTTCGAAAATACTATCATAGCGATGGCGTGAGTCGGGTATGGTGGCCGGGTCGCAAGCACACGTATTCGCCAGAATTTCAAAAGTTCCTTTCAAGCACAAAACCGCCGGAGGAACTAGGCAACTTAAACGACTTGTTCGATTCTGTTCAACAAGACGCCTAACCATGCGCTGCAGCCAACCGCTGGCCGAGGTTTGAAAAGGATGAAGGATAATTATGAAGGAAGAAGTGAAAGCAACGCTCGCCGTCGCCGGCGGTGGCTCAGCTACGTCTCGTTAGACCATGGACATTCCGCGCGATAAGACACTAAATCAGCTGGAAAGCACGGTAACGTGGTTGATTATGCTGGGACGATTTGGTCGCTTGCTCTTTTCGTTGGCAATAATTGGGATAGGCGTAGAGACATTGATCTGCTCGTACGTTTCCAGTCATTCGCTTGGCCCACAACATACGGTTGTGCCAGTAATTCCGTGGCTGCCGGCTATTCCGAGTTTGGCCTACCTCGTCGGAGCAATCTTAGTCCTCTGCGGGGCAGGCCTTCTTTTTCAACGCACCTTGGTGGTTTCTTCCATCACACTCGGTGCTCTTATGTTACTCTGCGCGCTCGCGTTTGACGTGCCGCGACGTCCCAATCTCATGAGCGCCGAGTGGCGTACCAATGTGCTCGAACCAATCGCCATTGGCAGCCTGGCATGGCTCGGGCCTGGATTGGGCGGCATTCCGAGATGGCTTCACAGGGCGAGCCGCTATCTTCTTGCATTTGCGCTCATCGTATTTGGCATCGCCCATTTTCAGGTTCTCACCTTCATAGCCAGCCTGATGCCCGGCTGGATTCCCTGGCACTGGTTCTGGACTGTTTTCTTCGGCGTAGCCTTCATCTCCGCGGGCGTAAGTTTCGCCACCGGATTTCTGCTGCGGTGGGCGGCTTTAGGTGTGGGACTGATGTTCGCGCTCTTTACCGTAACAATTCACCTACCGCCTGTTCTCAACTTTTTTCGCGCCCTCGGCGCAACTCAAGACCCGGACAAGTGGTCGGACGTGTTCATTGTCCTAGCGCTATGGGGAGGCTCGTGGGCGCTCGCGCGCGATTTGCGTGATAGAAGAGATTTAAGCTTGGAGGCAGATTCGAATCGCGATCGTGCATTGGACCGACCAATACGAAGATGACAATGTCTCGCTGACAGGATCGCCGAAACCACAAATGCCGAGAAGTGGGCCTTCGCCTTGGCGGGCGCGGAAAGTGTCCGCGTGGACCACGCTCGACTTAATTGCATCATACACCTTCAACCTTCCGCCACCTGCGTCGGCTCCAGTGCCTGGTTTCGCCAAGGATGGCGGTAAAAACGTAAAGATGGAGGACGGCAAGGAGAAAAACGTCATCCCGGTCTCCACGGCCGAATACAACCCCTGTGGATGGCGCGCTTGGATGAATAACACGACAATTACACTTGGGATGCAGAACGTGTTAGACGCAGACCCGCCGTTTGTGGCCGGCAACTTCGAGAACGGCTACGATGAATCGCTTGCCACGATCAAAGGCCGGTTCTGGTACGTCCAGCTAAAGAAAAGATTCTGAAGCGGCCCGAATTAGTGACAACGGAACTCAGATGACCAGTGTCCCTGGAGGGATTCAAACCACCAGCTTCGCGATTCAGCTTCGGCGGCGCATCAAGGCAGCGCCTCTGAAATACAACGTTAAACAACTTCATCAGGAAAAGTCGCGTTAGGACATTCATCAGGTGTTTATTCTCGGTGTGTTTTGCCGTAAATGCTTGACTCAATGCAGCGCGCTGTTTTAGAAGCGAGCACGGTTTTCACCGGGATTTTGTGAAACCTCTAATTTCCTCTTCATCACTCATTGTTATTCTTTTGTGGGCTTTGCTACTTCGAGCAAACGCGCAGGTCAACGTGACGCAGGAGCACAACCATCTCTCGCGCGACGGCGTTTACATTGACGTAAGCTTCACGCGTTCGGCTGCCGCTGGGTTGACGCGTGACCTGAACTTTGATGGTACAATCTCCGGCAAGGTCTACGCCCAGCCCCTTTACATCGAGGGCGGCCCCAATGGGCCGATGATCATTGCCGTGACCGAATCGAACAACGTTTATGCGCTCAATGCTACGACTGGCACGGTGATTTGGCAGCACAACGTAGGTGCACCCGTCCCGCTCGCCCACCTTGACTGCGGCAACATCGATCCGGTAGGTATCACCGGCACACCCGTTGTCGCTCTCGCTTCGCGCGCGCTGTTTCTGGACGCAATGACTACGCCCGATGGCGGCACGACTAAGAAACACCTGATCTATTCCCTTAACGTGGACACAGGTGCCATTAACTGGATGGTGGATGTGAACGCCGCCCACTATAATGGCATGAGTTTTACTTCAGCGTTCCAGGAAGATCGGGGGGCACTGGCACTTGTGAACGGGATCGTGTACGTGGCTTATTCCGGGTATGCCGGCGACTGCGACAATTATCATGGCTGGGTTGTCGGCGTAGATATCAACAATCCTTCGAATGTCCATGCCTGGGCTACGACAGCAAGAGGTGGTGGGATCTGGGGCCATGGCGGTGTTGCTAGCGATGGCACAAACATGTTTGTTGTCACCGGAAACACCTTTACGAGTCCCGGTGACCCATGGAGTGGTGGCGAAGCCATTGTTCGTTTCCAGGCGGGGCCGGTGTTTAGCGATTTCTGGGCACCTTTCAATTGGCAGTCGCTTGATGGAAGCGATACCGATCTGGGCGGTTGCAGCGCCACGCTCATTGATGTGCCCGGTGCAAACCCTTCACAGCTGGTGCTCGCCCTGGGCAAAGATCGCAATGCCTATTTGCTCGATCGAAACAACTTGGGTGGTGTCAGTTCGCCGGTAGCTACCATGAACGTTTCCAGTTCCACGCTAAGAGGTACGTCGTCTGCTGCTTACCAGACTGGTGAAGGAACACATTTCGCTTTTCATAGCGAGGGCGGCGAACTTCGCGCTTATACAATTAATGCGACAAGTCCTCCGACCATAGCTCTCGCCTGGAACGTCAATCAGGGCGGCCGAGGTTCGCCTTGGGTAACAACGACTGACGGGACTAACAATGCGATTGTTTGGGTAGCTGACGTGGGAGGCGACGGTCGGTTGCGCGCTTACGATGGCGACACCGGCGCCGTCATTTTCGCAGGCGGCGGGCGTAATGAGCAAATGGCCAATACCCGGCAATGGAACACGGGGATGGTTGCTCGTGGTCGGATCTACTTTGGCGCTGATAACAAGATCTATGCGTTCAGATTGCCAACCGGAACTCCTACTCCCACTCCGACGCCTAACGCGGCTACAGCTACAGTAGCTGACTTCAACGGGGACGGCCATCCGGACTATGTGCTCCGGAACGCAAGCACTCGTCAAACGGCGATCTGGTATCTGAACAACAATTTATATGTTGGCGGCGCCTACGGGCCAACTCTTGTAGCTGGTTGGAGGCTCAGAGGCGTGAGTGATTTCAATCGCGACAGCCATTCAGATTATGCTCTGTTCGCTCCGAGCACGGACCAAACGGCGATTTGGTATTTGTCAGGAACAACCTTCATTGGGAGCGCCTATGGGCCGAGTCTTCCCAGCGGCTGGGAATTGGTAGGCACAGCGGACTTTAACGGCGATGGCAGTCCGGACTATGTGCTTTACAACGCCGGCACCCGCCAAACTGCGATCTGGTATTTGAACAACAACGTTCTGGTCGGCAGCGCGTATGGTCCGACACTTCCGCCTGGCTGGAGTGTGGTGGGTGTAGCGGATTTTAATGGCGATGGCCACTCAGATTATGTCTTATTCCATCCCAGTTCAGGCTACACAGCCATCTGGTATTTATCGGGACCGACCGTTATTGGAGGTGCCGTGGGGCCGATCGTTCCCGGCGGCTGGGCATTAGTAGCCACAGCCGACTTTAACGGTGACGGCAAACCCGATTATGTGCTTTACAACAGCGGCACGCGTCAAACGGCGATCTGGTATCTCAACAACAATGTGTTCGTCAACAGCGCGTACGGCCCAACGGCCCCCCCCGGCTGGAGCCTAGTTGGACATTGAAGTGCCTGTAGTCTGCGGCAACTCATGACACCTGTCCACGGAGTAGCAATCCGTGGTGACGAGGCCAATGGCTGAAAAACGCTTGTACCGGAGTCGCGTGCCTCACCAAGGCCTAAAAGCACGCGTCGGATTTTCTACGGTCAAGCAAAATTTTGCTGCAAAACAGCGTGAATGTGCGCAAAGCCCTGCCAACGCCTAATGATCAAAATACCTAGCGTCAGCAATGCTGCGCAAGACAGCGAAAATGCACGCAAAAACTCTTTCTTGAATTAGAAATCCGGATCCTAGCTAGGTAGAAAGAGTCCGTTGCCATACCGTTGCCGTCTTTCACAAGCGAGTAGGATCGCGCCCTCCCAAATTACCGCTACGGAGCAGGCCGATGGTGTGGAGTCGGTCGAGGCCGCAGTGTACGCGGACTCGATGCGTGAGGACAATACTCTGCCACCACTGTGCCCGTGCCGGGATGGCCTGGATCCGGTTCGTAGCCCGGGTTCGGCGTGACAACCACGATTTCGGGTACATCGCCTGAGATAGTCGAACCCGACTTGGTAATGCTGCTGGAAACGACTACGCCCATAAAGGGTGGCAGCGTGTCCGGCGGTCTCGAGCTGTTGCCCGGCCTGGAGGTCCAGGTGTCAGCGCAAGCAGGCGGGTTCGTACTTATGGCGGCAGCGAAACCCTTGAAGCTGTCCGGGGCAGGCCCACCACTCAGCACGTTGTCACGGGACCAACTGTGGCCCCAGAACTCGACGGACCCCGTGTCTGTCTCGTCTCCAACCACGAAGGAACCGTGATCGAGGAACGCGAAGATGATCGTGGTTGCCGAGGCGGAGGACGGCAAGTAGAAGGCGTCGCCGGCAAAGTTCGCGGTGACAACGCCCGGGCCGGAAGGCTGATTCACCGGGAAGATGTCGCAGGCGGCGACACCCGCACCGTCTGTTACCCCGCTACAACTCTGCGCGGTGGCACCCGTTCCCAAGGTAAAGACAACAGTGCGGCCAGCGATGGGCACCGTGCCGTCCTCGAGTAGAACACCCGATAGATGCGCTGTGGTGTTATTGGCTATGACTGTATCGCCCGTGTAGCTCAGAGTAGTCTCCTCCTTGGTAATAGTGAATGGTGCGGATGTACTACTCGGCTGGAAGAGGCCAGCGCCGGCAAAGGTCGCGGTCACGCGTGTAGGGACCGGGAACTTGATTGAGCGTGAGGTTGCACGAGGCCGCGCCGGTGGCGTCTGTGATACCCATGCAGCTCTGTGCGCCGATAGTGAATGTGATGGTTTGGCCGGCCACCCCCGCCGAAGTTCCGCTAAGAGTGAGTACACCGGAAAGAGTGACATCGTCGTGGAAGTCGCCAGTAGTAGCGCCAGTGTAGGTGAGCGTGGTGGGCGTCGAGGTCACCACAAAGGACTGGAAGAAATTCCTGACGTTGGTCAGACCGACTCCCGACGCGAACACCGTGTAAAAACGTCCGAGCACGCAAGCGTTGCCGTTGTAGTCACCATACTTCGGAGCGCCACCTCCAGTTTGGCAGGTTTCCCCAGCAGGGCACTGAGTCCCGTCGCCACTAAAATCGCAGCGTATATTTGTGGAGACGCTGCATCTGCCTGCATTCTCGGGCTGAACCGAGCAGTTCTCCGAGTCCCAAGTGGAACGGGGCGCGGCCGGCCAGAGGTTGCACTGCGGGTCCGAGGTCGTTGAGATCTTGAACTCGTCGTTGTTGGGAACAAGGTTGCCCCCGGAAAGGCCGGCGCTCGCCGCA
This sequence comes from uncultured Verrucomicrobiae bacterium, assembly GCA_963719605.1. Taxonomy (GTDB): domain Bacteria; phylum Verrucomicrobiota; class Verrucomicrobiia; order Chthoniobacterales; family UBA10450; genus Udaeobacter. Next base: position 182,930 of record CAVRCO010000013.1, read on the forward strand.
AAATAGTCGGTCAAATCATTGTTGGTTGCCGTGGCGGCTCGCCGGTCGTACCAGGTGACGAAGGCGCTGCCACCTGAGGCACAGGCCCACGGCATGAAGCGGCGCGTCGTGACGTTCGTGTTGATGGTAACAGGCGGCTCTCCAGTTCACACCGCCATCGGTAGAATCCGCCACCAGAGTGTTCTCGTTGTTAGCGGCTGTGTTATTCGCCCACGCGGCGTAGACATGGTTCGCATTCGTGTCATCCACAGTGACCGTTGGGCTCGAGAGAATGTTGCCGTCGTTGCAGCGGTCGAGTCCGCCAAACCCGTTCATTACCTCGCAGCCGGCGAAATTGTTGAAGCCGCTTACTGTAAACGGAAAGCCGCCGGGAGCTCTCGTCATCTGGGCTCCCGAGGTGGTGCACGCATTGAACTTGTCGATCCTGATGTTCCCTCCGTTCCGGTATATCACGTAGAAGAATCCGTCGCTCCCCACGGTGACTCTGGGAAAATCAGAGCCACCCTCGAGAGCGAGCCGCGGCGCCCAGGTCGCCCCGCTGTCGGGCGAGCAAGTGACATTAGCGCTCCCGCTCAGATCTCTGAAGGCCATATAAACGCTGTCACCTCCGACGCCCGGGTTGACTCTGTCAGCCCCGATGTGTTCCTGGTCGGAGCTACAAGCTCCCGTGCCCGAGTTGGGACACACCACGGCGTTAACCAGAGCGCCGAAGGTCTGGCCGTTCGTCGTGGAGGCGGCTACCTCGACGCAGTTGCTGTTGGCCGGACAAGGCGCGGCACAACTGCCTCCGAAACATGCGAGCGCTGCGTGATAGAAGTTACCGCTCTGCCCGAACGCGAGTGAGCTATCGCCGTCGTTGACTGGGAGACTGCCATTGAACGGGAAGGTTTGACCACCGTCGCTTGACGTGACGAACCCACTTTGCTTGGCGACCACAATGTTGGTGCCATTGTTGGAGACTGCGATCTCGAGTTCGCCGTTATTCCCAAGGTTGTTAAGCTGCACCGGAGGGAAGATGGGCGCGCTGGCACTGGCGGCTTTAGCACTGGAGGAAAGCTTGGTGGCCGCTTCTGGGGGGGCAACACGGGCTTGCGGAGACTCGCGGCGCCCCGGCAAGCTCTGGAGTTTGTTCAGTTCCTGCTGGACCCGCGCTGGGTCGCCAACTGACTGAAACACGAGGCTCTGGCCAATAGCGAGCACCAGGTCCTTTAGCTGCTGGTCAGCATTGGACGGCAAATCGCCCTCGAGACGAATCAGTAGGTTATCTGCCGCAACCGCGGTTGTGATTTGCACCATGTTAGGATCCGGGAAAAGCGGGGCGTTGCCTGGTTGAGGTCTCTTGACGAGCTGGACGCGCTGCAAGGCTGGCCAGCCACCAATCGCAAGGAAGGTCGAGGCCTGGCTGGATTCCTTCGCATACTCTGCGAGCTGGCTCACCGCATCGGCGTGATCGGTCCTCTCCAGGTACCCAATCACGACGCGAACGCTTGGCTTGACAGTCTCCTGGTGGGCGGCAGGCACGTTTAGGATCACCCATGAGTTTAGAGTCGGTTGACCCACCGACCAACTCTCCGGGTACCGCAGAGTAATGCCCTTGGCTCCGATGCTTACAGTTTTCGTAAGCGCCTTGCTTCCCTGCAAAGGCTGAACCTGAGCGATGAGCGTCTTGACGGTTCCGAATGTAAGCTTGACTGGCAGTGCGGCCGCTAGCGCCAGAATTACGCCAATGCCAAGGAATAAGTGCGCAATGATTTTTCTTTTCATAAGATATCCTTCTTTTCCATTTGACTGGGGAAATTTTGCGCCACGTTGCAGAAGAACGCGCTTCGCTGCATGAATCTTTTAATTGCAGGCAATCCGATGGAACGGGACCTGTTCATAATGGTTTGTTCTTCTGGGAAAACCTCGCTCGAGAAAGCGAGTCGCGTGGCTTTACGCACGGCGAGCTAGACGGGAGGGGTTTTGGGGTTGACGTATGCTGCGCAGGTCGCTTTTCGCTAGTCAAGAGAAAATCAACCTGAACCTATGCGAATTTTTTTGCGGAGCTGCACGTTCGCGAGCATTTAAATGCACTGAATAACGACTGCAGAGTTATACTGAAGCAAAGTTCCATGAGGTTGGCGTCAAAGGCGCACGGTCGGAGCGGTCGAACTGGCTTGTATCTACGAACGGAGGGCGTAATCTCCTCGACCTATGAGAACTACCCGGTTTTTCATCGCGCTGTTTCCGATGCTCGTGGTAAGCCTTCTCTTGAGCGTTTCCATCGGTCGTGCATCGGAAAAAACAGAAGGTAAAACGCCCTGGAAAATCACCGGACAGCTGGAGGAGGCATGTTCATGTGATGCGGCATGTCCATGCTGGTTTGCTTCCAAACCGACAAAGATGACCTGTAGCGGTGGGCAGGTGCTCTTTATCGAAAAAGGAACCTACGGCAAAGTGAAACTCGATGGGCTGGCCATCGCCAACATGTCGCAGAGTCCCGAGGGTCAAACGATGATGGCTTCATTCGGGAATTGGAATTTCTCATATAACTACATTGACGAGAAAGCCAATCCCGAGCAGCGCAAAGCGCTCGAGGTGATCGCGAACGTGGTCCTAGTGCCCGGCGCTTCCAAAAAAATGGAGATACGCTATGTGGCGATCACCCGCAAGACGGAAGGCAAAGACCACGAGATCAGTCTCGGTCAATACGGGACCTTTCGCGGTCATCTACTGGAGGGCGGGCTTGGCGGCACTTCGAAAGTAGTAAACCCGCCGGGCGCGGACCCAATTCATCATGAATATCAGCAAGGTCGCACCACGAAAATGACCTATAACGATGCCGATCAAAACTGGTCGTGGGAAAATTCAAACTATATGTTGGGCAAGTTCACGGTCGACAGTGTGCAGTATGAGAAATACGCCGCCGGTCTCGCACAGAAGATGGCCGCCATGAAAGAGCAAAAGCCCGTAGACAAGAAATAGCGGGCCGAAGAGCCACACTCACATAGGCATTACGCAACGGGTCTGCTCAAGCCTGCAGCAATCCGTGTGCTTAATAGGATTACACATGACTTGGGTGAACACGCAGGAGAGGCGCGTCGTGCCATCTGCTGTAGTGGCGAAGCCACCGTTGAGACAATTTCACGCGCACGCGAAGACTCCCTTATCGTTCACGGTTGTTTTCTACGGTCTGAAAAGTTTTTGCCGCAAATTCGCGCAATTCGTTGCAATGCCTTGCAAATCTAATTTCGTTAGGCTCACCTATCATTTGCAACGCTGCGAAAACATGCGCAAAATTTCATTCTTGAATTATGAGTCACCCTGCTCTAACCGCCGAGCTCCAGGCCCGCTTTGCTTGTGCATTGAAGCATAGCATATCCGGCTGACCAATCCGGGAAGCCTGAAGATCAGTTAAAATTTCGGATTGCGCATTTTGAATCGCGGATTTGGGATGGCGCGATGATTCGCGGAATTCTGAGCATCATCGAAATCGCAATTCTCAGCGTGCTGATCCTCGCGACGCGCTGCGCGAATTATCAGAATGTTTTTGTCGCCGGGAATATTTATTTCACCGACGCGGATTGTTACGCACGGATGACGCGTGTGCGGATGTGTTCAGAGCATCCCGGGTTGATCGTGCGGTACCACGACTTTGAAAACTTTCCGATAGGAACGACTCCGCACACAACTGCGCCGCTCGATTATCTCATTCTCGCCTTATCGATCTTGCCGAAACCATTCACGGCGCATGCGCTCGACTTGGCCGGCGCGCTTGTTTCGCCGTTGCTCGCCCTGCTCGGAGGCTGGTTTCTTTGGTGGTGGTCGAAGCGAATGAAACTCAAATATCGGTGGGTGATGCTGATGCTGTACGCGATCAGCCCCATTCTCGTTCATGGAACGGAACTCGGCAGACCCGATCATCAATCCTTACTGATGGTACTCGTGACGATCGCGATTTGCGCAGAATGGAGCCTGCGAGCAGATGACGACACGGTTGCCGCTAGAAATCGCAGCAAATGGAGCATCGTCAGTGGAGTCGCATGGGGATTGGCAATCTGGACCTCGGCTTATGAGTCGCTCGTTTTATTTCTGCTCGTGATGGTCGTAAGCGCACTTGAAAACCCAAAAGTGATCTCGGCCAGGTCTCGGCGCCCCGGTTGGCTTTGTTTTGTTGTGGTCATTGTGATCGCGCTTTTGATTGAGCGACGCATTCCGTCATTTTCGATCGTGTATTCAAATCCGCTCTTTCAAAACTGGGCGCACACTATTGGCGAACTCGCGCATGTCTCACCGGCAAATCCGATCTGGTTGCGTTGGTGCGGATATTTGCTCCTCGTGACACCGTTCCTGGTTTGGGTCAGCGTGGCCAGGACCAGGCACAAGAGTGAGTTGAGGCCGCCAACATTTGTTCTCGTGCTTCTCGTTGCCACCTTTGTCCTGACAATTTGGCAGGCGCGCTGGGGATACTTCTTTGTGATGCTCTTCGCGTTGACGCTGCCGTGTTTGCTCGAGCCGATTCAATCGAGTGGGGCCGTTTGGATCGCATTTTTCGTATCGATCTTTCCGATTTTGCGCGATTGGGATGAAAGACTTTGGCCAAGCGAAGCGGAACTCGCTCTTCGGGTTGAGCAGCGCAACGAATCGGTACAGTTGCGTGACATGGCACTTAGTTTGCGATCGTCAGAGGTTCGCCCGTTCGTTGCGCCGTGGTGGCTTTCACCGTCGATCGCCTATTGGTCCGGGCAGCCCGGGATAGCTGGAAGCTCGCATGAAAGTCTGGACGGCATCGCGGACAGCGCGCGATTTTTCCTCTGCGACGATTGGCAAACAGCACGCCAAATTCTGGGGAATCACCGAACGGCGTGGGTTGTTGCGTACAATTCCGAACGTGTAGCGCAAAACTCGGCAGAAATTTTGAATCAGGCAGCGCCTGCGCACTCGCTGTGCCGCGTGCTGGATAGGACCCCAAGCCAGGTGCCGCCGTTCCTGATTCTTGCTGAGCAGAAAGGGACATGCAAACTGTACCGCACTGTTGCACAATAAAAAATTGCGCGCTGAAGCGAGAATTCGTTGACATATGTTGACGACTGTCCCAATACTACCAGATGCTCAAAAGATTCGTCCCGCAAAAGCCGATGCCGCCGGTTAGAGAAGAACCGCGGTTTTCGGGTATAGATGACAACAATCATCCCGCGAATGGCGAAGAACCAATAATAACCTCAACAATCATCGATAAACCAAAACCTATGGCAGATCACGGTGGCAAAGACATCCTCTCGAGCGATGTCGAAATCAAAGGCTCGATCAAGTTCCAAAAGGAACTTCTCATCGACGGGAAGGTCGAAGGGGAAATCAATTCTGACGGCGTCTTAACGATTGGTGAAAACGCTGACATTCGCGGCGAGGTAAAAACCAAATCGATCACCGTCTATGGCAAAGTGCAAGGCAACATCACAGTCGCCGAGCGCTGCGAACTAAAATCAAAATGCACATTGCAGGGAGATTTGAAAGCAGCGCGCCTTGTCATTGAGGAAGGAGCGACTTTTATTGGCAAATCGGAAGTCACCAGCGGCTCGATTTCCGCGAAGTCGGCCCCGGCCCGCCCGGAAGTCGTGCGGTCCAGCGAGCCAATCAAGGCGGCGTTCGGAGGGCGCTGATAGAGAAGGGAATCCAAGGGTTAGCGTCCGGTGGCCAGTCCGTCGCCTGCAAAAGTCAGTCTTGAATGCCCACACTGTGGCTTCAAGCAGATGGAGTATGCAGCGGCGAAAAGCTCGATTTGTCGCCAATGCGGTCGCTATTTCTCTCCGTTTGCGCCGAAACCTGGCCTGAAGCTGCGGGTTCGCGAAGAAGCACCCCCGCCCGCGAACTCTTCCATTCTCGGCAAATTTGAGGAGTTTTGGAAGCGGCAGCACAGCTCTGTTATCGAGTGTTTCGAATGTAAACGGAAACAGCAGGTTTGCGGCAGCGCCACTTCCACAATCTGCCCGTCGTGCAGCGCGCACATTGATCTGCGCGACTACAAAATCACCAGCGGTTTCAGCCGCACCATTCGGACACGAGGGGACGTACATCTTACGGGCAAAGGCGACCTGGGCAGCAGCAGTGTGGTTTGTCGGTCCGCCTTAATTGAGGGCAGACTCCGAGGCAATCTGCATTGCGACGATACCGCGACGATCAACTTCGCAGGGAAAATTCCGGGGCGGATCAGCGCGCGGCAGGTCATCGTAGAGCGCAAAGCCGATATTCATTGCTTTCGACGGCTTCAGGCGGAAAGCATCGAAATCAAGGGAAGAATGTCCGGAGAGATCATTGCCCAAACCGTGGCGATTCAAAAAAAAGGCGCACTCGAAGGCGATGTCACGGCAAGGGCAATTTCGGTGGAAAAAGGCGGTATGTTTTCCGGTCAGCTTGTAATCGGCCGGGCCGATCTTACACAGGGAGAACTGTTGCAGGAACAGAAACCGGACGTCGCGCCCGTTCCAGAGAGCGACTTTTCGGAGGTCGACTCGCGGCCTTTACCCGCAACCTGACAGCAATCTTCTCCATGCAAAGACTGCATCCACGCAGTCCGTACGAGAAACTTGGCGGCTATGTTCATCTACCGCGTTTGATCGACAAAGCCAGGCTTCACCGCGAGGGCCTGCTCAACGGTTACAATTATAAAACCGTCGGGTTCGACAAGCACCTGCTGGTTTTCCTAAAAATTGACGGCGACGCGTTTGAAGAAATCGTCAACAGACTGGATGAGGATGACGGAATTCTAAAATGGGTGCAGACAAATGGGGCGCGGCATTCTCCCGAAGCAATTGAACAGTGGAACCAGGCGATGATTTCACGGCATCCAGATACGGCCGCAAAAAAGGCGCGCTTTCTCCACTTTCTAAAGGAGGCCGGTGGAGAAGGGCGCAAAGATATTCGGACTTATTTCGATCTGATCGAGTTTGACGAAGGACGATTGAAATGAGGAAGCAACGAATGGCGAATGACGAAAAGCGCCAGCGCGCTTTCCTTATTCGACCTCGCGATTCCTTCGACATTCGTCACTCGGATTTCATCATTAATGATCATGTTTTGATCGTCCCGAGAATCGCGTCCGCATTCTCCAATGTTTCTTTGCTTCCGATATCGAGCCATTTTCCCGTGATCTGGTATGTTTTTACCGGTCTACGCGTGTAGAGCCATTGCACGAACCGGCCCGGCTGATCGGGGTTATTGCCAGCTGCGAGGTACGTGGTCAGGAGGGAGAGAACCGCAGGCGAGTAATAGTAAAGGGCAATTGCGGCCAAGGTTCCGCGCGGCTTCTGTGGTTTCTCTTCGAGGTGGGTAATGATTCCATGGTCGTCGATTAAGACGTTGCCATACTTTTTGATCGCTTCGCGATCGCCAACGTCATAGACCCCAACCGTTGCTTCGCTTCCTTTGGCGCAAACCACAAATCCCTGGAGTGATTCAGTAAACAAATTGTCGCCGGCGACAATGAGGAGGCTGCTTTGGCTCACGTTCTCGCGCGTGGCTACAAAATTGATATCTCCAATTGCTCCCAGCTTATCGTCGTCACTCTTGGAGCCATCGTTGACAATTTTGAATTTGAATTGCGGATGTCGATCTTGATAGCCCTCGCTCCAAGCCTGAAAGTCCCCCGCGAATTTGTCATTCGTCACTACGTAAATCGTCTCCAGATCGGGAACACCCTGAAGATTGTCCACCACCCATTCAATAATCGGCTTACCACCGACGACGAGCAGCGGCTTCGCCTTATTGAGGGTTAGGGGATAAAGGCGTGTTGCATATCCAGCCGCGAGGATTAGAGCGTTCATAAGATTAAGAAAGCAGAGCCGTGCGCGCTTCTTACTACTTCGATTTTGAAGCGCCTCCACCGAGAATTGCATTTTGAAGACGCTGCTGGATCGCCCTGATGCGATGCGGATCGGTAATCTTGGAACGGGTGGAACGATCCACGACATACAAAGTATCAATGGCTGCGCCAGCTTGCGTGTTGACGCGAGAAAGCGGGATCAGAAGATTTTCGCGGTCAAGGCAGGTCAAGACATCGTAAAGCAAGCCGAGCCGGTCCGGTGCCTGAATCTCAATAAACGCATAAACCGGATGCGTCTTGTTATCGATTGCAATCCGCGTTGGAAATTCAATTCCTGTCGTAAGACGATGGCTTTGGCGCTTGGCTTTTTCGATTAACGGAAGGAAATCAAAGCTCTCGTCTTCGAGTGCTCGCCGCAAAGTTTGCTCTACCAGCGTAAAATCGCGCTGGTGTGTGACAGGTCGTCCTTTCGTGTCACACACACGAAAAACGCACAGCACAACATTGTCCCCCCGCGGAAAGATATCAGCGCTCAAAATATTCAACGGCACAACCGAAAATGAGCCGGCCACTTTTGCCAATATCCGTTCACGCTCCCAGGTGCAGAAGATGACAACACTGTGCCCGTGCCCCGGAACGGCCTTCCATTGGATTGCCGGAGCCAGCGGAAAATCTCCCCCGCTGGAAACATTCTCCAGAAACGACCGGAACAGTTTGAGGTGCTCGACAATCTCGGAGACGTCGCTCGCGCGAAAATAATTGTCAGGCATGAACTCAAAGTGCGCTTCAATCTCTCCTGCAAACTCCGCGGGGAGTTTTGCTGTTACCGACGCCTGCAAGCTCTCGCGCTGGACTTTTGTCTGCTCGTAGTAAGACCTTTGGTCCGCCAGACAGCGGGAGGTCTCGTGAAATAGCGCCCATACCAGAGATTCCTTCCAATCTGACCACCCCTCCGCGCTTGTGCCCTGGCCGTCCGCCAGAGTAAGCAGCATCAGCGCGTTTAGATTTTTCTGATGCTTCACGACGTGGGCGAAGTCCGTCACCGTGGCTGGATCATCAAGGTTTCGTTGCTGCGCGATCTTGGAAAGAGTGAGGTGATGGTCAACCAGGAGAATAAGCGACTTTCGCTGCTCGGAGGACAACTGCAGACGCGCGGCGACACGCTGGGCAAAGAGAGCGCTCGCTTCGGAGTGTGGCCTGGCGCCAACTGCTTTTCCGCTGTCGTGTAAAAGGAGCGCGAGATAGAGCACAAATGGATCCTCCAGTTGCTCGAAAATCTTTCGATAAGGGACCAGCTTCGGATCATTCGTCTGCGTCAAGGCATCAAGTTTGTCGATGCACACCAATGTGTGCTCGTCGGCCGTGTAACGATGCAGAAACTCATGCTGCACCAGACATGTAAGCTGTCCGAATTCAGGAATGTAGCGCCCGAGAAAATCGACCCGGTGCATCATTCTGAGAATGCGACCTACTCTCCCTTTTTGTGAAAGAATGGTCTTGAAGATCGCGCGCGGTCCGCGCGCATACTGATACGTGCGGGTAACCTGGCCGAGGCTTCGGCTTAGCAGGTCCTCGAGCTCCGGGCTCAAATCCAGGCCGCGTTCCTGCGCGATTTCAAATGCTCGCATCATCTGTTCGGGATCGTTGCGAAAAAGATCGCGCCGCGCTGGGTGTAACTGCTTGTTGCGAACAAAGAAATAATCTCCCACGGGAGTTTTGTGCGTTCGCATCAGCGGAAGAAAACTGAACAGAGAACGTGTCTTGCTTGTGACATGTCCGCTTACAAATTGCTCCGTAATGCGTTCCGTCACCCGGAAGATGTTTCGCGTGTGCTCGTAATAATCCCGCATGAGCGCCTCGCTGCGGATCTGGCCGTTCCCAGAAGAATAATCGAGGCGTTTTGCGATCTGTTCCTGCAAACTAATGTGAAGGATGTCGGTCGCGCGTCCGGTCGAGTAATGCAAAGCGGTGCGCAAACGCAGGAGAAAATCGTACGCCTTTTCTATCCGGCGCTGGTCGCTTTCGCTCAGCCAGTCTTTTCCCACGAGCTGGTTCGTGCTCAGCGAACCCTCTTTGAAATAGGTCATCCAAAGAAGGTTTTGATAATCGCGCAGTCCGCCGCATCCGCTTTTAAGGTTCGGCTCCTGAAGATAGACGCTATCGCCGAATTTCTTGTGCCGGGCGACCTGATCCTGCATGCGCAGTTCCACGTATTCTCGTTCGTATCCGTTGACACACTTCGAACGAAATTGCCCCCGAAACTCCCGCGCCAGCTCGGCATCACCCGCGAGAAACCGCGATTCCAGCATGGCAGTTTTTGTGCGCATGTCCTGATTTGCTTGAGCGACCGCTTCTTTGATCGAGCGCGTGGAGTGTCCAACCTTGAAACCGCTGTCCCATAGAAGATAAAGAACTTGCTGTACCATTTCCTCCAGATGTGGCGAAATCCCCTTCTTTTCCTGATGATGCAAGAGCATCACATCGATGTCACTAAACGGGTTGAGCTCGCCCCGGCCATATCCACCAAGGGCGATTAGGGCAAGTGGGAATTTGGCGGGCCCGTTTCCGCGAGCAGAGGTTGCAGCAGCCCCGAAAACATACTGCAACAAAACGTCAACCAGCTCGGCGCGCCGGGCACAAATTTCACGGCCACCGCCTCCCGCCTGGTGCTTCAGGCGCAACCGATGCTCCTCGACCTTGAGAAACTTCTTGTAAAGCGGAAGGACCTCGGTTGGACGTCTGGTACCCGTCGCTGCAAGACGGCTTGCGGCGTGCGCCAAAACCTGCTCCAAATGATGGGACGTTCTCATCGAGAATTCGGATTGTTGTTCAATCTAAAATTAGATCTTCAAAATCCAAATCCATCTCAGACGGAGAAGAAGCGGTCGCTCGGTGAGGACTGCTTCACGCTGGCGACAAGACCTTATGTCGAGCCGAGGTTCAGTATTTCAAGAATGAAGCGACCGGTGTCGGCTCGAGTTGCTTACGGCCATGAAGAAATTCCAACTCAATCAGAAACTGTGCTTCGACGAGGCGCCCCCCCGCTTTGCGAATGAGGACAGCCGCAGCGGCAGAAGTTCCGCCCGTGGCCAGCAAATCATCTACCAGCACAATTTGTTCACCTGCGTTAATGGCGTCGATGTGCATCTCCATTTCCGCTTCGCCGTACTCGAGCGCGTAACTGGCAATCTCAGTCTGAAAAGGAAGCTTGCCCCGCTTTCGGATCGGAACGAAACCGACACCGAGTTGATACGCCACCGCCGATCCAAACAGGAACCCGCGCGCGTCGATCCCAACAATTTTGTCAATCTTTCTGCCGCGACAACGCTCCAAAAACAAATCAATGGATGCCCGAAATAGCGCCGGATCGCTGAGAATCGGCGTGATATCTTTGAATACTATTCCTTTTTTCGGAAAATCAGAAACGTCGCGCACACCCGCACGCAATTTCTCGACTACGTCGGAAGTCATCGGCGCGACGCTAGCGGCCCGCAGGCAAACGTCAATGGCAATGGACTAATGAATTATTGTTCGCGCAGATGCAACCCTTCGGTCTTGCCATTTGTGACTAACCAATGTTTGTCGAGTAAGACGTCGTGAACTCGCGTTCCATCCAATGAGACTCAAATGGAAGCCGCGCGAGAATCTTCCCCGAGAATTTCCAACGAGTGCAACGCGTTTCAAATCGGAAGCCGCTCTTTTGGTTGGTAAAACATTTCCATCTCGTCCTCTGTATCGCGCTTAACGCTGGGCCTCGGGAGTCCAGCAAACCAACCGTACACAAGCTGCTTTGCCATGGGCGCAAGCGACTCTACAATAGACTTTCGTGGATCGAGATCTTCTCATCATTTCGACGACCTGTTTTCTCGCGGCGGTCGTGCGCACCGCGGTCGCTCTGCGCGCCGGAGTTTTTCGACCAGGAAGGTTTAATTTTCTCGCGATTGGACTGGGTTTTCTTTTTCAAACGGCGTTTTTATCGATCCGCGGCCATGCGCTGGGACGTTGTCCGCTGACCAACCTGTTTGAGGTCTTTATCTTTCTCGCCTGGTCGGTAGCCCTCATCTACATGCTGGTCGGCCCAGCCTACCGTCTCTCACTCATGGGCGCGTTCACAGCGCCGCTGGTAGTCCTGCTGCAAGGCCTTGCATTGATTGCGCCAATCGATGTTCGTCATCCAGTCAAGGTGCCCGCCAATTCTTCGCTGGAATTTCATGCATCGGTTTCTCTGGTGGCCTATGGCGCTTTCGCACTCGCTTGCATCGCCGGGGTAATGTATCTGGTGCAAGAGCGTCAGCTTAAGACACATCAATTGCGTTCGATTTTTTATCACCTGCCGCCGCTCACTGACCTCTTTACGGCAATCACCCGCCTGCTTTGGTTGGGTTTCATTCTATATACTGTCGGGATTGCCAGCGGCTTTTTTACGGGCCGACCCTTGCCACACGTGCAAGTAGTGGCTGCGATTGCCGTTTGGTTACTTTATGCGGCGATCCTGCAAGGCCGGTATTTTCGCCGAATCGCGCCAAAGCGAATTGCGGCGCTTTGCATTATCGGATTTAGCGCAGCTTTGACGCTCCTCTGGGGAATCACGTTCTCAGCGCAAATGCACTCCGTCCCATGAATCTTTTCTGCATCGGCCTCAGTCATCACACTGCAAATGTAGAAACGCGAGAACGTTTCGCTGTCGGCGCTGGCTCGGAATGTACTCTTCGCGCCGCAGGCTGCGCGGAAGCATTGGTGCTAGCGACCTGTAACCGCGTGGAAGTCTATGGCGCGTCAGAAAAACGGGTATCAACGGATGAGATTGCTCAATGCTTATTGCAAAACGGTGAGCTAAGTGACCGCGGCCACGGTACAGCGTTGCCGTTTTACCGTTACGAAGCTGAAAAGTGCGTTCAACATCTGTTCCGGGTCGCTTCCGGACTCGATTCGATGGTCGTAGGCGAGACAGAAATTCTTGGTCAGACAAAAAAAGCTTACCAATCTGCGCGCGCGTCTGGGGCGGTTGGCCCCTGTCTTCATCGGTTGTTTCAACGGGCCTTCCGTGTGGCGAAGCAGGTCCGCACGCACACCGAAATTACGCGTGGTTCGGTGTCAGTTGGCTCCGTTGCTGTTGATCTGGCTCAGAGAATTTTCGGTGAACTTGGCAATTGCAAAGTCTTGGTTTTGGGAGCCGGTGAAACGAGCGAACGCACAGCACGCGCGCTCATTTCCCGGGGTGTCAGCGATCTGCGCGTGAGCAATCGCTCAAATGATCGCGGGCAGGAATTGGCACAACGAGTAGGTGGCCGGGCTGTCTCGTTCGGTAAGTGGCCACAGCAATGCCGCGAGATCGATATCCTGATTACATCGACGTCGTCGGAAACTCCGTTACTGACTCCAATAAATCTCGGACCCATGTTAGCCAATCGCGTCGATCGTCCGCTTTTTATCATCGATATTGCCGTTCCGCGCGATGTCGACCCCGCCGTCAACGAAATGGAAGGCGTGTATCTTTACGATATCGATGCATTGCGGTCAGTAGCGGAGCAGTCGCAGGCAGTGCGACGGCAGCAAATAGCTTCTGCCGAAGCGATCATCGCCGAACATGTCGCAGACTTCCTCGAGAAAATTTCGTACGAACTGAACCGTCTCTCGCGGATCACCGGGCATCCACCGGTCGCTGATAGTTCATTACACGCGTCACAGCTGTAGGGAAGCAGGCAGCTTCCCCTGCCCACTATCGCGAACTAGATTCCCGCGATGACAAGAAAAATCATCCTGGGCACGCGCGGTAGCGAGCTGGCACGTGCGCAAGCCCGATTGGTTGAAAAAGCAATTCAAACGGCGCAACCGGGCACAGAAATCGAAACAAGAATCATCAAGACACGAGGCGACAAAGTCACGCTTCTTGAGCCTCAAGCTGGTCGAAAAGGATTGTTTACAGCAGAAATCGAGCAGGCCCTTCTTGCCGGCAATGTCGATATCGCGGTCCACAGTGCAAAAGATCTTCCGAGTGAGACAAACCCGCACGCAGAAATTGCTGCGGTTCTTCCTCGCGGACCGATGGATGACGTGCTGGTTTCCAAACATCCGGGCGGTTTCGCTTCGTTGCCGAAGAACGCCACCATCGCCACAGGCAGTGTGAGAAGGAAACGCCAATTGCTGTGGAAACGCGCAGATCTCAAACTCGTCGACCTTCACGGAAACGTTCCAACCCGACTGCGCAAACTGACTGATAACAATTGGGACGCCATCGTGCTGGCTCGCGCAGGGCTCGCACGGCTCAGTCTATCGCCGGTTCGTCACGAGCTCAGCTTCGAGCGCAGACAATTCTTCATTGAAATCCTTCCATCCGAAATTTTTCTGCCTGCAGGTGGTCAGGGAATCATTGCGCTTCAAGTTCGAGCGAATGATGAAAACATGAAGGGGACCATCGATCTCGTGAATGATCACAAGACATTGCTCTGTTTGCGAGCAGAGCGAGAGTTTCTACGTTTGTTGCACTGCGACTGCAATTGTCCGGTGGGCGTGCTGGCGACAATTGAGGGCGACAAAATGAAACTGAGGGCTCAATTGTTTACTGATCAATCAGCAGCACCATGCGAGGCTGACGTGAAAGGCGATCATAATGAGTGGGAACGTGTAGCGGTGCAGCTATTGAATCGATTGCAAGCACCAGCCTCCGAGCAAGGCTGCGGCTTTCCAGGTGAGCATGAGTAAGACTGGTAAGATTTATCTCGTTGGTGCCGGCCCGGGCGACCTCGGTTTGGTAACATTGCGTGCCAAGGAGTGCATCGAGAATGGGGACGTGATCATTTACGATCACCTTGCAAATCCCGAGACGCTCGGCTGGGCGCGGGACAACGCTGAAATCATTTATGTCGGCAAAACGCCTGGCGAATCGCGGAGCGGCCAGAATGAAATTAATGCGTTGCTGATCGAGAAAGCGCACGAAGGGAAGCAGGTCGTTCGGTTGAAAGGCGGGGACCCCTTTGTGTTTGGTCGAGGCGCTGAAGAGGCGCAGGCGATCGCCGAAGCAGGTATTCCATTCGAAGTTGTGCCTGGAATCACTTCATCCATCGCCGGGCCAGCTTATGCAGGCATTCCCGTGACGCATCGGGCGCACAATTCACATGTGACATTTTTTACGGGACACGAAGATCCGGCAAAGACAGAAAGTGCAATCGATTACGCGGCGCTGGCGAAACTTGGCGGGACCCAGGTAATGTTGATGGGCGTGGAACGCCTCGGGTCGATCACGAGCGAAATGCTGAAGCACGGTGTGCGCGGCGACTTGCCGGTAGCGCTTGTTCGCTGGGCGACTACAGGGCAACAAGAAACGCTCACCGGCACACTTCGCGATATTGCCCAGAAGGCAGTCGCGAATAGTTTTACGGCGCCTGCAGTCGCAGTATTTGGAGAAGTTGTCGCATTGCGAGACAAGCTCAATTGGTACGAGAAGCGGCCGCTCCTTGGTAAAACGAATTGTCGTTACGCGAACAAGAAAACAAGCCAGCGTGTTAAGCAGCAAGCTGCACTCGTTGGGTGCTAACGTTATCGAACTGCCCACCATTCGCATCGAGCCACCGAGTGATTTACGCGAATTCGCAGAACTTGTGCAGGACGCGCACAATTACGACTGGATTGTGTTTACCAGCGCAAACGGCGTTGAAGCTTTTTTCGATATTTTCTTCAAACTATACGATGATGCGCGCGAAATCGGCGGGGCCCGGATTGCCGTCATCGGTCCGGCTACAGCTCAGCGGGTGAAAGACTTTCATCTGCATGTCGATCTTCAGCCGAAAGAATTCGTTGCTGAGGACGTCGTACGTGAATTCAAAAAGCAGGGAAGCATCGAAAATTTGAAGATTCTCTTGGTGCGCGCGGAGAAAGCGCGGGACGTGCTTCCAAAAGAGCTCTCGGCCCTCGGAGCGATCGTGGATGAAGCATTCGCATATCGGACCGTGCCCGAGACGCACGACACGAGCGGGGCGCGGCAACGACTGGCGAAGCACGGGGCCGATTTAATTACCTTCACCAGTTCTTCAACCGTGGAAAATTTTCTCGCCCTGGGGCTACCCTGGCCGAAAGGAATGAAAGTTGCCAGCATTGGCCCAATCACGTCGCAGACAGCGCGCGACAATGATTTGAAGGTCGAAATCGAAGCAAAGCGCCATGACATTGATGGTTTGGTAGAAGCAATCGGCGACTTCTTTGCCGGAAAGGCTTCTACAAAAGTCAAAAGTTGAATGGTTTAAAAGTTAAATTGGGCGTCGAAATGCTTTGCCCAAATAACCTTTTAACTTTGCAATATTTTAACTTTTTAACCTTGTGGATTAAATCGGAACTTGGTTCGACCGCGCTTGGCGTTAGCTTTGGCTTTGCGGCGATGCTTCTGCGAAGGCGTCTCGAAGGCGCGCAAACGGCGGACCTCCTCGAGAATGCCCTCTGCATCGAGCTTATTCTTAAGCCGCTTCAACGCGCGATCAACAGGCTCACCTTTGCGAACGATCACTTCTGGCATCAATAATCACTCCTGACTTTAGCGATAGACTCCTAAATCGGCGAGCGGGAGCCTACTCGGACCCGGCGACCCCGTCAAATCTGCTCAGAAAAGCGCCGCGTGGGGGTCGCTCCGGGCGCCTAGAATCGGCGGTAGGAGATGAGTTTATACTTCAAAAACAGCTCAGCGCTGGGCAAGAGGATTGGCTGCTGCCGATTTTTCGGTGATTTCACGCCGCAGGGCCGTAGCGCCGCCGCCGCGGGCGCGCGTCCACCACAGCACAATAGGCGAGGCAATAAAGATGGAGGAGTACGTACCGACAATCACGCCAATAATGATGGCGAGCGAGAAATCCCGCAGCACCGCGCCGCCAAAGAAAAACAGGCAAAGAATCGGGATAAGCGTCACCGTGCTTGTAAGAATGGTTCGGCTCAGCGTCTGGTTGATGCTCGAGTTCATGATTTCCTCGATGGTCCCGCGCCTTCCGCTGGCGAGACCTTCCCGGATCCGGTCGTAAACGACAATCGTATCATTGATGGAATAGCCAGCGATGGTCAGCACAGCACCAATCATTGTGAGAGTAAGTTCGCGCCCAAGAAGCGAGAACATGCCGACGGTCATGAGCACGTCATGCAACAAAGCGACAATCGCCCCCACGGCAAAAGCAAGCTCGAAGCGAAACGTCACGAAAATCAAAATACCCAGAATGCCCAGGCCGAGCGCGATCAACGAATTTTTTGCCAGTTCACCACCTACGAGTGCACCGACGCGTTCCGAGCCTTCCACCCTAAAGCCAGAGCTTGGCAGCGTCTGCATGACCTGCTTTTCCACCTTGTCGCTGGTGTTCAATGGGGTGCGGATGGTGATGTAACTCCTGCCGACTTGCGTGGATTCCTGGATGGAAGCATCAGCAAGACCGATTGGCTTGAGCGCACCGCGCACCTGCCCGATATCAATCTTGCCAGGTGCACTCAAAGTGATGAGGTCGCCGCCGCGAAAATCAACGCCGAAGTTACGTTCACCGCGTTTGTAAAAGGCGGCTGCGCCAGCTAGAAGCAGCGCGAGCGAACACATGCACGCAATAAAGCCTTTGCCGAGGAAATTGATATTTCGCGCTGAAATCAAGTGCAGCATCGAGATGCGTTTCAGTCGTCCCGTATCGACAAACCAGCCGAGGCAATTCCGCCCTACAATGAGTGCGGTAAACAACGAAGCCAAAATGCCGAGGCTAAGTGAGATGGCGAAGCCTTTGACCGGGCCGCTCGCTTTCCAAAAAAGAATCGCTGCTGTGATCAGTGTCGTAACGTTGGCGTCGAAAATCGAGCTGAACGCTTTCTCGTACGCCGTGTTCAGCGCGACCTTGAGCGATTTCCCAAGCGCCATTTCTTCCCGCAACCGTTCGTAAATCAGCACGTTCGCATCCACCGAAAGGCCAATAGTCAGGATGATACCCGCGATGCCGGGCAGCGTGAGCACGAAATGGAACATCGTCAGTGCGCCCACGAGCAAAATCAGATTAATGATCAAAGCGAGATTTGCGATGAGACCTGGAATTTTGTAATAGACGGCCACGCAAACGAGCGTGATGGCCAGACCGACCAAGCCGGCGAGAATGCTCGCGCGAATCGAGTCCAGGCCGAGAGTGGGCGAAACGCTGCGCTCTTCTTCGATGCTCACCGGCGTTTGCAACGGATTCTCTAATACGCTGGCGAGACCCCGCGCTTCCGGTTCACCCATACGCCCGCCGCTGATGACCGCGTTGCCCCCGTAAATGGCCGTTTTAATGACAGGCGCGGATTGGATCACACCATCGAGAACGATAGCGAATCGGTGGCCTACGTTTGCCGCGGTGATATCGCCAAATCGTTTCGCGCCTTCTGTATCGAAATCCAATTTAACCTCCCATCCCTCGTTGCCATAGCCGGCGCTTGCATGACTGACATGTTCCCCGCCGAGATCTGCTTTCTTTTTTACAAGCAATCGCTCCTCCCTTGGCTTCTCGTTTTCTTCTGCGGCGACCTTGTAAACTTCGATCCGGTACTCCGGCGGGATCACCTCTTTGCCGGCATCAATCGCGCGCAGGCGATCACCATTGTCAGGATAAACCATCCGAAACTCGAGTTTCGCCACGCGCGAAAGTTGATCCCGCGCTTCCTGAATCTTCGCGGGGTCGAGACCGGGAATCTGGACCAGAATCCGATCGCTGCCGACCGGACTAATGATTGGCTCCCCCCCGCCAAAGTAATCGACGCGCTTGCGAATGACCTCGACTGCCTGATCGAGCATTCCCTTAGTGACTTGTTTATCGCCACCTTTCAGCCGGATGAGAAAGGATGTGCCGCCTTGAATGTCGAGGCCGAGCGCGATCTTTTTCTGCGGCGGCCAGATAGTGACAATGCTGGAAACGACAAGCAACAGCACGAGCGTCATGGCCAGTAGGCGCTTCCGCAGTCCTTGATCGGTGGCGAAATACCACCCGAAGAGGACGAGGATGGCGAGTCCGGCAAGAAATGTAAACGCAGGGGTCATTCGATTGCGGACTGTGGATTGGGGATTGTGGATTGGCTCATCGCTCTAAGCCTTTAACCGTTTAACTTTCATCGACTATCGGCTATCAGACACCAACTCAGCTTTCTTTCAGCACAGTCGTGACAGCCGATTTGTCCATTTCGATCTTCACGTTGTCGGCTACTTTCACCAGCACGGTGTTTTCCTTCACATTCGAGATTAGACCGTGAATGCCGGCATTGGTCACGACCCGGTCCCCGGTTTTCAAACTCGAAATTAACTGCTGTTGCTGTTGCTGCCGCTTCTTCTGCGGCCGGATCATCACAAAGTACATGATGATGAAAATGAAAATCAGCGGCACAAAAAATGAACCAATGCCGCCGCCCGGCATCTGTTGAGGAGCCGCGCTTTGCGCCTGAGCAAGAAACATCTGGAACATATTTAGAATCGGAGAGCGCACCTTAAACGCGAAAGCGCCCCCTGCAATCGTTCTTTCGCGGCGCTCGTATTTTCGGAACCGGCACTCCAACGCCGCCCCAGAGCCACTTTACACAATCACGGGCGGCGGATTGCAACCATCAATAATGGGATGGACGACCCAGTTGTTCGCGGGATCGTCCTTGCTGCCACCGGTCACGGTTTGATTGGCGTCCTGCAGTGCCAGACACCAGAAGCAACGCGTCACCTTTACTTTGTCGGGTGTATCCAACCCCAGGTTGAATCCGACCCATCCAATGGTGGTCGGCCACGACAAACTACCGTCCGCGTTGGTAACGATCTCGCCAATCTTCTGACAATTGTGCACCGCGTGAATTTCGTTCCAGCCCCGATGCCCGGAATCGTAGATCCAGTCGCCGGAAACAATAACAATGTCGCCGAATTTTAACTGGCCCAAGGCGGGATTCACGTCCGTCGGGTCACCGCGAGTCTGAGGAAGAAAAATGCTTAAGCCAGCTCCCCCTAACAAAAGCCCGACGAGGATAATCAGAATAGTAATGATCCAGCCGGCCGCTCCAAGTAACAACAATGCTAATAGAGCCACCAGAGCAGCCAGAAGCCCATACAAAAAGTCCAGGCAATCGCGGACGCCGCTTCCTTCGAACTCGCAGTGTAATTGTTTGATGTAGCCTCTAACATCGCTGTCACTTGTTCCGTAGCCGAGACCGATGTCGAGGATTGCTTGATTTTGGTCGATCAGATAGCCCTGGATCGGATTCCCGCGTGTAGGGTTCGCGGGCTTAGGAGTCAAATAGTCAATTAAATCGGAGTCACGATCGGTAGGGCCGGGTGCCAGCAATACCCCCATAGTCGCATCATTATCGCCATATTTATGGAGCACTGAACTGGTGGATGGATGCAAAATTCCGGTGACCATTCCAATTGCGCATTCTTGTTCCCCAGCCAAACCTATGGGGTTCCCATTTGCATCTATGCAGCTAAAGCCGCTGCCTAAGCAAACTAAGCGACCAAAGAGATACCACCGACACCCCGCGATAGCTATCAGGCATAGGCCGATTGCAATGGGTAGGCCTACGTACGGAGTCAGCAGTATTAGCGGCCCGGTGATTACCGTCACCAACATTAAAACAATGCTGCCCGTGTACGCACTTAAGGGAAAAATGTAGTCACCTGGTTTAACGCATTCCGTATACTTGTTGTAGGTGCCCATGATCGCGCGATTCTCTATCAATTAAGTCTTGGAAACGTAAAGGGTAACGCCGCCTGCATATTTACTTCCATACAACGCATTGACATTGAATGGCATCGTGCCGGTGAAGTTAGCCGGAGGCGTAATGTTTACCGTGATATCAATTTCCTCGCCCGGTAAGAGCGATGCGCGCGAAGGAATCATTTCGACGGTCCAGCCTGCTGGTACTGGAAACTTCGCCGGATCATGGACCGCTTTGATTCGCTTCAAACGCTCTGCGAACGTTCCTCGATCGCTCGCCAAAATCGTCGGCTTACAGTCGGGCCGGACGGGAATAGAGTAGGTGTCGGCCTCGAAGGTGTAATCGTTAGGGGTTTTCGTGTTATTTCTTAACTTAAAAGCGGAAGTCGCCGGAGAATGAGCCGCAACGACATCCACATTGTTTTGGCCAAGATTGTTATTTGGATTCGCGTCATCGATCCATTCTAAAAAGACCTGAATACAGTAGTGGCCGGGCGTAGGCGGCGTCTTCCATAACATCTTGGCGATAGCCGGGTGGTTTGGACCACTTTTCACGCCGAGATTGACAAAGGTGAACCCAATCGGGTTTACCACCGTTGATGCACCAAAGGATAGATAGGCAAAGTTCACTTTCATTCCCACCGCCGGGGCGTCATAGGAGTTATTCCACACAGTCGCATCAATCTCGTATTCCGTGTCTGCTAACAAGTTATACTCTGGAACCACGACTCCGTTTAGGAGAAGGGAGATATCCGGGTTGTCCCAAGTAACAGGCAGACCGAGGCTCATTAAATATTGCTGTGAGTAAATACAAGGATCAGGCCGGTGGTATGCAGGATTATCGAGGGTCGAGCATCGATCCCTTTCGGCATCTTGTTCAGCAGGCGACAACTTCCTGAACTCACAGAAAGCCTTCAGGGCTTTGCGCAGCTGCTTCAGGACGCGAATGATGATTAGGATCCAGCCGTAAGCGAGGGCCTTTAGAATGTCCCCTGACGTCTGCAGGATGAACTTGACGGTCGCCATGCCGGTTCCTTCGACTTCGCGTTTGCCAATTTGGCAGTTGCGAGATTAGCGCCTATGAACCGGTATCGGAAAGTTTCGCGCGCTTCCTCGTCCAAAGCCCCACAACAAATGGGAGTATCAGCAGAAAAACCTCCAAGACCCCGTTTCCGCCGTCAGGTGCGAAACCGACTAATTCTTCGATAAGGTGCATTGGAACCTCCTGGTTTGGAAAGCGCGGTGGAACCCAGCCACAAGCCACGAGTTCGACTTATGCTTTCAGTTTTGCCGAGCCTAAAGCCGACGACGAACACGAATCAAGACAAATTGATTCGAATTGTAGCGTTTGCGATTTACCCATGGTGAATGCGACCTGATCAATGGTCGTGCGGACAAGGGAGCGCGCGCTTTATTCCAATGCGGTGGCTGCCTCGTCAAAGGCACTCGAGACGGGACTGGAGGTAAGGGGATTCGAACCCCTGGCCTTCTCATTGCGAACGAGACGCTCTACCAGCTGAGCTATACCCCCGTTTTAACCGTTGGTGAGCGCGTAAATTAGCACGACGAAGAAATTCTTCCAGCGAACGAAAATGCCGCTGCAATCCCTAGAGTCTAGTATGAAATACGGAAATCGGTTGGGAGTATCGTGCCCGCGCCGGTCACACCGCTGAGCCCGTGGGGGCATTACTCGCGCCGACGCCCTGTGCCGCCGACGGCACCGAAATCGGCTGCCGCCCCTTCCCTTTGAGCGACTCGTTTAAGGCTGGAAGCTCCTGTGCGAGCAGTTGGTCAAACTCTTTTGTCACATCACTTAATTCCCGCTTGAGCGCATCGATATACGCAATCTGGTATCCGCCAGGTTTTCCTTCGTAACTGAGAATTGCTCCGTAAAGCTGATCGGTGTGCTCTCGCAATCGCTCCTCACCTGTGATCGCTCCTCCTTCGGTCGTAGCGACGATTTTTTTACGGACACCATCAACTTTCCCATCGAAATCGGAGAGGTTCTTGCGAAGCGGATCGCCTTCAGGTAACCCTCCTCCGCTCTGTGCCAACGCATTACGCAAGGAAACAATGCGGTCCATTAGCGCGCTTTCCTCGTCAAAGAGCGCGTGGACCTTCATCGCAGCATCGAATTGTGCCTTGCGATCCGCAGCGCTGAATTTCGCCCGGTGATCGAGACCAACCGTCAATTTGGTTTCCGAAACTTTGCCCGCTTTAGTGAGGCGCACAGTGTACACACCCGGTACAAGCCGTGGGCCCCGCACTCCCGCGTAGGCAACCTGCGCAGCGGGCGGCACGCGCGGCGGCTTACCGCGCATTGGCCACGTCACGCGATTGAGTCCGGGACGTTTGCTCGCTGGCAATTCATCGACGACGCGCCCCGAGGAATCCAAAACTTCGAGCTTCAGTTTTCCGAACAGATGGCGCTCGCGCTGGTAGTAATTGATTACGGCGGCGTCAGGCGGATTATCGCCAACAAAAACCGCGTCGCCAGAAGCCCAGCCGCCTGTTCCTTCGATCCGCTGTTGCACAGGACGCGCTGAAACGAACGCGACTGCCTGTTTCAACAGATCCGGCGTCAAGGCGCGCAATGGTGTGATATCGTCAATAATCCAGATCCCGCGGCCGTGTGTCGCAAGAACCAGATCGTTATCGCGCGGGTGGATTGCCAGATCTCGAACCGCGACAGCCGGAAAATGGTTGCCTTTAAATTGCGCCCAGTTTTTTCCACCATCGATCGAGACCCAAAGTCCAAATTCCGTACCGAGAAAGAGCAGATCCGGCTTGACCAAGTCTTCCTTGATTACATGTGCGTATCCACGAACGCCTTTGCCGTCCTGAGCGCTTACAAGCGGCGTCCAAGTCTTACCGTAATCGGTTGTTTTGAAAACATACGGCGTCATGTCGCCAAAAGTATGTCGATCAAACGCAGCGTAAGCCGTGCCGGCGTTGAAGTTGCTTGCCTGCACCCAGCTCACCCATGAATTTTTTGGCAAACCGGGAACATTGCCGACGACATTGGTCCACGTTTTGCCGCCGTCACGAGTAAGTTGAAGGTTGCCGTCGTCTGTGCCGACCCAGATCAGCGATTTGTCCTTGGGCGATTCACTGATCGAGTAAATTGTGGTGTGCATTTCCGCCGACGAATTGTCCACCGTGACGCCGCCCGATTGCTCCTGTTTCTGTTTTTCCGGATCGTTGGTTGTCAGATCCGGCGAAATGCGTTCCCACGTTTGGCCGTGATCGCGCGAGCGAAATAGAAACTGAGCGCCGATATAGATCGTCCCCTTTTCGTTAGGCGACAACGCGATTGGCGTATTCCAGTTGAACCTGAGCTTTTCATTGTAATTCGGTCGTGGCTTGATGTTGCGAGCTTCGTGCGTGTTGCGATTTACTCTCCCGATCTCGCCACCCTGATATTCGGCATAGATGTAATCGGGATCGGCAGGATCCGGGAACATCCAGAAACCGTCGCCATTGTACATATTTTCCCACTGCGCATTGGTAATGCCGCCTGGATACTGTGATTCGCCTACGAAAGAACTGTTGTCCTGCAAACCGCCGTAAACGCGGTAGGGATCTTTGTCGTCCAGGCTAACGTGATAGAACTGCGAGACCGGCAGGTTTTCAGCTTTCCACCATTTCGCGCCGCCGTTGTAGGAATACCACATCCCTCCATCGTCGCCGGAAAACACGACCTGCGTGTTGGTTGGATCGATCCAGACGTCGTGCACGTCGCCATGCATCCCGCCGAATCCGCCGACCACCGCGAAACTTTTGCCTCCGTCCTCGCTGACAATCAGCGAGCCATCAGTCTTGAATATGCGGTTGGGATTTTTTGGATCGACAATCAGGTTCGCGAAGTAGAATGGCCGCCACACCATCCATTGACTCTTATCTCGCTTGTCCCAGGTCGCACCGCCATCGTCGGAGACAAACAGTGCGCTTTCCGGTGATTCGACAAACGCGTAAACGCGCTTGGTATTCGAAGGGGCGATTGCCACTGCAATGCGTCCGTATGGCTTCTTGGGGAAACCATTATTGGCCTCAGGCGTAATCTCCGTCCAGGTATTGCCGCCGTCCGCAGAACGAAACAGTCCGCTGGCAGAAGGCGCTGTAGGACTTTCGCCACCAGAGCGATACTCCCAGCCTTTGCGCCGGAAGTCCCACATCGCTGCGAACATGATGTCCGGATTTGCGGGATCGATTGCGACATCTGTACAGCCAGTCGAAAGATTCGGTCCTTTGAGGGCCTGGTTCCACGTTTTGCCGCCATCGGTGGTTTTGTAGAGCCCGCGATCAGGCGAATCGCTCCAGAGCGCGCCGGGTACCGCGGCAAAGACCGTGTCGCTGTTCTTCGGGCTCACTGCGATCTTCGCAATGCGCTCGGACTTTTCCAGACCGGAATGCGTCCATGTTTCGCCGCCATCCGTTGACTTGTAGATCCCGTTGCCAATTGAAACGCTGTTGCGCGTCCACGATTCACCGGTTCCGACCCAGACGTTTTTCGAATTTTCAGGATCGAGCGCTATCGCGCCGATCGATTGCACGGGTTGTTCGTCGAATACCGGTCGGTATCGCGTCCCGCTATCGTCAGATTTCCAGACGCCGCCACTGGCTGCGCCGACAAACAACGTAATCTTGCCAGACCGCTCGCGTGTCCCGGCAATCGCTGAGATGCGCCCGCTCATCGTTGCGGAGCCTATGTTGCGCGCGCCCAGGCCAGAGATGGTTGCGGATTTGAATGGCGCATCCTCGGCCCAACAAGAAATGATACAGAGGAGCAGGAATGAAAGCGATGCGAGGACGCCTCGCACTCCAAAAGCACTTCGTGCAAAATCACAGGTGCGTCCATTTTGTTTCGTCCCGCAGTGGCGGGACTTTGGGAGTGCGCGCGCGTCCTCGCGTCGCTTTTGGTGATTCAAAACCCTCATCTATTGATCAGCGTTGTGGTTGCGGGAGATTCATTTGCCCAGGAAAGTGAAATATCGTGTCATCCACCGGCACGTTGGCTTCGACTTTGTCGATTATGATCCTTTGCTTGTCCGGATCACCCTTGCGTCCGAACTCGATTGACGTTGGGACGAAAACCCCCCCGGCTTTTTCGTAATCGCCCAAGTCGGTCTCGACTTCTTCCTGTGCGCCGTGCCTCACCCGTTGTGTTAGGACGCGAATCTCCAGAAAATGATCCGGATCCAAATAGACGAAACTTACGTCCCCGTTTTTCCGCGTCACTTTTAACTTGTGCGCTGGGGTGCCATCAACGTCTTCGGTTCCGAGATATTCGACCGCGTTTCCTTTCGCCTGCCAATCGACCAACGGCCCATCCATCTCCGCGTCTTCAACGAGCGCTTTGACATCATCGGCTGACATTCGTTCGGGATCTCTGCGTCCAAAGAATGGCGAAACCCTCCATCCTTCCTTGCCATCATACGCCTCGATCTGAGTCATTCCCTGGAGAGACGCTTCAGTGCGCACATCGTCGGGCCGCTTCTTGACCTGCATGAAGGCCAATTGAATTTGGCCTTCTTGCACAAGCAGCTTGCCACTAAGCCGCAGGGTCCCCAGACCGCGCAGGGCGCTCGCGCCACCCTTTGCCTCGATGTTCTTAGCTACCAATTCATCGACTGTCGGCTGACTTTTATCTTGGGCGAAACATTCTGACACAACGAGTGCGGCGGAGATGAAAGCGATTAGAAGACGCAGATGCATACTAGTTTTGGTGACCAATAGGAGACACCACACCGGCACCAATGTTCAAAGCAGACGGCAATGCAAGCTGTTCTCAAAAAAAATCATTGCGAACGCAATAAGGCAATTTTCGTGTCCGGAATTGCCAAAGCCGATTAAAGTTCATGCCGAACAAACTTTCCGCCGTGTCTTCAGTCAAAAAACACAAAATCCGATCCGCGCCGGATGCGACGACGGCTTCGCGGCGTTGTGCTGCAGAGAAACGGAAACGTAAATCCGGCAAAAGAAAATCCGACCCTCCCTACGTCTCTGTCGTACCTGGCTTATGGCAACTCAATAGTGGCATTGTCCTTCTGTGTATCGTGGCTACCGCCGTGCTTTACGCGGGCGATCTTCATCTGGGCTTTTTCAGAGTCGATGACCAGCAGTATGTCGTCAGCAATCCGTGGATACAGGGAATAACTTGGAAGCATCTCACGCAGATTTTCTTTAATCCTTACTACCTCAATTATTCCCCTCTTCATTTGTTATCCTACGCGCTTGATTACGCGGTTGGCGGCTTGAACGCATACGCATTTCATCTATCAAGCAATCTCTGGGCAGGAGTTGTTGCCGGCTTTGTGTATCTCGTTGCACTTACACTAACACAGCAACGCATAACTGCCATGGTCGCTGCCTTGTTATTTGTTGTTCATCCCGCGCACGTGGAAGGCGTGGCATGGATTTCAAGCCGCAAAGATTTGGTGGCTGCTGCATTTGTGCTGCCTTGTGTTCTAGCATACCTAAAATACAGACAGCGCGGCGCGATAGGCTGGTACATCGTTTCGCTTCTACTGTTTCTCTTCGCATTGCTGGGAAAACTATCCGTTGCCGCTTTCCCCGCTGTGCTGGTGGTACTCGACCTGGTGCTTGAAAAGCGACCATTAAGCCGATCAATCATCGACAAGATTCCATTCCTTGTTTTGGCGGCTTTGGTAGCAGTAGCAGTCCAGAACGCACAACCGAGCACTGGATTGCAGTCTGACCTGGCCATGCATGCAAAGGCTTTTGTGCAGAGTTTGTGGCTTCTTACCGGGCTGGGAAATTATGTTATTTATCGTGTACCTCCCGCGCCGGGAGATACTTTGTCCCAATTGATTGGACTAGGCGTCCTACTTGGCTTGTTCGTATTGCCGTTGTTCCTGCGCAAACGCTATCCCGTGGCGACTGTTTCGATCTACTGGATCTTGTTCACTTATCTCCCAACACAGGTTCTGCCATTCAGTTATCCAGTAACTGATCGCTACCTTCTTTTGCCGTCAGTAGGCGCGGTTATTCTCATTGCATGGCTGTTGATCAAAGCGGCCGATCATTTGCACAGGTGGAAGGTCGCCGCTGCAACAACGCTGGTTGCGGCAGTTAGTTTCATTTGGCTCACGAAAACCCTTGATTACTTATCCGAATGGCGGGATCCGCGATCGGTTTGGTTCGCTGCAACACGGAAATCAGATGACGTCCATTTGTGTTACGAACTCGGATGGGAATACCGCGAGAAAGCGGCAAGCTTTGGAATGCACCCAAGAAATGCTCCGCTTCCTCCTGAAGAAGCTAAACATTACGCTTCCGTGGTTTGGAAAGATGATCCCCAACTTCCGAAATTGCTGGCTGAATTGGCAGAGAACCAGCATAGCGGACCGGTTGAGAAAGCGTTTAAAGAATATTTGCTGGCCAAAGCGAAGAAAATTTTGACGAAGCCGTCGCAAGAAAGGGAGCGAACATTATGCCGGACCTCTTTCTTAGCCGCGGAGTCTATTTTCTCGACAAAGGTGATATGCAGTCTGCAAAAAAAGAATTCCTGGCGGGGCTCGATGAAGCCTCCGGGTTGCCGTATTCTGAAGGTCAGCAGGAGGCCTTGATTGCCTGTCATTACAACCTGGCAGTTGCGGAACAGGGGCTTGGCCATTCCAAAGAGGCGTTGTCCTGGATCAGGCTTGCGGAAGAAGAACAGGATAAACTTGGTAGAACTGTGCTCCCCGAAATCACTCCTGCTCGTCAGAAGCTTGAGTCAATGGCAACAAGCTTTCGATAGCCGGTTCCTCACTCTTCCCGCATGAGTTTGGATGGATCGACAGCAAGCGCTCGCACGAGCTGGAATGGCGGACGCTGCAATGCCCAGCAGCGCCATCGTTAGCACCGCGCCGCCCACGACCACGGGATCCCGCGGATTCGCCTGATACACAATCTGCCCGAGTAACCGGCTGGCGAAGACGCCCAACAGCAGCCCCACCAACGATCCCACCCCAAGCAGCACGATTGGCCGCCCCACCGCCGCGCTCATCACGTGCTTCGTGCGCGCGCCCAATGCCACGCGGATGCCCAGCTCCTTCATCCGCCGGCTCACGTTGTAGGCCGCCATGCCGAAGATGCCCGTCACCGCCAGCATCGCCGCCAGCAGGCCCATGACGCCCAGTGCCACTGTCGCCGCCCGTGCCGGGAACAGCACATCCCGCCAGCGCATCGGGCCAGCTCTGCACCGTGATTGGCGCATTCGGCTCGATAGCCGCTCAGTGTGCGTTCGAGCGCCGCCGCCATCTCGTTCTGCGCCCGCCGCGACCGCACCACGAAAACCGCTTGCGCCTGCTCGCTTTGCGACAACGGCAGATACACCACCGGCTGCGGCGACTCTTGCATGTCGTGATACTTGCCGTCCTCCGCCACGCCCACCACTTCCGTCAAGTGATCCCTAAGAAATGAAGCGTTGTCCAATCGCCGGCGTTTCGCCCCACATCTTCCGCGCGAAGGTTTGGTTCACGATCGCCACATACGGCGTCTTTGTGGTGTCATGCCATGAGACATCCCGCCCGCTCAGGAGCCGAGTGCCGGCAGCCTCCAGGTATCCCGGCGACATCGTAAACACGT
The DNA here is from genome assembly GCA_963719605.1 of uncultured Verrucomicrobiae bacterium. Lineage (GTDB taxonomy): Bacteria > Verrucomicrobiota > Verrucomicrobiia > Chthoniobacterales > UBA10450 > Udaeobacter. The sequence continues at coordinate 211,982 of CAVRCO010000013.1, forward strand.
ACGGCGCCAGCACAGAATTGTTCAGCTTGAACTCTGTCGTCCCCGGCGGGAAAATCGGAATCCCACGCATCCCGCCGGTAAAGGGCACGCGGTTCACCGTACCCGCCGCCGTCACACCGGGAATGCTCCGCACCGCCTCAATCATCGCTTTCTTTTTCTCGAGCGGCGCGTCGCCTCGCCTGTTCCATCTCAGGCTCAGGTCCATGTCGGCCAGCATCGCGCCCTGCGGCTGGAAGCCCAGCGGAGCGTGCAGCATGCGCACCATGCCGCGCACCGCCACCAGCGAGGCCGTTACCAGCAGCGTGCAGATGGCAATTTGTGCGCCCAACAACAGGTCCCGCAGGGCAAACCGGCGCAGGGGCATTGACATCCACCGGTCCGCTCTTCATCGCCTGCAACGGACTGCTCTGCCACACCTGCCGCGCCGGAATCATCCCAAACAGCAGCGCGCTTACCAGGGTCAAGGCCAGAGCTGCCAGGTAGACACGCGCATCCACGCTGACTGCCAGATGGCCATATGGAGTCTGCCACCGGTTCAGCACACCCAGCAGCAGACCCGCGCTCACCAGCCCCGCTGCTCCGCCCAACAGCGACAACACCACCGCCTCGGTCAGCAGTTGCCGCACCAGCCGCCACCGGCTCGCTCCCAGGGCCACACGGAGCGCCAGTTCCCGGCTGCGATCCGCCGCGCGCGCCGCAAACAGACTGGCCAGATTCGCGCACGCCGCCACCAGCACCAGCAGAGCCAGCCCGGTCACGCTGTAAAGAAATCCGCGAATGACATCACCGTCGTCCGCCTGAGAGTCCTGGATGGATCAGCCGCAGCGGCAGTCCGTTGTCGGTCTTTGGATACTCCTTCGCCAACTGGGCCGCAATCGCATTCAGATTTTCCGTCGCCTGCTGCGGCGTCACGCCCGGCTTCAGCCGGCCAAGCACCGTCAACGGTCATGGCGGTCCGGCTATGCAGGTAATCCGACGTCGACACCTCGTTCACGATGGGTATCCAGTAGTCCGGCCACACAAATTGCTCCGTGCCGTGGAACCGCGCCGGCGCCACGCCAACCACCGTGAACGGATGCTTGTTGAGCCGCACGGTGGTCCCGACTACGCCCGGATCGGCATTAAATGCGCTTCGCCACAGAGCATCGCTCAACACCACATAAGGCGCTGAATTCGGGCCATGCTCGTCCGCCGCCTGGAAGAACCGTCCTACCTCCGGCTGCACTCCCAGCAGATCGAAATAATTGCCGGTGACCGCATAGCCGGGGACACTCCTCACCGCGTTACGCCAGCTCAGTCTCGCCTGAGAATATCCATAAAAGCCCGGCGATCTCGCTGAAGGTGGTGTTTCGCTGCCGAAAGTCTTCAAACGCGGGATACGACGTCGTCAGCAGCCTTCCCGCTCAGTCCACGGCTTGATGGCGAAGCTGATAGAGGTTCTGCGGGTCGCTCACATCCAGCGGGTGCAGCAGGACCGCATTCACTACTCCGAAGACGACGACGTTTGCCCCAATCCCCAGCATCAGAGTGAGTAAGGCTACGAGCGTGAACGCGGGAGACTTCCAAAGCACGCGCAGCGCATATCTTAAATCCGCGATCATCGTTCTTCCTTCACAAGTCAGCTTCAGAGTATTGACGATTTCATTCGGTGCGCAGGGCAACCATGGGATCAACTCGTGAGGCGCGTCGCGCGGGAATGAGGCAGGCAACGAGTGACACCACGCTCATGACAAGCACGGTGCCAAAAAGAGTGGCGATGGGCAGCGTGGCGACGTCGAAGAGAATGCTCTGCATTGCTCTTCCAGCCAGCCACGCGCCGAGCAAACCGAAAATGGTTCCGGCGGCGAGAAGGCGCAGGCCTAACGAGAGGAATTGCGTTCCGATCTGGCCTCTTTGCGCACCGAGCGCCATGCGAATGCCGATTTCGCGCGTGCGTTGGGCGACGGCATAACTGAGAACTCCATAAGTTCCGATCGCCGCCAGAAGCAGCGCGACAACGGCGAAAATTCCGGCGAGCAGAGCTGGCGAGCGTCGCGTAATCAAGCTGTCCGCGATGCGCGTGTCCATCGAACGAATGTTATCGACCGCGAGTGCGGGATGCGCTGCGCGCACCAGCTTTCGCAGCGTCTCGGCAAATGCTTCCGGACGCTGGCTCGTGCGCGTGACGATGAAAATACTGGCGTTGTCGCGATAAGCGTAAGGCAGGTAAACCGCGCCTTGCCCCTGCGCTTCGGTGAGCGCGGCTTGCTTCACTGCGCCGACGACGCCGACAACTGTAAACAGCTGCGCGTCGTCTTTTTCGTCGCCGAGCGCGATCCTTTGGCCGAGCGCGCCGCCGTTAGGCCAGTAACGCCGGGCCAAATCTTCGTCCACCACACAGACGCGTTCCGCGCGGTGGGAATCTGCCGAGGTGAGGAAGCGTCCTTCGCGCAGGTCAATGCCGAGGGCCGAGAAGTAATCGCCGTGAACGGCATAGGAATAATGGCCGTGGACTGATTGACCCGGCGGTGGCACATAGCCCTTAGGTGTGACTGCGGTTTTGCCGCTGTCGCCGCTCAGCGGAATGTTCGTGATCGTTCCGGTGGCGGCGATTCCCGGTTGCTGGCGGATGGATTCGAGCAAGCGATCGACGATGCCGACTCGCTCCCGCTGCAGATCCCATGAGACGGTGCACTCGCCGGTGAGAACGTGATCTGGGCGAAACCCTGGCGAAACCGCCATCACTTTTTTCAAGCTCAGACCGAGCAGCGCCGCGCCCGCGAGCAAGACAAATGCGAGCGCAATCTGCGCGACGATAAAGCCGTGGCGCAGCCGTTGCGTGGCGCGGTTGATCGTGCCCGTGCGCGATTCCGATTGCAGCGCGTTCGCGAGATGACTGCGGAGATTGAACCAGGCGATCGGCATCGCGATTACCACCCCAAGAACCACCGAGCCGACGAGGCCGATCGACGCGAGCCAGCCATCGAACACGATATGTGCGCCGAGCGGCAAACGATTTGCGCCGAGGACCTGCAGCAAATGCGTTCCCCACGCGCCGACCAAGACACCGAGTAATCCGCCGGTCGCAGTCAGAAGAACGGTTTCAGTCACGACTTGCCTAACGACATGCCCTCGGCTCGCTCCCATCGATTGGCGGATGGCCATTTCTTTCGCTCGATCGCTCGCGCGAATCAGGAAAAGATTGATCAGATTCACCGCCCCAATGAGCAGGAGGAAAAACACGCCGCCCTGCATCAGCAAAAGTGTCGGACGAATGGAGCGGACATGATCTGCATGCAGTGGAACCACCAGCGAGCGAAAGCCGGCTTCGGCCATCATTTTCGCCTCCGGATTGTCTTTCTCGACGGCATCATTGTGCGCGTCGATCTGGGCTTGCGCTTCCGCGATCGTGGCTCCGGGTTTTAACCGCGCGATCATGTGCGTGACGCCGCCGCCAGAGTGGCGCGCTTTCGGCCCACGCTCTTCCATACCGGATTTTATCGGAAGAAAAACGCGTGCCTCGGACGAGAGAAAACGAAAAGCAGGAGGCAGGACGCCAACGATCTTTCTTGGGATACCGTTTATGCGGGTGTCACGACCGAGAACGTTTGGATCAGAATTGAAATTCTGCCGCCAGAAGGCGTCCGTCAGGATAATTACGTTCTTCTGCGGGTCCGTTTCTTCATCGGTGAAGTTGCGGCCGATCGCGGGACTTACCCCAAGAGTCGTGAAAAATTCCGGCGAGATGCGCACGATTTCCTCCTGTTGCATGGAGCCCGGATCACCGACGGTTTCGGCTCTCTCCATATACATGGAAAGGCTCTCGAAGGCCGGGATGTTGCCGCGCCGCTCGTAGTAATTGGTGAGCGACGAACCGTCGTTTTCGACGCCGGCTTTCGGATAGGTGTTGTAAGATCGTGACCAGCCGATCTGCGTTCGGAAATGGAAGTGGACGGAGCAGGATGGAATCGATCACCGCGAAGATAGCCAGGTTCGCCCCGAGACAGATCGCGACGGTAGCGAGTGCGGTGACTGTGAACGCCGGCGATTTGCGAAGCTGGCGTAGAGCGAGCTTTAAATCCGCGATCATCGTTCTCCTTTCACAATGCGTCCAATCACTCGTAACGCAGCGCCTGTATCGGATCGACGCGCATGGCGCGACGCGCCGGAATATAGCAGGCGCAAAATGCAACTGTCGCCAGGGTCACGGTTGCGATGAACATCGTCCCGAGATCAGTCGCGCCGACACCGAAAAGGAGACTTTGCAAGAGACGAGAGGAGGCGAAAACGCCAATTAATCCGATCAGCACGCCGATGCCAACAAAGCGCATACCCTGGCCGATGATGAGACGCAGCACATCGTAACGTTGCGCGCCGAGTGCGAGGCGAATTCCGATCTCCTGCGTCCGTTGCGTGACCGAGTAGCTCATCACTCCGAAAATTCCCGCCGCTGCAAGAAGTAGTGCAATTAACGCGAATAAACTGACCAGCATCGCGTTCAAACGCGGCTGTGCGATCGACTGGGCCCGGTAATCGGCAAGCAAGCGAGGCCGATAAACCGGCACCTCCTTATCGATCTCGGCCACGGCACGACGAAGAGCCGTAGTCACCGAACCCTGGTCAACCTGCGTCCGCATAAAGATCGACAGCGACTGAATGGCGAACTGCGGATACGGAACATAAATCTGTGGCTTGGGCGGAACCTTAAGACTGATCAGGTTCATATCGCCCACCACGCCGATGATTTCGCGGACGGGAGGTTTGCCAGGCTCGACCGAGCCGTCTGGAATGATCCGCTTGCCAATCGGATCTTCGCCGAGAAAAAACTGCTTCGCAAAAGCCTCCGTCACAATTGCGACGGGGGGCGCATTTTTGTCGTCGCGCTCGGTGAACCAGCGACCTTTGCGCAAGGGAACTCGCATGGCTTTGAAATAATCAGCTGTGACAGCATTAAATTGTGCCTCTGGCTGCTGACCTTTTGGTACTGGATGAGCGTCGAAATTGAAGGCGAAACTGATTTCACTGCCGCTGAGCGGAATCCACCATGCCGCCGCAACCGACTGCATTCCGGGCTGGCTGGAAAGGCGTTCCAGCAACTTTTTGTAAAAAGCGGCTGCCTGTTCCGGCTTACCATAATTTGTTTGGTTAAGCGCTACCCGTGCCGTCATGACATTCGTCACATCAAACCCGCCGGGAACTCTTTGAAGACGGATAAAACTTTCGACCAGCAATCCGGCGCTCGCGAGCAGGACCAGCGCGAGAACGATTTCGACTACGACGAGCGCAGCGCGGGTGCGATGCGTGCTTGCGCTTTGGCTTGCACCGCGGGGAGCTTCGTTGAGCGACACGGCAACATTCGAACGTGATGCGCGCCACGCTGGAAACAAACCGGAAATAATTCCGACTCCAAGACTGGCAATGGCCGTAATGACAAGAACCAGAGGGTCCGGTGAAATTTCGTCAATCCGTGGAATGCTCGGCAGAAATGCTTTCATCGAATCAACGCCCCAGATCGCAACCACTAATCCGGCGAGACCGCCCAAAGCTCCGAGCAAAGTACTTTCGGCGAGCAGTTGTTTAATAATGCGCCAGCGGCCAGCGCCGAGCGCGGCGCGGATGCTTATTTCCCGGTTGCGCGAAAGCGAACGCGCCAGCAACAGATTCGCGACATTGACGCAGGCGACGAGCAGCACGCAACCAGCCATCGCGCACAACATCAGTAACGCGGAATGCGTGCTGCCGATCATGGCGCTGATCTCTGGAATGACTTTCGCGCCAGTGTGCAGCTTTGAGTCCGGATATTGTTGACGCCAGTTTGCGGTAATGCTGTCGATGTTCGCCTGCGCCTGCTGGATTGAGACGTTCGGTTTCAATCGTGCGACGCACCCAAAAAAATCGTTGTCCCGCTGTTCCGTCATCGGCGGCGAGCCATCCTTCGATTCGCGCAAGCTCGACATCGAGACCCAAAGTTCCGGCGAAACCGCCGCAATCGGAAAAGTAAATCCTGGGGGCATCACCCCGATCACCTCGAACTGCTGACCATCGAGCGTAACGGTTTTGCCGACAACGTTGCGATCCGCTCCAAATCGGCGTTGCCACAACGCATGGCTTAAAATGACCACATGATTTCCTGGATTATCTTCGTTAGGCAAAAACGTACGGCCAAGAACCGGTTGAACTCCGAGCAACGGAAACAAATCGACCGATACTGATTCGCCTTGAACATGCAGCGCTCCATTTCCATCGGTGAGCGTGCTCACGCCTTGGTTCGTATAAACCGCAATCCGCTCGAAAACCTCGTTCTGGTTACGCCAGTCAACGTAATCGAGGTACGAGATCGAGTTGATATCCGTTCCCGGATCGGCTTTTTCGCGGGTATCATATTCGCCGATCGCGACGAGATTTTGTGGTTGGTGGAACGGCAGCGGCCGCAATAACACTGCGTTGAGTACGCTGAACACAGCAGTGTTAGCACCAATCCCAAGTGCAAGCGTTAGCACCACGACACAAGTAAATCCCGGAGATTTGCCGAGTTGGCGAAAAGCGAACTTTAAATCGTTCATATCTTTCAGTCGGCGATCACTCGTAACGAAGCGCACTCCATCGGATCGATGTCCATCGCACGACGCGCGGGAAAATAAGTTGCGATCAATGCGGCGATGGCTAACAGCGATGATGACAATCGCATAGATCGTAAACATCGTTTGCGCTTACCTCGAAAAGCATTGACGCATATCAAGCGGGTCGGTGATGAGCGAACTGACCAATCCAGCAACCAAGCCGATCCCGATGACGAGAGACTTTGCCGAAGAATCAAATTCAACATGTCGATCTTTTGCGCGCCGAGTGCCATGCGAATGCCAATTTCTTTCGTCCGTTGCGCGACGCTATAGGCAATGACGCCATAAATTCCGATCGCCGCAGAATGCAACGCCAAGCTGCGAAACAGCCAAGCAAAAGCATATTGAACCGGGGTTGGGCGAGCGTTGCGCCGATCAGATTCCGGATCGGGTCCAGTTTCGGAACGTGGACGTCCCCATCTATTCCGTGGACTGCGTTACGCACGGTTGTTTCGAGGCCGCTTAGTGTTTGCAACGAAGTCCGCAGCACGATGTCTATGCGACGACTCGGGTCCTGCGCCGCCGGAATGTAGAACTCCGGAATCGGCGCAATTGCGAGCGATTGGTGGCGCGTGCTACCGACCACGCCCACGATCTGGCGAACGTCGCGTCGATTTTGTGCTTTATCGACGATCACGCGCTGCCCAAGTGGATTCTCGTTACTAAAATACTTTCGCGCGAACGCTTCGTTCACGATCACAACGGGCGGCGCACCATCTTTATCCCGTTCATCGAAGGTCCGGCCTGCCAGGAGCGGAATGCGCATTGCTCGGAAATAATCACCGATTATCGTCAAATTTGATGCGTCCGGGTGATTTCCAAGCCCGGGATCCGGCCGGCCATCGATCCAAAAGGACGAACTGCTATCGTTTCCGGAAAAAGCTAGCGGAAATGCCCCGCCCGCTGTTTCCACGCCGGATAATCCTCGCAGTTTGAGCAGTAATTGATCGAAGAATTGCTGCTGCTTTGGGGCATCAGAGTATTTCGCACGCGGGAGCGTGATATCCGTCGTCACGACGCGCGATGGATCAAATCCAGGAGTGGTCGAGAGCAAATTAGCGAAGCTTTTGACCAATAAGCCGGCACTTGCGAGCAGCAGCAGCGAAAGCGCCACTTGAGAGATGACAAGCAGCGCGCGCAAGCGATGCGATTCCGAGCCGATCATTCCCCGGCTTCCCTCCTGCAGCGACTCGTTGACATTTGATCGCGAGACTTGCAGCGCCGGCACGAGTGCAAAAAGCAATGTGCTGAAAACGGCGGCAGCGAGCGTGAAAACGACAACAACGCTGTTGATTCGGACTTGATCAATTCGAGGGACATCTTGTGGTCCGAATAACCGCAGCAGATCAATTCCCCACCACGCGACAAGCAAACCGGCAAACCCGCCGGCAATTGCAAGTAAGAGTCCTTCGGCGAGCAGCTGCCTAACGACGCGAATCCGGCTCGCTCCAAGTGCAGTGCGAATTGCAATCTCCCGGCTGCGGGCCGTCGCACGTACAAGGAGAAGGTTGGCCACGTTGGCGCACGCGATCAGGAGCACGACGAAAACCGCTGCTAAAGCTGTGAACAATGCCAGACGCACATTGCCCACCAGATCATCGTGGAGTGAAAGCACGAACGCGCTGCGCCCAGTATTCGTATTGCGATATTGCTTCTCGAGCTGTGCAGCAATTCCAGCCATCTCGGCACTTGCCTGGCGCGCAGTCGTTTCGGATTTTAATCGGCCAATCATGCGGAGGAAATGGCCGCCGCGGTTATTCATTTCCGAAGACACCAGCGGATGCAGCGGCATCGTGTAATCGAATCGGCGATTGAGCGGATAGCGAAAACCACGTGGCATTACGCCCACCACAGTGTAAGGCCGCAATGAGAGCAAAATCTGACGACCGATAATGTTTCGGTCGCCGTTAAAATATCGTTGCCAGGCGTCGTAACTCAGAACGACAACGGCTGAATCCGGCGTGTCTTCCGCGCGGGTGTACGCGCGACCGAGAAACGGTTGCAATCCAAATACACGAAAGACATCAGATGTAATGGCAAGACCGTGTAACTGCTGCGATTCGGTTCCATTTCCAAGAATTGATCCGGCCTCTGCAAAAGCAGCGAGGCTGTCGAGCGTTTGCCCTTGATCGCGAAAATCGGCGTAATCGGGATACGAATCAGATTCGCGCTCGCCGCTGGATACTTTACTCCAAACGGCCACGAGTTCACCCGGGTTCGGGAACGGAACGGTCGCAGGAGAACGGCATCGATCACGCTGAAGATCGCGCTATTGGCGCCAATGCCGAGCGCCAGCGTGAATATGGCAATTGCCGTAAATCCCGGCGACTTGGCCAGCATCCGTAATGCATATTTGAAGTCGCTCAACATATTCTTTCGGCGATGCTCGACTGGTTAGCGATTGACCATCTCCGACGATAAAGGTTTGATCGTGATATTTCCGGCGGAAGTCTCTAGCTTCACCGATTTTCCGCCGCCATTCAGTTTACCGCGCAAATGGTCGCTATCGACGTCGCTGGTCTCGAGCGGCAAACCGCTGAAGATTTCGCCCACGCTGGTGCTCGCGTCGATGTCAACGGTCGCAGTTGCCGACAGAGAGACGTCAATGTTTCCCGCGCTCGTTTGCAGCTTCACATCGCCCAAGACATCACTAGGAATTGAAGCGTGGATCGATCCGCCCGACGTGTTGCCGATGATTTTCCCTGTGATCCTCTGCAAACTGAGATTTCCACCGCTGGTTCTGACTTCGGTGTCGCCGGAAAAATTCCGAACCTCGACGCGCCCGCCTGACGTTTTTGCGTCCAAAGTGCCCGTTCCATCCGCTACGGTAATGTCGCCGCCGCTCGTTTCGATCTTGATCGGACCGCGGCAATCCTCGACTTCGATCGATCCACCGCTGGTGTTCGCGCTGAGGGTTCCCTCTAAATGCTTCAATGCCAGTTTACCGCCACCGGTTTTCACCGTCGTACTTCCCGTGATTTCGCCGACGGTAATATCGCCGCCGTCAGTGCGAAGATCGGTCTCAAATTTCTTCGGCACGTGGATCGTGTATTGACCGTGCGTTTCTGAGTGACCGAAATTCCACCAGTTCTCTTGTTTCGAACCACGTGCCCGCACCGTTAAGACATTGCCATCCTTGGTGATGGTAACTGGAGTGGCAGAAAAGTACTCCTTTTCCCTCGCTTCATCTCCAAAGTCGATCTTGCGGTGCGCTTCCAGCGCAACCTTGTTATCACCGCCAGTGGTCACGTCGATCGTTCCGAAGTCGACGTCAACGATCAACTTACCGCCGGGCACCGCATCAGCTTGTCGGCTGATATTTTCTTCGGACGCAGCCGAAGCGGCGAGAGCGAGAATGAAGAATGAGAATGAAGTTCGAAGAAGAGTAAACATAGTTTGTTAGTGGGGTTAAGTTTTGGATACAATCCAGCCATCGCGAAGTTGAATGACGCGTTTGCCGTAGGAGGCATTCTTCTCGGAGTGCGTGACCTGCACAATTGTCATGCCTTCATCATTGAGCTTGCGAAACAGCTCCATGATCTCTTCGCCCTGGCTGGAGTGCAGGTTTCCAGTTGGTTCGTCGGCCAGCAGAAGTTTTGGTTCGGCGATAATCGCTCGCGCAACGCCGACCAACTGTTGTTGTCCGCCGGAAAGCTGACTCGGATACAAATCCTTTTTGCCGACGATTTGGAAACGATCGAGGATGTCCGCAACCATCGCGGCACGTTCGCTTTTTTTGTAGTGGCGATACGACAGTGGGATATCGAGGTTTTCGTAAACTGTGAGGTCATCGAGCAAGTGATACTGCTGGAACACGAATCCGATCTGCTCGTTCCGTAACGTGGCGCGTTCCTTCGGCTTCAAATGATGCACGCGCGGTTCCACCCAAAAAATATTCACCGCGCCAGCCGTGATCGTGCATGCCCAGGATGTGTAGCAGCGTCGATTTACCCGCGCCGGAAGGCCCCATGATCGAAACAAAGTCACCTTCCTCGACCTCCAGGTTGATGTCGCGCAAGACGTAAAAAAACTTCTCCTTGGCCAGGGGATACGAGCGTTCGAGATTCTTAAGTTTAATCATGGTAACTCAACCGTTGTGACCGATTACGATCATCGGGTCAGCGCGACTGGCGCGCAGAGCGGGGATATAGCTCGCCAGCAACCCGATCGTAGCGAGTACGACTGTGACAAGAACGAATGTCGCCAGATCGAATGCGCCAATGCCATAAAGCAAGGCTGAAAGAGCGCGCGTGGAGATGAGAGCGAGAAGAAGTCCAATTCCGGTACCGATGCCGACAAGTTTCAGCGCGTGGCCAATGACCAGAGCTAGCACATCGCGCGCTTGTGCGCCGAGCGCCATGCGCACTCCGATCTCGTGCGTCCGTTGAACGACCAGATACGACATCACGCCATAAATTCCAACAGACGCGAGCAATAGCGCAACGCCGGCAAATACTCCCAACAACACAACCGAGATGCGGCGCGGTCCAATCGAGTCGGAGATAACTTGTTCGAGTGTGCGCACGTTGGCGACGGGCTGATCAGGATCAATCGATACTAACTCGCGACGGATTGCCTGTGTTAAGGTGCGCGGATCTTGCGAACTGCGGACAGCCAACACCATGAACCGTGATGGCATCTGCGTGTGCGGCACATAGAACTCCGATTTTGCATCCAAATCGAGAGCGCGATGTTTGATGTCACCGACAATTCCAACAACCGTCATCCATTGGGGATTCTGATCGCTAAAGGAAATCCGTTTCCCCAAAGCATCTTCGTTAGGCCAGTACTTCCGTGCAAAGGCGCGATTAATGATAATAACCTTCGAGGAGTCGGCCGTGTCGGAATCAGAAAAAAAGCGGCCTTGCAATAGCGGCGTCTGCAGTACCCGAAAATAATCGGGTGTTATTACGCGAATTTCTTCGTCTGGTGAAACCTTTTCCTGGCTTGAATTGCGGCCTTCGATCACGAATGAATAATCGTTGTTCGATCCGCTTAGCGGGAGCGCGGAGACAAATGCCGCGTGTGCGACTCCTGGCAAATTCGCGATGCGTCGCTTCGCTTCGGCAAAGAAGTTGATTGTTGCGGTCCCACCAAGGTAGTCGTCGTTCGCCGGCGGCGGATATTTCAGTTGTGGTAATGCGAGCTCCATCGTCAGGACGTTGTGTGAATCGAATCCTGGGTTAACTGCCTGGAGACGCGAAAAGCTCTTCATAAGCAACCCCGCGCCCACCAACAGAACCAATGCCAGCGCGATTTCTGCGATGACCAGTCCGTTGCGAACCCGATTTGACCGCGCGCCGCTGGTTGATCCGCGACCGCCTTCTTTCAAAGCCTCCGTCAACTCCGGCCTGGCGCTCGATAGCGCCGGAATCAATCCGAACAGAATTCCGCTTCCGATAGCGACTGAAGCGGTCACGAACAACACCGTCCAATCAAGCGTCACTTCATTCAGCCGCGGAATGGTGCGCGCACCGAGGTGCTTTAGAACGTCCAAACCCCACACCGCCAACAATACACCGACCGTCCCGCCTATCAGAGCTAGCACCACACTTTCGGTTAACATTTGGCGCAATAGCCGAGATGGGCTTGCGCCAACTGCGACGCGAATAGCGAGTTCCCGCTCACGCGCACTCGCTCGAGCAAGCAGCATCGTCGCAAGATTTGCGCATGCGACGAGCAAGACCAGCGCGACGGCTCCAAGCAAAATAAAAAGGCCGTCGCGCATTCCGCCCGCAACCTGTTGCTGCAACGGATAAATTCTCGCGCCGAAACTGCTGAAATCCCCGTAGTTCTTTGGATGCTGCCGCTTCCAATCAGCGGTAATCGGTACTGACTTCGGCCTGGGCGCTCGAAACGCTCGCATCGGCGCGCAGTCGAGCGATCACGCCGTAGCTGCGCGAGCCGCGCAGTTCCAATTCGCCCTTTGTAAACGCGATCGGCTTCCAGATGTCGGCTCGCTCGGTAAACTGCATCCCTTGAATATTGAAAAGAGGAAGCGGGAACTCGAAACGCGCCGGCATGATTCCGATCACTGTATAACTGCGGCCATTCAAATAGAGTTTGTTTCCGATTAACGCCGGATCGGAATTGAATCGCCGTTTCCACAAACGTTCGCTGATCACGACTACGTCGTCGCGACCTTCGCCAAATTCTTCCTGCGCAAACGTGCGGCCTTTGATCGGCTCAACCCCGAGCAGCGGAAAAACGCTCGGCGAAACAACGGCGCCCTGGACACGCTCTGGAAGATCGCCTGTTTTCAAATTAAAGCTCGCGGAAACGAACGCGGCGATGCGCTCGAAACTGTGCGTCTGTTTTTCGTAATCGAGATACTCAGGCGCGGAAACCGGGATGCGCTCCAGACCCTGCGAGGGGAATTGCTCCCACAGCAAGACCAGCCTTGAAGAATCTTGATATGGAAGAGGCTTCACGAGAAGCCCGTTGATCAAGCCGAAGACCGCGCTATTCGCACCAATCCCCAGCGCGAGTGTAAGGACGGCGACGGCAGTAAAACCGGGAGATTTTGCAAGCTGGCGGAGCGCGTATCGGAGATCTGTCATACGAGCGCAATCAATAATTTGGCAATTCCATTCATTCCATTCGCAGTGCTTCAATGGGGTCGACTCGAGTAGCGCGGCGCGCTGGCAACCAGCAAGCTGCCAGCGCTACCAAAGTCAGCGTGATGGCAGCGCCGAAAAACGCAGGCGGATCCCAAACGCTCACTTTGTAAAGAAGACTTGCCAGTGCGCGACCTGCAAAACCGGTCACGAGCAATCCGGCTGCGAGCCCGATCATGACCAGAAGCATCCCTTGCCCGAGAACAAGCCGGAAGACGTCCGCGCGATTGGCACCAAGCGCGAGTCGAATTCCTAGTTCACGCGTGCGTTGGGTCACAGCCAATCCCATGACCCCGTACAATCCGACGCTCGCGAGGCACAATGCGAGCCCGGCAAAAACACCGAGGAGAATCATGCTCAATCGGCGCGACGCGAGGCTCTCGCCGATGTTCTCGTCCAGCGTCGCAACCTCGGAAACGGCCTGTTCAGGATCCACCGATGCGATCTCGCGCTTGATTGCGCTGACGAGCGAATGCGGATCGTACCCATCCGCGGCGCGTACGATCAGCGTTTGATGTTTGGTTGGAAATTGAGCCGCGGAAAAATACATCACAGGCAATTTACGAAGATCGTATTGCTCGCCTGGCGCATGGAGCCGTGCGTGAGGCACCACCCCGACGATCGTGATCGGAACTCCGGTCTGATTCGGTTCGGTGATTGTCACCGGATCATCGATTTGCCTGCCGATCGGGTCTTGCCCCGGGAAAAATCGCTGTGCCGCCAGTTCATCGATAATCATCACGCGCGGCTGGCTGGCAATGTCTTGGGTCGTGAAAGTTCGTCCGCGTAATATCGACATCTCAAGCACGCGGAAATAATCAGGCGAAACGATGTTCATCGCGCTGATCGGTTCCTGTCCGGGTGGATCGGGCGGAGTGCCGGTAATATGAAAGGAGCTGTCCCAGTCGCTGCTGTCGAATGGCGGGTCGCTGCAATTCGCCACTGCCTTGACTCCGGGCAGCACTTTTACCTTTTCAAGCAATTGCTCGTAGAAGCGCGCGATCTTCTCCGGCGAGTCGTAGCGCGCCGACGCTTCCGTGATTCTCATAGTCAAAACGCCACCCGGATTAAATCCAAGCGGCACCTCCTGAGCGCGTCGAAAACTCTTCAAAGTCAAGCCCGCCGCAGCGAGCAGGACTACCGCGAGGGCGACCTGCGCGACGACAAGAATCGACCGCGCGCGCTGCCGCGATACGCCCTCGCTGCCGCGCGCGCCATTGTCGTGAAGGTCGTTCGCCATCGAGACATTGTTAAAAACGCGGAAAGCCGGCCAGAGCCCGACGACAATTGCGGCGACAACAATGACGCCAGTCGTGAAAAGAAGAACCATCGGGTCGATATTCGTTTCCTGGAAGCGAGAAACATTCGCCGGCGTGATTGCGCGAATGGCGTCGAGACTCCAGAGCGCGACGAGCGCGGCGCAACTTCCGCCGAGCAGCGCGATCACCCCGGTTTCAATTAAGATCTGTCGCGCCAATCGCCATCGACTTCCACCAAGCGCTGCTCGCACTGCGAATTCTTTGGCGCGCGCGATTGCGCGTGTGAGTTGGAGATTGGCGACGTTCGCGCACGCGATCAGCAGCACGCAACCAACCGCAGCCAGCAACAGATAAAGAAGATGACGATATTCGCCGACGGCAAATTCGAGCAGCTGCTTCGCCGAGACTTGCCGGTCTGCATTTGAATCGGGATAACGGCGCGCGAGATCAGCGGCGATAGTGTCGAGATCGGCGACTGCTTGCTTCAACGTCGCTCCCGATTTCAAGCGACCCAGACACGAAAAAGCTTCGTGATTTCCACGCGACAGAAAATCGTGATCGGCGCGCAAGTCGGCCAGCGGGAGAAAAATGTCGCAGTCTCGCGGAAAACGAACGCGTTCAGGAACGACGCCAACAATCTCTCTTGGGATGCCATCGATGTTCAATTGCTGTCCAATCACGAGTGGAAGCGCGCCGAAACGATTGCGCCAGAGTCGTTCGCTGATGAGTGCGACTTTGCCCGCGCCCGGCACATCGTCTTTCTCAACCAGATCGCGCCCGAGTCGCGGCGCGACTTGCAGGATCGACAAATAGTTCGCCGTAATGCGGGCCGCGCCGAGGCGCTCCGGCGGCGCGCTGGTATCCGCGCCGGAAACATTCACGCCCTCCCGCCTAACGAGTGCAAGATCGACGAAGCTCCGTTGCGCCGCGCGCCAGTCGAGATAATTCATGTAGCTGACCGAGCCTGATTCGAAACCGAACGGACGGGCCAGTCTTTCACGAAGCAATACCAGTTGGTCCTGGTGCGGATATGGGAATGGCCGGAGCAGAACGGCATTGACCACGCTGAAAATTGCGGTATTCGCGCCAATGCCAAGCGCCAGCGTCAGGATCGCAATGCCGCTGAATCCTGGCTGCTTCAGCAGTTGCCGGAACGCGAATCGTAGATCTTTAAGCATAGGCAAGTCGTTGTTTTATTCAGTCCAAAGCGATTTGGCTCGGGATTCGAAAGGCATAGTCATCATTGCTCACGTAAGGCCTGAACTGGATCGATGCGTGTCGCGCGCCAGGCGGGCAAAAAACACGCAGCTAAAGAAGCGAGCGTGATCACGACGAATGCCAATCCGAACGCAAGCGGGTCGCGCGGACTGACTTTGTAAAGCAGGTTTCCCATCAAACGCGTGAGCACGAACGCGGCGATTGCCCCGACAAGGATTCCTGCCGTTGTCAGTCGCAGGCCGTGCGAAAGCACCAAGCGCAAGAGATTGCCCGCATCGGCGCCGAGAGCCATGCGCAATCCCAGTTCGTGCGTGCGTTGCGAAACTGAGTACGACATCACGGCATAAAGCCCGATCGTGGCTAGGAACAACGCCATCCCGCCGAAAATCCCGAGCAACGTGACGGCGAGTCGCTGAGTGTAGCCCCGTTGGTCGACTTGCTCCTGCAAACGATCCGCCGCGTATGGCGCCAAGGTCGGATCGAGCGCGTGCACTTCGCGCGACAGCGCATTCGTGATTGCGCCCGGAGTTTCCCGTGTGCGGATGAGCAAAGTGTTCCCGACAAAAAAGTTCTGGCGCACCGGCACATAAAAGAACGACCTTGGAGCTTCGAGCTTTGTCTCGTAGTACACATTTTTCGCGACACCCACGATTTGCATCCAAGTATCTTTAACTTTGAGCCGTTGACCGATCGGATCTTTTCCCGGCCAATATTTCGCCGGCCATCGTTTCATTAATGATCGCCACCGGAGGTGAGTTTTCGTCGTCATTTCGAGTAAATTCACGGCCGGCGACCAGTGGGATCCCAAGAGTGGAGAAATAATCCTCGCTGACTTGAACATAGTCTGCGTTCGGTTGCTCATCAGGCGCGGTCTGATAGCCATCGATCTCGATCGGCGCGGAAGAAGGAGGGTTATAACTGAACGGCATTATTCGCGTCAAAGCCGCGGACTCGACACCGGGAAGTGTGCGGACGCGATCGAGCAACTGAGTGTGAAAAATTTTCGCGCGATCGAGTTTGTAACCTGCCGAAAACAGATCCACGACCGACACGATCACATTATTGGTCAAGAAACCGGGACTGGTGTTTTGCATTCGCTGCAGGCTTTGCAAAAGCAAGCCGGTGCCGGCGAGAAGAACAAAACTGAGCGAGACCTGGACCAGGACCAAGGCCGAGCGCAATCGGGATCGGCCGCTGCCGCCGACCACGCCAGCCCCTCGCTCTTGAGCGCGCCGGAAAGATCAACATGGCTCGATTGAATCGCGGGCATCAGCGCGAAAAGCATTGTCGATCCAATACAGATCGCGACGCTGAGTAGGAGAACGCGCCAATCCAGTTGTCCGGGATAATCAATCGTGATCCCGGGCACCGATGGCGGAAACGCGAGCACGAGCGCGTTGCGGCTCCAATAGGCGACCGCGATTCCGCCGAGCGCGGCGATTATCGAAAGGAGCAAGCCTTCGGTGAAGAGTTGCCTGATCAAACGGCGGCGTCCGGCGCCGAGCGCCAGCCGCATCGTCATTTCATGTCGGCGCAAGAGCGATCGCGCGAGAAGCAGATTGCTCACGTTGGCGCAAGCGATGAGGAGGACAAAGAAAACGACGGCCGCGGTGATGCCGAGCGTCGTCGAAATCCCGCCTGCCGCGTTGAACGGCGTTTTCCACAACGGTAACAGCCCAACCTCGTGGCCGCGATCCGTTTGCGGGTAATCGTTCTCCAACCGTTTGGCGATCGCGGAAAGTTCCGCCTGCGCCTGCTGCTGCGTGACTCCGGGTTTGAGAAAAGCGTAACCTTCAATCCAGCGCGCGCCCCGATCTTCGAGTTTGTAGCCCGTGTTATCGAACGTCTCCTGCATCGACGTCGGCACCCAGAAGTTGAACGAGTAGCCGATGAACGTGCCGTGGAATCTTTCCGGGGCGACGCCGATGATGGTGTGCTGAACGCCGTTCATGTACTGCGTCTTGCCAATGATGTCAGGATCACCTTTGTAACGATTCTTCCACGTCATGTAACTTATGACTGTGACCGGATGGGCGTTGCGGCCGGTTCCTTCTTCCGGTCTGAATCCGCGGCCAAGAATCGGCCGCACGCCGAGCGCGTCGAAATAATTCGCGGACACCATTCCTCCGACCGCACGCTCGGCGCGGTCGCCATTGCTCAGCGTTGTGCCGGTAATTTTATCGATGATGAACGAATCGAACAGAGTCGAGTTTTTTTCGAGATCGAGGAAGTCGGGATAAGAAAGTCCGGTGAAACCCTGAGCGCCCCGGGTCGTGCAGTTGAGCGCGAACATTCGGTCCTGGTGCGCGACGAGCGGATAGGGACGGATGAGAATCCCTTCGATCCAACTTAAGGCGGCGGCGTTAGTGCCGATGGCGAGGGTGAGGCAGAGAATAGCTAGAATGGAAAAGCCAGGACTGCGCCTAAGCATTCGGAAGCCAAAGCGAAGGTCCTGGAGAAAAGTCTGCATTTAGTTCATCATTCTGCCCGAAGCGCTTCGATTGGGTTTACGAATGTTGCGCGCCGCGCCGGCAAGAAACATGCAAGTAATGCGACCGCCCCGAGAGTTAGTGCTGTGATCGCAAGAAGCGCCGGATTATGCGGGCGAAACTTGGTAAAGCTGCGTAGTGAGCAAACGACCCAAGGCAAGAGCAGCCACCATTCCGATGACGAGTCCCAATAAGACAGGAGCCATTCCCTGACGAACAACTAGCCGCAGTACATCCGCCGTTTGCGCGCCAAGCGCCATGCGTACGCCGATTTCGCCTGTCCGCTGTTCGACCGTGTAAGCAACGGCACCGTAGATTCCAATCGTAGCGAGCAGCAACGCGACGCCTGCGAAAATTCCCAACAGAGCCATCATTAGTTTTGCCTGGCCGAGCGCCTGTCGCATGATCTCTTTGACCGGCTGCGGCAAAATGAGCGCAAGATTCGGATCGATCGTACGTAATGCCGCCTGCACGGTTTTCGTGACAGTATCTGTCGGCAAGAAACTGCGCACTGTGATGGAGAGAAACGGAAAATTCTCCTGCGCGTATGGGCGATAAAATTCCATATCATTGTGCTGATCGAGTCGCACAGAGCGCACATCGCCGACTACGCCAACGATCTCGACTGGAATGCTGCCGCTGGTGATGAGCAATGTTTTCCCGATCGGATTTTCATTTCCAAATACCGTTTTTGCTCCCGATGCGCTGATGAGAATTACGTTCGGATGATCTGCAACGTCCTGCTCGGTGAAGTCGCGACCGGCAAGTAACGGAATCCCAAGTGTACGTAACCATCCTGGTGAAATGTCATTAGAAGGAGCGCCTTTGCGTTCAGCAACGGGTGGCACGTTGCTGTCCGCACGGGCATAAAGCGTAGCGCCGGCGCCGCCTGTGAGCGGAATACCAGTGCTAATGGTCGCTTCCTGCAGGCCGGGCGTTGCCCGCAAGGTTTTCGTTAGCTGGTCTGCGAACCGGGCTCGTGTTCCTTCGTTTGAATATTGCGCTTCTGGCAGAACGGTGAAACTCGTCCAGAGATTTTCGAACCTGAACCCGGGATCCTGACTGCTCAGCCGAACAAAGCTTGCGATGAGCAACGATGCGCCGGCGAGTAGCGTTACGGAAAGTGCAACCTGCGCGCCGACCAGCAATTTGCGGAAACGTTGTTGGCGCACGCTGCCGGAAGTCCCGCGGCCGCCTTCCTTCAGAGCATCGACAATATCAGCGCGCGAACTTTGCAGCGCGGGATAGAGACCCATCACCAGGCCGGTCAGAAGCGAGAGCGCAATTGTGAATCCGAGCACAGGAAAGGAAATCGCGGTGGCGCTTCCCTGTTCAATCGGAAGGAAGTTCGCCGCGAGTCTCGGCACAACCGGCACCAATTGCCACGCGAGAACCGCACCGAAAATACCCGCGAGCAGGCTGATCAGAACGCTTTCGAAAACAAATAGCCGCAGCACGCTTGCGCGCGTCGCGCCCAGAGCCATTCGAAGTGAGATTTCACGCCGGCGGCCAGTGAACCGAACAAGTAACAAATTGGCGACGTTGCTGCACGCGATCAGCAAAACAAAGGTTACCGCCGCGAGCAATGTGGCGAAACCCGGTCGCAGATTTTCCGTTACATCTTCCGGCAGAGTCTTCACTATCGTACTGGATTTTGCGTCGATCTTCTCCGGGTACTGCGTGCGATAACTGTTTTCGAGCAACTGCAGCGCGGCGCGCGCCTGCATAACGGAAATGCCCCGCTTCAATCGTCCGACCGCGCGCAGAAATGCGGTACCCCGCATCATCCGTTCATAGGAAAAACCCGGGATGATGAACGGCTTTGTTGTCCAGATATCGGCATTCGGTCCGGTCCATGAAACCGGCAGCGTCGGTATCACACCGACGATAGTGTGCGACACTCCATCGAGCGTGAGTCCGCGCCCGATCACATTCGGATCGCCGCCAAGGCGCGATTTCCAAAACCGTTCGGTGACGACCGCAACATCGGCGCCTTCCTCCTCCTGAGCCAAAAACGTCCGGCCTCGGATCACCCGCACACCCAGCACATCGAAATAATTTGCGGTTGTCTTAAAGATTGGAACTTGGAACGGATCGCCCACGCCAGTCACGGTAGCCGCAAGCCCGTTTTCCCCAGCAAATCCGTCAAAAATGGTTTGGCCGTCGCGAAAGTGCATGAAACGCGGCGCCGAAAGTGGAAAATCGACCCGCTGATCTTTGGCATGCGAGAAGACGTGCAGGACCCGGGAGGGTTGTCGAAAAGGAAGTCCGCGCAGGAACAGATCGTTGATCAAACTAAAGATCGCCGTGTTCAAACCGATCCCGAGCGCGAGCGTGATTACCGCAATTACGGTAAACGCGGGTGATTTGCGGAGCTGGCGCAAAGCAAACTTTAGATCATTCATATCACTCGGTGCGTAGTGCTTGAATAGGGTCGACACGTGTGGCGCGGCGCGCAGGAACAAAACAGGAAGCGGCGGCAACCAACGTCAGCATTCCGGCCACCGCGAAATAAATCGTCGGATCTAGCGCGTTGACTTTGAACAAAATGTTTTTCAGCGCCGCCGCCGCGACGACTCCCAGAAGCAAAGCGATTCCGCCGGCGCCGAGAACAAGCCCGATGATGAGCTGCCACGCGCCTTGAGTCATGACCATTCGAAAAATTCGCGCTGCGTCCGCGCCGAGCGCCATTCGGATGCCGAATTCCTGCGTGCGTTGGTTCACTGAAAAACTCATGACGCCGTAGAGTCCAACCGCGGACAGAATGAACGCGACGATTCCAAAGATGGTGAACAGCATCGCGATGATGCGATTGCCGGACAGAATTTCATTGTGAAATCGCCCGGGTGTCCCGGCAAAATAAGTCGGAAGGTTCGAATCGAGTTCGGCCACTGCTTTGCTCAAAGCTGGGCCAAGACTTTCAGCCCGTTGGCCTGCGCGTGGACGAGCAAGGATCGTGCAAAATTGAGGAGCCGGAGATGCGCCAAGCAACGGCATATAAAATCCGGCGCTCTCGGTTTGTTGATCGAACGGGCCTTGCATCAAGGTATCCGGCACCACGCCGACAATCGTTCTCCACGGCTGCGGCTCTCCGGGATTGAAAATTCGGACCTGATGACCAATTGCACTTTGGTTACCCCAGTATTTTCGGGCAAAGCTCGCGTTCACGATCGCGACCGGTTGCTTCGAGTCGGCGTCGTCAATGGTGAAATCGCGGCCTTCGAGAATTTTCAAACCAAGAGTCGAGAAATAATTGTCCGAGACCGATTCGAAATTTCCGCGCGGCCGGTCTCGATCCGTTAGATAATTTTGGCCGTCGACCTCATACTGACCCTGGCCGTCAAAGGTCATGCGAAAGCGACTGCTCATCGAGGCGAACGCGAACTGGGGATTGACCCGCAGCGAGCGCACCGCACGCTTGAAAAATTCCTGGCGCGCGTCCTCGCTCGGGTAGGGACCCTCCATCAAAGCCATCCGCGCGGCGTAGACAGCGTTCTCGTCGTAACCGTAGTCGAGCTTCATCTGATTTCGGATCGATTTTATTTCCAAGGTTGCCGCGATCAAAAGCCCAGCGGTCAAAGCAATTTGGCCGACAACCAAAATGCGCGTGATTAAATTGACGAGACGATTGCTGTTTCCGCGGCCGCCTTCTTTCATGATCTCAGCCGCGTTGCCCCTGGCGCTTAGAAACGCCGGGACCAAACCGGAGCCGATCGTGGCCAGCAGAGTGATCACCACCGTGAAAATGAGCACGGGGCCATCGATTGTGAACCTCCAGTAGTAGGGTGCCGGAAAGGGCAGGGTGTTGATCGCGCGAACGAAGAAATCCACTGACCAGTAGGCGATGATCACTCCCGCGAGTGCGCCGAACACTGCGACCACGAAACTCTCGGTTAACATTTGACGCACGAGTCTCCAACGTGTCGCACCGAGCGCTCCGCGAATCGCCAATTCTTTGGCGCGCAGTGCAGCGCGACCGAACTGCATGTTCATCACGTTCACGCACGCAATCAGCAAAACGAGAATGACCGCAGCGAGCATTCCCCAAACTTGCTGGCGAAACTGCACACCGGTGAATGTGTTTAGGAGGGGTTGCACGCTCGCTGATGTAAGATTTTGGTTCGTCTTGGGATTGTCCTCGGCTAAATGGCGGGCAAGCGCGATAAACTCCGCGTTCGCTTGATCGAGAGTCACACCGGGCTTGAGCCGGCCCATGACCGCGGGCGCGCGATTGTTGGCGCCGAGGAAAAGACCGCCCCGGGGTACTGGCGGAAACTCACTATATAGAGGGGTCCAAAGTTCCTCCGAGATCGGGAACTTAAAATTTGGTGGCATCACGCCGATTATCGTCGCGGCTTTGCCGTTAATTCGGACGCTTTGCCCGACAATTTTGGGATCGGCGCCAAAATCGCGTCGCCAGATTTCGTCACCGAGAATCGCGACTTTCTCCGAGCCCGGCTTATTGTCCTCGGCCGTGAAATCGCGCCCCAAGACCGGCGAAACGCCGATGATTTTGAAGAAGTCTTCAGTGACATATGCGCCGGTATAGCGCTGCGGATTGTTTTTGTAGGTGACATTGATTGTGGACCCGTTCAGGTACCCTGCGATTAGCGCGAATGACTTTTGTGCGGCTTTTAGATCTTCGTAGTCCTGAGCGGTCGGAATATTGCCAATACCGAAGTTGTTGTTTTGATCGCTCGCCTTGGGATCGATCAATCCGACGCTCACGAGTTGCTCGGGATGTGGAAAGGAAAAGCCCCGCAACACAATCGCGTTAACAATGGCGAACTGCGTCGTCGCGCCGCCGATGCCGAGACCGAGAACGAGCACGGCTAGAAAACAAAAAGTTTTGTCTTTGAACAAAACACGGAGGCCGACTCGCACATCCTGACGAAATGAATCTAGAATCATGACAAACTTCTGCTGGTTAGTTGTTAATAATCCAACCATCACGCAGTTGGATGACGCGGTTGCCGTAGGCTGGGTTCTTTTCCGAATGCGTAACCTGCGCGACGGTTATTCCTTCGGTGTTCAGTTCGTTGAAAAGGTCCATGCATTCTCCGCCCTGACTCGAGTGAAGATTTCCGGTCGGCTCGTCCGCCAAAAGAAGTTTTGGATTCATTCGGTGCGTAGTGCTTGAATCGGGTCAACACGTGTGGCGCGGCGCGCCGGAATCAAACACGCCAATAGCGCGGCGACTGCCAACACGATTGCGGCTGCGCCGAGCAAAAATGGATCGTGTGGCGAAATCTGATAGAGCTGGGCCGCGAGGAGTCGCCCGACGGCAAATGTTCCTGCCAAACCAACGATCAAGCCGAGGATGACCGGAGTTCATTCCCTGCCGTACGACCAAACCAACACATCCATCGTCTGCGCGCCCAGCGCCATGCGCACACCTATCTCGCCGGTGCGCTGTTCGACCATGTAAGCGACAGCGCCATAGATCCCAACACAGCAAGAAGCAAGGCGATACCCGCAAAAACACCAAGCAATCGCCATCGTCACTCGTCCGGTCACCGAGCGATCGCTCACAATGCGTATCGAGTGTGTTCGGTTGCACGATCGGCAGTCCATCGTCGACTTCTCTTCAAGGCAAGCACGAACAATCCCGGCGGTCGCCTCCGGCTTGGTTGCACTGCGCACGAGCAGATTCAGAAACGAATTGATTGCGTTGCGCCCAAGGTCGATAAAATTCGACGTCGTTCGCCTTGGCAAGTTGTTGTGACCGGACGTCGCCGACCACGCCCACAACTTCCGCTGGCGCGTCCGTTGCCATTGTCAGTGCCAAAAAGCATGTTGGTGTCCCAATCGGGTTCTCATTCGGGAAAAGTTTTTTCGCAGTCGAGTTGCTTAAAATTACAACTAATGGCTGAATCAACTTTGTCTTGTTGGCTGAAGTCCCGGCCGGAAAGAAGCGGAATGCTCAGCGTGCGGAAATAATCCAGGCGAAACACTGCGCGTCAGCCCCAGAGGCCGCTGGTTTACGGGCACAGGATTTCCATCAACGCGGGCATAAGGCGACCCTTGAGTAATTTCCGGACAACGGGACGGCGTCGGAGATCGAAATGACTTCAACACCAGGGGCGTTTTGCAATTCGGTCTGTAATCGTTCCGCGAATCGGGCACGCGCCGCGGGATCCGGATATTGCGCCGGTGGCAATCCAATGCCGCCTGTCCAAATGCGTTCGGATCGAAAACCAGTTTCCTGGCGACTAAGGCGGACGAAACTCGAGATCAGCATCGCCGCGCTCGCCAGTAATGCCACCGAAAATCCAACTTGCGCCGTCGACCAAACCGCGGCGGAAACGATGTTGACCGTGGCTCCCGCTCGTTCCGCGTCCGCCTTCCTTGAGCCCATCGACCAGATCGGCGCGCGAACTTTGCCACGCCGGATAAAGACCCATAAGCAGACCCGTGATGAGTGACAGACCGAGTGTGAAAACAAGCACCGGCCAATGCAATGTCACTCCGCTTTCGAGTGGAAGGTTCTGACCAGCGATTTGCGGAACAATCGATACCGTCCAGAGCGCCAGGCATAATCCGTCACACCCGCGATTACACTGACCAGCGTGCTCTCGAACACGAACAGCCGCACGATGCCGGGCCGATTAGCGCCCAGCGCCATCCGCAATGCGATCTCGCGCCTGCGTCCGATGAAACGAACTAGCAAGAGGTTCGCCACGTTGCTGCAAGCGATGAACAATACTGCGCCGACAGCGGCCAGCAGAGTGATGAAAGCCGGACGCAAATTTCCCGTCACATCTTCTGCAGCCGGCACCAACACCGATGTCCAACTGTTATCAGCGTTTTCGGGGTGTTGCTCACGATAGTTCTGGGCCAGCGCCGGCATCGCTGCCTGTGCCTGAGCGATCGTAACCCCAGGCTTTAATCGCGCGACTACGTGCATAAAACTGACTCCGCGCATAAATCGATCCTTGGAGATGTCCGGGCTTTCGAACAGTTTGTTGGCGAAGATCTCTGAGTCCCGATCAAACCAGGCGATTGGCAAATTGGGCATCACACCCACGATGGTGTTGGGCACGCCATTCAGTGTAATGCTGCGACCAAGCACCGCCGGGTCAGAGTTGAGGCGTTTGCGCCAGAAGTTTTCGGTTACCATCACGACATCGCCTTTGGATTCTTCTGTCGGAAGAAAATTGCGTCCGAGAATTGGGTGAATTCCAAGCAGATCGAAATAGTTGGCCGTCACATTGGCGCCGAACAATTGCACGGGCTCGCCGATTTCGGTCATGATGTATCCATTTCCCCAATTCGCCGCGATACTCGAGAAAACAGTTTGTCCGTCGCGATAATGCCAGAACTTCGGCAGCGAAAAAGGAAGCTGCTTTAAGTCGCGCTCTTTCGCCTCGCCATAAATGCGCACTACTCGCTCCGGTTGCGAAAACGGCAGGCGACGCAGGAAAAGATCGTGTATCAAACTGAAGATCGCGGTGTTCATGCCGATGCCGAGCGCCAGCGTGAGCACTGCGAGAAAAGTAAATCCCGGCGATTTCCGGAGCTGGCGTAGAGCAAAGCGGAGGTCGTTCATGTCGATGCGGAGTTAAGGTTTCATTCTGCGCGAAAAGCGACGACCGGGTTGACGCGCGAGGCACGGTGCGCGGGAATCCACGAAGCAAAAAATGTTGCGGCGAAAAGAAGCGCGCCGCCGCCGAAATAAATTTTTGGATCGATGCCTTTGACTTCGAAAAGCACGTTTTGTAATGCGCGTGAAAGGGCAAAGGCTGCAACCAGGCCGATGGCCAAACCGATTAAGAGCAATTGCAGGCCGTGGGAAAGAACGAGGGCGCGGATTTGTGCCGGGCGCGCGCCGAGCGCAAGCCGAATACCGATTTCAGGGACGCGTTTGAGCGTGGTATAGGCGAGCAATCCATAAAGACCGATAGTGGCCAGCACCAGCGCGAGCCCGGCAAAAATGGAAAATAGAAAACTTAGCAGACGTTGCGTGCCCCACGTGTCCTGGACACGATCCAACATCGGCCGGGCGTCGAACACCGGTTGGTTCGGATCGATCGATGCCACGACATCACGTATCGACTTACTGAGCGATGCCGCGCTCATGCTTGAGCGAACGAAAAGGCAAAGGCTCGTGCGTTGCGCCTGGGCCATCGAGCAATAAATCAACGGCAGTGGCGCCATTTCATCGACTGCGTGGTATCGCATGCGCGCCGACGACACCGACGATTTCGCTCGGCACATTACCCTCTTCATCATTGCCGGCGTCAACGAAGAGACGTTTGCCGATTGGATCTTCACCCGGGAAAAATTGTTCGGCCATTGCTTGATCGACAATCACGACGCGCGGGGAATCTTTCGTGTCGCGATCGTTAAACGTGCGGCCACGCAAAAGCGGAGTCTTGAAAGTTTGAAAAATAATCGCCGGTGACGACCTCGAGATCGGAGCTAGGCATTTGCGACGGCGTTGGCCGTGCTGAGCCTTCCCGCTAAAACCCAGTTTGCCATCCGCCCATCAACGGGGAATTCGAGCCGATTCCCGCGCTTTGCACGCCGGGAAGCGCGCTGACTTTATCCAGCAGCGCTTTGGTAAACGTGCCGATCTTTTCGCGACTGGAATAAGTCTTCCACGGCAGCTCAACGCGAGCGCTGAAAAGATTTCGCGGCTCATAGCCGAGCTGAAGCGCCTGCATCTTCGAAAAACTTTTCAGAACGAGGCCGGCCGCGACCAACAAGGTGAGCGTGAGCGCAATCTCGCTGATCACCAGCCAATCCCGAGCGCGCTTGGCCGAAGGCGGATCACCGCTTGCCGCAGAGCCGGTCTTCAGTGCGAGTTGAACGTCAGCGTGCGAAGCCTGCCAAGCTGGCCATAATCCGAAAAGCACGCTCGTCAGCGATGCGATCAAAAATGTAAATCCGAGGACGGGTAGATCGAATGAGATCTGTTGAAATCGGGAAACGTCTCCCGGACTCAACGCGATTAGGCCGCTGCGAACCCAAACTGCAAATAAAAAGCCAAGTGCTCCACCGAGGAGCGCGATCAGAAAACTCTCGAACAAAAGCTTTTTAATGATTTGCCCGCGGGTCGCTCCGACTGCGGCGTGGATGGCGAATTCTCGGGCTCGGCCAGCGCCTCGCGCGGCAAACAAATTGGCGAGATTGGCGCAAGCGATCAACAAAACGAGGCCCACCGCTCCAAACAGCAGCCCGAGATTCGTGCGGTACTTGCCGACGAGATTATCGAGCAACGGAGTAACGACCGCTGTCTCTCCACCGTTGGTGTCAGGATACGTTTTCTCCAACCGCGCCGCGATCCCTTTCATTTCCGTCCGCGCTTGATCGACAGTCACGCCGGGCTTGAGCTTGCCCCAAACATAAATCATCGGGTGATGCGAGCGATCCATCCACGCGGGGTTGTTACTGCGCCGCATCATCGACAACCAGGCATCGGTATCCTGCGGCGAAGTCATCTGTGGCGGCATCACCCCAGTGACGGTGTAATTCTGATCGTGCAGAGTGATCGAGCGACCAAGCACACTCGGGTCGGCGTTGAACACGCGCCTCCACAAGCGATCGCTAATCACAGCGACCGCCGGCGCGCCAACTTTGTCCTCCTCTTGGCTAAACGTACGACCGAGCTCTGGGGGCAGGCCGATAATATTGAAAAAATTCCGAGTCACCGAAGCGCAGGACACGCGTTCCGGATCGCGACCAGGGATTCCGCTCAGGTTGCGTGATTCCTTGTGCGTCGCCGCGAGATGCTCGAAAACCATGTTCTCGTTTCGCCAATCGAAATAATCAGGCAGCGCGACCGAATAATCCTGGCCGGGGCCGGACGACTCATTTAACACCATGATCCTGTCGCCGTTCGGATACGGCAGAGGTCTAAGCAGAACCGCATTGACGATACTGAAGATGGCGGTGTTGGCGCCGATTCCGAGCGCAAGCGTAATGACAGCGACAAAAGTGAATCCCGGCGACTTGCGGAATTGGCGCAGCGCGAAGCGGAGATCGTTCATGGGATCAGAAATTAGAAATTCGATCATTCGGTGCGCAGGGCTTAGATCAGAAATTAGAAATTCGATCATTCGGTGCGCAGGGCTGGAATAACATCGACACTCGCGCCAACGCCGCGATGCAAATCAGGCTGAAGCCCGGCTGCTTAAGCAACATGCGCACGCCGTAGCGTATGTCTTGCCAAAGCGTTTGCATTGTTGGTCTATTCGTACCGGAGCGCTTCGACGGGATTTAACGCGGCCGCGCGACGTGCCGGCAGCCAGGTCGCGACGAGTGCAGCTATGGCAAGCAAGATCGGCGCTACGATAAAAGCGACTGGATCGAGTGCGCCAACTTCGTACAAGATTCCGCTCAGTATTTTTCCAGTCGCGGCAGCGAGAAGAAGGCCAAGCGCGATGCCACAAAGAAGCATAATGGAGCCTTCCTGCATGATCATGCGCAAGACAGCTCCGCGCTGAGCACCGAGCGCCATTCGGATGCCAATCTCACGCGTGCGCCGCGCGACCGAATAAGCTTTGACTCCGTAGAGACCAACTACGGCCAGACCAAGCGCAAGTCCCCCAAAGATGGAGAACAACGCCGCGCCAGCGCGAACAAGCCAGAGATCCAGGTTCGAATCGAGATGCTGCGCGAACGTTCGCAACGAAATGATCGGGATTGAGGGATCGACATCGCGCACGGTGCGTCGTAGCAAATCGGCCGTGATGGCTTCGTTTCCGGGTGGGAGCGAATGAAACCGAACGATAAAGGAAACATCGCTTTGGAATCCGCGCGCGAACGGTAAGTAAATTCCGCCGGACGCCTCCTTTTCGAAGAGCGCGTGGCGCGTTGCCGGCACGATGCCGACTATTTCGATCGTCTCTTCCTTCTTCTCCGCTTCACTCAAATCGGCGCTCCTCCCGAAGTGGCCGCCTCCGTCATCCTGGGCCGAGGGCGCATTTGCACTCGCATATTGGATGCGTTGTCCAAGCGCATCACCATCCGGCCACAGCTTCTTTGCCAGAACTTCATCGATAATCGCGACTTTCGGACCGGGCTGCGTCGCTTCCGCTTCGGTGAACGCGCGACCGCGAATCACCGGCAGTCCAACGGTTGAAAAATAATCCACGCCGACGCTGTTCCATGGCACGTCGAAGGCAAGACCTTCGGCCGCGGCTGCCGGCCTGGCGTCGGGAGCGATATGGAGACCGGCGCGTTGGACTTTTCTGCTCAACTCAAACATTCCGAATGGAACTACTGAAGATATGCTCGCGTGCTCCACGCCTGGCAGCGCCGCCAGTTTCTCGTTCAAGTTGCGATAAAGTTCCTGCGCGCGCTGTGGTTCGTAACCGGCCAGGCTCGCATCGACTTCGAGAATGTAGCTTGCGCCTGGTTTTAATCCGGTATCAACCGACGCGGCTTTGCCTGCGCCGCGAAT
Source organism: uncultured Verrucomicrobiae bacterium (assembly GCA_963719605.1). Taxonomy (GTDB): domain Bacteria; phylum Verrucomicrobiota; class Verrucomicrobiia; order Chthoniobacterales; family UBA10450; genus Udaeobacter. The sequence goes on from CAVRCO010000013.1 coordinate 241,571, forward strand.
AAACAAAGCCGCAGCCGTAATCAGCGCGAGCGAGAACGCGATTTGCACGACAACGAGCGGATGGCGCGGCAAGAATTTCCAGCGGCGGCGCACGACATCTTCCCCGGCATGTTCTTTCAGATCCATCACCACCGCGCTGCGCGAAATTTTCAAGGCCGGCCCGAGCGCAAACATGAGCGTGCCGATCAGGCAAAATCCAAACGTCGCCGCCAAAATTGCGGGGTTCGGTCCGCTCATCCAAATGATGTCGAGCGGCATCAGCTTGCGCATTGAGCCAACCAGCAAATCGGACGACCACAGTCCAAGAATGAGTCCACCCATACCGCCGAGCACCGCCAGCGCAAAGCCTTCAGTGAGAAGCTGGCGAACAATGCGCCAACGGCTGCCGCCGAGCGCGAGACGGATCGCGATTTCTTTGCGGCGCGCAGTCCCGCGCGCGAGCAGCATGTTTGCAAGATTAAGACATGCCACCAGCAACACCACTACCGCCATTCCCAGCAGCAATGGCGCAATGGCTTTTATCCCGCTCTCGTGCGTCGGATTGTTACTTACTGAATTACGCGGCACCGGCGCCGTTAGGAATGTCTGATCCTTTTGCTCGACTGGGTAGACTTTTTCCAAATTGGCCGCAAGTCCTTCCAGCGCAGGCTTGGCCGCCGCCGCCGTCATCCCGGGTTTAAGCCGGCCCATGATGCGCAGGTCCGTTCCCTTTCGATCGCTAATCGTGGTCTTATTGTCCGACTCAAAATCGTTCGCGACCTGATCGTAAACACTCATCGGCAACCAAACTTCCGGCGAAAGAATTTGCAGCGTGCCGACGAAACCCTTCGGCGTGATTCCGACGATTGTGGACGGACGGCCGTTAACGAGTAACTGCGAGCCGAGCACGCCTGGATCGAGGTCGTGCTTCTGCCAGTAACTGTAACTGACGATCGCGACCGGAGCGTTGCGGCCGGGCGTTTCCTCTTCCGGTAGAAATGCGCGCCCTCGCGCCAGCGGGACACCGAGCACGGAGAAATAGTTCGAGCTGACGATGGCGGCGAACGCGCGGCGAGTATCGCCTTTTTGGCCCAGGCCGATCAGCGCGAGGTTGAAACTCATTGCGTCGGTGAAGACCGTGTTTTGCTCGCGGATGTCGAGATAAGTCGGATAAGAAAAACCACGAAATTTTTTCGGATCCTTCTTGTCTTGGGAAAAGAGCTGCATCATTTCATGCGGCTTGCCATAAGCAGGTGGGGCAAAGAAAAGCGTGTTCACCAGGCTGAACACGGCCGTGTTCACGCCAATTCCGAGTGCGAGCACCGTGACCGCCGCAATCGTGAAACCTGGTGCCTTAAATAACTGTCGAACAGCAAATCTAAGGTCTTGAACCATTTTTGGTGTTCCTATGCAGCCATGCGGTCTTCAACGACGCGACCATCAAACAAATGCACAGTCCGATCGGCATGCTGCGCGAAGCGCTCATCATGAGTGACCATGCAAATAGTGGCTCCGCTCTCGTGTAATTCCTTAAGAAGTTGCATCACTGCTTCGCCGTTACGCGAATCGAGATTTCCAGTTGGCTCGTCGGCCAGTAAAATGGCTGGCCTGCCCGCTAGCGCGCGGGCAACCGCCACCCGCTGTTGCTGGCCACCGGAGAGTTGACTTGGCAAATGTTTTGCGCGATGCGCCATGCCCACGCGCTCGAGAGCTCCGGTGACAAAAGACTTGCGCTCACTGGCAACCATCCCGCGATAAGTCAGCGGCAACTCGACATTCTCAAAGACCGTGAGATCCCCTATCAGGTTGAAGCTTTGAAAAATGAAACCGATTTCGCGGTTGCGAATGCGCGCTCGGTCGGCGAACGAGAGATTGGCAACTTCGTATCCCTTTAGCGAGTAGCTGCCGTCAGAAGGGGTATCGAGGAGCCCTAGTATCGACAGCAGGGTTGTCTTGCCACAACCGGATGGTCCAGCTATGGAAATATATTCGCCGGGTCGAATATCGAGGTGGATTCCGGATAGCGCATGGGTTTCTACTTCGTCAGTGAGAAAAACCTTCGTTACGCTGCTTAGTCGTATAAGAGGATCTGATCCGTTGTTCATGTTCGAATTGCTGATTGTTGATTACTGATTAGTTAAGCCGGATGCGTTCGTGCGAATCCCAGGCGCTGGTATCGGATAAAATGACTTGGTCGCCCGGTTGGAGGCCGCTCAAGATTTCAATCGTGTTGACCGAGCTCTTGCCAAGTTTAACCGGTGTGCGCACAGCTTCAGAGGTGCCGTTGACGAGTTTAAACATGCCGACGGTGTTGTTTTCCTGTCCAAACGCCGGCCGACCCACGTAGATGACGTCGTCGAGATGTTCGAGCTCGATTGTTCCATCGACGCTAAGATCGGGGCGCGCGCCCTTCGGCAGCGGCTCATCGAACGCAACCTCGACATTGACCGTTCCCTGCTCGACTGCGGGATCGACGCGCGTGACGTGGCCATTGACGGTGCCGTTGCGCGTGTCGATCACTGCTTTCTGTTTGATCTGAATATCCTTCGCCTGCGTTTCAGCGATTTTGACCTGCGCCTTCAGCTTGGTTGGGTTCGCTACGCGAGCGAGGTTGTCGCCGACCTTGAGTCGCTGGCCGATTTGCACTGGTAATTGTTGTAACACGCCAGACATTCCGGCTTTCACGTGCAACGCTTCGACCTGGTCGAGCTTTAATTTCGCCAGTTGATTCGCTTGATCGACTGCGGCTTGTTTCGAGGCCAGCTGCGGCTCGATTGAATCGCGCGAAAAGGCCAGGCGCTTTTGCTCGATCTCATCGCTTTTCTGGCATTCCTCTTCTTTAATCTTCGAAGTTTTGTAAACGAGATCGGCGACGAGACCGTTCTTTGCTAACTGATCGTTCGTTTGGCGCTCCATGTTCGCCTGCTCGTATGCGGAGTGCGCCGCGGTTGTTTTCGATTCCTGGTCGAGCAATTCCCGCTGCAAAGTCGCGCGCATCGTCGTAAGCTCCGCCTCCGCGCCTTTGGCCCGTAACTCTGCGTCATGCGCACTCTGTTCCAATTCGGGGCTGGTCAACTCCAATATAACGTCGCCCGGTTCGACTTTTGTTCCCGGCCAGATCAAAATTTTCTCGACGCTTCCCTCTGTGTTTGCCGGAATCCAACGGATGTCTTCGGGAACGAGCGTCCCCAAACCGCGCACCTGGCGCACCATTGGGCCGCGTTTAACCGTATCGATCCAAACCGTCGAACGATCGACGCTCGGCACCGCGGGTTTCAACCGTGAGATTGCGATCGTTGCCAGAATCAAACCGAGCGCGGAGGCAGCAATGATCATGATGCGGCGCTTGCGTTTTTTCGCTGCAACACCCGGGCGCGGCACGTCCATTGAGGAAAGAGTCTGCGTAAATCCTACCGGACGCACAATCGTTTCGTCTTTTGCTTTTCGCTGCGGAATCACGGCTGATTAAAGCGGAGCGATTGCTCGACAAAACTCGCTGAGCGCAGATGCCGTGCTGAGCAATGGCGCTGCGGCCAGAACGATGATCACTGCGAAGAGAAATGCTTCGCTGACAAAATCGCGTCGCGCCTCGTTTTGAAAATAATGCCGGCTAATGTTTCGAAAAGATGGCGCCGCGGTTGTGACGCATCGTGCGTGATACCCGTTGCGCGTCATGGGCTGATAATTGCAGTCAACCAGTGGAAAGCTCCGGCGGTTTGGAGTTGTCAGAGAGATCGGCTTCATGTCTTTATCCTTTGTTGACAGTTTTTAATGCAATGTCCGTGCCAACCACCAAACAGACTTCACATCACTCGCTGCACCAGCGATTTACGTTGTATTGAGGAATCGCAGCGGCCTGTTCCTCAATCCGCTTTTGGGATTTCGCCGTCCCAACTTTGGGACTTGAAACGGTCGCTCCCAGCAAAGCTTAACGCGGTAGGCGCAGCAAAGCTTGCGCGCCCTGTCCAGTTTCCCGATTCGTTAGCACCAGAGATCCTGCATGAGCTTCAGCAATTTGACGACTCAATGGCAGACCGATCCCGGAACCGTCGGGTTTGGTAGTGAAAAACGGGACGAAAAGATTTGCCGGGTTCATGATGCCCGGCCCGTCATCCTGCACAAAGATCTCAACGCAACCCTCTTTTTCACGCCATCCGATCGCGACGTTTCCCTGAGTTTCGAGCGCCGCATCAACAGCGTTGTGCACCAGATTGATTAAAGCTTGTTCAATCTGTGCTGCGTCCGCACGAATCACCGTTTTCGGACCCGGCATGACTTGCACCTTGAGCCGTGGTTCCAAGTCCACAACCCGCTGCACCAGACTCGCAAGATCGACATCTTGTTTTTGAGGCGGCGGAAGCTTTGTTAATCGCGTGTAGGCCTGCAGGAAACGGCTGAGCGAATCGGCGCGCGACGCGATAGAGTGCAATCCAGCCCCCGCATCATCTTTCCAATCTGGCGGGAGAGGATCGCGACGCAGAAGAGATTCCAGGCTGGCGGCTAGTGATTTGATTGGTGCCAGCGAGTTGTTCATTTCATGGCCGAGGACACGCACAAGTCGCTGCCAGGCGCGACGTTCCTCTTCGCGCAGCGTGCGACTGAGGTCGGTTAACACCAGTAATTCGTGCGGTAATCCCTCCTCACGAAATGTGCTGCGCCGGATACCCCAACGACCTGAGCCCCCAGGGAAGTTCAATGTTAGCGGTTCGTCCTCGCTAACCTCAAGACACGTGTCGAGAGACAGTTCGCTTGCCGTTTTTCCTAACAACTTGTCCATCGGCTGACCGAGCAACGTTTCACCGGCGCGATTGACTAGCCGCAAACGTCGCCTGGGATCGAAGGTAAAAACTGCAACATCGATTTCACTCATAATCGTGCGTAAGAGCGCAGTCGCTTCAAAGGCGCCCAGACGTTGGAGACGCAAAGTTTCGCCGAGCGAATTGATTTCGAGGAGGACTTCGCCTAATGCATTTCCGCCGCGGGCTCCCCTGGCACGAATCGAGTAGTCGCCCTCACGTAATGCCGCGAGCAAATTTGACATGGTTTGCAAGGGTCGAATGGTGTGTTCGCGCGTGCTGGAAACGAACACAGCGAAACAACCAACGATGAGAATCGTTAGTGTCCACTGTACTTTAGCGCTGTAATCACCCAACCAAAGCAGAGCAAGCGCCACAAAAATTGCGGGGAGAACTGCGGCAACCGTGAGCCAGGTAATTTTTCCTTCGTAGGAAAACCGATGCGGATCTTTTGTTTTAGGAGCCATCAAAGCTGCAAGCGGCAATGGGTAATAAGTTCGCCATGTGCGGCCGGCAATCCGCGACTCTTAGAGACCATATTGCTGCAGGCGACGGTAGAACGCACTTCTGCTCAGCCCGAGTGCCTCTGCCGCTTTGCGCGCGTTGCCATCGTTCCGAGCCAGCGCTTTTTTGATGAGAAATGCCTCCACCTCTTCGAGGCTCATCTCCTCGAGATCGCGCGATTCACCGCCGCCATTCGTCAGGCCCAGATCGCTTGCGCAGATTTGGCGGTCTTGCGTCATAAGCACGGCACGTTCGACGATATGATCGAGCTCCCGGATGTTTCCCGGGAAGCGATGCTGGAGCAGACGTTCTCGCGCCACCTCATCGAAACCGGCAATCTGTTTGCGATAGCGCTCCGCGTGTTGATGGAGAAAACTGTTGGCCAATGGCATGATGTCATCCCGCCGGTCTCTCAAGGGCGGCAACGCAATCTGGATCGTATTCAGACGGAACAAGAGGTCCTGCCTGAAACGACCTGCTGCTACCTCGTTCTCGAGATTTGCATTTGTCGCAGAGATGATTCGCACGTTTGCATGCAAAGTTTTCGATGAACCGACTCGTTCAAAATCTCCCGTTTCGATGACTCGCAACAGTTTTGCCTGTTGAGCAAGCGGGATGTTTGCAATCTCGTCCATGAAAAGCGTGCTCTCATCCGCAAGCTCGAATCTGCCTGAGCGATCTGTCTTTGCATCAGTGAAGGCGCCTTTGACATGGCCGAACAATTCGCTCTCAAAGAGAGTCTCGGATAAGCCGCCCATATTTACGGTGATCATGGTGCGCGACGCTCGTGGTGACAGGGCGTGAATGGCCCCCGCAATTAAACTTTTCCCGGTACCGTTCTCCCCGGTAATTAACACGTTGGCATCGGAAGGCGCGACCCGTGAAATCATCTCGATGACAGGCTGCATCGCAGACGATTGCGCAATCAAATCCGGCATGGTGCCGCGCAGCATTTCGTTTTCCGCTTCAAGCTTTCTTTCGCGGCGGAGCGCTGAAGCGAGCTCGATCTGCGTCCTCACGATTGCCAGCAACCGCTGGTTATCCCACGGCTTGGTCACAAAATCGCGCGCACCGCGTTTCATCGCTTCTACGGCCAGCTCAACCGTCGCCCAGGCGGTCATCACAACAACCGGCAGGGTATTGTCGATCTGCCGGATTTTTGGAATAGCTGACAAGCCCTCCTGGCCGGAAGTCGTATCGCGCGTGTAGTTCAGATCCATCAGTAACAGCGCGTACTCTTTCTTTTCCAGCGCATTGAAGATGCCGGCCAGCGAGGTGACGGCTTCTGTCTGATACCCTTCGCCCTTGAGCAAAATTCGGAGCGCCTCGAGTACGTCCCGCTGATCGTCAGCAATTAAGATTCTGGTCACGACTATTTCTCAACCGCGTTTTTGCCGCAGTGTCAATTACGCGGAAAATCGTAGTGGAGAATTGCGAACGCGCGAAACGACCGGCATGCAAAGCAGCTGTTAGCGCCTGTTTCGCGAAATCCATCCGTTGCCTAACGAGTTCATCTAGCCGGAAATTCGGAGATCGGCGGCCAGCCAACCGGCCGAAGATCGGCAGCGGGCGAAGGTCGCCTCTTTTTTCGCTGCCGCAGTTGATCGAGCGCCAGATAGATGACCGGAGTCGTGTAAAGCGTGAGCATCTGCGAAACGATGAGGCCCCCGACGATGGCAATACCGAGCGGTTTGCGCAGTTCGCTCCCGATACCCATCCCGATCGCGAGCGGCAACGCACCAAACATCGCGGCCATCGTTGTCATCATGATGGGACGAAACCGACCAGGCACGCCTGGTAGATCGATTCTTCGGGACTGAGTCCTTCGTGTCGCTCGGCGTCGAGCGCGAAATCGACCATCATGATGGCGTTCTTTTTCACGATGCCGATGAGCAGGATAATTCCGATGACCGAGACGAGATCCAGCTCATTGCCGGTTACCAGCATGGCTAAGAGAGCTCCAAGGCCAGCGGATGGTATTGTAGAAAGGATCGTGATCGGGTGGATCAGGCTCTCGTAAAGTATTCCCAGGATGATGTAAACAGCCAAGAGCGCCGTGAGAAGCAACCACGGCATTGTCACCCAGGAGGCTTGAGCAACCTGCGCAGTGCCGGCAAAATTTCCGCGAATGCTTGACGGCATTCCGAGATCACGTTTCGCCCGCTCGACGATTTGCGTTGCCTCGCTTAACGAAACGCCTTGCGCAGTGTTAAAGGAGATTGTCACGCATGGAAACTGGCCCTGGTGATTGACTGAGAGTGGCGTGTTATCCAACTGAAAATGTGCGATCGTGCTCAGCGGCACCTGGCTTCCGGAATTTGATTTGACGTAGATTTTGTCGAGCGAGCTCGGATCGAGCTGGAACTTCGGATCGACCTCGAGAATGACGTGATATTGATTTTGCTGCGTGTAAATGATCGAGACCTGCCGCTGGCCGAACGCGCTGTAAAGCGTGCTGTCGACTGCCTGCGGTTGAATGCCAAGGCGCGCGGCCGCATCGCGATCGATTACCACGGTTTCCTGCAATCCGCGAAATTGCTGATCGCTCGTGGCGTCCTTGATCTGCGGATATTCGTGAAGCTTGTTCACGAGCTTCGGCGCCCACGAATTGAGCTCCTCGATGTTTTGATCGGACAACGCATATTGATATTGCGCTTTTGACGATCTTCCGCCAACACGGATGTCTTGATTTGCGGTGAGAAAAAGTTGCGCGCCGGGAATTTTCGAGAGCTTTTGCCGCAGACGCGCGATAACTGTGCCCGCGTCATCTTTCGTTCGTCCTTTGCCCCAACCTTTCGGTTTCAAACTGATGAACATGCGGCCGTTATTCAACGCCGAGCCGGTGCCGCCGCCAAAGAATGAGCCGACGGCCTGGACCGCGGGATCGGCCATGACAGTTTTCACGACCTGCTCTTGCTTTTCTTTCATCGCCTCAAAGGAAATGTCCTGCGCGGCCTCGGTCGTGCCCATCATTTGTCCCGTGTCCTGTTGCGGGAAAAATCCCTTTGGCACAACGAAGTAAAGGTAAACGGTCGCGATGATCACCAGCCCGGTGACAATGAGCATGGTGTATTCGTGTTTGAGGACCCACTTCAAACCGCGTTCGTAAAAATCGTGCATTGCGTTGAAACCGCGCTCGCTCAGTCGATCGATCACGCCGCGCTGCCGATGTCGCTCCTCGCTTTTCAAAAATCGGCCGCAGAGCATGGGCGTGAGCGTTAACGAAACGACGCCGGAAACGAGAATCGCGGCGCTCAACGTCACCGCGAATTCGTGAAACAAACGCCCGATCAAGCCGCTCATGAACAAGAAGCGGAATGAAAACTGCGACGAGCGAGAGACTAATCGAAATGACGGTGAAACCAATCTGACGCGCGCCTTTCAACGCGGCTTGAAGCGGTGGCTCGCCCTTCTCAATGAAGCGCACGATGTTTTCGATTACGACAATCGCATCATCGACAACGAATCCGGTCGAAACCGTCAACGCCATGAGCGAGAGGTTGTCGAGGCTGTAACTGCACAGCCACATCACGCCGAACGTGCCTGCCAGTGCGAGCGGCATCGTAATACCGGAGATGAACGTCGGCCAGAACCGGCGCAGGAAGAGAAACATCACCATCACGACGAGCGCCATCGTGATGAGAAGCGTCAGTTGCACGTCGCGCACTGAGGACCGAATCGTTATCGTGCGATCGCTCATCACGTCGAGTGTGCACACTCGGCGGCAGCCAAGTCCGCAATTGCGGCAGGATGTCGTGAATCAGATCGGTCGTGCGAACGACGTTCGCGTCCGGCTGTTTGAAAATGATCAACAGCACGGCGCGCTTATTATTGAAGAGGCCCGCCTGGTCGCGATTTGCCTGTGCATCGATGGCCGTGCCGACATCGCGTAAGGGCACGGCCGCGCCATTGTGTTGCGCGACGATGATCGGCTGATATTGATCGGCCTGCGTTAGTTGATCGTTGCTCGCGATGACGAAACTCTGCTCCGGGCCGTCAAATGCACCCTTGGGTGAAAGGACATTCGCTTGTGAAAGCGTGGTGCGAATGTCTTCCATGACTTAGTCCCATCGAGGCGAGCGCGACCGGATTTATCTGCACGCGCACGGCAGAGTTCGCGCCGCCGCCAATGGTCACCTGGCTGACGCCATCCACCTGGCTGATGCGCTGACCGATGATTTGATCGGCGAGATTGTAAACTTCCGACAACGGCTGCGCGTCCGACGTCATCGCAAGCACCATGATCGGCGCGTCGGATGGATTGGCTTTGCGATAGGAGGGCGGTTGCGGCAGTCCGCTCGGCAATTCCCCCGACGCGGCGTTGATTGCGCTCTGCACGTCGCGCGCCGCGCCATTGATGTCGCGGCTGAGATCGAACTGGATGGTAACGTTGGATCCACCTAGCGAACTGACCGATGTGATTTCGGAAACACCCGCGATTTGCGCGAATCGTCGCTCCAGCGGCGCGGCCAGCGATGAGGCAGCGGTCTGAGGATCGACGCCCGGCTCCTGTGCACTCACGTTGATCGTCGGGAAATCGACTTTCGGCAATGGTGCAACCGGGAGGAAGTAATAAGCCACCGCGCCGAGCAACAAGACTCCCGCCGCCAGCAGCGATGTGCCAACCGGCCGGCGAATGAATGGCTCAGAAACGCTCATACCCTAAAATCCCAGTCGATCATTTTCGCCATCGACCCCGGCGAATTCAGGCTCGGGTTCTGGCGACGTTCGCAGCGGCAGTTGCGCCTGGCCCAATCGACCGCGATTCCGGCGTTCCTTAACCCAGCGGCCAAAGCGATCGAGATAAAGATAAATGACCGGCGTGGTGTAGAGCGTGAGAAATTGCGAGAGCAACAAACCGCCGACGATGGAAATTCCGAGCGGTCGCCGTAGCTCGCTGCCGGTTCCACTCTCGAGGGCGAGCGGCAAAGCGCCGAGCAGCGCCGCGGCTGTCGTCATCATGATCGGCCGGAACCGCAGCAGACATGCTTGATAAATCGACTCTTCCGGCGACATCCCTTCCTTGCGTTCGGCTTCGAGCGCAAAATCGATCATCATGATCGCGTTCTTTTTCACGATGCCGATGAGGAGGATGATGCCAATGAGCGCGACCAACGAAAAATCGATGCGGCAAATGAGCAGCGCCAACAGGGCACCAACGCCGGCGCTCGGCAGCGTCGAGAGAATCGTGATTGGATGGATGTAACTTTCGTAGAGAACTCCGAGCACGATATAAATCACCACAACGGCCGCCAAGATCAGCAGTGGCTCGCTCGTTAGCGATGAACGAAATTCCGCCGCCGCGCCGGTGAATGTAGTTGCGATTGTATCAGGCAAACCGATTTCGCGTTCTGCTTTTTGAATCGCCGGAATGGCGTCACTGAGCGAACTGCCGCTGCGCAGATTAAACGAAATGGTCGCCGCCGGAAATTGCCCTTGATGCGGGATGGAAAGCGGCGTGCTGCTCACGTGCATCGTCGCGAACGCGCTCAGCGGCACCGGCTGGCCGCTGCTTGATTTGACGTAAATTTTGTCAAGCAAATCTGGCGATTCGCGAAAGTTCGGTTCCACTTCGAGAATGACGCGGAATTGATTGAGCTGCGTGAAAATGATCGAGACCTGTCGCTGCCCGAACGCGTCGTAAAGCGTGTCGTCGATTGCTTGCGTGAGCACGTTGAGGCGCGATGCTTTCTCGCGGTCAACATCAACATTCAATTGCAAGCCGTTCACCTGTTGATCGCTTGTCACGTCGCTGAGTTGCGGCAGTTGTCCAAGTTTTTGCACGAGTCTCGGCGTCCACTCTGCGAGCTCGGCCGCATCCGCGTCCTGCAAAATGTATTGGAATTGCGTGCGGCTGACTCGCGCATCGATCTGCAAATCCTGCGCCGCTTGCATGAAGAGCGAGACGCCTTCGACATCGCGCGTGGCATTGCGCAACCGTTCGATGATTTTTTCGGCATTCGCGCGCTGATTGTGCGGCTTGAGCACGATGTAAAGCCGGGCGGTATTGATGGTCGCGTTCACTGTTCCCGCGCCGACCGAAGCCGAGACGCTCGCGACATCCGGGTCGCGCCTGACGATGTCGGAAACGGCGTGCACTCGTTGCAACATCGCCTTGAAGGAAATGTTCTCCGCGGCATCGGTTACGCCGACGATCACCCCAGTGTCCTGTTGCGGCAGCAGCCCTTTCGGCACGACGATGTAGAGGAGGATGGTTGCGACCAGCGTTATGATTGCGATAATCAAGATGAATCGCTGATGTGCGAACACCCAGCGCAACCCGCGTTCATACAAATCGCGAAACCGTGTCCAGTATTCTTCGGTCCGGCGATAGAACTCGCCTTGGTGTTCTCTGTCTTCTTCTTTTTCGGAGTGCAATAGCTTCGCGCACATCATCGGCGTGAGCGTCAGTGAAACGAACGCCGATACACCAACCGCCACGCTCATCGTGATCGCGAATTCGCGGAACAAGCGGCCGACAATTCCGGTCATGAACAAAAGCGGGATGAAAACCGCGACGAGCGAGATACTCAACGACACCACCGTGAAACCAATTTGCTTCGCGCCTTTCAGCGCTGCTTCCAACGGCCCATCGCCGGCTTCGATATAACGCACGATGTTCTCGATCATGACAATCGCGTCATCGACGACGAAGCCGGTCGAGATGGTCAGCGCCATCAACGAAAGATTGTCGAGGCTGAATCCGGCGAGATACATGATGCCGAACGTCCCGATGAGCGAAAGCGGAAGCGCCACACTCGTGATCACCGTCGCCCAGAGTTTTCGCAGGAACAGGAACATCACCATCACGACGAGCGCGACGGTCAGCAGCAACGTGAATTGCACGTCGCGCACTGACGCGCGGATCGTCTCGGTGCGATCAGCCAGAATGGAAACGTGCACGGACGGCGGCAGGGTGCCGGTCAATCGCGGCAGCAATTGCTTCACGCGGTCCACCGTTTGAATGATGTTCGCGCCGGGCTGTCGCTGAATATCGAGCAGCACGGCGGGTTGTTCGCCGGCTTTCGTGCCGACCCACGCGGCAAGCTGATCGTTCTCCACGCTGTCGATGATGTTCGCAACATCGCCGAGTCGAATCGGAGCGCCGTTTTTGTAAGCGACGATGATTGGTTTGTAAGCGTCAGCGGAAAAAATCTGGTCGTTCGATCCGATAGTGAACGATTGCCGCGGCCCGTCGAAACTTCCTTTCGGCGCATTCACGTTCGCCTGTCCGAGAATTGTTCGCACATCTTCCAAGCTGAGTCCGAGGGCGGAAATCGCCGCCGGATTCACTTGCACGCGCACGGCCGGTTTTTGATTTCCCTGAATCGTGACAAGGCCGACGCCGGTAACTTCGCTAAATTTCTGCGCGAGCAACGTGTCGGCGAAATCGTTCACGCGATCGAGCGGCAAACTGTCTGACGTGATGGAAAGCGTGAGGATCGGTGTGTCGGCCGGATTGACCTTGTTGTATTTCGGCGGGTTCGGCAGATTTTGCGGCAGAAATCCGCCGGCGACATTGATCGCGGCTTGCACGTCCTGCGCCGCAACGTCGATCGGGCGGTCGAGAACGAACTGCAAAGTGATTGTCGATGTACCGAACGAGCTGGTGGAATTCATCGACGCCAATCCGCTGATTTGCCCAAACTGCCGCTCGAGCGGCGTAGTGATCGACGAGACCATTACGTCCGCGCTCGCGCCGGGATAAAATGTCGTTACTTCAATCGTTGGAAAATCAACAGTCGGCAGCGCGGAGATCGGCAACAATTCATATCCGAGCAGGCCGAGCAAAATCACGCCCGCCATCAGCAACGAGGTCGCGACTGGCCGGCGAATGAATGGTTCGGAAATGCTCATGATTTGGGCCCCTTCGCCGGCCTCGCCGATTTGCCGGTCGGCTGTTTTCCTAGCTCAGCTGGTTGTTGCGCCTGCGGAGATGTCAGCTCCACATGCGCGCCAGGTTGAAGTTTGTATTGACCGTCCACTACGACCTGCTCCCCAGCTTTCAATCCACTGTCGATCAAAGCAACATTTGCCTCCGTCTGCGCCACCTTAATCGGCCGCATCTCGACCGTTTTGTCCGTCTTGATGACATATGCATAAGTTCCCTGCGGTCCGCGTTGCACCACGCTCGATGGAACGACGATGGCGCCTTTGCGCGTGGTCAAAATTAAACGCGCGTTAACAAATTTTCCCGGCCAAAGTTGCAGATCATTATTCGGGAACGTCGCTTTGAGCTTTGCCGTGCCGGTCGTCTGATCAATTTCGTTGTCCACGACGGCGAGCGTACCTTCGTCGAGCACCGTCGTGTTTCCGCGATCCAGTGCAGAGACATGCAACCCGCCATTCGCGCCGCCCTGGTTTAGAATTTCCTGTAAGTTTTGTTCGGGCAGGGTGAACACGACCGAAATTGGGTGCATCTGGGTGATGATGACGATTCCGTTTTGATCGGCCGCGTGAACGATGTTGCCAAGATCGACGAGTCGAACGCCGGTGCGTCCGTCAATCGGTGACTTGATTTGCGTGTAATCAAGCTGCGTCTTCGCAGCCTCGATCGCCGCCTGGTCCGCCTGCACTGCAGCCTGGAATTGATCGCCCTGATACCTAGATGTGTCGAAATCTTGCTGATCGATCACCTTCTTTTTCAACAAATCAGTGTTGCGTGCAAGCGTGACTTTGGCGTTGGCCAGTTGCGCTTCGTCCTGCGCTTTTTTTGCGATCGCCTGATCCAAAGCTGCCTGGAAAGGCCGCGGATCGATCACCGCCAGGAGATCACCCGTTTTCACATCCTGCCCTTCGGTGTAGAGCACCTGCTGCAATTCGCCATCCACGCGGGTGTGCACCGTGACGGTGTTGAACGCCTGGACCGTCCCGAGTCCATCGAGGTAGATAGGCGTATCTTTCTGCTCGACCTTTCCCGCGACCACCGGCACCGCGCCGCCGCCGGCTCTAGATCCGCCGCGTCTTCCCGAAGTTCCTGCTGTGGCGGTTGACCCGGTTTGATCAGACGAAGCGCGATGATGGCAGCTCCACCAGCCGATCAAAACCACGAGTGCGCCGATGATTCCGAGAATGGGTCGTTTAGACATTTTTTTACATACCTCGTTTGCATGTCCGCCAATTGTACGGATTCGTCCGGTGGCGAACTGGGACGCTTATAATTTGTGACCTCCGAGACAGCCTTTCGGTTACAGAATGTATCATATTTGCGTTAGAGCTCGTCTGGGTTGCAAGGGCTGTGGATTCCCGATAACAAGGTTCAGAGCACACCGGGGTATCCGCGCTTTAGAACTCAAATTTAGCATTAAGAAAGGAAGATAGATCCGGTGAAGCATTTCTCCCCGCATCACCCGGGAACGGACTGAGGCTCACCTTGGGATTAGACCTGGCGATGGGAATAAGTCGCAAACATCGTGAGAACGCAATCGCACACTAAGCTTGGCGAAAAGCATTTCGCATGAAAGGTTGTTGGAGTGCGAAGCGTTCTCGCATGTCTGTGAGCAAGCAACTGAATAATTAGCCTAACGAACCGAAAGCAAGCCCCAGCCCGTAAGTGACGACTGCGACGATGACACCGATCCAGGTCATCTCAAGACCGGATGCCCACCAGGAGCGAATCGTAATCAGCGATTTCAATGCGCCCACGAAAAAGTGCGCTACTAAACTGATGCTGAAGGAAATAATCACCGCCGTCAGTCCGCCCGAGAAAAAGAATGGAATAATGGGAACAAATGCGCCGATCGCCGTGGAGATGCCTGCCGAGGTCGCTGCGGTCCATTGATTCGGAAACCGATGCTCGGACAACCCGAGCTCACTCTGCGCCATCGCCTGTACAAACTGTTCGGGTTGCTCGGCGAGACGCTCTGCCATCTTCTGTGATTCTTCTGGAGTGAACCCTTGTAATTGATAGAAGAGCGACATTTCTTCGATTTCTTCTTCGGGGTTTTCTTCAACCTCCGCGCGTTCGCGCGAGATTTCGGCTTCATAAACTTCGGCTTCACTCTTTGCGGCAAGATATGCCCCTGCCCCCATCGAGAGAGTGGATGCAAGCATGCCGGCAAGCCCTGAAATCAGAATGTAATGTTGTTGATTATTTGTCGCGCCGGCTACGCCCGAAACAATTCCAAATACCGCGCCCAACCCATCGTTCGCGCCGTAGATCGCATCAGCGACCCAACTGCCGCCTCGACCATGCCAGCGTTCGCGCTTCAGGATTTTGTCCAGCGCCGTGCGCGGGCTAACCGGCGGCGCCATCGCGCTAAGCGCTCGCGCATGCGCTTTTTCTTCGATTGCGCTTTTCCGCAAAAATTCCTGCACATCTTCTTCGCCGGCCAAGGCACGCTCAGCTTGGTCATGAAATTCAGCTTCCTGCCGTTCTTCCGTCGCTTCCATCCGGCGAATAGCGATGTCGGCTCCCGCAATTTTGTTCCACCAGCGGCTGAGCCGCCGTCCGATTGTGTCCTTCAGAACGGGTGGCTCCGCGCCGAGGTCTCGGAGTTTGCTCTCCCAGCGCTGCGCATGGCGCTCTTCCGCTTCGGCCATGCGCAAGAGAACGCCTTTGCGTCTCTCGTCCCGCTCGCGCTCGGCCAGATCGCGATACGTTTGCGCCGTCTCGACTTCTGCGCGCCAATTGCGTTTGACGACTTCGATCGTCTGCGCCGCGCGCAGTCCGCCTGAGGGAGATCGGGGTTGCGAATCTTTCGGGTCAGGAGGAGGATTTTGGCTGCTCATATGCGCTCAATCAGCTGGTTCTATCGCGGCGCTCATCGCCGGCTCTGCTCTGGCCTTTAGTTGCTGCGCTGTAATTACAACCGCGACTGAACCGATAATCAGCCCGGCAGCAATTAGGACACGCACTGTTACAGTTTCCCCGGCAAAAGCAGCGCCTAACAAGACGGCTACAATCGGGTTCACATACGCATAGGTCGCGACTTTCGCCGGATCACAGTGACGCAACAGCCAGATATAGGCGGTGTATCCAACCACGGCGCCGATGATTACCAAATAAATAAACGAAGCGAGCGACAAGATCGAGACCGAGCCCGGATGAAAACGCCGCACCTCGCCGGTTACGATGCCGGCAAGCAGAAGGAGGACTCCGCCGCAAAGCATCTGTTGAGCTGCCGTCAGGAATGGAGAGGCAGCGTGTTTCGCTGTCCGCGAATAAAGCGATCCTGCCGACCAGATGAACGAGGACACGAGCAGTATCGACATTCCAATCGCAGGATGCCGGCCGCCATTCGAAGAAAAACGCAAAGCTGGTCCGAGCAAAATGCCAACGCCAGCAAAACCGCCGACCAGGCCAAGCCAGATAATCGGTGGTGGCTTGGGCGTCATTCCCATCGCCCAGCCTAAAATCACAATGTAAATAGGAACAATCGCCACGATCAGCGCCGCCAATCCTGTGTCGATATACTGCTCTGAAATTGTGACACCGCCATTACCAGCCAGGAGCAAACAGGCTCCAATAATCAGCGATGTGCGCCAGTTCGCCCAGCTCGATTTATAGGTGCCCTGCGACCACGCGATCACATACATGATTACGCCTGCCAACAGGAATCGCATGCCGGCCATTAGAAACGGCGGAATACTCTCGATGGCGAAGCGGATGCCGAGATAAGTCGAACCCCAAACGACGTAGAGAGCGGCGAAGGCAATGATAACTCGGATTTTTTTTGGCGCAGCCATTAAGAAAAGTGATTAGTGATCAGTGACCGGTAAAAAGCAATGAAAGGTCGCAGTGCGTGATGAAAGCAGACTCCGCCTAGAGTCGAGTCTACCAAACCCTGCCAAATCTAAAGATAAGGGAACCGGCTGCGAATTAGGCGCCGCGACGAAACAACAATCGATACAAAAGCAACAGGATCATGGCGCCGACAACTGACATAATCCAGCCGGCGACATAATTTTCTCCCGCAAAAATACGGCCGATCCAGGTACCAACGAACGCGCCGGCGATGCCGAGAAGAATTGTAATGATACAACCGCCGGGATCTTTTCCTGGCATCAACAATTTCGCGATGGCGCCTACGACGAGACCGATCAGCAGAACCCACAGAATCGAGTGAGAGCTAAAGTCCATAATGAGCCGAGTTCTATCGGATTCACTGCGCGACGGCAAGGCTTAAGGAATTACGGTTGCGTAGTCCTCGCGCTGGTCAGAGTTGAATCACTTGCGCCGAGTGAATGTCTTCGCTTGCCCGAATTTCCGTCAACAAGTTTTCGCTCGGCGCAGTGTCGAGATTCAACACTGTGAGCGCCGTGCCACCGGCCTGATTTCGACTGAGCGACATTGTCGCGATGTTCACGCCATGACCGCCGAGCAATGTGCCAACTCGTCCAACCATCCCAGGGCGGTCTGTGTTTTCCAATACCAGCACAACGCCATGCGGACGCGCTTCTACCGGACGACTGTTAATGCTTACGATTCGTGGAGTGACACCGAAAAAGGCGCCGCCGACCGACACGGCTTTTCCTTCGCCGGCAGCGGATAATTCAAGCATGTCAGTATAATCTCCTGGTGCGCTCAGACGCGATTCGCTTACTTTCAAACCGAGCGCTTCGGCGAAACTCGGCGCGTTGACTTCGTTGACTTCGCTGCCGCCGGCCATTTGCAGGAAGCCTTTCAAGATTGAGCGCGTGATCGCCGTGGTATCGACTTCGTTGACTTTACCGCTGTAATTGATGTTGAGCGTTTCCACGCGCTTTGATGCAAGCTGCGACAGAAACCGGCCCAATTTCTCGCCAAAGCGCAGATGTGGTCCAATGATTGCCAGGGTTTTCGCATCGAGACTGGGCATGTTCACTGCGTTGCGAATGGTGCCTTCGAGCAGCGCAGCGCGAATCGAGTGCGCGATCTCAATCCCGACGCTCTCCTGTGCTTCTGCGGTGGAAGCGCCGAGATGGGGAGTAAGAACAAGATTGGGCGCGCCCCGCAACGGAGAATCGACTGGAAGCGGTTCGGTTTCGAAAACATCCAGTGCCGCACCGGCTACCTGCCCATCTTGCAATGCTTTCAACAGGGCGTTCTCGTCGATCAAGCCCCCGCGAGCGCAGTTAATAATCCGGACGCCGCGTTTGGTTTTTTGTAATTGTGCTGCATCGAGAATGTGACGCGTTTCTGCAGTAAGCGGCGTGTGCAGCGAGATGAAATCCGCACTCGCAAGCAAATCATCGAGCTCGTCCGCCAGCTCAACCTGCAGGCTGCGAGCGCGCGTCGGGGAAAGATACGGGTCGTAGGCGATCACCCGCATCCCAAAGGCAATGGCGCGCCGGCTGAGTTCGCTGCCAATCCGGCCCATTCCGATTACGCCCAGCGTTTTGTTGTAGAGCTCAACACCTTCGAAATTCTTTTTGTCCCAATGCTTGTTGCGAACGTTTGCGTCCGCCTGTGGAATCTTGCGCGCTGCTGAAAGCAACAGCGAAAATGCATGCTCAGCTGTGGAAACCGTATTTCCACCTGGCGCATTCAACACAATGATGCCACGGCGTGTAGCCGTCTCAACGTCGACGTTGTCCACCCCTACCCCAGCTCGCCCGACGACGCGCAACTTCGTGCCTGCATTCAAAACACCGGCAGTAACTTTTGTCTGGCTACGTACGACGAGCGCACTGAACTCTGGAATAAAATCGACAAGTTCTTTCTCGGTTAAGCCGGTTTTGACCACTGCCTCAATTGCGCCATCGCGAGAAAGCTCATCCACTCCACGCTGCGAAATTGCGTCGGCGATGAGAACCTTGGGCGGAGTCACGATAAGTCCAAACTTAAAACTTAAATCTTAAAACTTAAAACTCTTCTGTTTACGCTGTGGTCGTCATGCGAGAGCGCACAAAATCCTTCTACATCGTATTTGCCATCGCGGCTGCGCTCATTGTCCCGGCTGCCATTGCATTGCGAACGGTCGTTCACCCAGGCATTTTGCAAGCCACTTCAGATAATCCGACGCCGCTCGGATACACCTGGAGCCTGGCACTGTTCATTATTCCCATCGGAGTCCTGGCATGGTGGTTTGTCTGTCGACCCGATCTCACGTTTCCACGCAAAGCATTTTGGAGGACTATCGCGGTGCTCGCACCACTCGGCTTCGCGCTGGATGTCCTTTTTGGTAACGCGTTCTTCATCTTCCCAAACAAAGCGGCCACACTTGGCTGCAACGTCCCTGGCTTAGGCGGAGCAATTCCAATAGAGGAATTCATTTTCTACCTGACAGGCTTCATGCTCGTCCTGCTGAGTTACATCTGGTGCGACGAATACTGGATGGCCGCTTACAATGTCCCTGACTACAAGGAAGCGGCTAGGGACATAACGCGCATCGTTCGATTTCATTTTGCTTCGGTCGTCCTTGGTGTCGTCTTGATCGCAGCCGCAGTTCTGTACCGTAAGTTCGTCTCCAAGACATCGGAAGGGTTCCCGTGGTACTTTATCTATCTCGTCTGCGCTTCGCTGGTTCCGTCGGCCGGCTTTTTTTGCACCGCGCAACGATTTATCAACTGGCGCGCTTTCAGCTTCACATTTTTTCTGCTTCTTCTTATGAGTCTGCTTTGGGAAGTGACTCTCGCCTTGCCCTATGGCTGGTGGGAATACCGCAGTAATAGTCTGATCGGGCTTCACATCGGAGCATGGTCCGCGCTGCCCATTGAAGCAGTGTGCGTTTGGTTAGCCGTAAGCTTTACCACTGTTATCACCTATGAAGTGATCAAGATTTGGAAAGCCCTGGGCACGCGCGCGCTGAGAAGCATTCTTTGGAATTGGAAAATGACGCTTCGGCAATCCGAAGCTTTGAAAGCTCCGCTTACAATTACGATTTTTCCCGGGTCATCCAAAGATGAGCAAGTGAATCGATTCAGGCAGCTGCTGGGCCACGTTGGTCGCGACGCTACCGCGAAGCAGCTTGGCCATTGCCGGTCGTTGCGATGCCCCGATGACGAGGAAGTCTATTCCCATTGTAGCTGCAAGATCGACAATGGTCGCGGAGGCGTCCTGGCTCACGGCGTAAAGCGGAACTATGTTGATGCCACGCTCGCGCCCGAGTTTGAGCATCGAGCACATGATGGCGTTCGCTTCCGGATCATCCTGCCATTTGGCGCGACCAAGCGATATGCTGGCTGCGGTGTAGTAAACGGCCACCTCCTTGACATAGAGCACAAAGAGAGTGGCCTTGCGTAATTGCGCTTCGTCCATCGCAAAACTTAGCACCGGAGTGATCCCGCGCGCTGCCACCATGATTTTTTGACCTTCCTCCAAACGCGGCCGCATACTCGTCACGAGGTCGGGCGTGACCATCTTGGCAACTTCCCGCGTGACCGTGAGCGTGGTGAGGCCTTGAAGCTTCTGTGTGTAAGCGCGTAACGCCAGTCCGCCGATCAAAACTGCCAGCACGAATTGAAGCGCGTCTAGTTTCGTGTGGGCCAGCGTCAGCTCTACGAAACCAAGAATTACAAAAGTGATGGCAAAGAGGATGTGATCGTACCAGGTGAAACCCTTGGTGCGATTGAATGTGCACGAACCGACGTTGACCGTGATGGCGCCGACTACACCGATGGCATAAAGGCCTGCCAGCGCGGTGAAGTTCGCCGCAAAAAGTAGCACGACCACTGGCAGGCCGGTGGCGATGAACAGCGGCCACATTGGAACGCCGTGGCGATTGAGGCGTCGGAACTGCCGCGGCATCTCGCCGTCGCGCGACATCATGTAAAGCAGGCCGATCATCGCTACGATGGCCGTGTTTGCCGCACTCAAGAGTAGCAGGCAGAAAACAATTCCAACGATCCAGCCGAATACCTGACCGACTGCAGGAGAAAAGGTGGCGGTCGCAAATTGTTCCCCAATGAAACGCAACATGTCCTCGCTGCGTTGTCCAAGCACGGCGGCGATCGCGCCTCTATCCGTCAGATGTAGCGTCTTACCGACAATGGAGGGCAGTGAAAGCATTGCCCACCCGAGGAGCGCCGTCCCAATGACAACCTCGATAGCCACGGGTGTAATTGCCTTGAGCGACTCGCGCGCGACACTCGGGTGTTCCATTGTCGATCCAGGATCGAGTTTCATCACGCCGGTGAGATTCGCGATCGACTCCGCGCCCGACAGCGCTAGGATCACCCCTACAAATTGCACCCAGACGGTGGCCAGGCTTTGATGCCGCGGCTCGAGAAAGCGCGTGGTCAAATGCGGCGCGCTCATCGCGATCAGAACCACCACTACGAACGCCGTCGGCAACGCCAGAGCCACGGCGAAACTTCCGGAATGCTTAGGCCCAAAATAATTGACCAGGCCCATTAACAACAACACGCTAATTGTTGTAAGCGCTATGTGATCGCGAAGAAACCCGATCCAAGTAATATGCTCCGCGCCGGAAGTGATGTAGCTCAATGCAGACCAGCCACTGAGCGCAGCCGTCACCGTAAGATCCGCAACCAGCAGCAGCGCCCCGATCACCGCCAGCAAGCGGCTCTGCTCGCGCGCGGCGGAGTAAACACCGCCGCCATCAGGGAAATGACGGCAGATAACAATGTAATTGATGCCGACCAGCCCGGTGAGCGCGCAAACGGCCAGGATAATTGGCAGCGACGAAAATCCAGCGGCGACAAACGCCAGACCAATTACATACGCCTTGCTCGTGCCCCAATCGCCGTAGAGCAAGGCGGCAGCGCGTTTCCAGTCCAGATTGCGCGGCCGGTGCACGCCCGCACTCGCGTCGAGAACAACATCCTCAATCAGCTGCGCCATTGCTTATTGGCGGAGAATCTCCATTGCGCGCTCGTTCACTGGCAAGTTCTTTCTCAGCCAAAAGCCAGTAAGCGATTAAGCGGTAAAGCTGTAACCAATTCCTGATTGAGTACCTGATCAGAGATGGTCGCGCCGGGTCCGGCTCAATCTTTTGGCGCAAATGCGTAACGTAAACGCGCAGGTACTGCCGATGCTCCTCGGATTTCGGTCCCCAAATTTCGCGCAGGATGTAGCGATGCGTCAGAACGCGTCCGGGATGTTTCACGAACAAGCGGAGCAAGGCGTACTCGGTGGCAGTTAGTTTGATTTCACGGCCGGCGCGCGTGACAACGCGCGCCGTGAGATCGACAACCAGATCACCGCTTTTAAAACGGAAATCTCTTCTTCGGGCCGGGTTTTCCGTTGCGCAGCTCGCAGGCGCGCAAGCAACTCTGGAGTGCTGAATGGCTTGGTAACGTAATCGTCGGCTCCGGCATCGAGCGCGGCAACCTTTTCCTGCACATCGTCACGCACGGTCAGGACAATCACGGGCGCTTCGCTCCATTCGCGCAAGCGGCTCAACACTTCGAGCCCGTCGAGATCGGGCAAGCCGAGATCGAGAAGAATCACAGTCGGGTCGACGTCCGGCAATTTCCATTAGCCCTTGCTGACCGGTTTCGGCTCTCAAGCACCTGATAATTCTCATTCTCGAGCACGACTCGCAGGAGCCGGCGAATTTGCACTTCGTCGTCGATGACGAGCGCGACTGGCTTCATTTTGCACCAGAGACGCCCGCCATCACAGAATCAGTCGCCTCACGCGGCAATCGCATCTGTTCTGCAATGGCAGACGAATGGAAAAACGTGAGCCGCCTTCTTCTCGATTTTGTGCGACGATCTCGCCCGAGTGCGCTTCGGCCAGCTGCCGCGCGATGGAAAGGCCAAGACCGAGTCCACCGGGGCGCGTCCTCGGACCGCGATAAAATTTTTCCAGCACTTTGTTTTCGTCACCAGGGACGAGACCTGGGCCGCGGTCGGCGACAGAAATGACGAGCATGGAGCCATCGCGCGCCACTGTTACGTCGACTGGCTGATCGCTCTTGCCATGCACGACAGCGTTCGACAGCAACGCACTCAGAGCTTGTTGAATTAAACGCGCGTCCACCGAAATCATTGGCAAATTGTCAGCGACACTGATTCGCACGGCGTTTTCTTTCAATCCAGATTCGGCAATCACTTCCCGCACCAGCTCGCCGGGATCGCACCATTCGCGCACGGGTTGGAGCAGACCGGATTCCAAGCGCGTAGCGTCGAGCAAATGATCGACCGTGCGGGTAAGACGGCGAACAGCCTGCTGTAATTCCGCGCAATCAGGTTTCGATTGTTGGAGGGCCACCGACATCGCCGCCAGCGGTGTTTTCAATTCGTGCGAGACAGAGTCGAAAAGCGCCTTCTGCAATTTCTGCGATTGGCGGTCAATTTGCGCTACGCGGCTTTGCTCCAACGCTCGTTCCTTGTTCACGAAGAGCGCAAGCTGGGCGCCAAAGGCATCGAGCAAGTCGCGTTGCTCGATCGTGAGCGGATGGGTCAACCGCACCGTGAGCACACCTTCAGCGCGGTCACCCGTGACCAAGCGGTACATGCAAGGCGTCAGCGTCGGGCAGAGTATCGGTGGATTTTCCCGCACTTTGTTTTTTTTGAAAAGACCACATCGCCACACTTTCGTCTTTACTCGATGGAATAAATTTACTGGCCGGATGGCACGAAAGACCATTTTCATCGCGCAGCCAGACCGCTGCATCGGCTTGAAACGACTCCTTGATCAGCGCCAGAACTTTCGGCAGGGCTTCATCGAGATCGCGGCTGGCCGCGAGCGCGCGTGTGAAACGGTAAAGCGTGGTGGCGCGTTCTTCGCGTCGCCGCTCCGATTGTTCGCGCTCGCGCAATTTTGTCGCCAGGTGACCGATGACGAGCGCGATCACGAAATAGGCGCCGAACATCAGGAAGTCGTGAAGGTGGGTGATGTAAAAGGTGAAGCGCGGAGGAATGAAAAGGAAATCCCAGAGAAGTGCGCTAAGCCCGGCGAGGAAGAGTGTAGGCCACCGACGTAATCGTGTGGCGGCGAGAACGACAGCGAGCAGATAGAAAAGCGAAACAGCCCAGTAACCCGTGTAATTGAAGATCGATAAAGACAACGCGGTTACAACCGCTGCGATAACAAGTGCGACGCCAAAGTCGCGCCAAGGTGCGCGTGCCAGACGTTCTTCGATCGTTTCGCGCCGCAGCTGGACCGATTCCTCTGCCGGGATCATGTGGATGTCGATGTTCCCGCTGTGGCGCATTAGCCAGCGCAGTGGATCGCGCTTCCAAAAACTGAACCAGCGTGTTCCGAGCGGTTTCCCGATAACGATCTGCGTGACGTTGTTCTCGCGCGCGACGCGAAGCAGCGTTTCGCCGACATCGGCACCGGGTGTGGAAATTACTTCCGCGCCCAGTTGGCGCGCGAGCGCGAGGTAGCGAGTCAACCGTGTTTGCTCCTCTTGCGAAAGCGGGCGCGGTCTTTCGATGTTGGCGACGATCCACGAAGCTTCCATCGACGCCGCCAACCGGCGCGTGTAACGAATCAATCTTTCTGAGTAAGGACTCGCGCTAACCGCGACGAGCAGGCGATCGCCACTCTTCCACGGCCCGGCGATTTTTTCCTCCGACATGATGTCGCGCAGATCGCGATCGACATGTTCGGCCACCAGCCGCAGCGCCATTTCGCGCAAGGCGGTCAGGTTGCTTTCACGGAAGAAATTTCGCGCGGCCCACTCCGCGCGCTCGCCGAGATATACTTTTCCTTCGCCTAAGCGCGCCCGCAGTTGCTCCGGCGTTAGATCGACAAGAACGATTTCGTCGGCGAGATCGAGAACAGTATCAGGAACTGTTTCGTGGACCGAAATACCACTGATCTGGCGGACGACGTCCGCGCGACTGGCGACATGTTGCACATTGAGCGTGGTGTAAACGTTGATGCCGGCGTCGAGCAGTTCGAGCACATCCTGGTAACGCTTCGGATGACGCGAGCCAGGTGCGTTGGTGTGTGCCAGTTCATCGACAACCGCGAGACCAGGATGCCAGGTGAGGATGGCATCGAGATCCATCTCCTCAAGCTTTGTTCCGCGATATTCGATCTGGGTTCGCGGCATAATCGGCATTCCTTCCAGCAACGCTTCGGTTTCCTTGCGTCCGTGCGTTTCCACAATTCCCACCACCACCTCGCATCCTTCTGCTTGTTTCTGCCGCGCGGCTTGCAGCATGGCATAGGTCTTGCCGACACCCGGCGACATCCCGAAAAAAATCTTCAGTTTACCCCTGGTAGACTCTGTCTCTTCGCGCTTCATGCGCGCGAGAAGTGCGTCCGGATCAGGCCGTTCAGCCTCGCTCATGTAACGAGTTTACGACAATTTAGCGTCAAAAAAAGCGAGGGCCTGATCTAATGCGGACGATTGCAAAGGGTCTGTTCCCTGTGGAATTGGAAGTCGCTAACCATGACGATCGTGCGGCCAGCCCTGTTTGCGTTGCTACTGTCGGCAACAGGTCATGCGTTGCCGCCAAAATGGATTTAATGGAACGGAAGTTCAGACGGTGTTTGCAAGATTAAGTAGGAGCGAATGTTCACGGCTTTTTCAGCAGATAGGCGGCGGAGCGATCTGGCCGAACAGAAACGCTTACATCAAGAACAGCTGCGGACGAGACTGCGTCGACTTCGACGGCGAGTGCGTCACGCAGCCCGTGTACAGCGCGAAAGAGCTTTGATCTATCGTCTGTTGGCCGGTCGCTTTGCACTAGATTCTCCTCACCACTTACTTCTGCGCATGCTCGCCCGAAGCGCGATGCGCCGCATGAGGAGACTTGAGGCCTTGCTTCACGAGCTTTCGGGTACAACGACATCAGGGCTACCGAGACGATGGTTGTTTACCTGGAAATATTGGTATGCGCGGCAGACTCCTCGAAAGTGGACGCTTTTACAGCTCACGCATCAGAAAGAGCGAGAATGAAATCGAAGGGACAAGAAAAAATCTTTCCGACGTTTCGGCCAACAGGGGGATGCGTTTCATTGGGGGCCGCTCAGCTGTGTTTCGAAACTTCGTTCCGCCGTTTCGGTAGAACAAGGTTGGAAGGTGTTTCCCTCCCGCGCGGCGTTTCCAGCTTGGAGGCTTTTGTCGCTCGTCAGGAGACACGAAAGGCACTACCACGGGTGCCGGGCGAAGGGGTGAAATGCTGGACGCGCTTCTCGGGACGCAGCACAACAGATTGCCTCGTAGAAGTCCGGCAGCGTTCTATTGTGACCTGACCCGCATCATGAAACAGAAGAAGATCGAAACGCACAAGATAGGGCTGGTCGGCCAAGCGCCGTCGCGACGCGGCGACCCACGCAAACCACTCGCCGGCCCGAATGGGCAGAAGATCGCGAGGCTTGCCGGATTGAATTATGACGAGCTGATCGCGTGTCGCCGGAGGCACCTGAACACGCACTACAACGGAAAGCGCGACAAAGGTGACGCGTTCGACCACGCAAAAAGCAAGGTAAACGCCGCCGACGTCCTATTGGACTGGCGCGTCGAGCGCATCGTCCTGCTCGGTAAGAACGTCGCTGGTTGCTTCGGCTTCCGCGACTTGCCTTTTCTGGCGGAGATAAGCATTTATGGACGTCGGTTCTTGATCTTTCCGCATCCTTCTGGCACCAATCGGTGGTGGAACGAGCGACGAAACGAACGACGCGCTGGACAACTTCTGCAGCGGTTCCTACGGGGCGAAACGGTTCCGGCTGGCTTCCGAAACAATGGACGTTCCACTCGGACGCGGTCTGGTTAGACCTCATATGTCGCACGGTGAACGAATCGCATCCGTCTGTTTTTGTTCTAGATGGGGGATTAGTTAGATGCGCAATCTGCAACATCAGTGATGTCCAAGGATAGACATGATTGCGACGAGCAAAAACCACGCGCTAAGCAAGAACAGACCGAGTCCGGTGCTACGAACCTGTCGGACTGTGATGCGGCCTTCCCGCGGCTGAATAGGAAGTGCGAAGTGTAGCAACTTGGGCGTGCGCCGTGCAGTTTCATTGACCTGACCAACGATCATGTCGGGCTTGAAACAGTAAACCGCCGCAAAGAAAGCGGTCACCAAACCAAACAGCAATGCGAGTATGGTCGAGATTGCCATCTAACGTCGAGTCTCTCTGACGATCGCCGGGTCATCACTCGGCGACCTTTACCTCGAAGGTCACCGTGTTCTCCCCCTTGGCGTTTTTGATGACGAACTTGTACTTCCCATCCTTCGCCGGCGTGACTTTCACCGAACACTTCGCACCGGGCGAGTCGTCCTTGCCGATTTCCTTGCCGGCCGCGTCGTAGACGTACAGGTTCACGTCGGTGTCCTTCGTGCCGTCCGTGGTGGCCTCGAACTCCTTCCCCGCCGTGAAGGACAGGAGGTAGGCGACCTCGCCTTTGTCCTTCATCTCGATCTTCTTGCCCTTGAACTCCGCCCCCTTGCCCAAGTTGGTCGCCTTGACGTT
Source organism: uncultured Verrucomicrobiae bacterium (assembly GCA_963719605.1). Classification (GTDB taxonomy): domain Bacteria; phylum Verrucomicrobiota; class Verrucomicrobiia; order Chthoniobacterales; family UBA10450; genus Udaeobacter. The sequence continues at coordinate 269,117 of CAVRCO010000013.1, forward strand.
CTCCTGCGCGGGACACACCGTGGCGAGTGTGAACACAGCCGCTGCGGCGATGACTAACCGAGTAATCGATATCATTGCTGCCTCCGGTAGAGTGGGTCCGCGGCGACCACTGCCTCGGACTGGTTTGGGATGGTAACCTCGGGTCCGATCCGCGTCAAGGAGGGCATTACGAGGAATGAATAGCGAGGCGAGCCGACAAACATTTTATCAAAGACGAGGCCCAGGTCGAAAGTCGCGCTGGTGCGCGCCTTGGTCTCACGACGGTCGATCCTTCTCATGGACGAACCGCTGTCCAGTCTCGATGACGAACGCAAGAGTATGTCCGAGATTGGTCATCGCCGCGCTCTAACAGTGTTGGGAGAACTCAAGCTTGGGTAAGCGTGCCATTCGTTAACCCATCGCATCTGTCGCAGGAGCACTAGGGATGCATCGAGAAATGTTCGACGATCGGGCCCATCGCGAGGGCTGGGAGGAAATTAAGCGCGCCAACAAGCAGCGCGGTGCCGGTAATCACGATTTTCCGTTATTTCGCGGCTGGTTCCGGACGCGGGTTCTCGGCAGGGGCGCTTTGTCTTTTCGGAAATAACAAATTTCCACCAACGTCGGCCATAGCTCCAGTGACCCGCGTATCTGGCTGATCACGTCGTCTACAATCCGCGAGACGTTTTGTTGAAAGAAATCGGGTTCGAATCCGTAAAAGGATTTTGCCAGATTGGCGGCGAAGGCACGAAGCGCGAGCGCACGCTCCGGATCGTGCGCGCGGTCTGCGGCCACAAGCACCCGTTCATGCACGGCAGTAACCTTCTTCAAGATTGCTTCGGATTCTTCCAGCGCTACTTCGCCAGCATAATGGAACGCGATGCTGAGATCGTCACGGCGGAAGACGCTGTCCTTGATTCTGCGCTTCAGCAGGGAGCAAAGTTCTTCATTGAATACCTCCATTGCCAGCGGATTCCGCATGTAGTTGTTTTTCATGTGACGTTGCGCGGCGTCCACATGCGCCGACACGATCTTCGGCTGTTGGATCCAGAGGCGATAGATGTAGTCCTCGAACCGCAAGCGGGTGGGGAAGAATGGTGGCAAGCCGTGCCGATTGTCGTAAGCAGCCACGCCGCAATCGATCCGCCAATTGTTGTTCGTAACGACCGGGCGGAAGTTCACCAGGACATACACATCGTTGAGGGAATAGGGATCGAGCTGCTGCTCGTCATCCAGGAACATCTCGACGTAATCGAGGGCATCGATATCGTTCGTGCCGGTCCGGAACGTCTGCGCAATCTTGACCACTGCTTTGGCGGGAACTTTTCCTCGCTCGAGGATGAGCGAGTTTTCGCGCGAAAAGGTCTTTGTCGTGTTCGTCTCCAGGTCCATCGACGTATCTGTGACGAGATCGCCTTTTTCGTAGTTGCCCGGCAGATCGCGCACGGTCTTGCCGAGCACATCATGAAATGCGGTGAGCAGATCGAACGACCTCTCCTCGAATCCTCCCGCTCTGGCTTTCATAAGCTTGCCGCGGCAGATTTCATCGGTAACGAGACTTTCCGGGCTGTGCTCGATCAGTGCGCTTGGGCGCATGTCGTCATCCGAGGAGACGAGGTACGCGCCTAACGAATACATAAGGGCGAAGTTCCGGTTCCCGCCGTAGCTTGGGCGGAAGAGATTGCGAACGGGCGCTTCAAGCTTCGGTTCGCGCAGACGATGCAAGAGGACCTGGATGAACTGTTCTTTCTCCCGCGGACCGACATAGTAAAGCGGGTTGGCGGTGCGCGTTGCTTCGAGTTGCGCGTAGTACTTGTCGTAATTAACCAGGCTCGAATCGTCGAAGACGATGAGTGCAACCTCGTGTCCGTTTAGCCAGAAATTCTCGTCGTAACGCTCGACGGTTTCCGGCACATCACGCAGACGGTAGGTGGGGATGGCGAAAATTGTGGCTGGGGCTTCCATTCAAAGATTGCGGATGATGCTAAGGATGCATCGAGAAATGTTCGACGATCGGGACCCATCGCGAGGGCTGGGAAGAAATTAAGCGCGCCAACGAGCAGCGCGGTGCCGGTAAGTAACACGCCGAAGGTAACTCCGTCGGAAGGCATTGTGCCGGGGCTGAGAGGTCGCCGCGCCATTGCCGCAAAGCGGCCAGCCAACGACAGAGCCAGCACCGCCAAGATGTATCGGCCCGCCAACATCGCGATTATGGTCGTCGCGTTGTAGAAAATATTGTTAGCGCTGAGACTTGCCATCGTTTGACCGTTGTTGGCAAAGCAACTCGCGTAAGCGAAAAGAATTTCGGTGAAGCCATGAGGGCCGGTATTCGTTGTTAATCCGGCGAGACCGGCTTTGGTTACAACTGCAAGCGCGGCTAACGCGAGGGTTGTGACCGGCGCAACCAGTGTGTAAATGGCGATGATCTTCATCTCCGGCGGGCCAATTTGTTTGCCGAGATGTTCCGGCGTGCGACCGATCATCAATCCGCCAATGAAAAGCGCGATCAACGCGACGAAGATCATTCCATAAAGCCCGCCACCAAGTCCGCCAAAAATAATTTCGCCAAGAAGCATGTTGACTAATGGCACGGCGACACCGAGCGGCTGAAAACTGTCGTCCATCGAATTGTAGGAACCGGTGGACGTGTTCGAAGTTACTACCGCTGCCAAGGGTGGAGCCGGCAATACCGAAACGCTGTTCTTTGCCTTCCATGTTGCCGCCGGCGATGTCGCACGCGAACGACGGGTGCGACGTTGATTCTGCCCAGTTGCACGCAATTAACCCGGCAATAAAAAGCGCGGTCATCGTCCAAAAAATTACCCAGCCATCGCGCGGCCGACCTACCATACGGCCAAAAGTGTGCGTGAGCGCGGCTGGAAGAATTACGATAGCAAGCAGTTCCATAAAGTTGGTCAACGGCGTCGGATTCTCGAACGGGTGTGCACCGTTGGCGTTGAAAAAGCCGCCACCGTTTGTGCCGAGATTCTTGATTAACTCTAGCGCGGCAACAGGTCCCTGAGCGATGGTTTGCGTAGCGCCTTCAATCGTGTCGCGCAACAGTGTAAGGCTGAAAATTCATCGGCACGCCTTGCGCGACCAGAAACAAACTGCCTACCAGCGAAACCGGCAATAACACCCACAAAACTGCGCGAATAAGATCGCCCCAGAAATTACCTAACCGGGTGGTTCTTTCCCGGGCGTAGCCGCGAATGAAAGCGATTCCGACCGCGAGGCCAGCTGCGCCGGCAAAAAAGTTTTGGCCGGCGAGCACAAGTTGACTGCAGTAACTCATCGTTGTCTCGCCGGCATACGCTTGCCACGTGGTGGTGGTTGCAAAACTGACCGCGGTATTGGCGGCAAGATCCGGCGTCATCGGTGTGGTCATTACGTTTGGAAAGAACCACGGAAGAAACGCCTGGCACCGAAGCAGAAAATAAACGGTGACGATGTTGATGACGCCAAAAAGGGTGAAAGCGAACGCGTAACGCTTCCAATCCATTTCGCATTTGGGATCAATGCCGATGAGCCGGTGGATCAGTCGCTCCGCCGGTAGAAGCAGCGGATCAAGGAAAGTGTGTCGCCGTTCGAAAACGCGTTCCAGATACGCGCCCACTGGCTTGACGAGAAGCGCCACGACCAAAACAAAGAGGCCGGCCTGAATGGCATTTGCGCTCATGTTAGATTCTGTGAGGGCAATACCCGCGCGACTGGCGAAGAGCCGTTTCGATCACCAGCGATCCCGCCAAAAGATTGTGATTGCCGGAGTCTTAACGCCTACGGCGCTTCAAGGCTTTCTTCTCGAGGATTATAGGCAGAATCAATAGCAGTACAAAGAGCGCCAGGATAAGCACCCTGAGCAAGAAGTCATTCATAGTCATTAGAAGTGGTAGATCACGTCGGTAACGAAGGCGAACTGGTTTTTACGCGTGCCGTTGTTGTAGGCAGGAACGTCATAAGAATGATCGTAGCGAAGTTCAGGACGAATAGTGATGAGTTTGTCCGGCCAATAAGTGATGCCGATTGAATGCTCCGAGTACTGTGTCTGAAAGCCCGTCCGTTGGCCAACCTTGTCGTTAAAGTATTCATTCCGCACCGTGAAGAACGCGCTCGGTGCAATTCGGAACATCGTGTAGTTGACGACCGCCCACTCCGGCGCATAACCGTTGTGAACCGGAAACGAGCCGCTCTGGAATGGCACCTCATTTGTCGGATGATCTATGGCGTCGTACTCGAACATGTACCACGCCTCGGTCGCGGTATAAATTTTGTCGTTGAATTTATGCGTCCAGGTTCCAACGAACTGTTGCATGTTGTTATAGCCCCACTCGCCGTTGTTGATCACGTTATCGCCCGCGTAGATCGAATCCATCTGATTAGGCGCGGTCCATTGCACCATCACGGTGCCAGTCGGCTGACGGCCAGGATCTTTCTGCCAGATCGCAACATCGGTGCCATCAGAGATTCCAAGCTGGATCGTCCACTGATCGTTGATCTTCGTTGTGGTGAAGATTCCCTCCTGACAATAAGGATCGAAACCGTAGAGGATCGAGTGACTGGCCATGAGATTGTTCGGAGCCAACTGCGCCTCAATGTCCGGTTCGGAAATGATGCGTCCGATGCGAATGTTCATCCCTTGAAACACGTACGGGATGTAGAGATCCAAATAAACCATCGGCATGTCGAAGCCGTAGTAGCTATTGTGTTTTAAAAGTTGGTCGCTGAACCATCCGCGGGAAAACGTAAAACGATAATCTAGTCCATAGAGCATTGAATATCGAAAACCCCAGTCGACGTGATCGGTTTGATTCTCGTCCGCCAGCCGCTCGACGTAGAGCACGATCTGGTTTAATTCCATCCGGTTCGGCCGAATGTCATAAACCAGCGGGAAGTTTCCGTTCTCGCTCGTCTTGGACGGGTGCGAAGTGCTGATGTTTCCCGAGAAATTTACCCAGCCGTAAATCTGGACCTTGCTGTCTTTCCAAGCCTGCCCGCCCGGTCCTTCGTAAATGGCCTGCATCAACGGCCACGGTGCCAACTCTCCAGGATCGCCAATGACCGGACTTCCGCCGATTTGCCAATCGCTGGCGGGAAAAGGCGGCGAATCGAAGGGCGCAGGCGGAATGCGACGCGGGTTTGGGGCGTTGGGATCGGGGGGCGTGTATGCCGGCGTGCCCAACTGTTCCAGAGACGCTTCTCCAGGCGTTGCACAAACGGTTCGTGTAGTTTCTTTTCTGCACGCGCAGCTTTCGCTTGTTCTTCCTTGCTCTGGGCTTTCGCTTGCTGCTGCTTGGCCTTGGCTCCTGCTTTCTCCCGAGACCGCAGAGCGGAATTTGCGCCGGCCTCTTCTTTTTCAGCCAATATTTTCTCGCGTCTATCTAGCGCTTTCTCGCGTGCGTCCAGCTCGGCTTTCCGTTGAGCAAGCGCTGTTGTTCAGCGGTCAAATCAGACGCCTCCTGCGCGTGCATTACAGCAGTCATGAGTAGCGCCGACACGATCGTGATCAGACATTTCTTAGTGTTCAACTTTCTCTCCTTGTTTTTGCATTGAAGCCATTTAGCTCGAAGCGGAAAAGATTTACAAATTCCATTACCTTGTTCGGCGGCCAGAGCGGATTCGGCAGAAACCACGTCCACATGAGGTCGTGGTTAAGTCCCGGGGCATTATTCAGATCTCGCTCGGCGGTTGTTCTGGAGGCAGCACGATTAAGGGCAGCGAGCGTAGAAAAAAGGCCGTTAGTCCGTGGGTCATCGGCGTGCCTGCTATTGTCGATCAGATCTTGCTCGAGCTCAGTTTTTCTGGCGTGACCATTTGCGCGAAAGTCGAATGGAACAAGAATGAAAACATAGGTTCTCCTCTCGATCACGCGCGGTGATTGGCGGCGCGCGGCAAACCGTCTGATCGCATCCATCAGCAACAAACGAATGTTCAGAAAGTCGGCCAGACGAGATCTGACAAGCGAGCCGACAAATCCCCGAGTCACACGTGTCTCATGATGTCCTGGCTTTTTCATGGCTGGGCGCCGGGTGAATCCAGCGCAAGATTCAATTCGAGAACGTTGACGCCCGGATCGCCGAGGACGCCGAGATCGCGCCCATCGGTGTTTTGCTGAACCAGTTCGCGAACTTTCTCCTCAGACAGTCCGCGAGCTTTGGCGACGCGGGCGGTTTGGAGCTCCGCATTATGCACACTGATATGAGGGTCGAGTCCGCTTCCGGAAGCGGTAACTGCATCCGCCGGCACAGGCTCGGTTTCGCTCAGGCTATTTTCTGCGCGATACGCCGCTATGCGTTCTTTGATCGCGTCGTTTAGTTTTCGTGAGGTCGGTCCCAAATTGCTGCCGCCAGAACTCGTCGCGTCGTAACCGTTACCAGCAGCGGAAGGGCGCGGATGAAAGTATTTTGCATCGGCGAATTCCTGGCCTAGCAACTTCGAGCCGCGCACCGTTCCATTTGGATCGACGATCAAACTCCCGTTGGCTTTGTCGTGAAATAACGCCTGCGAGATTCCGAAAACGATGAGCGGATAAAGACCGCAGCAGACGACTGCCAGCACGAACGTGCGATACGACTGCGCCTCGAATATTCGGAGAAGAATTCTTTCATTAGTTAGGCCAGATGAAGTGCAGTGATGATCAGATCGATCAGTTTGATGCCGATAAACGGAACGATGAGGCCGCCGAAGCCATAGATGAGAAGATTGCGCTGCAAGATGGCCAGCGCGCCCATTGGCTTGTAAGCAACCCCGCGCAATGCCAGCGGGATCAGCGCGATGATGATGAGTGCGTTGAAGATGACGGCGCTTAGAATCGCGCTGGTCGAAGTATGCAAGTGCATGATGTTGAGCGGGGCAATCGCCGGGAACGTGGCCATCAGCATCGCCGGAATGATCGCGAAATATTTCGCCACATCGTTCGCGATGCTGAACGTGGTGAGCGAACCGCGCGTGATGAGCATCTGTTTCCCGATCTCGACGATGTCGAGCAGCTTCGTCGGATTACTGTCGAGATCGACCATGTTGCCGGCTTCGCGCGCGGCTTGCGTGCCGGTGTTCATCGCCACACCCACGTCGGCTTGCGCGAGCGCAGGCGCGTCATTCGTTCCGTCACCGGTCATCGCGACCAGATGACCGTCCGCTTGTTCCTGACGAATGCGTTTGAGTTTTTGTTCCGGCGTCGCTTCGCGCCATGAAATCGTCCACGCCGGCTTCAGCAGCGATCGCTGCGGCAGTGAGTGGGTTGTCGCCGGTGATCATCACCGTCTTGATTCCCATTTTGCGCAGCTGCACGAAGCGCTCTTTGATTCCGCCTTTGACCACGTCCTTGAGCTCGATCGTACCCAGCGTCAGCATGTCCGACGCCACGACCAGCGGCGTGCCGCCGCGATGCGAGATGTCGTCGACCGTCTTCGCCGACCGGTTGTGGAAAAATTCCGCCTGCGGATTCGACAAATCCGCGCACCGCTTCGGCCGCGCCTTTGCGCACACGCATGGTCGGTTGCGCGCCATTTGCATGAAGATCGACACCGCTCATGCGTGTTTGCGCGGTGAACGGCACGAACGTCGCCTCTAATTCGTGCATCTCCCGCGCACGCAACCCGAATTTCTCTTTCGCGAGGACGACAATCGACCGGCCCTCTGGCGTTTCGTCCGCAAGCGAGCTCAATTGCGCGGATGCGGCGAGATCGTCAGGCGAGACGCCCGGCGCGGGATGAAACGCGACAGCCATGCGGTTGCCGAGCGTGATCGTGCCGGTTTTGTCGAGAAGCAGAACATCGACGTCTCCCGCCGCTTCGACTGCGCGCCCGCTCATGGCCAGCACATTGCGCTGGAGAACGCGATCCATTCCGGCGATGCCAATGGCGCTGAGCAACCCGCCGATCGTTGTCGGAATTAAACAAACCAGCAACGCGACCAGAACTGGAATGGAGAACGCCGCGCCCGAATAAATGCCGAACGGTTTCAGCGTGACGCATACCAGCAGAAAAATGAACGTCAGCGCGGCGAGAAGAATCGTGAGCGCGATTTCGTTAGGCGTTTTTTGGCGGCGCGCGCCTTCGACTAGCGCAATCATTCGATCGAGAAAACCGTCGCCTTTATCGACCGTGACCCGAATGACGATGCGATCGCTCAACACGCGTGTTCCGCCAGTCACCGCACTGCGGTCGCCGCCACTTTCGCGGATGACCGGCGCCGATTCGCCGGTGATCGCGGCTTCATCGACGCTCGCGATTCCTTCAATCACGTCGCCGTCTGCGGGAATGATGTCGCCGGCTTCGCAGACCACGAGGTCGCCTTTTTGCAAGATGGGCGCTGGAACTTTTTCCTCGCGGCCATTCTGCAGGCGACGCGCCATCGTTTCCTTGCGCGCCCGGCGCAGACTGGCTGCCTGCGCTTTGCCGCGCCCTTCCGCGACGGCTTCGGCAAAATTGGCGAAGAGCACGGTGAACCAGAGCCAGATCGCCAGTTGCGCGACGAAACCGCGCAGAGTCGGACTCGGCGGTGAAGATTCCGACAGTCGTTAGGGCGGCGCCGACCATGGTCACGAACATGACCGGGTTCTTGACCATCAGACGCGGGTTCAATTTCTTGAAAGCGTCGGCGATGGCCGGACCAACAATGTTCCAATCAAAAAGAGATGCAGGTTTTTGTGTCATGAAGTTTGGATTGTCGATCTTAAAAAAGTTTTCCACCTTGCATCAGGAAGTGCTCGACGACCGGTCCGAGCGTCAGCGCCGGGAGAAAATTCAACGCGCCGATCAAGAGCACGGTGCCGATGAGCAGAATGAAAAATGTGCCGCCATGAACTGGAAACGTGCCCGGCACTCGCCGGCGTGACTTTCTTTCGCACTAACGAACCAGCCAGCGCGAGGATCGGCACGATCATGAGAAACCGGCCGATCAACATGTGCGAAACCGATGGTCGTGTTGTAGCCAGGGTGTGTTGGCGCTGATGCCGGCGAATGCGCTGCCGTTGTTGCCGGTGCCGGAGCTGAAGGCGTAAAGAATTTCGCTCAAGCCGTGCGGGCCGTTGTTGTTCAGTGCCGACGAGGCCCCATTTGCTCACGATCGCCCACGCGCGAGAACGCGAGAATGTCGATGGCGAGAATGAGCAACGCCAGCATCGCCATCTTCACGTCGTAGGATTCGATTTTTTTGCCGAGATATTCCGGCGTGCGGCCGACCATCAGGCCAGCGATGAAAACCGCGAGCACGACAAAGACGAGCATTCCGTAAAGGCCGGCGCCGACTCCGCCGAAAATGATTTCGCCGAACTGAATGTTGAACAACGGAACGAATCCGCCGAGCGGCGGTGAACGAGTCATGCATCGAGTTCACTGCGCCGCAGGAGGCGTCCGTGGTGACGGTGGCGAAAAGCGCGGAGTTGAAAATGCCGAAGCGGACTTCCTTGCCTTCCATGTTTCCATCAGCCGCGGCGACGCCGAGATGTTGATGAATCGGATTGCCTGCGGATTCCGCCCACCAGCACAGCAGCACGCCGCCCATAAACAACGTCGACCATCACTGCCCAAACCGTCCAGCCGTGCTTTTGGTTCTTCACCATGCGGCCGAGGTAATAAGTGAGCCCGCTGCCGATCGAGAAGATCGACAACATCTGGACAAAATTTGAGAGCGGCGTTGGATTTTCAAATGGATGCGCCGCGTTTGCGTTCGTATAGCCGCCGCCGTTGGTCCCGAGCATCTTGATTGCGACCTGCGATGCCATCGGACCTTGAGCGATGTTCTGCTCCGTAACGGTCTGCTCTTCCGTGATCGCTTTGCCGTCTGGTCCTTTGATCGTTTCGCCTTGATCGTTTTTCTTCTCGACCTGGACTTTCATCGGCTCGACCAGCGTCGCTTTGGTGTAGGGCTTGAAGTTTTGAATCATGCCTTGCGACACGAGGAACACCGCGAACACGAGGCAGATCGGGATGAGCAGGTAGTAGGTGACGCGGACGAGATCCACCCAGAAGTTGCCGAGCGTTTGCGCCGAATGGCGCGCAATTGCGCTGACGAGCGCGGCGGCGATGGCGATGCCGGTCGCGGCTGAGACGAAATTGTGAAACGCCAGCCCGACCATCTGCGAGAAATACGACATCGTGGATTCGCCGCCGTAGCTCTGCCAATTGGTGTTGGTCGTGAAACTCGTCGCGGTGTTGAACGAACAGATCCGGGACTGACGCCGGCGAGATTTTGCGGATTCAGCGGCAGAAAATATTGCAACCGCAGAATCGCGTAGGTGAAGAGGCAACCGACCAGACTAAAGAGCAGCATGGCGAGCGCGTATTGCTTCCAATCGTGTTCTTTACTCGGATCGACGCCCATCACTCGATACGTCCCGCGCTCCAGCGGCCGCAGCACTGGATCGAGCCACGTTTTGCCGTTGGCATCGAGCACGTGCAGCAGATAAAGCCCCATCGGCTTGGTGATCAGCGCGAGCACCACGACGTAGAAGGCGAGTTGAAGCCAACCAGAAGCTTGCATCATCGAGTCCTTAGAATTTCTCCGGACGGATCATGGCGATGAACAGGTAGGCAAAAAGCAGCAGCGCGATGATGCCGACAACGATTGTTTCCATGAGGTCCTCCTACAGGTGATCGCAGAAGCGCACGTAGAGGGCGCTCACGACGAAAAACGCAACGATGATCACAACAAAGATGAGGTCACTCATAAAATCACCCTAACGGTGGGCGAGTTTTGAACGGCAGCGTTAATTAAACTGCACGCCAAATGTGTTAAAAATTTATTAACGCCCTGAGAGAATGATCCCCTCGCTTACGGCTGGAGATGCGCCACGGCTTCGATCTCAGCAGTCTGCGGAAACATGTCGAGCGGTGTAACCGAATGGATCGTGAACTTTTCCTGCAGTTCCTTGAGATCGCGCGCCAGCGTGGCCGGATTGCAGGAAACGTAAATTAGCGTCGTTGGCGCAAGATCGAGAATTGCGTTGCGCACGTTTACCGAAAACCGATCGCAGGAGGATCCACAATAAGGTGCAAGGAATGATTGGCTTCTCAATCGCCTGTGATCGGGCTCGTTCGCGTGAGGCGGCGGTTAGGCGAATCGGTTCTCGCTTCGTAGTTCTTCTTCGACGTCACCGGCAATATAGGTTTCTTTTTCAGTCCCATTTTCGTTTGCAGCCGCGATTGCGAACTTGTCCCAATCGATTCCAATGACCCGCTCAAACTTGTTGAGCAATGCTTTGGCAAAGAATCCTCCTCCGCAATATGCGTCGATTAAGAGATCCTGATTCGCCGGAATAAGATCGACAATCAAATCGCGCAGTGCATTTGCAACGTCATCATTGGTTTGAGAGAAGACGCGCCGGCTCGAGGACGTGCGCAAGGTGTAATGTCCATCGCGCGGATTTCGATCCCGCAGTTCCGTCAGCGCTCGATTGACTTCGTCGCAGGAAATGGGGCACCGCTCGATGTCGATCAAGCGATGTGAATCGCGCCGGAAAAATCCGATCACCCCATCCTGCACATGAACCGTGATGCGATTGCGATATTCATACTGCTTTGGTGAGGGAATGATGGGACGCAGAGGAATATCTTTAAGCTTGCCGATTCGCTGGAGGACGCTGCGAACCTGACGCCATTTAATCGCGAGCTGATGTTCGTAGTCGATGTGCTGGTATGCGCACCCGCCACAATGGCTAAAATACGGGCACTCCGGTGTCACGCGATGAGGGGAGCCTTCCTTAACTTCCATCAATTCCGCCTCGGCGAATTGTTTTTTCTCGCGCAAGATCCCGGCAGAAACGAGTTCGCCCTCAATGGTGTACGGAATGAAGATGGCCTTCCCTTGCTCGCGTCCGACCCCTTTCCCGCCGAAAGCAATGTCTTCGATTTTCAGATCGACAATGCGCACACAAACATTTCGACCGAGCGAATCGCAAACGCCAATTCAATTCTGATTTTGACATTCATCTTCGTCATTCGTGCTTCGTCATTCTCATCATGGCCTGGCGACTTCACGAACACGTATCGCGTGGCAAAATCGATAATCGCACACGCGGGCGCGTGACCGGTGAGATTTGGCTGTCCGGCATCGACCACCCGCTGATCTTGGAACTAGCAGGTGATTGTGCGCCCGACCTCGCCGGCTGCGAGTTGAGCTTTGAAAATCCGGAACCGATTTCAATGACGACGAAACCGCCAGCTCCTCAACAGCGTGGTCCCGCTGGCAATATCACGGCCGCGCGCAAAGTGCGCGTGTTCGACGTTCCCATCGAAGAAGCGCTGGCAATGTCCCGACGCGGCGAGACGCCGTCCGAACACATGGCAAATGCGGTGTATCTGGAGTGGTTCAGCGAGCGCAGCGGACGCGTGGTGATCGAAAGTGCAGATTATCACCTGCAAATCTCCGAGCCAGCATGGCGTTATACAAAAGAAGAAATCGCCGAGCGCGACCGCCGCATCGCTGAAGAAGAAACCCCGTTTGCTATTGCGATCACCCAGGACGGCGAGACGCAAGAATGGGATGAAGTTCGGTATGAGCAATTTCTTCGCGAAAGCGATGCGCTAACCGAAAAATATGGGCGGTTACTGGAGAAATATGCGGACCATCCCGATAGCGAACGGATCATTGCGCGTGAGATGGGATGGTCGTGGCTTGAGGAGGCACTCGATCGAGAGGACGAACAAGAGAATAAGCAGGAGGCCCAAGGCGAGGATTTGGAAGCGAAGATCGACGAGGAGAACGAAAACGAATCCGAAAGCCATATTGAGGATCATGAGTTGCCGCCGCCCGATCCGATACGTGAAGGAATTGATTGGGTGCGGGACGCGCGCGGCCACATGTTGCATCCCATTGAGAAACGCGCCCATGACACTTTGCATGCCTTACTCGATGAGTTAAAGGCGGCGGAACATTTTCCCGAGGAAGAAGATGAGCAACTTGCCGATTTCGTCAGCGGTTTTATGACGCTCAGTGCGAAGCTTGCCGGCGCTTTAGGCGGAGTTGCTCGCGGCAACGATTTTTTTGAACCGGGAATGGTGATCGCATGGCTCAAACGTATTCTGGAGATTTTGAACAAGACGATCGCAGCCGGAGACGCTACGAGAGTAAAGGACTTTCTTCCGGCAGACCGGCTTGCTTACTATCGGAGCGAGCTTTTTGCGATCCGCGAAGACGTATTGGAATTAATCAAACAGCTCCGGTCGCGCTAACCGGGCAGGGAAACCGCGCTGTGGTTGTCCGCCATACTTTCCGATGGAGCGAAGTTAATACGGATCCTGATCGTAATCCCGGACGTAGGGATACTTTGATTCGTTGCCAATCTCGGGAGGAAACTCTGAATAGCCGGCGTGAATATACGGAATTTCTGGTGGCAGGATGGGGTAATAGCTGTCGCGCCAGATTGGGAAGGGCCAGGTCAGAATCTCAATAAGCCCCGCCACGTGACGCGTGGCTGACCGCCCGACGCCACGGACCACACCGTAGCCAAACGCAGCGTTGTTGCCTTCCTCCTTGTTGACTTTGTTAATGTTCACAATGATTTCTGTCGGTGCCCATAGAAAATTCGCGAAACCGCGGCCGAGTTTCCGCGTTGGACCATAATCATTCGCAGGCGGGTCCTGAATATCTCCAAGACAAATTCCGGCAAGGCCGAGCACCAACGAGAAGGCAGCCAGGGGTTTCATGTGGCTCCATCCAGTTAAACAAATATTGGGGAGCGGTGGCAATACTTATTTTCGGCCCTCGGCTGCCCCATTGTTCTTTGTCTTAGCCATCGAAATCGCAATCGTGACAGCGAGAATGAGCACGATGATTCCCAGCGAAAGGCTTCTCGGCAGCGGCAAGTAATCGGCGACAATCATTTTAATACCGACAAAGCCGAGTACCAAGCCAAGTCCGGTTCGCAGATAAACGAAACGGTCCATGAGACCGGCGAGCAGGAAGTAAAGCGACCGTAAACCGAGAATCGCGCAAATGTTGGATGTATATGCAATGAATGGATCACGCGTGATAGCGAAGACCGCCGGAATCGAATCCACGGCAAAGAGCAGGTCAGTCAGTTCAATCACGATCATCGTCAAGGCGAGCGGGGTTAACATCCAGCGACCATCCACGCGCACCTTAAAGTGTTCGTTATGAAACTCGCGGGTAATCGGAAAGATGCGCCGGCAAATCCGGATCGCCCAGTTCTCTGAAAGGGCGGGCGGCGAATGCTTTTGAAACAACATTCGTATTGCAGTGAGGAGAAGGAACAAGCCAAAGAGATAAAGGACGAAATGAAATCGCTGCACTAATGCGATACCACAGATAATCATGATTCCGCGCATGATGAGCGCGCCGAGCACTCCCCAGACAAGGACGCGATGTTGCGCCTTTGGCGGAACGCGGAAATGCGCGAAAATCAATACAAACACGAAGATGTTGTCGGCGCTCAGTGAATACTCAACCAGATAAGCAGTGAGAAAATCCAGCCCGTGATGTGGTCCTTTAAAGCGCCAGACCAGAGCGTTAAATCCAAGTGACACGAGCACCCACAGCACGCTGCGCCGCGCCGCAGCAGTCATGCTTAATTCCCGGCCGCGCTGGTGGAACGTGAAAAGATCGATCCCGATCGCAATGAACACGCCAATGTGAAAGGCGATCCAAAACCAGATACTCGTCGTCACGGCGGGGAGACTTTCATGCAGCGGGGCACACGGCAAACGTAAATTGCGCGCCCGACCCATACGACTTATAGGTCACATGGCACTCATTAGCCCCATTGATGGATACCGAATTAGAAAAACTGGTCGAAGCCGGCAAACTCACTCCCCGCGCCGCGCAGCAACTCGAAAAACTAAAGCCGGGCACATTTTGTCTGCATAAAAGCTGGGGATTCGGTCGCGTGAGCGAATGGAACCTGCTGCTCAACCAGATCGTAATTGATTTTGCAGGCAAAAGGTCGCATCCGATGCAGGCCGAGTACGCGGCCGAGAACGTCACGCCGCTGGCGCCGGAGCACTTCCTCGCGCGCAAGGCGACCGACCTGGCCTCGATCAAAAATTTGGCAAGGGAAAATCCGCCTGCCCTGGTGCGAAATATTCTCGAAAGTTTGGACGGTAAAGCCACGGCGCAGCAGATTGGGGAATGGTTGGTAGGCGATGTTTTCACCGAGACGGAATGGAAGCGCTGGTGGGAATCAACGAAGAGAGCGCTTAAGGCAAACGGCGTTTTTTCCGTTCCCGCGAAAAAGAACGATCCCATTCAAATGCGCGGCGAAGGTGTGTCGCAGGCTGACGAACTGCTCGACAGTTTCAACAAGGCACGACAACCAAAAGAGAAAATCGCAGCGCTCGAGCAGATCATCAAATCGCAGCAACAATTCAAAGAGCAGCAACTTCAGCCGGTCATCGCTATGATCGAGAACATGACGGTGCGTGATCAAAGAATACATCCTGAGTTCGCATTTGAGCTCATCATCGCCCGCGACGATTTGCTAGCGCGTGACCCATCACTGCATTCGACCCATGTCGGGTTGACCCTTTCGAAACTGATTCTCGAGGAAGAGAACCGCCTCATATTGATCCTGCCGAAAATGCCGGCGGCAAAGGAGAAAAGAATTCTGCAGGCGTTGCCCTCCGCGCTCGGTCCTTCATGGACAGATCGCGCCTTGTATTTGATGCAGGAGGGCCACGGTCGCATGGTTGCGCAAATCCCTCGCATCTTGAACGAAGCCGGAAAGCACGAAGAGCTCCGAATGACGCTGGAGCGAAGCATTCGCGAACAATCAGCCACCGGCGAGATGCTCGCCTGGCTTTGTAGCGAACGAAAAAGCTGGAGCGAACTAATCACCCCGGATTTGCTTGGAGCGATTTTGGCGGCACTGGAACGAGAGCAACACAATGCTCCCGGGCGCGCCAGCAAATTGCACCGTACATTGATCGAGGATCGCCAGTTACTTGGCGACATCTTTAGAAACTGCGACGTCGCTCTCGCGCGCGATGCGATGCGACGGCTGCAATTAAGCCCGGTTTTTGACGAGCTGACGAAGCGTTCGCTCCTGGCGCGGATGGTTAAAGTTTATCCAGAACTGGAAAGCATGATTACAGGCGGGCAACCCGCCTTAGGCGGAGAGAAGACCGCTGCGTTGATCGTTTCCTGGAGCAGCTTGGAAAAACGTCAGGCCGAATACGAAGAGCTGGTAAAAACAAAAATCCCACAAAATACCAAGGAGATCGCGCTCGCCAGGTCGTATGGCGATCTGAGTGAGAATTTTGAATTTAAAGCGGCCAAGCAAATGCAAAGCGTCCTGATGCGACGCAAAGCCGAGCTTGAACAAATGCTGCACAACGCGCGCGGGACGTCATTTGAGAATGCCGATACGTCGCGTGTTTCCATCGGCACAATCGTCACGGTGCGCAACGCCGAGACGAACGGGGAGGAAACTTACACTATTCTAGGGGCGTGGGATGGCGATCCCGATCGAAATGTTATTTCGTACCAAACTGCAATCGGCCAGGCGCTGCTTGGTCATGGAATTGACGAGACTGTTTCACTAAACACCGAGCACGGCACCGCCCAGTTTACGATTCTCTCGATCCAGTCTGCGCCGCCTGACCAGACCGCGCCGGCCCCAACTTTTCCCACGAAATCCACTGTCCAGGCAGCGATGGCTGAATAGCAGATCGGCCAGAATGACCGCGCGATCTAAACTCTTAGTCGGCTGTTACAAGCACCATTTCAAAGTCAGATTTACGGGCCAATGCCTCTTCCAGTTGCATTTCTAAGACTCGATCCTCTCTGGGACCTCCTGCGTGTTGATCTAGCTTTCCGTAAACTCTGCGACGAGAAGCAGCTATAGAACCCACGCTCTAAATCAGCAATTCGTACGAGAGAATACTCAAACAATAGATTGCCGCTGTTTCTACTCGAAGGATAATCGGACCCAGCGTAATTGGCTCGCATCCGTGACGTCGCGCGAGTGCAAGTTCGGCAGGCGTGAAATCGCCCTCTGGCCCAACAAGCATCAAGACACTGCGAGGACGATCTTGATGCTCGGTCGAATAGCCCGCAAGGACCTTCTTTAAGTGCCGTGCACCCGGTTGGAGCGATCCGATCAGCTGTAGATCGAACGGGCCGATATTTTTCTGTAGTGGCAGCCGTGTCGGCTGGGCTGATGATGATTCTGCAGACGACACGCCTGCCTCCACAGCAGACAAGAATTCCAAAAGTTTTCTCGGGGCGTGCACATAGGGCAGCCAGTTCTGCCTGCATTGTTTGGCCGCCTCAATCGCGATTTGCTGCCATTTCGACTGTTTTTGCGCCGAGCTTTCGGAATCGACCTGCACAATGGTGCGATCAGAAATAATCGGCGCAATTTCTGCAGCGCCAATCTCGACCGCTTTTTGCACAATCAGGTCCATGTTTTTTCCCTTCGGGATTGCCTGTCCCAGGACGATTCGGCATTGCAGCGGTGGTGTCTCCGCTTCGTGCAATTTTCGCAATCCAATTTCATCGACGCCAAGATCGACAATTTCCGCGGTGACTTCGTGCCCGCGTCCGTTGAAGAGAACAACTTTCTCCCCCACCCTCATGCGCAGGACGTCACGCGCATGGTGTGCTTCCGAGCCGGCCAATGTGAGCGCGCTAGAGTTCCAGTTCTCCGGAGAGATGAAGAAACGATGCATGTGACCCAAAGAACTAATAGGAGCTATGGCGCACTCAACTCGATTTCCTATTGGTAGTCGGATGCGATGAGCGAGGTCATCGCCAGCACATTGGCGAACGATTTCTTATTTATCGGCAGCTCTATCCCGCGCTGTTGAAGTGCAGAGATCACACTCTCGCTAGGAATGTTTCCAACCAACGCATCCTGCGCGAAGGGGCACCCACCAAGACCACCGACGGCTGAATCAATTCGCCGACAGCCTGCATCGTAAGCAGCGAGCACTTTGGCTGCAGCTTCCCCCGGCGTACTGTGAAGGTGCACGCCAATATCGTAATCGGCGTATTGGTTTGTGATCGCTTGGACTACACGCCGAATTAAGTGAGGGTCGGCAACTCCAACCGTGTCCGCCAGCGAAATCGATCGGACACCGAGCGCCGACAGTTTGTCTACCGCCTGGTGCAGCTTCTTCTCATCCCACGGATCGCCATACGGATTTCCGAACGCCATCGAGATATAAACAACCGTACCCAGCCCGGCTCCGTCAGCTTTTGTCTTAACCGATTCCAAAGTTTTGTAAGACTCTTCGAGTGTCTGGTTTTGGTTCTTGCGCAGGAATGTCTCGGAAATCGAACAAGGATAGCCCAGAGTCGTAACACCTCTGGTCGCAATGGCACGGTCGGCTCCCTTCTCGTTTACCACGATGCCAATAATTTCTACGTCATCTGGTCCATCGAGCTGTTCCAACACCTTTTCGCTATCGGCCATCTGCGGAATGGCTTTGGGAGAAACAAAACTTACAGCGTCGATGTGCCTGAAGCCTGCCGCGATTAACGCACGAAGATAACGCGCCTTGAGTTGCGCTGGGATTTGTCTCTTGAGACCCTGCCAGGCATCACGGGGGCACTCGATCAGTTTGACAGCATTGTGAAACACAGAAGCCGCGGTGTTCTATCTGAAAAATTCCTTCGCACGTTCGAAAAAGCTCCTGCGCAACGGCGTGTTTTCGTCGCCGCAAAGCGCCGCGAATTCCTCTAGCTTTCGACGCTGTTGTGCGTTCAAGCGCGACGGCACCTCGACAATTAAACGCGCGAACAGATCGCCGCGCCCGCGCCTATTAACATTTGTAATGCCTTTGCCGCGCATTTTAAACATTTGCCCGCTTTGCGTGGCGGCGGGCACTTTCAGATGCGCCTTGCCTTCAAGCGTCGGCACATCAATCTCGCCCCCAAGAGTCGCAACGGAAAAAGGAATCGGTACGTCACAATACAGATCATCGCCCTCGCGCTGAAAGATCTTATGCTCCTTAACATGTATGACGACATAAAGATCGCCCGGAGGACCGCCACGCGTGCCGGCCTCGCCGTTGCCCAATGAGCGCAACCGTGAACCCTCCCTAATTCCAGCAGGTATTTTGAGCTTAACACGGCTCAATTTCTCCAGACGTCCTTCGCCACGGCACTTCTGGCATGGTTTCTCAATGACTTCACCAGCACCGCGGCACCGAGGACACGTCTGCGACACGTGAAAAAATCCGCGCGAACTAATCACCTGCCCTCGGCCGCGACACGTGGAGCACGTAATCGTGCGTGAGCCTGGTTCAGCGCCGCTGCCCTTGCATTTGTCGCAGGTGTCGAGTTTCGCGATTTCAATCTCTTTTTCGGCGCCAAACGCTGCCTCCTCCAGCTTGATCTGCATGTCATACCGCAAATCCGATCCGCGCCGCCGGTCTTCAGCCTGATCGCCACCGAAGAATGTCTCGAAGATTCCGCCACCGAATCCACCTCCGCCGAAAACTTCCCGAAAAATCTCGAAGGGATCGTGGAAAACGCCGCGGCCAAAACCAGCCCCGCCTGACGTGAACGCCGCGTGGCCGAAGCGATCGTAGGCTGCGCGCTTGTCAGGGTCGATCAAGACGTCGTACGCTTCACCTAATTCCTTAAACTTTTCTTCCGCGTGCGGGTCGTCCGGGTTCTTATCCGGATGAAACTTGACGGCGAGCTTGCGATAGGCGCGCTTGACGTCCTCATCGGTGGCGTTTCGTTCAACGCCCAGTACCTCATAATAATCGCGTTTTTCAGTAGCCATGTGACCGATAAGCCCCTTTGAGATCTATGGGACTAGTAAGGGAAGCTAGCAAGGAGCCACTTACTTTGCTGGGCCGCTGGAAACAACCACTTTCGCAGGTCGCAGCAATCGGTCTTTCAATCGATAACCGCGACGGGCTTGGCGCACCACAATCCCTTCGGGATATTCATTGCTGGGTTCATGGGCAATTGCTTCGTGCAGGTTCGGATCGAATGTTTTTCCCTCGGCCTCGACCGATTGCAGTCCATTTTCAGCCAGCAAATCGTTGAGTTGTTTTTGCACGAGAACCAGCCCGGAATAAATGGGAGAGTCTGCGCCCTGCTCTTTTGCTGCCGCAAGGCCAAGCTCAAAATTATCAATAATTCCGACCAAACGCTCCAGCAAAGACTTGTTGGCATATTTGATCGCCTCTTCCTTTTCGCGCGCAGAACGTTTTTTGTAATTCTCGAAATCGGCTTGACTCCGCAGTGCGAGGTCTCGAAACCGGTCGAGATCCGTTTGCAAGCCCGCCATTGAATCTTCTGCTTCGCTTTGCGCGGCATCGGCCCCGAGCGCCACAGATGAAGGGATCGAACTTGCCGGTGCCGATTGCTTCGTTTCTTTGTTTTGTTCAGTAACAGGATTTTTTTTCATGTTTTGCGAATGGCAATCAAAGTGATGTCGTCGTTTTGTGGAACCGAACCAGTAAAGTCGCGAACGTCCTCGATGATTTTCCTTACAATTGCCTGTGCTCCATTAGTCGCACTGGCGCGAACCGATTGCATCATGCGGTCGAGGCCGAACTCGTCTCCCTCGGCATTAAGCGTTTCGGTCACGCCGTCGGTGTAGAGGACGAGGCAATCATCGCGCTCGAGCGGAACAGCGAAGTCAGTCGTTAGCCTATCAAACACGCTTCCACTGTCAATTCCCACAACCATGCCGGGCGGTTTTACCGGCGTGACAGTTTGCGACTGCCGCTTGTAGAGTAACGGCGCATCATGTCCGGCGCGCGCGAGAGTCACTCCCTCACTCTGGTGGTTAAGAATCAAGTAAGCCATGCTGATGAACATGTCTTCCTTGATATCGGGATAAAGCTGTCGGTTCACCTTTCGTAACACATCGGCCGGAGATGGATTCCGTGCCGCCTCCGCGCGCAAGACGCTGCGGCAGATGGCCATGATAAGCGATGCCGGCACGCCTTTGCCTGACACGTCTGCGATGACCACCCCGAGCCGTTCTTGATCGACTTGAATGTAATCGAAATAATCGCCGCTGACCTGGCGGGCTGGCGCATTAGTGCCGCTGATCTGAAACCCATTAATCGCCGGCGCTTCCGATGGAAGCAAGATACGCTGAATGTCTCGCGCGATTTCGAGATCGTGATCGAGGCGCTTCTTTTCGTTAGCCATGGAATAGATGATCGCGTTGTAAAGCGCAAAAGCGGATTGCTCAGCGATCGACTTAAAAACGACGAAATCGCCCTGTGAAAAACCCGGGCCCGCAGGTCCGTTCGCCAATGCTAGGACACCGAGATCTTGGTTTCCATACCGCAGTGATGCAGCGATAATCGATGAGCTTCCAAAAGCGCTGCCACGCAGTTTTGCCAGCTCTGGCGCCTCGGAGAATTCAGTCAAGCAAACGGACTGTCCTGTCTGCCAGACCCGTCCGATTAACCCTTCACCCGGACTAACCGTGTGAAGTCGTAGAAAGCTCTCGAGTGCTATGGGAGCAGCCGCGGCTTGTTGCAAGATACTTGGGGGAACATCGACTAGCGGCGGACAGCCTTTCGAGATAAACGCCGGAGTAATTTTCCCACCCGTTCGATCGGTCACGTAAAGTGCGCCGCCGTGGGCGTCGAGAACACGCGTGGCGCCCTCGACGATTAGCCGGTGCAGCTCCTGAGGCCGAATGGTCTCTTGAAAAGCTTCGCCGAGACCATGCAAAAAATCGAAAACAAGCGTTTCCTCGACCTGAATCTCTTCATGAGAGCGCTCCAGCCGTCGAATCCGCCGTATCTGAAACCAAGCGGTAATGATCCATCCTGCGACAGACGCGACAAGCAGTCCGAGAAGAAGAGTCGGCCACATCATGCAAGGGCCAGCTTACTTCGAAGGGGTCTCGTGATGAAGGTCTTGTCTTAAGAAATCGAGAACGTCTTTAAAACGAAAAATATTCTCCGGCGCGGCCTCGCAAAGTGCTTCATGCGCTTCCAGCATCGTCTCCGTTTGTTCCTTTTTTCTATCGCCAGACGACCTGACCGCTGGCGTTCGCTCTAGCGCTCCGCATTCAGGGGGGCTGGAGCCATTACCACGAATATCGAATATCTGATCCAAGCCGAGCCCGGAGAGAAGCTCATGACTCCGGTTCCCACAGTGAACGATGTGAAGATGGCCATGTCCCAGCTCCTTCAATCGAAGTGCCACGCTGGCCATGGTTCCCATGAATGTGGAATCCATCATGGCGCAATCCGCCAGGTCCACCACAAATTCGCGATAGCCGCGGTCCAACATCTCACGCGCGAAGTCTTTGAGATTGCCGCTGTTGAGGAAACTACCTTTCCCCTCCACTTTCACCCACACGGTTGGGCCGCTCACCCCTACTTGAATAGATGAGTCCACAATTACTACTCAAAGATACCAGCCCGGAAGGCATGCTGTCAATGCTCGCCGGACTCGAGAAAGCCTCAGGGAATGATTCGGAATCCGAGGCGCGAAAGGCCGCATAAGGCAACACTAGCCGGTGGGATGAGACGCGCCCGTTGAATCTGACTCCCACATAAAGGAGCGCTTTTCCGCTACGATCCGCCCGTTTTCGATTAACAGACACCTCCATGCAATTACGCGGCCATCGTCAAAATAATCGTCTCCAATCACCTTGAATTCGGTCTTATGAGTTCCGCGCACATTTCGATATGAAATCTCCTGCGCCTGAACGTGCTCGTGCAGTTTCTCCTGGCGATATTCCAAACGCACTGTGACATCGGAAGAGCGTTTGGCCCGCCAGAAGAAATCAAAGTAATTGCCGAAACGCTGACGTTGGTCGAGCGCCGTTACTGCCCCAAACATCCGATATTGGCGCTCAAACGTAATAGGGGCGTCTTCAAGCGTTGCCGTTTTCTGGCTCGGCGAATTCGACTTTGACCTAAGCGAGCTCGTTTGCGACCGCCCCGTACCTGGTGTCGGGCCTCTCTCACTCAAATAGAAAAGCTTCGTTTTTCGAAATTCAAAATCGCTGCTTAGCGCCACTGGAAGCTGTGTAATTTTTTCGACGGTTTTTGGTTCTTCTCGCGCGCCCTCACTAGTAGCGGTCAAGACGCAAAAGATCAAAGCGAACGCCCCTGCTTGAAAGCTCATCAGAGCTAATAAAGCCCGGTTTTGAATCGAGTGTCAACCGAGCAAACGAACGGGTTCATAGATCTAATCGCTACCATGGAACTCATGCTAATCTGAACCTAAATTCTCTTTTATGATCGAGGTTCGCTATGAACGCGGGGTTTATCTGCCACGCCAGGACTTATGGCTCGACCCATGGGACGCGAAGCGATTCGCTTTCGTTTCGCACGCGCATAGCGACCACATTGCGCCACACGAAGAAATCATTGTTTCCGAGCGCACAGCGCGCTTGATGCAACGCCGGCTGCCAGGCTCCCGCACGGAGCACATTCTGCCGTTCGGTGAAAAACGAACGGTGCATGGAATCGACCTTATGCTATTGCCGGCCGGGCATATCTTTGGGTCGGCGCAATGTTTCCTTTTTGCCGGCAACGAGACATTGCTTTACACCGGCGATTTTAAGCTGCGTCCCGGTAAATCCGCCGAGCCGGCGGAGTGGCGCAAGGCGGACACACTAATCATGGAGACGACATTCGGTCTGCCACGTTATCGATTCCCGCCGACGGAACAGGTCATCAATCAAATAATTGCCTTCTGCCAGGAAACAATTGATGACGGTGGAGTACCCGTGCTCCTTGGGTATTCGTTAGGCAAAGCACAGGAGATCCTCTGTTCGCTTGATGGAGCTGGGTTAACGCCGATGCTCCACGGTTCGGTCTATCGGATGACCCGCATCTACGAGCAGTTTGGCCAATCGTTTTGCAAATATCTTCGCTACAACCGAAACGATGTTGCTGGAAAAGTTCTGATCTGCCCACCCGGCGCGAATCATTCGAACATGCTGGAAAAAATTACGCGTAAACGCGTCGCGATGATCAGTGGATGGGCGGTCGATCCAAACGCAATCTATCGCTATCAGGTTGACGCGGCCTTTGCGCTTTCCGATCACGCTGACTACAACGACTTGCTTCGCTATGTCGAATTGGTAAAGCCGCAGCGCGTGTTTACGCTCCACGGTTTCGCGGCTTCGTTTGCGCGCGATTTGCGCGAATGCGGCACCGAAGCATGGGCGCTGAGTGAAGAAAACCAAATGGAGTTTACGTTGGCCCAAACTCCTGCTCGTCCGTCCGCTGGTGCCTCCGGAGCCGAACGCTGCACGGGAGACCCCCTCGCCAGCACATCCGAACTCCTCGCGTTTGCGAATGTTGGCGACGCGATCGCGGCAACTCCGGCCAAACTGGAAAAAATTCGACTGCTTGCCGATTATCTGAGCGGCCTAACGAGGGAGCAGCTTCCAATCGCGACACCCTACTTCACCGGGAGAGCGTTTGCTCAAAGCGACCCGCGCACCCTGCAGGTTGGCTGGTCCGTGATCTTTCGCGCGATTCAAGCGGCCACCAAAGTCAGCGACGCGGAATTTCATCGCATCGCCAGCACCCACGGCGATGCGGGCAAAACCGCGTTCGAAGTTCTCGATGGAAGGACGACGCCTCAGCCTTTCGGTATTAGTGAATCGGGCAAGCTATTTGAAAATCTCCACCGTGCGCGTGGTCCGATTGCTAAAGCCGAGCTGCTCCGAAATCGATTCTCAAGGTTATCTGCGCGAGAAGGTCAGTACGTGGTGAAAATTCTAACTGGCGATCTGCGCATTGGATTGCGCGAGGGTTTGGTTGAAGAGGCGATCGCGAAGGCATTCGGTGTCCCTCTTGAGCAAGTAAAGGAGGCCAACATGTTGTTAGGCGACATTGGTCAGACGGCCCTGCTTGCTTCGCGAAACGAACTACACTGCGCGGAACTGTCGATTTTTCGTCCGATCAAATGCATGCTTGCGATTCCTGAACCGACAGCTGAAGCGGTGTGGGAACGGTTTGCTGAACTTGCACGGACTGACCGGAAACTGGCATCGTCACCGCCGGTTACCGTATATTTGGAAGACAAATTCGACGGTATCCGCGCACAGCTGCATCGCACTACGCAACAGGTCGAGATTTTCTCTCGCGACTTGCGGCGTATCACAGGTCAATTCCCGGAGTTGGTCGATCAAGCCAAGAATTTCCAGGATGAGCTGATCATCGACGGGGAAATTATTGCTTTCGAGAAGGGTCGCGGACTCACCTTCTTCGATCTGCAGAAGCGGTTGGGGCGAAAGAGCGACGGCGCCGATTTATTCGCTCGGGCGGCGGCAGATGTGCCGGTCGCATTTGTGATCTTCGATCTTCTTTGGTTGAACGGCCGGTCGTTGTTAAAAACGCCGCTGCATGAGCGGCGAAGACATCTCAGTAGCGTGCGATTGCCCTCGCATTTTCAAATTGCCAGCGTAATCCCAGCCCATTCTGCTGCCGAGATCGAGCAAACGTTCCAACAGGCGCGCCAGCGCTTAAATGAAGGGCTAATGATCAAAGACCCGGAGAGCTTCTATCTGCCGGGTAACCGGGGCATGTTTTGGTTCAAGCTCAAGAAAGAACTGGCGACACTGGATGTCGTGGTTGTGGGGGCCGAGTTTGGCCATGGCAAGCGTAATAATGTGTTGAGCGATTACACATTTGCCGTGCGCGATGAAATTACTGGTAAGCTCTTACCGATTGGTAAGGCTTACAGCGGATTAACCGACACTGAGATTGCAGAGTTGACCGAGCACTTCAAGCAGAACACGATCGCAGACCATGGTCGGTATCGCGAAGTGAAACCGGACGTGATCCTCGAAGTCGCTTTTAATTCAATTCAGCCCAGCCAACGCCACGCCAGTGGACTGGCACTACGTTTCCCGAGAATCAAGGCAATCCGGCGCGACAAGAATGTCGATTCAATCGACACCCTGCAATATGCTCGCGAGCTGGCAGCGCAATCCGCAAGTTCGCCGACTAGTTTACGCTGAAACGATTGGTCAACACCTCGTACTTACTGAGGCGTAGGCGACGGAGATGGTGAAGTCGCCTCCACGCCGGTGCCGGCAGACGTGCTGGTATCGGCAGACCCGCTGGTGTTGCCGGATGCGCTCGCCTCGGCAGGCGCCCCGGCACCGGAATCGGGTTGTGCCCGCATGGATCTCATTCTTTGTATTGCCTCCAACCTGCGCTGTCTCATAGCGCGCAGCTCTTCCATTCTTTTTTCTCTACTAGCCTTGAGCTGCGAATTGTCGGGCGGCGCTAAACCGGGAGGGAGTGT
Source organism: uncultured Verrucomicrobiae bacterium (assembly GCA_963719605.1). GTDB lineage: Bacteria > Verrucomicrobiota > Verrucomicrobiia > Chthoniobacterales > UBA10450 > Udaeobacter. Next base: position 295,265 of record CAVRCO010000013.1, read on the forward strand.
TGCAGAAGGCGGAACATTCGAAGAGGCGTCCCTTTTGAGGGCTCGCGATTGAAGGTCGGCTGGAAGCATTGCCGCACGCGCTACTGCTTTTTCTCTCGCGGCCAATGCCTTCTCTCGTTCGTCTAATGCGTTCTCGCGCGTATCAAGCTCGGCTTTCCGCTGAGCAAGTTGTTGTTCGGCGGCCGCATCCTGTTTTTGGCAGGAGCAAACCATCGCCAAGGGAATAAGCATCGAGAGGACAAAGAGTTTTTTCATATCAGAGATCGTATTCTTGGTTTTCCGTTGATCCGCACGAACAAACCGAGGGGGCGGTTGCTAGTCAAATGAAAGTTAACGTGGCTGCGGCGTTGTCGAACTTGCCGGCACCACGACGATCGTTTCAACCTGACCACGGCGAAGGCGTTGAATATTGGCAAAGACGGCCACCAGCGCGAGTGAAGCGACGATGATGATCATCAGCACAACTGCGCTCCTTGGAACCTGGGGCGATCGAAGTTTTTTGGCAGGCTGCTGCGGCGAATTCACGTGTGAAGTATCGATATCGATCTCACGCGCGCAAGGAAGCCTTATTCGTTTTCCTTACTCGACGAAAGGGAATAACCCGCATCAATTCAAGCGCAAAGCCGCGATTGCATCCATGACTCGCTGGCTTAGCCGCTTATAGAGATCCTTCCCTGGTGGATTTAGATCAGCAGCCGTAAACAAAATCGGTTCTCCAACTACGATGGTAATTGGCACAAAGTGCAAACCGCCATCACCGCGTGGCAGAGCTTCGTGGGCGCCAAAGATCCGCATCGGCACGACCGGTGCCAGCGTTTTTGCGATTACGAGACCCAATCCCGGCTCGGCCGGCTGCAAGCTACCGTCGACGGTGCGCGAACCTTCCGGAAAGACCAGAGCTGCGTTCCCGGCCTTTAGAACACGAATCAAAGCCTTCAGGGCGCTACGGTCAATGCCCTCTTGATTGACTGGGATTACATTGAGCTTTGGCAAAAGCCAGCCGAGCAGTCGCTCCTCGAGCAAGGTCCGCCTCGCCAGAAAGTACACCGCCCGATCGCACGTGGTACCGGCAAGCGGCGGATCGAGGTAACTTTGATGGTTCATTGCGAGGATGACGGGTCCACTCTGAAGCATCCGCTCCCTATGAACTACACGAAGACGAAAAAACAATCGGCCAACGAGGCGACTAAGATGATAGCCGACCCAGTAATAGAAATTCATTTAATCGTAAACGATTTACCGATTTAGCGATTCGTTTTCACTCAATCTTTGAATCTCTAAATCGTTAAGTCCGCAGGCCCATTTTCTCGAGTACGCCAACGATCTTGTTGATGACCTCGTCAATCGTAAGATGTGACGTGTCGATGACATGCGCGTCTTTCGCGATGACGAGCGGTGAGACGCGGCGCGAAGAATCAACGCGATCACGTATCGCGATTTCGTCGCGCCCCCCTTGTGCGACGCGACGCTGGAGACGCACCTCAGGCGAAGCGTTAAGGTAAAATTTGTACGGCGTGTCGGGAAAAACGACTGAACCAATATCCCGGCCTTCCACGATCAGATCGTGGCTTTGCGCGTGCTCGTGCAGTTTCTTCGCGACGATTTGGCGAACCACAGAGAACTGACTGACGCCCGCTACGCTTTCGTTTACACAATCATCACGCAAGTGCTCGCCGGGGTCCACGTCATCAATCACAACGCGTGACTCATTGTCTTGCAGGGAGCATGTGATGTCGGCCGTCTGAAGGACGCCAGCGATACGCTCGTTTTCTTCCGGATGGATTTTCTTTTGCAGGATGTGCCAGGTGATCGCTCGATAAATGGCGCCAGAATTAACGTACACAAATCCCAGTTGCCGGGAGAGCCCTCGTGCGACACTGCTTTTTCCAGATGCCGCCGGGCCGTCAATGGCAATTACCCGATGAAACTGTTCCCGCATCCCGGAAATTAGCGCGCCTGAAAGATGCCCGGCAAGCGTCCAGTGATGTACATGCGACCCCCAAATGCTTCAGGGGATCATGCTTCTTCCTCGGACGGACCGGGAGTAAGTGAACCGATCACGGGCGTGCTGATCTGCATGCGTTTGAGATTTGTGAACTCTTCAAGCACGGTTTCAAATCCGGGATAAGACTCACGAATACATTCGGCTTCCTGAACAATGGTTTCGCCATCAGCGAACAGGCCCGCTATGGCAAACGCCATCGCAATACGATGGTCGCCAAAGCTTGGCACGCGGGCTCCGTGCAGCGGCGCCGGACCAAGTATCTCCAGGCCATCGTTCATTTCGGCTACTTGTGCTCCCATGGCGCGCAGATTGTGCGCGATTGCAGCGATGCGATCGCTTTCTTTTACGCGCAATTCTTCCGCGTGCCGAATAATCGTCTTGCCGTCCGCAAGAGCGCCAGCGACTGCAAGGATCGGCAATTCATCGATAAGCTGCGGCACTTCTTTACCCTGAATGACAGTGCCCTTAAGCGGGAAACCGGTGACTTCGACGATTCCGCGCGGTTCGACTTGATCGGTGTCTTCAATGGCCTCGCGCACTTGCGCACCCATTCGAAGCAAAACACCGAGTAACGCCGTTCGCGTGTGGTTTAAACCAACATCGCGAATGAGTAGATGACCTCGTCGTTGCGCCGCAGCGGCAACAAGCCAAAAGGCCGCGGAAGAGATGTCGCCTGGAATGGCAAAGTCGCGCGACTCTGGAACCTGGTCGCCGAATACAGTGACGCTGCCACTCCCGTCCACCGCTATTCGGACCAGGAAATAATCAAACATCATTTCCAGATGATTCCGAGTTGGTGCTGGCTCGATCACGGTGGTCTTGCCCTTGGCAAAGAGGCCGGCCAGCAGCAATGCGCCTTTCACCTGTGCGCTCGCGACCGGCGGTCGATAACGAATGCCACGCAAAGAACCGCCCTGGATGCGCAGCGGTGGCGTATCTTCCGGACCTTCCGCGACAATATCTGCACCCATCTGACGAAGCGGCGCAACGACGCGCTCCATCGGACGCTTTGACAGCCCGGCGTCCGCGACAAGGCGACTTTCAAATGTCTGCCCAGCAAGCAGACCGGCGAGAAGGCGCATGGTGGTGCCGGAATTGCCGCAATTGATTTCGCTTTTGGGCGGCGTAAGGACCCGCTTTTTCCCGTGCACGATCAGCGTGGCCGGATCGGGCTGTTCGATCTTAATCCCAAGTGCGCGCAGCGCATTTACCGTGTGCATACAATCTTCGCTGGGAAGAAATCCATTCAGGGTGCATACTCCATTCGACAAGGCGGCGATAATTACCGCGCGATGCGAGATACTTTTATCGCCCGGCACGGTAATCTCGATGTCAATTCGAGGTGCCCGTTTTACTCGCAACTCCATAGATAAGAAGAAACCGTCGGTGAATACTAAATACGGGATACTCGATAAAAGGCAGGCGCCGCGCTAATTCGGCACCCGATCTCAGCATCCAGCATCAGCCTTGAACACCTTCAAAGGCAACCGTTACGGAACAAGAAAAATCTTATCCGTGTACGGATCCTTTACCTCTGTGCCCGGAGGGAAGCCTTCCACATCAATATATTTGCCAGGTGAATAAGGACTCTCTACCAGGTGAGGCTTGCCGGGAACGGGAATTCCGTACGGATAATCCCCCTTTGCGACCTTCGTGGGCGCGGCTGTTGGAGGAGGTGAAGCTGCTGTGGTTTCGACCGGCGGTGTGCCTGTAGGTTGAGCGGGACCATTTGGATTGAACGGCTGTTGCGGTGGCGGGTACTGGTCGGGCTGGGTGGGGGCGTAGCTCGCAGCCCGATGTCGGGGTGGTGGTGGCTGCGGCTCTTCGCTGCATGAGGCCAACGAGGAAGGCCGTGAATAGGGCAAGCGACAATGAGAATTTCATAAATGGAAAATACTGCGACAATCGTATCCACAGTCTGAGTCGTTGCCAATCATTAAATCTCTTTTTTGTTCACACTCAGCGACGCTTTCGCAAAAACTCGTGTGGATACAATGAGGGTCCGCCTTCCATCCGAATCCAACATAGAGATGTCGACACCAAACAATTCCCACGCGGAAATCCTGATAGTGGATGATGACGCTTTGAGCCGCAAAATCCTGGCGCAAGTGCTAACGTCCGCCGGATACAACTGCCAGGTGTGCGGGGACGGCGGCGAAGCGTTGGAGATGATTCACGCCAATCCGCCTTCGCTTCTGCTGCTCGATTTCGATATGCCAGGAGCAAATGGCGCCGAAGTGCTAAAACGGCTTCGCTCGGACCATGACCAGGCAATTGCGCAAGTGCCGACAATAATGCTGACCGCGCACGGTAGCGAGGAAAGCGAAGTCAATTGTTTGCAAGCTGGCGCAGATGATTTTGTGACAAAGCCAGTCAATGCGGCAGTGTTGCGTGCGCGAATCGAGACCCAGCTTCGTCTCCGTTCCATGAGGCGGCAATTGGAGAGGCAAAATGACGAACTCGAAAGATGGCGTCGAGACCTTGAGCGCGATCTGGCGGCAGCGCGCTTGACGCAGCAATCGTTAATTCCACAAAAGCCCCTGGTGCTTCCCGGATGGGATGTTGCAGCTTGTTACCGACCAGTAATCCAGGTAGGGGGCGACATCTACGGTTGGCTGCGAATGAAAGATGGCCGGACCCTGTTCTGGATTGCCGATGGCTCCGGTCACGGGGCCGCTGCTGCACTGCTTACCACGCTGGCTAAGCTTCTCTTTCACCATGGCAGTGCGGAACAAAACGCGCCAGCCAGCGTGATGGAAGCAGTCAACGATGACTTTCGAAGCATCTTTGGCGGACGCTCTTTCATGACAGCGATGTGTGTCGCGATCAATCACAAAACCGGAAGAGCGCACGCCGTAGGTGCGGGTCATCCGCCGCTTCTCATCGTTCGCCAAAACGGTGCAACGGAATCGATTGCGTCGGTCGCGCCTCCGTTGGGCCTGGTCGAACGCCCCAAATTTGTGGAAACCGCGCTCGACTTTGAACCAGGAGACGCCTTCCTTCTCTATACCGACGGCTTGTTTGGCTCTTCAGAAAATGGACGCCGTCGGGTGACCCCACAGCAGTTAGAGAAGATGCTGGATTACTCTGCTCCGACTGCCGAAGTGTTGCTCAAGAGAATTTTAGAACGAGTAACGCCAAATAACCCCGAAGACTCCTTGTCTGATGATATGACAGCTCTGGCGGTGCGCCGGATGGCCCCTCAATAAATTTTTCGTTTGCTTAAAATTAGTGTTGCTCTCTCTCCAGCGAAACGTTAATCAGCCTCCATGCCGAAAACCAAAAAGAAAACTTCCAAGCGCAAACCGAATCCCGCCTTCATGAGACCGGTCCAGCCTGACGATAAGCTTGCTGCCATTGTCGGGTCGCAGCCGCTACCGCGCTCGGAGCTTACAAAAAAGCTCTGGAACTACATCAAGAAGCACGGTTGCCAGGATAAAAAGAAACGAACGATGATCAACGCCGACGACTCACTCAGGCCGGTATTCAATGGTAAGAGCCAGGTGAGTATGTTCGAGATGACCAAGCTCGTCTCGAAGCATCTGCGGTAGATCCCAAAACCGTCGATAGCCCGGCGTTCGTTCGCCGGGCTATTTGCGGAGTGAAAAAATAATTGCTGCGCTTTGTCCCGAGCTTTCGGGGCTCTTGCGCTGGGTTGTATTTCCATCGAAGATGGTGACGTGAAAATCTACCGTTTTTTTCTTTTCGCGATTGCGGCCTTTATTTTGGTTTCCGGGCCGTTCGCCAGCGCAGAGTCTGACTGGCTCACTGATTACAAGAAAGCACAGCAAGAAGCCAAGGCCGGTAACAAATTTGTGTTGCTCGATTTTACCGGCTCAGATTGGTGCGGCTGGTGCAAAAAGTTTGACAGAGAGGTTCTGTTGCAACCGGAGTTTAAAGACTACGCGCGGGACAATCTGGTCGTCGTAGAACTCGATTTCCCGCGTGCCAAACAGCAGACCCCCGACCTGATAAAGCAGAACCGCGAGCTTGCGCAGCAGTACGAGATTGTGGGGTTTCCCACGATTGTAGTGCTCAGCGCCGACGGACAAAAGCTTTGGCGGTATGACGGTTACTTTCCCGACGGTCCCGCCGCATTCATCGCGCAACTACAGAAATTGCGGAAAGGCTGAATGCGCCTTGCTTTCCGCCGCGAATAAAATCGCCTGTGGGTTTGTCGCTCTCGTGCAAGGGGAGCAGCCGCGCCTTTAACTGCCACCCTGCCAGATACGCATTCACCTTCGCGACGTTTCTACTTATGCCTGCTTACCGTTTGCTGTTCTTTTGTTTTGCCGCATTGAGCTTCACCCTTGGGCTGGGAGCGGAACCCACGCCAGCAAAGCGAGCCACAGCGCGAGAGACTCGAGCGACGCCGGAAGAACCGGGCATTACATTCAACTCCGTCCATGTCGATGGACCCTACATCGCCATGACCTTTGACGACGGACCCAGCGCGACGCTGACGCCAAAGTTACTCGATTTGCTGGCTGCGCACCACATCAAGGCGACCTTCTTCGTGATTGGCGAAAACGTCGCGGAACACCCCGAGATCGTTGCGCGAGCCGCGCGGGAAGGTCACGAAATTGGCAATCATAGCTGGTCGCATCCCAATTTCGGCAAGATGTCGGATGACGGCGTTCGCCGCCAACTCCAGCAAACCGATGATGCAATTAAGAACGCCACAGGCAAGCGCCCCACGCTGATGCGGCCGCCATATGGATCGATCACAACCCGCGAGAAGCGCTGGATTCACGATGAATTCGGTTACGACATCATTCTTTGGGACGTCGATCCGTATGACTGGAAACGGCCTGGACCGGCTGTGGTCCGGGCTCGCATTCTTAAAGAGACGCGGCCCGGCTCGATCGTGTTATCCCACGACATTCACCCGGGAACGATCGAAGCGATGCCTTCCACTTTCGATGAGCTCGAGGCCAAAGGGTTCAAATTCGTCACGGTATCGGAATTGATTCGGATGGCGACGGCTCGACCCTCCCGTCCGAGTCCTCAGCCGAGCGGAAGCGTTCCGCCGAGCGCTACTGGATCTCCTTCTCCGACTCCCTCGCCAGCGTCTTCGCCAAGCAGTTAGACTTTCGTCTAATACCTCTTACTTCTTCGCGGCTCCAACGCCGCGGTCTGCCATCCGCTGCTCGTTCTGACGACGCGCGATAACAAAGTGGTTATTTTCGCCGTAGCTCCGCCACGGGCCCGATGGCACGTCACGAACTTCGACGAATTGCCAGTCGGTCACGTCGGTTGGCGCCAGTCCCAGGTAATCGCGCACGGCCGGCGAAACATCCAGCCCAGCACCGTGGTTCAGGTTTGGCTTAGGACGCTCATTTCCAAAGACGTACTGAAAATGGTCTGTGCGAAACGGGCCGCAGTCCTCCCACTGGGCATAACAGGTCCGGTTGCCCTTGCGAATGGCGAGCCATCGGTGCCAGCACACCGACTGTCCCGGTCCCGTGTAGGTTTGCTTAAACCAGGGAATCACTAATGGCGCTTCCGGCTTGAACTGACCGTGCGTCACGTCGTTGTACGGCAAGGCACAGTAGAAGGGATTTTGTCGCGGTATGAATGCAATCGGAATATAGCTGCGTCGCGCCGATGAATCTGGATTGTCGAAGCCGCCGTAATTGCTCGTCCAGTTCGCGTCCCATGAACTTCTGTAGTTTGGTACGGGGTTATTGCCTCCCGCTTGTTCCCCGACCCAGAATACCGTGGTCACGATATTGGTCTTCCACGGATAGCGCTGCACCGCAGGACGCGAGCTGGTCGGGATAAAGACCTGCGGTTCGACTTTGAGCAGCGCCTGCTCCCGCAGCTTCATTGCGTACTTCGCAAAGTCGGCCGCGGTCGCGTAAGGAGAAGTCGATTGTTCGTCGGCTTTAGCCGCGCAAGCAATCCCCAGACTTAAACAAGCCGCAAGAAGTCTCCTCATTAGCAAACGCCGCCACCCTGTACCCGATTCCCCTCTCTTAGGCAAGCCGAAATTCCCGGGTCCGACACGTGAAGGATTGTTGCATCATCCCGGCACGCAGCAGTGCGCGCAATTCAGAGAAACCAGCATCGACGACGCCAGCTACAGTATTAGTCGCGGCTCAGCACCGTGTCGCGTTTGAATTGAGAATCGTCCGTCTTTGGATAATCCAGCGTGTAATGGAGGCCGCGGCTTTCTTTGCGGCGCAGCGCCGAGTCGACTATCAAGGCAGCGACAGCCGCGAGATTACGCAACTCCAACAGATCAACGGATACTTTGAAATTCCAATAGAACTCGCGAATTTCGCGCAGCAAGTTTCGCAGCCGCGCACTCGCGCGCTGGAGCCGCTTATCCGTGCGCACGATTCCGACGTAATCCCACATCAAGCGTCTGATCTCATCCCAGTTATGATAAATCACGACCAGCTCATCGACATCCTGCACATTTCCCGATTTCCATTCCGGCAACGGGATCTCTTGTTTCGAAGTCGATCGGGGCCGAACGGCGGCGATCGCGGCCCGATGCGCCACTACCAGCCCTTCCAATAGCGAGTTACTGGCGAGCCGATTTGCTCCGTGCAAGCCAGTACACGCGACCTCCCCAATCGCATACAGCCCCGGCAAACTCGCCACGCCATTCAGGTCCGTTTTGATTCCACCGCATTGATAATGCGCAGCGGGTACTACCGGAATCGCCTGCTTCGACATATCGATCCCGAACCGCAGACACGTCTGATAGATGTGAGGGAAACGCTCTTGAATGAATTCCGGCGATCTATGCGTGATATCCAAGAATACACACTTGGCCCCCGAGCGCTTGATCTCGGCATCAATTGCGCGTGCTACAATATCGCGCGGCGCCAGCGAACCGCGCGCGTCGTAGCGCTTCATGAAATCTTCGCCGCGGTTATTGCGCAAAATGCCGCCCTCGCCGCGCACGGCTTCAGAAATGAGAAACGATTTTGCCTGTGGATGAAAAAGACAAGTGGGATGAAACTGGATGAACTCCATGTTTGCAATCTCAACGCCCGCACGCCATGCCATCGCCACACCGTCGCCGGTCGCAATGTCCGGATTCGTCGTGTACAGATAAACTTTGCCGCAACCTCCGGTCGCAAGCACGATCCGATCTGAACGGATAGTTTCTACCTCCCCAGTTTTTTCATCCAGTACATAGACACCAAGACAGCGATCTTCTGCCGCGAACCCGAGCTTGGCTGCCGTGATTAGATCCACGGCCATGTGATTTTCTAATAGCTGGACATGAGATTGTCGGCCCAGCTCGCCTAACAAGGTGTTTTCGATTTGTTTCCCGGTTACATCTTGCACATGCAGAACCCGGCGCTTGGAATGACCGCCCTCTTTGCCAAGATCAAGCTCGCGATGTCCCGAAATCTCACGTTCATCGAACTGCAGACCGAACTCAGTCAGCTCGCGGATGCGCTCCGGACCTTCGGTCACAATCGTGCGTACGACTGCTTCGTCACAGAGACCCGCTCCCGCTTCAAGCGTGTCACGCACGTGCAGTTCAAACGAATCTTCATCGCTCGTCACGCAGGCGATCCCGCCTTGCGCCCAAGCGGTGTTTGTGTCGGATCCTTTGCGTTTCGTCATCACAGCTACCGAGCCGTGCTTTGCCGCTTTCAATGCAAAACTCAGGCCAGCGATACCGCTGCCGATCACCACGAAATCGTATTCCTTCATGACCGTGAAGCAGGCAATCTTGCCTGCAGTGGCTAAATGCTCAAACACGCAGACAGGATTGTCTGCGCCACGACTGTCTTCCTTTATCCCAACCGGATATTGTCGATCAAGCGAGTTTTCCCGAAGAACACAGCAATAGCGAGCAATGAATTCGGTCTGACCGTTTCAATCGATTGCAAAGTTTCCGCATCGACAAGCTCCACATAATCAATTCGTGCCAGCGGCGCTTCACCGATCACTTTTCGAACAAGATCGACAATTTCTCTCGCGGATTTGCTGCCGGCATTCGCCGCAGCCAGCAAAGCCTTGCGCAAAACTGCTGCCTGCTTGCGCTCTTCAGGATTCAAATATTGATTGCGCGAACTGAATGCCAGGCCGTCTCCTTCGCGCACAGTAGGTACTGCGATAATGTTGGTCTTGAAATTGAGGTCGCGCACCATACGCCGAACGATCACCAGTTGCTGAAAATCCTTCTCACCGAACAAAGCGGCGTCCGCTGAAAGAATGTTGAATAACTTCGCGACGACTGTGCAAACACCGCGAAAATGTCCGGGTCGCGATTTGCCCTCCAGTGTATTTGCAAGAGAAGATTCCTCGACAAACACGGAGCGATCGTCAGTGTACATTTCCGCAACGCTCGGACGGAACAAAAGATCGACCCCGGCGTTCCGACAAAATTCTTCGTCCATTTTTTCCAAACGTGGATAGCGTTCATAATCGCTTCCAGGTTCAAACTGCAGCGGATTAACGAATATGCTCAGCGCCACCTCGCCATCGTGGCCAGCATGCTTGCGTGCGACCCGGACCATTTCCCCATGCGCCTTATGCAAAGCGCCCATCGTGGGAACAAGTACACGGCGTTTAGCATTCGGCTGCGCCTGCGCCTCGGCGATCGTCGTAATGATCCGCATCGTAGAACCAGAGTCGATCATGGAAGTAAATATCCAGAGATTCCACTCAGCCTCCGCATAAAGCTACGGCTGGGCAACACCCCGAATGCCTTCGTGGTCGGAAAGCAAACGGGGTCACGCTGCTTCTAGCCAAATGGCTTGCCTGGCAAAATGGAATTTCTTGTGACCGAAATTTTGCCATCCAGCGCGCAGGGCAAGATCACGCATCTCAGAAAAGGAGAAGGCTCGAATGGCAGAGAGCCGTGCATCGTAACGCGTCATCGGCTCGCGGAAAATCAGCGTAGTCAAAACGTAAACGCCTGCGACAACGGAAATACTACGTCGCAAATCCGACACCAGGACAAATCTTTTGGACAGCTGGCAACATCTGCGCAGAAGCTGCACCGCATCCTCGTTGCTGAAATGGTGAAGCGCCAGCGTGCAAAGCGTGATGTCATATGATTCGACGGAGTTCCATTGGAGAATGTTGGCTTCGCGGTAGGAAATCTCCGGATAATCGGCGCTCAGTCTTCTGGCGATTTCCAATGTGGCAGGCTGCCGATCTAACGCATCGATCTCTACCTTCGCGCTAATTCTTCGCGCATAATCGACAATCAATCGCGGGATATCGCCCGATCCCGTTGCCAAATCGACGACGCGCAATTTATCGGCTGGCCTGATCCAGCGGCGAATAAAACCCAATACAAGATGATAGCTTCCGAACCAGCGATTCAATTGACGGAGACGTTCCAAATCGCGCTCCAGTTCTGCCGGGGAAGGCTGGTCCCGATCCATCATCTCCAGTACGGCCGGATCGAAACTTCGTTTCATTTACTCTAGTGGCGCCTGTAACAGCCGCGCACGCTTAACACGACGGTCATAGACCGCCGCTACAGCGACAGGAATCTTTGCCACGATTCTGGTAGCGCAGCGATTTCTACGTCACTCGCAATGCGGCCTTCGAAATCGGGACGGAAAACTGTGCTCGTCCCATAAACCATGATCACGTCTTCTGTGCCTTCAACGCGAATCGCGTGCGCCACGCCCGGTGGAATTACGATACCGACATTGTTATCGCTGCGATGATTGTCGCCATCCACAAAGAAACGCATCACTCGCCGCGGCAATCCCGCGCGAATGTCGAACAGAATTATCTCGAGGCGACCCTGAATAAAAAACATTACGTCCCATTGCTCGTTATCATAGCTCCGCGCTGAATAATTATCCGGCTCATCGATATATAAGCGGCGCAACCAATCTACTGGATCACTATTTTCCGGAATGCTGGGTGGATGCACGTGAAAACCCTTGGCAGTTCCCGAGAACATCCGCGCAGCTGACCATTGCTTGGGCCAGAGACCCATCCGCGCGAGAATGCCTTCGTCGCGCCGTACAAATTCGCCAAAAACTCCACGGTGCCGCTGTGGGTAAACTTTTCGCGCGAAAATTTCGACGCCCGGGATCCAAGCATCCTTAATCTCGCGCTGGCTCCGATTCGCAGCCGCGAGTTCGCCCGCGTCCACGCCTCGTTGTGAAAGCTCCTGCGTGAAGGATGCTGTATGGTAATCTCGGGTGTTCAAGCCGTCTCGCGCGCCACGGTCGATACCTTGCCAAGGATTTTCTTCGTGCTTGCTCATTTCACTTCAGCCAATGATTTTATTTGCCTAGCGAGAAATCGGCCTGTTCGCGAGAAAGATTTGGATTGTAATATGGGTCATGCTGCAAAGTGCCAGCCCAACGGTCGCGCACAATCGCTTCACCATTCATGTCGATCTCATCGGCTGGCGTTCGATGCCAGCAAAGTTTTGCGAACGGAGTGTAAACAATCAGGTAACCGGCGCGCCGCATTTTAAGGCAAAGATCGACATCTGCGAACGCGCCTTCCAAGCTTTCATCGAATCCGCCCGCTTGCTGAAAAACCTCACGCCGCGTGAGCATACACGCGCTCGAGACGGCGCTGCAGTTTCGTGTCACCTGTAATTGGCGATTCGCCCCAGGATGTTCTGCCGGAAAACCGTGAAAAGCCGGTTGCGTAGTCCTTTTTACACCCATAACCATCCCCGCCTGTTCGACCGTGGCATTCGGACTCAGCAATCGCGCGCCTACGGCTCCGACTTCTGGCCGCTGGACATGCTCGGCCATGATTGTCAGCCAGTCCGGTTCGATCGGCTTCGATGCTCTCATCCAGGAAAAGAATCCATGGATCGTCTGTTTGATTTACCGCAAAATTTTTTACCGCGGAATCATTGGCCTCGCCCGAGAAACGGACGATACGATATGGAAAATGCGAAGGAAAAGCTGACGCGCCATGGAACTCATCGTCGTTAACGATCACGATCTCATAATTCGAATAACTTGTTCTGTTCGTCAGGCTTTCAATGCATCGCTCAAGCAACTCCAGGCCATGGCGAGGTTGAAACGATGACCGAAATTTTCTTCGGTTCCAACAGCCTGCGCCTGACGCAGAAGGCGTGGGTGCGCCAGTCCACAGCAACATGGGCCGACTCGCCGCGACGTTTCAGGTGATCTTCAATCGCAAGCCGCGACGCCTCGAGTTGTTCCGGCTTTTGACGAACGCTGATCGCACTGGAGCTTTCCGAACGCCGCCAATGATACAGGACCCGCGGGATATGATGAATTCGCTTGGTCTGCTCGATCACGCGAAAGAAGAGGTCGTAATCCTGCGCGCTATCGAATTGTGAACGAAAGCCGCCAGCCGCTTGCACGATATCGCGCCGCACTGCGGTCAAATGACCAACGTAATTGTAAGAAAGGAAAAAATCGGGCGACCAATCTGGCTTAAATAAAGGAGCCTCGAAGCCGTCTTCGCCCAGCTTGTCTTCGTCGGAATAAATCAGATCGGCATCCGGATGGGTCTGCAAAAGTTTCACAATCTGGAAAACCGCATCGGGTTCGATGACGTCATCATGATCGAGAAAAGCGACCCACTCTCCGCGGGCGAGCGCTAATCCCTGATTCAATGCCGCCGAAATACCTTCATGTTTTCCGAGGCTCTTCAGGATGACACGCCGATCGCGACCGGCCAGCAGAGGCAGCGCTCGCAGCAAATCGGTGTCGCTCGATCCATCGTCGATTAACACGAGCTCCCAGTTTTCATATGATTGCGCGAGCACTGATCCAATTGCTTCCTCAAGCCGCTGCACAGGCGTATCGAAGACTGGCGTGATTATGCTAATTAGCGGCTTCGAAGCAAACGCACGCGATTCATTTCGCATTTGCTCTAGGTCCGGCGTGGTTGCGCGATGCCGCTCGAACCATTCCTGATATTCGCTTGGGGCAACGGATGGTCGACGTCCTCGCGCGGGTCGACCGAGCTTTTTCCAAACCGTTTTCGCCAGTTTTTCCGGAAGGCGATATGGCGCGAGCAATATCTGTCCCACGCGGCGCTCCGGCGATTTCCGCAGGGTTCGTTTCTGCTCTTTTAGCAATTTCGATTCGCGCCGGTATTCTTTGAGTTTGAGCAGTTTTTCCTCGAGCGCAGCGATATGACGGTGCGCCCCTTCCAGTTCAGAGCTACGGATTTGAAGTAATCGCTTCAAGTCGCTCAACGCTCTGTTAAGTCTGGCAAAAGCTGCCTCCACTAGCGCGCCGTCCGCTACACCAGGTTGGCGCTGAAGACATAAGGCTCCCGGATCCAACTCCATTAGGTCGCATTCGTAATCCGGCACTAGTCCAAAGCGCTTGAAACACTGAACTAGTTGCGGACGCCGCCTGGCAGCTTCAGCGCCGGGACCTGGGAGGAGCACAATGCTATCCGCGCAACGCGACAGCCCTTCCGCCATGCGATCATCATCGTTTTCTCCAGAAGAATAAAACCAAACCGCTGTTTCAAAGTGCGCCGCGTTTTCACCCTGCCCCAGCTTCGTCGTCAGGTCACAAGAAGACGATACAGCGCAAGCTTCTCGTTTCGCTTCAGCAAATTGACGCTCAACTTCCTGACAGTTCGCGCCGACGATAAAGAATCGCCCCTCTGGGAACTTTCGCGAGATAGCGCGAACGAAATCGGCATTACAGGAATGGAAAGGCGATGGCGACACCGTGGACATTATATTGGTTGAAGCCGGCCACAGGCAAATCTACGCTGCCGCGCCGCCCTGCGATACCGCTTGTCCTGCAATGCTCGATCTCGTTGTCTATCTTCTCTACCGCATCGGGCTGGCAATCGCCGCAGGACTGTCATTGCGGGTGCTCTTTGTCTTGGGGAAGTTCCTCGGTTTTTGTGCGTGGCTTTTGTCCGGGAAATATCGACGCCTGGCAGAGCGCAACGTTGCCATTGCGTTTACCAATGAAAAGACCCCGCAAGAAATGCGTCGGCTTGTCCGCCGTCATTTCCAACGACTCGGCGCTAACCTTCTCTGTAGCGTTAAGCTCACCGTAATGCCGCCCGAAAAAATCCTGCAACGGGTCAAGATTGACAATATCGAGGCGATGGATCGGGAATTTCGCTCCGGCGTTCCCGTAGTGCTCGTTTTGAGTCATCTCGGAACATGGGAATTGTTCGCGCAATTGATGCCGAAGTTCGTCGGTTACGTGCGGAATGCGAGCGTCTATCAGAAGCTTGGTAATCGCTTCATTGACGCGCATGTGCGCAGGACACGCGGCCAAACCGGCTTGGAATTGTTCGATCGCCAGGAGGGATTTCAACCGGTGATCGATCTGCTGCGTTCTGGCGGCGGCGTTGGTGTTTTGTCCGACCAACACGCTGGCGATCACGGACTGTGGACACCCTTCTTTGGAAAGCTGGCGTCCACTTCGCCCCTCCCTGCCTTGCTCGCTAAGAGGACCCGAGCGGCGCTGATCGCCGCCTGCGTTTACACGACAGGTCCGGCCCGTTGGCGCATGGTTTTCACCGAGCGCTTCGATCCGCCCAAGGCGGACGCCTCCGTTGCAGCGCTCACTTCAGAAATAAATCAGATCATCGAACAGCAAATTCGCGTCGCACCGGAAGATTGGTTTTGGGTGCACAATCGTTGGAAGACGCCTCAGCCCAATTTTCTTCTCGCGCAGTATAAACGTGGCGTCCATCTGCCACCTGGAGTTTTACCCCAGAATCTAAAGCCATTCCGAATTCTCATTCGCTCAAGTAATTGGCTCGGTGATGCGGCGATGAGCGTGCCCGCAGTTCGCGCAATAAAGGCTGGGCGGCCCGACGCGCGCGTTACGATCGCCGTCCAGGAGAAGATTGCGCCGGTATGGAAGCTGGTTCCCGAAGTTGACGCGATCATTCCACTGCCAGCGAGCCGGCTCCTCTCATCTGTACGGTTACTTCGGCGAGAACCGTCTTTTGATGTGGCGATCGTTTTCCCAAATTCAGTACGCGCTGCTTTGGAGTCGTGGTTGACCAGAATTCCGCGCAGAGTTGGCTATCGCGGCCATGGGCGACGCTGGCTTCTTAATCAAATCGTGCCGGTCCTGCGAAAGCCGGGCCCACCGGAACATCATGCGCTCCGTTTTCTCCGTATCGCGCGCGAATGCGGTGCAGACACATTCGACTTCGATAGATCGCTAGCAGGCGTTCACAATTCGACACCCAACGGCCAAATAGCCATCAACGGCCAACCGATCAAAATCGGTCTTTGCCCCGGTGCCGAATACGGCCCTGCCAAACGCTGGTTACCGAAGCGGTTCGCCGAAGCCGCCGAAAAAGTCAGCGCGAGATCACCCGTCCAATGGATTCTGTTTGGTACGCCGCGCGACGCCACTGTTGGAGATCAGATTGCAGCCGCCCTTGGTGATCACTGCGTGAATCGAATCGGCCAGACCACGCTCGAACAATTGATCGACGAGCTGCGCGAATGCCGCTTGTTGCTTACGAACGATACTGGCACGATGCATCTCGCTGCATCGTTGGGCGTGCCAGTTGTCGCCATCTTCGGCTCAACAGAACCCCGTCTCACGGGCCCACTCGGCATCGGTCACATCGTCCTGCGACATCATGTCGAATGCAGCCCCTGCTTTCTTCGCGAATGCCCGATTGATTTCCGCTGTATGAAGGCGGTGAGCGTCCAGGAAGTTGCCAATGCTGTGTTGTCGATTCTGCGCAAGGAATCACACGAATTTCAAATTTGAAATCTAAAGTCTCAAATCCCACATTCGCGGGCATGAGCCACGAAATCGCCCAGTTATCGTTTTGCGTGTTGCAGAGCAAAAAAAACGGCGAATTTAAAGCCTGAAGTTTGAAATCCTGCCATGGCCGTTTCTCCGCGCGTTCGCACACAAGTACAGGTGATGTTTTTCGATACCGATTGCGGAGGCGTCGTCTCGAACATCGCCTATCTGCGTTTCATCGAGATCGCGCGTACGCTTCTTGCCGAAGAACTCGGTCTCGCCCTCACAGAAATGGCAGAAAACCACACGTATCCGGTAGTGGTGCGAACGGAGATCGATTATCGCCGACCGGCTAAACTTGGAGATCAGCTTGTGATTGAAGGTTGGCTGGATCGCGTGGAGCGCGTGCGCTTTTGGTGTGGATTCCAGATCACGCGTCCAGCAGATACCGTGTTGATCGCCCGAATGCCGCCAGATGCTCGCGCTCATCGAGATGCCAGAGGGAAAATTGCTCCGTTTACCCGAGAACTGGGAAAAATATCGAAGCGATGACTCCGCCCAACTGCGAGCGCGAAAATCGGCCTCCAATTTCTGACAAGGAAGCTGTTCAATGACTGCTGGCGCCCGCAGCCTAAGTCTAGAAGAAACTCTGCTCGAGCCACCGGGTCTCCCTCCCCCGCCCATACGCCGTGTCTTGTTCGCGATTCTGATTGCGTTGGCAGGGCTGCTGCACGTGGCGACGATCGGCTCCGGCGATTTGTATAGCCAGACGGAAGGACAATACGCAGGCGCCGCCCGCGAGATGGTCGAGACGCATCATTGGTTTCTCCCCACGAACAATGGCGCGCCGCGTCTGCAAAAGCCACCATTGCTCTACTGGCTGATCATCATTTCGTTCAAGCTCTTTGGCGTTAACGCGGCAGCTGCCAGACTCCCGGTCGCGCTGGCAGTTGTGGCCTCGACCGCCCTGATTTTCTTAATCGGGGAAAAGCTCGCGGACTGCTGGCGCGGTTTCATCGCAGGTCTGATTTATCTGAGTTTGTGCGGGACATTTCTGCTCGCGCGCATTGTCATGCCGGAACCAATCGTCAGCGCATTCATCGCGGGTACGATTTTTTGCGCGATCGGCGGTTATCAGCGCCGGCGTAACCGGCGCATCTGGTTCACGGGCTTTTGGATTTGCTCGGCGTTCGCCTGCCTGACGAAAGGTTTGCTCGGCATCGCTTATCCAGCCGCGATTTTTCTTATCCTCTCAATCTTTTACCGCGAAGCGCGTATGCGATTTCGCGGCCTTTTGCGATGGGAATATCTTGCGATCTTTATTCTGATCGTCGCACCATGGCACATTTGGGTGCAATGGCATTTCCCCCGGTATTTTCGTTATCAAATCAGCTCGGAGTGGCTTGGTCATCTGCGCGGACTTACCGACGAGACGCACGATTTCCTCGGGATGCCGGCCTATCAATTCCTGGTCATGCATCTGGCCTGGTGGTTTCCGTGGTCGATCGTGCTTTTGCCCGGCGTTATTCTCGCCTGGCGCCGCGTGATTCGGCCGCGGGAGATCAATTTCGAGGACGCACTGCCGCTTTGCTGGATGGGCGTTGTTTTTATCCCGCTGCTGTTTCTGGGACAACGCCAGGATTACTATTCAATGACCATGTGGAGCGCATTTGCGCTCTGGGCGGCCGGCGCGTGGGATAGAATACCGCGGGAGCTACGCGCCGCGGGTGTAATCGCTGTGGGCCTGATCGGCATTGTAACCGCGGCAGCGGTATTCTTTCTTGCAGGCGCGGTGCCGGCTCTGAACGGAAACTGGGGGACGATGGACGAGCGCTGGACGGCCTGGAGAGCATTACATGACATGCCCGTTGCGAGCTGGCTGGCATTTCGACCTTTGGTTGCAATCTTTGGCCTGTCGCTCGTTTCCCTGTCGCTGGCAGCCCTGTACTTCATTTCCAAGCACCGCGAGAGACTTGCGGCCATCGCCCTCGCCGCCTCGATGATCCCGGGTGGGCTGAGCATGATGGAAGCCGTTGCGCAAATCGCCCCTTATTTTTCACTTGCCGATGTAGCGCGATTTCTAAATCCGCGGCTCGATGCAGGTGGCGATACAATCTTTGAAGGACCGTTCGACGACAGTAGCAGCCTCATGTTCTATCTGAACCGGAAATTTTTTCTAGTTAATCAGAACCCCCAGAAAGAGACCCCGATCGGCAAACCTGCAATTGACATCTTTTTGAATGAAGCCGCGGTGTTGGAAAAATGGGGGCAACCCAGCGCGGTTTATCTAATTATCGAGGAAAGCCGGGCCGCTTATTGGGAACGAATCCTAACCGCCCACTTTCATATCTATCATCAACTCACGACGTCGGGGACCTACGTGGTGCTTAGCAATCAATTATGAAGGAAGTTGATTTGTTAAAAAATTAATGGAGATCTGGCCGTTTCTTGAAAAACTGCTGCGTTGGTTTAATGTCTCCGCTCGTCTTCCGTTGCAAGTTTGCAGCCATTTAACTTTTTGACATTTCAACCCAGAAATCTATGTCGCAACATCGCAGCTTAAAGGGAGCCAGCACGATCGCCGCCAGGCGCAATGTGCTAAAGCGCTTCGAACGGGTCGAGGTTTTGAAAAAGCGTGGTCATTGGAAGGAAGGCCAGAGGGTCATCGGCCTGCCCAAAACGAAGCCGGATGTTTAATCGCAAGCGCGAGACGTGACTAGCGAGATGCGATTGGTGAAAAGTGACAGGCGGTTTCGTCGATTGTATCTCACTTCTCACCCAATCACATCTCACTTCCTTAAGTGCGTCTCAACCGCTTCCTTGCTGCGGCCGGTCTAGGTTCACGCCGCCATTGCGACGAGTTGATCGCTGCCGGGCGCGTCACAGTTAATGGCAAAGTTTGCACAAACTTCAGTGCGCAGCCAGGGCCACGCGACCACGTCAAAGTCGACGGCAAGCTTGTTCACACCGCTCCGGCGCTTACGATCATGTTAAATAAACCCGCCGGATTCGTTTCGACTCGAAAGGATCTCCGCGCGCGTGACACCGTCTTTGATCTCATACCAGAAAAATTTTCCCACCTCTTCACGATCGGCCGTTTGGACGCGCAAACTCAAGGTTTGCTGCTTCTGACGAATGACGGCGAATTAGCGCAGCGGCTTACACACCCTCGTTTCAAGGTCGATAAGGAATACGAGGTCGCGTTGGATCGACCGTGGGATGCGGCGCTCGCTCCAAAGCTCGAACGCGGGATTCTTCTTGATGGCCAGCGCGCGAAAATTGTGCAGCTTCGCTCGCTCTCATCTACGCGTCTTCACGTTGTCTTGCGGCAGGGAATAAATCGGCAGATTCGGCGCATGTTCGAGGCCGTTGGATACCGCGTCGAACGGCTTCTTCGCATTAGAATCGGAAATCTTCGGATCGGCAATTTGCCGCGCGGGCATTGGCGGGCGCTCACAGGGCGTGAACTACGATCTCTGGAGCGGCGAGTTCCGGCGAACCCGAGTCCGGCATCGCGGGAGCTTCGCCCTCCAATATGAAATGAAACTAGGCGGCTGTAACGCGCTGATCACGGGAGCCTCCGCTGGGATCGGCCGCGAATTTGCGCGCCAACTCGCCGGCCGCGCGCAATCACTCATTCTAATCGCGCGACGCGACGAGAGATTGAACGAACTTCGCGACGAACTAAATCAACAATATCCGAACCTCGCGGTTTCCGTTCGCAAAACTGATCTCGCTGACCTTGCGCACCTGAATGAACTGCTGGCATGGCTGGATCATGAAAGGATTGACGTCGATCTGTTGATCAATAACGCCGGATTGGGCGATAGCGGCGCCTTTTCGAAAAGCGATCCAGTTCGGAACGAGCAAATGATCCTTGTGAACATTGGCGCTCTCACCACCCTCACTCGCCACTTGCTTCCGCAAATGATCGCGAAACGACATGGCGGCATTCTAAACGTTAGCTCGTCGGCTGGATTTCTTCCGATTCCTGATTTTGCGGTTTACGCAGCGACCAAAGCCTACGTTACAAGCTTCTCTGAAGCGCTTCGGGCCGAACTCCGCGGAACAGGCGTATGCGTCTGTGCTCTTTGCCCGGGTCCCGTGCACACAGAATTTCAGGAAGTCGCCAAACGCCCGGGTGCTCGGCCGGATACCGGCCCGGAGTTCGTCTTCGTTCCCGTAAAACACGTCGTGCGCGATGCGCTTGCAGCGTTGAAAGCGGACCACCCGCTTGTTATTCCAGGCTTCCCGATCAAACTCGGAATGTTTCTCGTCCGAATAACGCCCTTGCCAATCTTGCGGTTGCTGGCGCGGTTCTCGCTAAGGCGGGGCTGAGCCTTTCTGTGTCGAACGCAGCAAAGTGATTTTTGCTTCGGATGAGATGTCTCTCATCTTTGGGATGCAACTCGCCGCATGTTGCAGCAAGGCTGCTAAAATCCATGCGGTGTAAACAGAAGCGGCGGTCGTTTCCGGCCGCCGTTTCGAAACGGTTTGGCAATATAACCCCTACATCTCTACGACGATTTGTATTTGACAGAGCAACCGTATGGTTTGGTTTGTGGCGTGGAGATCGATTTGCCTGCCAATGATTGGTCCAACGCTGCCTTGATATAGTTCGTTGAGCTTGGGATATCTGCCGGGTTCGGCGTCGCCTTGCTATCGATCGCCCCTTCGTAGGCGATTTTTCCCTCGGGATTAATTATCACCATGTTTGGCGTGTTCTTGGCGCCATAAGCACGGCCCACTTTGCCATCCGGATCGAGAAGCAACGCAGTCTGCTGCGTCTTCCAGGAGGTTGCGACCTTCTGGGCCTGTTCCGGCGTCAAATTACCTTCGGTACCGGGTGCGTTGGAATCGATGGTCAGCCATACCACGCCCTTGTCTGTGTATTCTTTCTGCAGTTTTTGCATGTTATCGCTGCCATAATGCTTCTTCACGAACGGGCATTCCGGATTAAACCATTCGAGCACCACGTACTTGCCTTTGTATTGGGAAAGCAAGTGCGCGTGGCCTTTCGCGTCGGGTAGCGAAAACTCCGGCGCAACGCTGCCCAGTGGCGGCGGCTCCAAGGCAAAAATTGCAGTAGCGATCAGTGATGCGAGAACGGTCAAAGTTATTTTTTTATTCATAAACGGATTAGAAAACGAAGTGGTTAAGGTAGTTCAATTTTCTTGCAATCAAACATATTGGCGAGGAACCGCGGGAACACAAACGCAGTAGCGGTAGGGCGTGACACCCGGGGAGAGGCGTCCAAAAAAATCTTATTGTGCGGCAACACTGCGCCCCGCGGTTTGGAGTTTTTCCAGGACCATGCCTTTGGTGAGCACTTCCGGGAAAACAGTCGGTTCTTCGTTTTTTCCAGGGTAGAGCACGTATAGCGGAACGCCCGGGCGGCCAAACTTTTGCAACAATTTCGTGATCGCTGGATCACCGTTAGTCCAGTCCGCTTTCAATTTGACGATCGCGCGACGTTGAAAGGCGTCTCGCACCTCTGCGCTCTCGAGCACATTGGCCTCATTAAATTTGCAAGTAAGACACCACGCCGCGGTAAAATCGACAAACACCGAGTGCGCCTGCTCCAGCTCCGCTTGCAAACGCTCGGGTGTAAACGCCTGCCAGTCTCCGCGAAGTCGCGAACCGGCTAACGCGACATTGCTAGATCGAAATTTGCCGCCGATGAAATAGATGCCGCTTCCGAGCACGAGCACGAGCATGAGTCCAAGCACAAGAGCTCGCTTCATCACTGATGCAGTTGGGAGAACGAACGCGCCCTTCATCCAGCAGGCGACACTAATCACGAGAAGAAAGCAGCTTGCCCAAATCGCTCCTTCCAAGCCGCGCTGAGCACCCAGCACATAAAGAAGAAACAGCAACGTGGCCAATAGCAGGAAGCCCATGAATTGTTTCACATGCACCATCCAAGGACCCGGCTTTGGCAGAAATCGTAGCCAGGCGGGTTGAGCGCTTAAAAGCAGGTACGGCGAACTCATTCCAGCGGCAATCGCAACGAACATCGCCAGGATAACTGCAGCCGATTGCGAAAACGCAAAGCCAAGTGCGGTTCCAAGAAACGGCGCGGTGCACGGTGTCGCCAGAACAGTCGCGAATATGCCCTGGAAAAATGAGCCCAAATCGTCTTTGCGCTCGGTGGTTGAAAGCAACCCGCGTGTCATGCCTTGTGGCAGCGAAATTTCGAACACGCCAAAGAGGTTCAGCGCGAACACGAGGACAATTACACTCAGCGCAAGAACAAAATATGCGTTCGTGAATTGAAAGCCGCCCCAGGTCACGTCGCGTCCGGCGCCTTTGAGCACAATCAGGAGCAGCGCAAGTCCGACAAACCAGGCGAAGATTCCCGCCGTAAACGCAATCCCGCTCCGCAAAACTTTCCGCCGGCTTTGGCCCGCCTGTTGAATAAATCCAAAGATTTTCAGCGAAATCACCGGCAAAACGCACGGCATCAAATTCAAAATGAGGCCGCCGAGGAATCCGAAGAGCAGAAAAGTAAAGATTCCGCGGGCGGGCGGGGCACTAGTTGCCGCAACAGTCGGAGCCGCTGAAATTCGCCACGCCGCGCGGTCCTCTCCGTTCGGGTGCTGCGAATAAACGACCAGGCCCGCGATGGACGAGAGGCTTTTTTCCGAAGACTCAATCGGAATTCGAAAGACAACTTCATTCCTATTGCGTGATTCGATCGTTGGATGGCCAACAACAACGCCTTGTTCTGGCAATGGAAAAAAGTCCAGCGCCGCATAATTGACCAGAGTTTCGCTCTCAATCTTTAGACGAAGATCACGTCCAACTCGGCTCCAGTTTGCCGTCCCCGCGTTCGACTCTGGCCAGTTTTGAGGCAGTAAACGCCGGTAACGCGCAAAGACTTCCAAGTTCGCCGGTTGATTCGTTGTCGATACCGGTAACTCCAGCTGCGGTGTTGCGCTGCCAGGGATGCAGATTTTCTCGCAGACAAGCCAGTTTGCCTCAGCTGAAAGCTTTACTGTTGAATCGTCGAGCTTCTGAGGCGGCGTGATTTCCTGCATCAGCAGGACTTCATCTTCATAGCCGTAGGTCTCAATATCGCCCGGATCGATTGTTTTCAGGGGAATTGGCCATTGAATCTCGCCGATTTTCCATCCCGATGGCAGTTTCCATTTCAATTCCGTAGGAAGACCGGCGTCGCCAGAGAACGCCCAGTAGGTGTGCCACCCCGGAGCCATTCGAAGCAGCAAGCCGACCGTAAACGATTTTCCGGGAACAATGGCGTTCGTATCAGCCATAAGCTCGGCTTTAACGACTTCTTTTCCTTGATAAACCTGGGCCAGACTCTGCGACGCCAAAGCGAGGATAGACAAAGCAACGAAGTACGTCGCCACTCGCGATGCCAGTCTCATGTTATTACGTAACACTCGCGCAAGTTCACCGCAATATCCGTGAGCGATGGTGAAGATCGGTACAGTCGAGAAAATCGGCGTCAGTCCGGGCAGATCTGATCTGAAGCATGGCTTTGGATCGGTGTTTCTCTAAATACTTCACCCCTGACACAGCGCGACCCACGCACCGAGCGCGGCCAATTTCTGCTCTACGCGCCATGGGCCGCCAGTTAATCGGCCAAGACTTTGGATCGCTCGCTGAACATCAACGCTGGATTTCGTAAGCTGCGTCGCCGCTTTGTCATAAGCATCGCGCTCAAGGAAAGCAGTCGTGCGAATGCCGTGCTCGTTCAAAGCCCGCTCGACCGTCGAGCGAAACAATTGACCCTCGAGTGCGTGCGCGCGGACGTGTGGATTTGCGATTGTTGCAGGATCGAGCTGGCTTCCAACCACCACGGAAGCGTGCGTGATCGCGTAACCTTTCCGCCGATAATCTGCGAGAAGCTTTGTGATCGATTGGTTTGTCACGCCCTGCACGGTATCGGCCCGACGCTTTATCTTCTTCGCATCCGTTTCGAGTTTTCCCAAGGCGGCGTGAAATGGCTGGCGCGTCTCGGGAAGTCGTGGATCGGACAAATCGACCACGTGGTTATCGCACAGCCTTGGCGAATCAATTGAGCCAGTGAGCAACACAACGGCTGCCCAGCCGGACTTTATTCGGAACCCGACCCCGGCGGTTTGCGGCTTCACCTCGTTTGAAATGTCACAGGGACTGTAACTGCCCACCCCTGACTCGGCGATGATTTCCATTGCCGAAGCGTTTGAATGGCAGATGAATCAAAATACGGGTTACCGGTGGACTTAACGACTTGCACGTTCGTGACGTTGCCCCTTGCATCAAAGGTCAAGCGGAAGCGACCTGTGCCCGAAGTCCCCGACCGAGACACACCGGGTGGAAACGCCGGCGCTGGCGCATAAACCAATCGCGGCTTCGGCGTCGGCCGAGGCGCGGGTGTAGGTGTAACAGCGGCTTGGGCAGTCTCCGGCCAACGCGGCTTTGGCGTCCGGTGCAATTCGAGCCAGCAACGAGTCCACAGCATTCGAAAGTCGAACCGTCGCTTTTTCGCCGCCTGATATCACAACACCGACAACTTCTCCATTCTCGCTTACAATAGGCGAGCCGATCGAATTTGAAGAAATTGGGCCTGCAATTTCCAGTCGATCAGATTGCCGTGTTGAGATGATCACATCGCGAGGGATTCCGTCAGTTCCGGCCAACCCGCTGCCCACCACTCCGACGCGCCTATCAGGTTCGAGGTTTGGATTCCTGTTCAACGTCAGAAATGGCACATATTTCACGTCGGCTTGAAGAACAGCTAGGTCGACCGTTGTGGAAGCTGCGAGGACCCCGCTCACATCACAAATTCTGCCATCGGCCATTTTCGCCACGGCGTTGATCCCGCCTTCGATTGCATGCGCTGTTGTAATGAATCTGCCCTCGCCTGAAATGAAAAAAGCAGTCTCAGTGCGCAGCAACTTGCCAGACGAATCAAACACCGTGATCCAAAAGACTGCCGGCTGGACGCTGTTCTCCAGTCGCGGCAAATCGAGCGCTGGGCGCTGTCCCGGCTTTGGCGATTGCGCCTGCTTTGGCGACGCCGAAGAAACTGGCGACTGAACCGGAGTGGAAACCGAAGGCGATTGAGCGGCGGACAGTTCACCGACGATTTGGCCAGTCGATTTTCGGCCGCAGCCTGCCGTTGCGAAAATCGCCAGACAAAGCGAGCATCTAAGGGTAAGCCGGATCGATCTCATCGGTGACTACGCCCAGGTAGTGTGAAATACAGAGCATAGTCCAATCAAGCCGGCAAAATCGAGCGTGATGAAAATGAAGCGCCAGGCAATCGCGCCCCGTCAAATTCAACAAGCACGCGACATCTAATGCCGCTTAAAGAACTGAACTGCTCGCTCGTGTTTGTGGGCTGCGGTCTTTGTCTTAAACGTTCCCAAATTCCGGCGTTTTCCCGTTTTCGGATTTTTCTTTCGTGAGTACAAGCGATATTTACCGGACTTCAGTTTCCTGATCATGCCGTTTCAACCTCAAACCTCATGAGGTGGGCATTGGCGAGGCATTTGCACGCGCTCGCGCTACGCTGCAGTAGCAAAGCGCAGCCAGAGCAACGAGAATAGCCAAATCCAGTGCCAGGTGCGTCGGGAAACTCCAGTTCTGACTCGCGTGACCGAAACAGCCGCACGTGATGTCAAGACCGCGAACTTTTGCAGCGATCGTGGCGACGAGGAAGACCACAACGAGCGCAGTCAAAATCGACAATGTGCCGCGATAGAAAAGGCGAAAAATCAAAGCGAGACCGCAAAAAATCTCCAACCACGGCAGATAAAACGCGAGCCCGACTCCCACGGCCCACGGTAGAATTTTGTAATGATCGATATCGTGGGCGAGCTGAACCGGATCGAGTGCTTTAAGCACGCCGGCGTAGATGAAAATTGCGGCAATGATAAGATCGACAATCCGCCAGATGAAATTGCCGAGCAAAAAGCGCATCTTCTATGATCGGTTCTTTTTCAGCCAGGCTTCCCAGCCGCCCTCGAGCACGAACACATCGGTAAGCTGCGCTTCCTTGCGCAGACGTTCGGCCACTTCGCGGGCGAGATCGCAACTTTGCGCGCTGCAATAAACAACGATCTTTTTCCCCGGCGACCACACAGCTAAAAACTGCGGCAGCAATTCGTTCCAGCGATCTTCGTTCAACGAAATCGCACCGGGGACGTGATCACGAGCGAACTCATTATCCGGGCGAGCGTCGATCCAGATGGTACTGTCACCCCACTCGCGCGCTCGATCGACGCTTACCATTTCCGAAGGCGGAATTGGTGATTGCCACGAGATCTTGTCGCGAAAATAAATCGCCTGCCCTACGCCGGGAAGAAGCGAGAACGCTGCAAGAATGAGCGCCTGGCGTGGAAGCGAAAATTTCAATGTGTTTGACTACCCGGCGCAGGCGGACGAGCCGGGGCAGTCGGAGCAGCCGGGGCACCTGGAGCACCTGGGGCTTTCTGAATAGCCGGAGCACCTGGCGCAGTCGGAGCAGTCGTGATACGCGCGGTGGCGTAAAATGTCTTGGGCGAATTCTCGGATTGGATCGTCAAAGTCGAGGCAAGCAGACGGCTCGTTTCGTTGGGTTGGACGTCAACTTTGAACTGTCCTTCGCCAGTTTCCTGCACTTTGGTCTGAAAATCCGGACTCGACGAGGTGACCTTGATGTTTTTCACGCTAAAATCCTTCCCGGCGTGGACCGTGATCGTCTTCGGGTCAGGCTTTTCGCCTTGTTTCCAAAACACAAAAGTCGGACTGATCTCTAATTCCTGCGGGATAATAGCCTTGAGAGTCAGGACCGTTTTCTGATTCGCGGCCTCGTCAGTCTCCACTGTCACGGTTTTGACCTGAGTGCCGGTGCGATCGCCAATATTAAACGTGGCTGTGATCTCGCCTTTTTCGCCGGGCCCAACCTGATCCTTTTGCGATTGCGCAGCCGTGCAGCCGCATGAGGCGTGGACCGACTTAAAATGAACCGGTGTCTTGCCGGCGTTCTGATATTTGAAATGACCGATCGCCTGTTTGTCACCACGCGCCGGGTGCAGCTCAACCGCAGTTTGCTCCCATTTCAATTCGGCCCGCGCAGTCAGGCAAAAAATGAACGACAATGTAAGAGTGAGAATGTGGGTTTTCATTTTTTAGTATAGAAGCGCGTAATATAATCAGAGACGGCCTCGCGCCAAGTGCGAGGTGATACCCCCGTCAACTTCGTGTATTTCGCGGTGGAAAGCACAGAATAAAGCGGGCGACGGGCGATCCAGTTGGACATGTCTCGTAATTTCCGAGCGCCAATCCTCGTTGCCTTGAGAGGCAACCCGGCATCATGGCAGCAATCCACTGCCCATTGCGCGTATTCCTGCCAACTACATTGCCCAGCGTTTGCGAAATGCAAGATCCCTCCCGAAACATTTCCGTCGAAAAACCCGGGAAGCATTGCGACAATATCCAGCGTGTAGGTAGGGGTTGAAAATTTGTCTGCCACGGCATCGACTTCCTCATTTTCCTGCGCCTGTTGGACCATTGCGTCGATAAAACTCGGACGATCCGGTCCAAAAACCCAGGAGACGCGTACAACGAGATTCTGATTGTGCGCGGCCAGGACATTGTTTTCTCCGGCCAGCTTTGATTCGCCGTAAGCGCTGATCGGACTAGCTTCATCATCTTCGGTGTATGGTTCGCGCTTGGCGCCGTCGAACACATAATCAGTACTGAAATGAATCAGTCTGGCGTTCTTCTCGCCGCAAATCTCAGCGACAAACCGAGGCGCCTCTGCGTTGATGAGAAATGCCCGGTCCGGTTGCGTTTCGCAAAGGTCGACCTTCGTGAAACCCGCTGCGTTGATCAGGATGTCAAAATTCGTATTCCGCAGTTTCTCGCGCACTGCACCTAAATCCGAAAGATCGAGTTGCGTGCGACTAAAGCCACAGACGTCGAATTTGTCGCGATATCCTCGAAGGAGCGCAGCGCCAAGCCTTCCGCCCGCGCCAAGAATTACAATTTTCATGCTTGTCTATGTAAGAACAGCTAGGCGCCGATGCCTCCGGAATCGAGAATCACAAGTTTGCGGAGCGATCAGTATCTTCCAGCGCGTTCGAGCAACGGTTGCCACCACGACGGGTTCTCGATGTACCACTGGATCGTTTCATCGAGGCCTTCCTTGAAATTGTGGTGCGGTTTCCAGTTCAGCTCGCGCTGCGCAAACGACGAGTCAATCGCGTACCGGCGGTCATGACCAAGTCTGTCGGTCACAAATGAAATCAGGCTGTGCGGCTTGGCCAGTTTATCAAGAATCATTTTTACAAGATCGATGTTCACCATCTCCCCGTCGCCGCCGAAATTATAAATTTGGCCAGGTTTCCCTTCGAAAAGCGCGGCCACGATGGCGGCGCAATGATCCGTAACATGGATCCAATCGCGCACATTCAGGCCGTCACCATAAACCGGCAGTGGCTCGTCGCGCAGCGCCTTGATAATCATGAGCGGAATCAGTTTTTCGGGAAACTGATACGGTCCGAAGTTGTTTGAACAACGGGTCACCAGCACTTCCTGGCCGTAGGTCTTGTAACAGGCAAGCGCGAGCAGATCGGCAGCGGCTTTGCTGGCCGAGTAAGGCGAACTTGGATCGAGCGGCGATTGTTCGGTAAATTTGCCGGCAGGGCCAAGCGAGCCATAGACTTCATCCGTCGAGACTTGGATGAAGCGCTGGACGCCGTGCCGGCGTGCGCAATCGAGCAGCACGCTCGTGCCGATGACATTAGTGTGAATGAAATTGAGCGGATCGTTGATGCTGCGGTCCACGTGCGATTCAGCCGCGAAATTGATGACCGCGTAGAATTGATGCTCGGTCATGAGCGCATCCATTTGATCGGCGTTCGCGATATCGGCTTTGAAAAACTCGTAGCGTTCGCCATGTTCCTCGACCACGCCATCCAGATTGGCGAGGTTGCCGGCGTAAGTGAGGACATCGACGTTGGTCACGTACGCGGGCTTGTAATGTTGTAAAATATACCGAATAAAATTGCTCCCGATGAATCCACAGCCACCGGTTACAAGAATGCGCATGGCAGCGCGTACTAGCAGCGGCAAAGGCGACGCGCCAGCAGAATATTCCGCGGTCGCGGGTCTGCGCGATTATCTGGAAGCGTGGAAAGCCCGCCTCGGAGAGACTGGGTGGACTCCCTGGTTAATCCTGGGACTGGCAGCGTTCCTGCGTCTTTTTCTGCTGGGTATCAAGCCGCCGCATTTCGATGAAGGCATCAATGGCTGGTTTGTGGATCAGGTCATGCATAATGGGTTTTACAGATACGATCCCACGAATTACCACGGGCCGCTGCACTTCTACGTCCTGCTGCTGTCAGAAAGTTTGCTTGGTCGGAATCTCTGGGCATTGCGGCTGCCTGTTGTTCTGGTGAGCATTGGTTGCGTTTGGCTGACTTTAAAATTCGAACCATTAGTCGGGCGAAACGTAAGTCGAATAGCAGCGCTAGCCATGGCGGTCTCCCCCGGATTTGTTTTCTACGGGCGATACGCGATCCACGAAGTGTGGCTGCAATTGTTCTCGACGATGTTCATCCTGGGACTGCTCGGTCTTTGGAAATCCGGGAGGGTGAATTACCTCTGGTATGCAGGGATGGGAACAGCCGGCATGATTCTGACCAAGGAAACCTACGCGATTCATCTGGCCTGCGCGGTGATTGCCATTCCAGTTCTGATGGTTTCCTGCGCGCTAAGCCGCGTTCCCGACGCCAAGGCAGCGAAGCAAACGTGGAGATACATCGATCTTGCGATGGTTCTCGGTGTGGGCGCACTCGTGATCATCGTTTTCTATTCAGGAACGTTTCTTAACTGGAATGGCGTTAAAGGTCTGTATCAAGCGTTTAAGGCCTGGACCGAAACCGGTGCCGCCGGTCACGGCCATGAAAAACCGTGGGATTATTGGTTGAAATTGATGGGACCATCGTTGGAAGGCGGTCGCGCTGATTTTCTCGGCTATGAACTGCCAATGCTGGCTGGATTAATTCTTTGTGTGTTTTGTCAAAAGCTTAAAAATCTCAGTCTGCGTTATCTGGCGATCTACGGAGTGGGAACGTTGTTTGCCTATAGCTACGTCAAATACAAAACGCCCTGGTGCATTATCAGTTTTGGGTGGCCGTTTCTTTTTATCTTTGGCGCGGCGGTTCTGCTGGTTCGTCCAAAACATTTGCGGATCGCGTATCGCGCCATAGGCGTCCTTTTGAGCATTTCGCTCGGCTCATGCATTTGGCTAAACTACTTCCGCTGCAGCTCGCCCGATGAGCCTTACGCGTACGTCCAGACCTACAACGACATCTTTAAACTAACCAAACCGCTTCTTACATTGGCAAAACGGAATCCTGCTTACTATCACCTGACTGGTCACCTCATTCGCTCCAGCACGTATCCGCTTCCGTGGATGCTTGGAGACTTCGACCGAGTCGGCTATTACGAAGGAGGAAACATGCCGGCGAATCTCGATGGTGATTTTCTTCTCGTGCAGCAAGACAAAATTAAACAGGTCGAATCGAAGTTGAAAGGCTCCTATTACACCGACACGGTTACCATTCGTAACTATCAGGATCCGTCGAAGGTTTACTTCAAGGCCGAGATCTTCAAAGAATTTTTCCCGGGCAAAGCACCGGACTTTGTCGGGAAAGGACCAGGCTAGACAAGGCTCATTTCGATGAAGTGGCTTTCGGCAGGTCTAACCTTTGTCAATTTATCGGTTGTTTGCGGCCTCCTACTGGGAATGGTCGGCCACGGCCTAAATGCATTGAGCGCGACTCTCGCGCTGGTATGCGGCGTTGCCTTTGCCGCGGCTGCCTGGTTGGGAACTTCTGACCCTGATAAACCAGGCAGTTCTAGGGCAAACCTTTCCAAGCCTGCCTGGCGCTACGGAAAAATCTGGTTTTGGTTGGTAGCAGCATTTTTTGCTCTTTTTGCCGTGCGATCGTTTTGCTGGCTGCTCTACATCGACGGCAGCGACTTGAAAATTCAATCCCCAAATAACCTAGGTGACCTTTCTCTCCACATCGCCTTGATCAGGAATTTCGCGAATGGCGTCCAGCTTTGGCCGGACAGCCCGATCTACGCTTTCAGCAAACTAAGGTATCCGGCTGGGATCGATTTGTTCAACGCTTTGCTTTGCCTTGTTCACGTCGATCTAATGCGCGGACTGGTTTGGACCGGATTGCTTGCCTCGCTCGCAACATTTTATGCGTTTTTCCGATGGGGCGGCACATTCGCTGTCGCAGGTTTTTTGTTCAACGGCGGAATCGCCGGTTTCCAATTTTTGAAAACGCTTAAGTTTTTGGATTATCAGGGCACGCAGGCAGATATCGTCCACAGGCCCATCGCTTGGAAAAGCATTGCCTTGTCCATGTTCGTGACCCAGCGGGGATGGCTTTACGCGATCCCCGCAGCGCTGATTCTGCTCTGGCATTGGCGGAAGAAATACTTTCGTCAAACTCCCGCAGTCGAAGCCACTTTGTCCACACCAGGCGCCAGCTCCGCCGAAGCGGCCGCGAAGGCTGCCGCGAAAGCGGATGACCCCGAAGCTCAACCTCCAACTGCGACCGAGGATGCCGGACTATCTACCGCGGTCAACGGCCGCAGCAATCGCAAGGGTCCGCTGCCCTTTTGGGTCGAACTATTCCTTTACGCATCAATGCCTCTGTTTCACGTGCATACCTTTATTGCTCTGACGATCGTGCTGCTTGTTGCGATGTGCTTCGAGAGGGTAACGTGGCCCAGAATTTTCAGTGAGGCGCCGATACGCAGACACAGCGCCGCAATGCTTGGTGCTGCTTTAGTTCCCGCAACGTTTTTTGTTTGGCTGGTTACTGACCGGTTCCACGCGAAATCGATGCTCAAATGGCACCCAGGCTGGGTGCAGGATTCGGCGGAGTTCAGCGCTCCGTTCTTTCGGTGGGGTGGCACTGCGAATTTTGGATCTGCGACGACGTTCGGCCTACTCTTGCAAAAGACATGGAACGGTGTAATCGCACCGTTCTTTCAGTTCTGGCTAACTAACTTTGGCTTGTGGATTCTGCTTTCGTTAGGGTTGGTAGTGCTGTGTGGCTGGCGCGTTTGGAAGGCTGGGTGGCGCTGGGGTACGAAACCTCCGGCAGATATCGCGTTTGTGCTGTCTGCGGTTGTGATCTTCGCCATTGGATACTTTGTTCAAACCGCGCCGTGGGACTGGGATAATCTCAAACTGATGGTTTGGGGATACTTTCTCATTCTCCCGTTTTTGTGGAGCGATTTGGTTGGGCGCTGGGCGTTTCCGGAACGGGCAGTTACCTGCGTCGCACTCTTCGCTTCCGGTTTTATCACGTTGCTGGGCGGCTTGACTGCTGGGCATCCAGGCTTTGGACTGATTGACCGCGCGAGACTCGATGCAATCGGCACGGCGGTTCGGCCTTTGCCCGTTGAGGCTCGTTTCGCTGCCTACCCGACGTATAATCATCCGCTCTTGCTTCAAGGCCGTAAAGTCGTTCTGGGATATCCAGGCCATCTCTGGACGGAAGGATTCGATTACAATGAGCCCAATAGACAGTTAACGGCCTTAATGCGTGGGGCGCCCAACTGGCGCGAAGCTGCTCAGGCTCTGGGCGTCCGCTACATTTTCTGGGGTCGCGATGAGACGACGAATTATCAGGGGAGCAGCCGCCCATGGGAAACGACCGCGCGGCGCATAGCGTCGGGCGACTGGGGCGCAATCTACGACCTGGCACCTGAATCGCCTTCTCGTTAAGGCGCGATCCGGGTTTGCGCTGCTCGAGGATTGTCTCTTGGAGACCGCGATCTTCCTACGCACTCGAAATGGATGCGCAAGGAAAACAAAATAGATCGCGCTCAGAAGGTCCGTAAGACTGCACGCAGGACTCGTTAGGCTCAGTGGGCCACTGCGCAGGGCTGCGAAAACATTTTCGGCGGTCAGCGCAGACGGCGTCGGGATACTCGTGTAATGGCGGCCAAACGCGTGCAGCCGATGCGCGTCGGACGTGGCGATTAGTGGCTTGCCAAAGCGCGACGCCACTCTTTTCGCGCGGCGATTCGGATTAAAGAGGCCAACGTGAAAATGGCAAAACTCGATCGCGTCAAAGCAATCTATTTCTCGAAATAATCGCGATCCAATCGAGCCACCGAACATATAAAAGGGATGCGGCGCAATTGTAAAAATTGAGTCGCCGCGCTGCGCCCGGAGCCGCCGCAGGTCATCAAAGCTCTTCAGTTCCGCCATTTCCTCGGCGGTCACATTTAGCACGATGACGTCTGCGCCGTGCAGACGCATCTCTGCGGCAGGAATAAGCAAAATTCCCATCGCCGCCGCATCCGCGAATACTTCCGGTCGACCAAAGACTGCATCATGCAAAGTGATCGCAAGAACGCCGAAAACCAAGAGCGCGCGCGCGTTCGAGCAATTGATGCGCAGAGTAATCCACCGCGTCTTTGGGGTCATCGAGCGTATGAATGTGCAAGTCGATTTTGATCCATTCCTCGGTCTCACTCGTGCCTGTGCCAGTGCTCATGCTCGTGCTCGAAACTTAGCCGTAAATCGCAAGGATTTCATTCTCCTGGTCAATACTGCGCGCATGGGACGCTGGCTCTCAAATTTCGATTACGAGCATGGGTAAGAGTAAAAGTAAGAAAACCTGCGCGACAAAGCGCTTGCGAGCCCTGCTCCGCCATTTACCGTTCACGATTCACTTTCTCAACGCTCGGGTGGTGGAATGGCAGACACGTACGTTTGAGGGGCGTATGCCGAAAGGCATGCGGGTTCAAGTCCCGCCCCGAGCACCAAATCGCGAGGTCAATTTGTTCGTTCGCTAGCCAGCTGTTCGACCTGGCTTTTATCGCTTACGGATTCCGTTCGCTTTCCAAAGAAATCACGAGCCATCGCTGCAAGGAACGCTTTGCCTCCCAAATTCCAAAGATCCACAAGAAACCATCGGATGGCGTGCTCACGATTTCCAAGATCAGGCATCAGACTCTTAACAACCATGCCCTGAGGCGTGCCCTGCCGAATAGCTGCTACTACTTTTCGAGCGAGCCGAATGCGGACGATCAGATGCAAATGCTCACGATGTGTCAGAGCGGGCCAGAAGCTGTCCCGGATAAACGCGGCTACGGCCTTTTCTATCGAAGGCTTCGCCAATCCTTGATCAATTCGAAGAAACGCGACGTCTTTCTCACCAGCAACGTGTCCGTGGCCAATGTGCTTGGCGACGCACATATCAAAGTAAACATTCTGCGCGGCTAAACGGTTGTCCCACGCTTCGAGTAGAGGTTCCTCGAATCCTGTTACGTCAGCCGACTGATACCACTGCTGCCACTCTTGAAGCGTGTGCATTGGAGTGAATGTCGAGATGTCTAACGAGCCCCTCGCAAAAGTGAAATCATGGGAATTGCGGTTTTATCGAAGGGAGCGGCGTAAAGCGAGCAAAAACTCACCGCTTCTCGAACCAGGCCAGCTACAGGTGGATCGGCTTCTCCGAAGACGATGAGTTAGGCGGCAAAGCCACATGCGATTTGCCGATGCGTTGAGGCGCCATCGCGCCGCTACGGCGCGCCTAAGGAACAACGCCTTCCAACTAATTAGAACTTCCCGCGTTGTTTCGATTCCGATAATCTCCGCTGCAATATGGATTCGCTTTATCTTGTCGGCCTCGCGGTGCTGGCGCTATTCGCGTTCGTGCTGGCGGTTGTTCTTTTCAATTTTTTTGGTCTCTGGCTTCGGGCTCGGATCGCAAATGCGCCGGTGAGTCTGGGTAAGATGGTTGGAATGCGCCTGCGCAAAGTGCCGGTTGGTTTAATCGTGGACAATCGCATCACGGCAGTGAAAGCGGGTCTGGATGTTCGGAGTGATCCCCTGGAAGCTCATTACCTGGCAGGCGGCGATGTGAGCCATGTTGTCCTCGCCCTAATTGCTGCTGATAAGGCAGGCATTACGCTCGATTTCAACCGTGCCTGCGCCATCGACCTTGCCACAAAGGGAACTGGCAAGACGGTGTTAGAAGCAGTGCGCACCAGTATTAATCCAAAGGTAATTGACGCTCCTAACCCGGCGATGGGTCGCGGAACGATCGACGGTGTCGCACAGGACGGTATCGGCGTGAAAGTAAAGGCGCGTGTCACGGTGCGTTCGCATCTCGATCGGTTCGTCGGTGGCGCGACTGAAGAAACTATCATCGCCCGAGTCGGCGAAGGTATTGTGAGCGCGATCGGTTCAGCCCATTCCTACAAGGAAGTGCTGGAGAATCCCGACCGCATCTCAAAAACAGTGTTGGCCAAGGGTCTCGATAGCAACACCGCGTTTGAAATTCTTTCGATCGATATCGCCGACGTCGATGTCGGCGATAATATCGGCGCGAAATTGCAGACCGAGCAGGCCGAGGCCGACAAGCGCGTTGCGCAAGCGAAAGCCGAAGTGCGCCGAGCCGCCGCTGTCGCTGTCGAGCAGGAGATGCGCGCAAAGACACAGGAGATGCGAGCCAAAGTCGTGGAAGCCGAGTCTCTCGTTCCCCAGGCGATGGCAGACGCATTTCGCTCGGGTAATCTTGGCGTAATGGATTATGTCCGGATGAAAAACGTGCAGGCGGATACGTCGATGCGCGAATCAATTGCAGGCGGCGAAAAGCCGCGGACTGAAGGAACGTGATTCGTTGAAGCGTTGAAACGTCGAAGCGTTCCACAGATTGCCGGCAAATTCCGATTCAACGCTTTAACAATTTAACGCTTTAACGAAGATGTAATCAATGATTGCAGCGCATCTCGAAAGTCTGCTTTTCCTCTTGCTTGTCGCGGTCGCCGTCTTGTTCCAGTTCCTGGCGAAGGCCGCAGGCAAAACAGGCAAAGATCAGACAAGCGACATCGACACCGATTCCAAGAACGCCTACGCCAATGCGGCGCGCGCCGACCGAGTCAGACGAAGACCAGATTCGCAAATTATTGGAAGCCCTTGGCCAACCTCCAACTTCGAGACCGCCGCCGCCCGTGGTGCCTCGGACAGATATTCCGCCCCGCCCACTTGCACCGGTGCCGCCGCCGATTTCACCGTTTTCGCAACTAAGACGAGAAAAGTCGCGCAAGCGCGAGACAATCCCGAAAGAAATTCATCCGTCGCGGAGTGTCAGAGGCGCGGAAAAAATGGTTCTACCCACCTTCGAAGTTCACGAAGGACCATTGCCCATTGCGCCGCCGCCGATCTTCAAAGCGCCTGCGAAAACTTACGCGGGCGTGACGCCGACAATTGCTAAAGTCGAAGAATCGAAGGACAGACATCGCCACATTGCTTGCATCGACCTCCGGTTTGCGCGGCGCAATGATTCTTCGCGAAATTCTCGGGCCACCGCGCGGTTTGCGAATGCTCGATCTGCTGTAGTGTCCGCTGCCCTGAGCGGATTGCGTCTTTTCCGCGCAATCGGGATGCGCTGAGGACAGCCGCACCCTCCAGCGCGGGGATGTTGAGCTTGCACGTGAATCTCGTATCCTTTCGCTCCGGTCCCCAAGTGCCGGCGTGGCGGAATTGGCAGACGCGCTGGACTCAAAATCCAGTGATCGCAAGATCGTGTGGGTTCGAGCCCCTCCGCCGGCAGAATCGTCTAACCTATCTCTTACGAGAGAGAATTAATCGCGTTCTCGCGAAAGGCGGACTTCGATTCGCGCGAGGCAAGCAAATTGCGGGCGGTGTATTCACCGTTTATTGCTTGTATAGAAGAGGGAGAACCACAATGTTCTCTCGTGAACGGGAAGGCTGGCGACCGGGGTGGAGGACGGACCTCGAGAGTTTGTAACTACCCGCTGGAGCCTGATTCTTTCGTGCCGCCAAACGGGAGTGAAGAGCAAAAGGCGCGCGATGCGCTGGCCGAGCTTTGTCGAACTTATTGGCGGCCCATTTTCTCGTTTGTACGGGCACGCGGCCATTCAATTGAGGACGCGCAGGACCTCACTCAGGATTTTTTTGTGACTATTCTGAAGAAGAATTGGTTACACCACGCCGATCGTGACCGCGGGCGGTTCCGTTCGCTCTTGCTTAGGTCGCTCCACAATTTTCTTGTTAACGCCGCGGAGAAAACTCATGCTCACAAACGCGGCGGCGGCGTGGAATTTATTTCCTGGGACGATTGGATGGTGGAAGCGCCGTCGCAATTATCCATCCCGGTTCAAGCACTCGACTCGTTGCCGCCGGAGCGCCTCTTCGACCTTAGTTGGGCCACCACGGTGGTAGAACATGCGCTTCAACGCCTGCGTGAAGAATGCGAGAGCAAAGGCAAGCTCTGGCTTTTCCAGGCACTAAGCTCCCATCTTACAGAGGAACGCGATGAACTGTCATATGCTAACCTATCTGGGGAACTGGGAATGGCAGAAACGGCCGTGAAAAAACAGCTGCACAACATGCGTCAGCGTTACCGCAGTCTGCTGCGCGATGAAGTCTCGCAAACCGTCGAGGATCCTGCCGAGGTGGATGATGAGATCCGTTACTTGTGTGCGTCACTCGCAGCAGGAACCGACTAATTGCGATGACAGATTCAGATCCACGCTCCGATCAGCTTCCGAGCGACGCTAGCAAAGAGCATGCAAAATGCGAGAAGTGTGGAGCAACCATGCGACTCGACACCGGAGTTTGCGTGAGCTGCCTGCTGCGCGACGGATTGGAAAGCGGTGGTGAGGTATCGAAGGCAGTTTATGAAACCGTACTCGACGAGTTAGACGCGCGCGACAAGCCCTGGCAGCTGGGAAATTACGAAATTCTCGAGCAGATCGGTTGCGGCGGCATGGGCGTGATCTATCGCGCCAGGCAACGACATTCCCGGCGCATCGTCGCGGTAAAGCGCGTCCTTAGTTATCGCGCTGATTCACACGGAGCGCTGCAGCGTTTCCGACGAGAGGCCCAGGCAGTGGCGAGCTTGGATCACCCGAACATCCTTCCGATTTATGAAGTGAGCGAAAGCGAGGACGGCCTGCCGTTTTTCAGCATGAAGTTCGCGGAGAAGGGAAGTTTGCGCGAGAACGCGGCTTCTCTCGGCGACGAACCGCGGAAATGCGTGCAACTGATGGCAAAGGTCGCGCGCGCTGTTGAATACGCTCACAGCCGCGGAGTGCTCCATCGCGATATCAAACCGGGAAACATTCTGCTCAACGATCGAGGCGAGCCACTGGTCAGCGATTTCGGTTTGGCGAAGCTGCTGGACGGGAACAACGATCTTACAAGGTCGCTGACTACGTTCGGAACAGCAGGTTTTATTGCCCCTGAGCAG
The DNA here is from genome assembly GCA_963719605.1 of uncultured Verrucomicrobiae bacterium. GTDB lineage: Bacteria > Verrucomicrobiota > Verrucomicrobiia > Chthoniobacterales > UBA10450 > Udaeobacter. The sequence goes on from CAVRCO010000013.1 coordinate 334,174, forward strand.
GCCAATGGCGCAGCCGCCGATTTTACCCCGGCGGCCGATGTTTACAGTCTCGGCGCAGTTCTGTTCAACGTGCTTGCCGGACGTCCACCATTCCTGGGTTCCAATCCGGTTTCCGTGATTCGCCAAGCGTCTGAAACGCAGGCTCCCAAACTACGCTCGCTGGCACCATCGCTCGATCGGGATTTGGAGACGATTTGTGCGCGCTGTCTCGAACGTGATCCAAAGGCGCGCTACCAGTCGGCTGGAGATCTCGCAGCTGATCTGGAACGGTGGCTCGATGGCCGTCCGATCATTGCTCGCCCGGTTTCACTTCCAGCGCGGATCTGGCGCTGGTCGCGTCGTAATCCCAAATTGGTAGGAGCAGCGACTGCCGGTCTCGTCTTAGGCGCGGCTGCGGTCTCGTTGTTTCACGCTGAATTTTTCCGAGCGTCGCAGCTTAATCCTCCGGATAAGACTGTTGCAGTTTTGCCCGTCAGCGACGCACGCGAGACCAAAGATCAGGGATACAAACTCGCCGTTCGACCTTCCGCCCAAGAACAACCCGTCAATGGCACGTACGACTTTTATCTACAGCGACTTTTCACAGATGTAACTCATCCGATAAGCAGTACCGGCATTAGCGTGCCCTTACAGAATCCATCTAATCCATTCACAGTTCCGGATTATACATCTTCGGGAGGTTTCGACCAGCGCCGCACGGACACTCGAGTGAACGCTACGCCTCCAGAGACTGGAGTCGCTACCACTGTACGCTATCGCGCAACGGAGGCCGGCTCGCGAACGAACAAAATTACGGCAGGGGCGACCGCCGCGCCGCCGGAGACGGGAGTCACTACCAGTGTGCGTGATCGCGCATCGGAAGCCGGTCCGCGAACGAACAAAAGTACAGCGGACGGGTCAGCGTCCTTTCAGGGGTTTGTCAAAGATGCAAAAGGCGAACCGATTAAAGGCGCAGGCGTTCGGATCGAATCGCGAGACGGCAAACAGATGTTCGGCACAGTTAAGACCGATCCAAAGGGCCGCTATATTTCACAAGGGCTGCAACCGGGCGTTTACCGGGTAACATTGCTTGTGAATGGCGCGGTCAAGGCGTCGATCATGGACACGCAGACCAAGGCGAATCAACCGACCCAGTTGAATTTCGATTTCAAGCGAACATCCCCCGCAGCTAGCATTGCAAAAGGCGGAAAGCACATGGTATGGGTGCCAGCTCGTACCGGGAGCCACATCGGCGGTAATTGGGTCGAAGTCGACGACGAGGGAAACCCGCATTTCGATTCCAACATTCAGACATACAACGTTGGTCATTGATGATGTTGAAACGACTACGATGAAGCGACGACCAACATCAAGGGTCGTACTTGGGACGTCGCTTTGAGAAAACGCTTCTAATCTGTAACCACGACCCATGGGCATTGCACACGTCCACATAGAGCGCGCCTGCGGAACAGTCGATCTTTTTTCTTCATTCAGAACAAATTATTTGGGAACTTCGTCCTTTGTTTCCTGTAGGAACTAATGAATTATTATGTTTACTAAATCACTACGAGTAGGTTTGATTGGTTTTGTTCTTTCTGTTGCGACTGCCTGGGCTGGAGCTATCAGCGATTCAAGGCGTCGTAAAGGACGCAAAAGGACAAGCGATAAAGGGTGCAGATGTTCGGATCGAGTCAAAAGACGGCAAACAGCAGTTTAATGCCGTGAAGACTGATGGAAAGGGTCGGTACATTTCAGAGGGCCTGCCACCGGGCGTTTATCGAGTAACGTTGGTAGTGAATGGCGCTGTGAAGGCATCGATCACGAATACGAAAACCAAGCCGGACCAAATCACGCAGTTGAATTTTGACCTCAAACCAGTTCCAGCGGCACAGGCCAGCGCAGGCCAGAAGAAGGGAAAGCACATGGTCTGGGTTCCGCCGGCTACAGGAAGCCATATTGGCGGCAGCTGGGTCGAAGTTGACGATGGCGCGACAGTCCGCGCCTGGCACTTTGAACGTGCAGAGAGCCAACGCTGAACAACTGCAGCGGCAGACAAACAGCGTGGGCAACCCGAACGCGGGAGGGCATTGAGCCAAAGCTAACTGCTCAGGCGGTAGCCGGATTGCGCGATTTTTAAGGTTGGGCCCGCGTTCTCTGATGCTTCGGCGAATTCTGACGAGCGCGTCCATTGCCTGATCTTCAAAATCGGCGCGCGGTTTCAACCCGGGGCTGGCGTAGCTGTCGTCGAGAACAATCCCCGCACCGATTCGCGCGAAAGCACAACAATCGTAAACACTCCGAGAATTGTTCCAAAGGGAATGAAGAGGCATTCGATGCAAGACATCACGAGGCGAACGAGTAGCGTTTGCGGAGTGCAAGAGATCGGCCGGCAATTAGAATACAAATTGCCATTGCTATTCCGATTAAGAACAACAGCGAGCCGAGCACAGCAAAAATCCAGCCAAGAAATTCAGGCGGCAAGTCTTCGCCCGGTTTCGCCGTTCCGTGGCGCGCGGCAAATATGAAGATGGCGCCGACCGTTGTATAAAGTAGTGGGAAAAAAGAGAAGAGCGCGGCAAGGCCGGCGACAACGTAATGAAATATCGCGAGCAGCTGTAGATGTTCTTCGTCTCGATTCATTTCTGAAGCGATCGGGGACGGCTAATTGTCCTCACGAGGTAATGTAGCCCTCCTCGCCATGCTGATTGATATCGAGACCTTGCCGCTCGATTTCCGGCGCGATGCGCAACCCAATCAACCCCCTGACAATGGCGCCGATAATTGCACTGCCCACTACCGCGAACACAATCGTGATCCCGATTGCTTTTAATTGTTCCAGCCAGAGGGTGTGCCCCACAATCTTTGCAAGACCATTTCGCGTCGCAGGATTGGGCGATCCGGCGACGCTTAATAAAAGATTTGGATTCACACTGGCTGTCGCGAGAAGGCCTGTGAGGAACGCGCCCAGCGTTCCGCCCACTGCGTGGATGCCAAAGGTATCAAGCGCATCGTCGTAGCCCAGCCACGATTTCAATTTCGTGCAGGCAAAAAATGGGACGATTCCCGCGGCAATTCCGATAATTACTGCCCCGGTTGGTGCGACATATCCGCACGCCGGTGTGATTACGACCAATCCGCCAACCGCACCGGAACAGAATCCAAGCACACTAGGTTTGCCGCGCAGCGCGTACTCGAGCATTGCCCAGGTGAATGAAGCCACCGCGGTAGCAAGAGTCGTAATCATGAACGCGTTCGCAGCGATTCCATCCGGCGCGAGAGCGCTTCCCGCGTTGAAGCCGTACCAGCCCACCCACAGCAAACCCGTTCCCACCATGCAAAGCACCATGCTGTGCGGCGCCATGATTTCTTTTCTAAATCCGAGCCGGTGCCCGAGAAGAATACACAAGACCAGCGCCGACCACCCGGAGGTCATGTGGACAACTGTTCCACCAGCAAAATCGATCGCAGTGATCTGTGCGGCAGGGTTCCAAACTCCGTTCATCCATCCGTCGATTCCCCAGACCATGTGCGCGATTGGAAAATAGACGGCAAACATCCAGACCCCGACAAAAACAAGCACAGCCACGAATTTCATCCGCTCCGCAACCGCGCCGATGATTAATGCCGGAGTGATGATTGCAAACATCAGTTGGTACATCGCGAAAACGTTCTGCGAGACCCAGTACGAATAATCACTGTTCGGTCGCCCATCGACACCGTGCAGAAAAGCAAACTTCAATCCGCCGATGAAGGGCGAGCCGCGGGAAAAAACGAGCGAATAACCCACCAGCCACCAGAGGATCGTCACCAAGCCGGCAATGCCGAGACACTGCGCCAACACAGAAAGAACATTCTTCGCGCGGACGAGACCACCGTAAAAAAGCGCGAGTCCTGGCAGCGTCATGAAAAGCACCAACGCCGCGCAGGTCATCATCCAGGCATTGCTCGCAGGGCCGGGACCGGAAATGTTTGATGCTACGGGAACGTTCGCAGAATCAGCGCCTCGCGCCGAATTATTCACGTAGGCTTCCAAGTCGGCAACGCGCTGCTCCAGAGACGGCGAAGCAGAGGGCGACGACGTTTGCGCGTCCAGCGGAGAAGAAAATGCAATGACCGCTGTGAGCAAAAAGAGCCGCATCATTACGCGCTTTCGTTATAGGTGCACTGATTTGTTGCGGCAAGAAAAATGGCGACGGTCGAGTAGCAGGAATTACAAGCCAGGCGTCAGAGTCGCATCTATTTGCCAACGCGTTGAGGACAACGCGTTCCACCTATCAAAGGTGGATCGGCTTCTCCAAAAAACGCCAGTCCGGCTCGGACCGATGGCAAAAGAGGTCCGCTAAGGCGCAAGATCTATCAAATACCTCAAAGCAAGGAAAACTCCGCCGAGCGGCCAGGCCAGGTTAAGGTGCCCGACGGAGTTTCTCCTCAGCCCCAAGATCGCCAACGTTTAGCTTGCGTGCTTCAAGCTTGTGTTGTTGCGGTCCTTAACTTCGCTTGCAACCACGCACCATTGAATGCACAGCGGCGCACAAACTGTGTCAGTCGATTGCGCTGCGTCTTCATCCTCGTCGGAATCGTCCTCGTTCTCTTCGTCCGCATCTGCCCCAGGCGCGACCACGGGTAAATCATTTTGCTGTAGTTTTTCATAACGTTCACGAACATCCGCGGGCATTTTATCCCGATCCTCTTTCGTATCGACCGGTCCGCTAAAAAGCAGTTTTCCCTGCGGATCTTTCGCAGTCAGTAATTTTTTGCCATCCACGTTTTCCACTTTCATCTCGCCTTTATCATCGGAGAAAACGATTTGCGCGTTGCCGAGGTCGATCCTCGTGGCTTTGAGCGCGCCATGATCTTGACTGAGAATGCGAATTTCGCGCGCGGCGCGGCGGGCGTCTGCCCGCGCGCGTCTCGCCGCCTCGTGAGCTTTCGTCACTGCTCCACGGATCATGCCGCGTTGTGCACCGAGTTGCTCCTGCAACTGTTCTTTCAAACCTTGCATCTGCTCGCCGAAATCACCTGTGTCATCGAAATCCCAGTGCCCTTCGTGCTTGTCCCCGGGCGTCCAGGAATTACGCTGCGGTCTTTCCTTTTTTGTGAGCTTGAGGGTGACCTTCTGCTCCTGGCCCTTGCGCAAAATCGTGAGCGTCACGTCCGCGCCGTCAGAAAACGTCTGCAGGAGCTTTCGCAATTGACTCGGTTCGATCAGAATCTGGTCGTTCAGCATTTTGAGAATATCGTTCTGTTGAATGCCCGCCGCGGCGGCAGGACTATTGGGCACAACGTACTCCACGACTAACCCGAGTCCCTTGGACAGGCCGAGCTGTTCGCTTACCACAGTTGGCACCTGTGATGTTTCTACGCCGAGAAATATCGCCGGAACTTTGGGCGCTTTTTCACGGCCACCCGGCGGCGGGGAATGCGGTTGACCAGGCGCTGGCGGTTGTGGCGGCGTTGGTGGTGTCTGCGCAAATCCCGCAATCGGCAGGAAGGCGAGACACGCGATGATAGCAATGAGTTTTGTTTTCATGGTTTTTGTTTGGTTAATCATTGGCCGGAAACCGGAATGAGGACGACTTCCTCGCTGGGGTAAGAGACGCGAAGCGATGCGCCAGTGGAGGGGTTACGCCATTGCCACGTCTGTTGCGTTTGATAACGAAGACGCCTCAACGGTTGCCTCGAGCCGTCAGCAAACTGCAACCCCTCGTTGCGAGTGTTATAGACGACCTGCGTCGCGCCAGCGGGAACGAATTTGTTTGAGGACATCGATCCATCGACACCGCTCCCACCCGAGAAGGCAGGAACGCCTGCTCTTGTCTCGGATGCAGGTGCAACTTGTGCGATTTCCTTGTCTTCGTTTCGCGTTTGATCGGTGTTGATCCGCACGAGTAGCGAGAACGACCGCCGCAGCTGCGGTTGCCAGGCCGATACCAAACCTGTAGGCGCGTTTCGCGTGAAACGCCGGAGCCAGCTCCATCCGGCGTCCGCCACGACGCCCGCAATTCTCAGCTAACGCTTCCTCGATGCGCTCAAAGAGTACGGGCGATGGCCGCGCTGGTCGTAACGCTCTCAACTCATTCTCAAGCTCCGGGAAATCGTTCATTGGGGTTGTAAGCTTTTCTTCAGGTTAGCCAGAGCGTATCGATATCGCGACGCCGCGGTATTTTGAGAAATGCCGAGTGCACTGGCGATCTCGCTAAAGGTGAGTTCGTTCCAGATTTTCAAGACGAGCACCTCGCGTTGGTCGTGTGGCAAGCAGTTGACTGCCGCAGCGAGTGCCGATTGCGTCTCATCTTCCCATTCAAACTGCGGCTCGACGGTTGAATCGGTGTCGGCAAAAACAGTGGCCTCGCGTCGGGCGCGGCGTTTGTCGCGACGGATAAAGTCGAGAGCAATCGAACGCACAGTTGCGTAAAGCAGCGCGCGGTTATTAATCCTGTGGTTTCGCCGCCAAAACTTGACGAAAGCCTCTTGGACAATGTCTTCGGCGTCAGCTGCCGATCGTGTCCATTGCCGGGCAAAAAGCAGCAGACCGGGACCGATTTCAGAAAAGCAACTCTTCCAATTCTCATGGCTGGCGATGTTGTCCATGACCTCTTCACGGTCTTTATTTCCAAGACGCCGCCAACCAATGAATTTGTCTATGCGATCGAAATTTCTCTCGTTCATCGCATTGCTAGCCGTCGCAGGAGGACACGCGGAAGACGTCGATCTTGAAAAAGTTGCCGGTTCACTCATCGCTGCGGAAAAGGCTTACGCAAAACTTGCCGGCGAAAAAGGATTTCGCGAAGCGTCCATCTCGGTTTTTGCCGACGATGCGGTAATCTTCGCGCCTCATGCAGTCAACGGCAAAAAGTTTTGGCAGGAAGCGAAGAACGAACCGTAACGTGCTTCTGTCATTCCGAGCTTAATCGAGGAATCTCTAACTTTTGTTTTTAGATGATGAGCGATGGGTCGGCTTCGCTCGACATGACAATCACCTTTTCGGCAGCGGTCGCAGAATCAAATCGCCAAGCCAATCAGGATTCGCGACGCCTTCGCGATACGCTCGCAGCGATTCCACGGAAGAGTTCACGCGCAGGTTGCTGTAAGATCCATCGGCGTTTTGCCAGCGCTCATGCCAGTAAACCGCCGCTTTGATGCGCGGATACCGCGTGCGAAACAGCGTAAGTCCCTGCGTAATCCACTTGGCTTTGCCAACCCCGCCGCCTTCTGCCGAGTGCGGGAACTCGCCGGTCGCCCATTCGGCAATCATGATTGGCTTATGCGGATCGAGTCTGGATATTTCCTCGTAGGGCCAGTTGACCAATGAAGGAATATCCGGGTTTGGTTCGTCCTTATACTGCTGTCCATAGACACTCAGGCCGAGCCAATCGACGTAATCCGACCCCGGATAGTAAGCAGCCGCGCAATTCCATGTTTCGTACGGATAGGGATAATTGTTCGTATGAAACATCCATTTGATATTTGAAGCGCCGCGCGCCCGGACGCGATCCACGACATAGCGAAACGCTTTACGAAATGTTTCCGGGCCTTTCCAGGTGTTCTGGTCTTTGTCCCATTCCGCGCCGCCGTAATAGGCTCCTGACCACGGAAACCAGGTGCCATTCATTTCGACGCCGAACACAACAATCATTGGATGACCAAAATTCCGTGCGGCGTCGCCCCACATGTCGATGTATGCGTCGCACTTGCCGGCAAGGATCTCGGTCAAACTAAACTTGTCCGGCCCGTGATCCTCCTCATAAGGCCTGTCCCACGGCGACCAAAACACAAGCGGCAGCGAACCGTGCCGCCAGATGACGTTGAGATTGTCCACGGGAAAATTTTGTTCTCCCCAGTAACTGGACGACGCAATGATGGCCTGATGTTTGCCCACCATCTGCTCAAAGTCTTCGATTGTCTCGAGAGTGACGTCGTCCTCCGCGTCGCCAAAATCCATGAACGCGCCGGTGTATGCACCATGTTCAGGAATCGCAACTTCGACCGGACCATTTGGATCGACCTGCGTTCCAGTTGACGGCTTCTTACAACCACTTAAGAACAGAGCGACGCCAAGCGCGAGAAAAAGCGATTTCAATAGACGCTAATGCCGTTGAGTCCGAAATGTGGCGCCGCAGCAAGCAAGATCCGATCGCCACTGTAAACTTCGATGAATCGATTTTCTGCAGCGCAAGCGAGATGCAGTGCGTCGCCTGAGCGCAAAAAGACGTCTGGTGGCAATTTTTCGAAGATGTTGCACGCACGTCTAATCACGATGTGAGTAAGAGACAACCAGCGCCAGACGCCCAGCGTTTCATCCTGTTCAAACTGCCGCCAAACGTCGCGGGCATCATGAAGGGAAATTGTTTTGTCACGCATCCGTCGATGGATAGCCGACCAGACTTCGATCCGCGCATGGGCTGCACTGCTACAGCCGGTAGCCCCTTGAACCAACGCCATGACTGCAGACGTCCCAATCTCCCGGAGATAACATTTTACGATGTAGCTTGCGTCCAGGTAAATCATCGTCCATCGCGGTCGCGGGAAACATAGTCTGTGGAATCGCCTTTAACTTTTGGCATTTTGCGAATCTCGCGCTTGGGAAAAGGCTTGCCGACCAGTTCAGATCCTTCGATTTTCTTGAGCAACGCCACGGGTTTGCCGCGATCGGTAATGATGATCTTTTCCTGAGCGGATGCGCGGACTAACTCGCCAGTTTTCATGTGCAGTTCGCGAATTGTCGCGGTTTTCATGTGTCCAATGTGTCGCATAATCTGCGTTGTTCAAAAAGATGAGGATCACCAACGTAGAGGCGGCAGCAGGCAATTTTCCTTGACCGGACAATCAGTTTTTGAGAATAGAGCGGTGCCGATCGAAGGAAAAACATAAAGGAGGAAGATGAAAGTACTCATCTTGTTTGTCCTATGCTTCGTGTCGGCTGCCTTCTCAGACGATTTTAAAACAGTTACTGGAAGGGAATATAAGAACGCCACAGTGAGCCGGGTCGAACCGGACGGGATCGTGCTAACTAATAACGCAGGCATCTCCAAAGTTTATTTCACCGAACTTCCTAAGGAGGTTCAGGAGCGCTTCGGCTATGATCCTCAAAGAGCCGCCGATTACTCTGCGCAGCAAAGTGCCGGACTCGACCAAGTCCGAAAGGAGCAAGCAGAAGCTTCGCGGCGGGAAGCGGAAGCGACACAAAAGGCAAATCAATATCGAGCAGAACAACAAACTCGACAGAACGAGCTTCGCGCGCTCCAAAGCCGCTACGAGGAACTGCAGAGGCAAGAAGACGACTTACTTCTCCGCATCGGTGAGGCGAAGAAACCGGGACCAACGTACTTCGGAGGTAAGAACAATAAGACTGTGCGCCACTCCCCGAACCCGCAAGCATCCCAGTTGCCGCTTCTCCAGAGTCACTTGAAAGACGTTCGCCACGAGAAAGACGAGGTCAGGAAGCAATTGGAGAAGGCGCAGCGGTAGCAGTAATAAGCGACGCGAGGACGCATCGAACTCCTAAAGCAATCAGTGCGAAATTCATCCGGCGATCAATCTCGTTTTGCGAAAGCTTTTGGAGTGCGATGCGTCCTCGCATCGCTTTCATTTGCCGTGATAGGCATTGTGCAACTCTTATCACAAACAGAGGCGCGTGCCGATGAAAAGTCGTTCGCGGTTTCGGCTGTTGTCCTTGCGGATCACCCAGTAAACCAATGTGCGCCAACCAAGGTGTTAGGCGCGGGCGTTGATGGTCACGAGCGTGACGAATGTGCTCGGATGTTTACGGACAAGAACATCGCCGAGATGCGATCAGCCGGGTTCGGACCGCTGACGTATCGACTGCGGACTGAATTGGCCGGCGAAGTCTGGCATTGGAACCCGCGAGGCACATGGAGCGATCTGGTTCATCAGTGCGGATATTGGATATCAGATGATTCACTCACCGAGCCGATTAACCTCTCCTATGGCTACCGTCTGCCGCGACGAGGAAACACGATCGACCAGGCTAACGATGACGGCTACTCACGCATCACCGACGGCAACGAAGAATCGTTTTGGAAAAGCAATCCGTATCTCGATTCCCACTTCACAGGCGAAGCCGATGATGCGCATCCGCAATGGGTGGTAATCGATCTGGGCGCCGCGAGATCGGTGAACGCTATTCGGATTCATTGGGGCACGCCGTACGCCCAGCAATACAGAGTGGAGTACTGGAGCGGAGAGGATCCGATGCATTTGCACACCGATCGGAAAGATGAGTGGCGTCCTTTTCCAAACGGTGCACTAAACCGCGGCTCGGGCGGCGACGAATCTGTTCGGTTGTGTGCGAAAGCACTTCCGGTTCGCTTCGTCCGCGTCGTAATGAGCCGGAGTTCGCAGGCAAGTGCGCAAATGGCGGATGATATTCGCGATCGGCTCGGATTTTCGATTCGCGAGATTGAGCTCGGGAGTATCGATAGCCGAAATGGTTTTCACGATCATATCCGTCATGCGCCTGATCGGTACCGGCAGACACTAATTTATGTATCGTCGACCGATCCATGGCACCGGGCCGAGGACATTGATTACAAGATCGAGCAACCGGGACTCGACTTCATCTTGCGCAGCGCGCTGACGAACGGCTTGCCCGTCCTTGTGCCTGTTGGCGTTTTGTACGACACGCCCGAAAACGCAGCGGCGGAGATCAGCTATCTGAGGCAATATCCTCTCGAAGGAATCGAGCTAGGCGAAGAACCCGACGGCCAATGGGCTTCACCAGAAGATTATGCTGCCCTTTACGCTGGAGTTGCTCGTAGGCTCGCTGCGCTGAATCCGCGTTTGAAACTCGGAGGACCAAGCCTGCAAAACTTCGAGGGCCAACTTCTCACATGGCCTGATGCCTCGGGCAATCGGTCCTGGACGAACCGGTTTCTGAATTACATCCATGCTGCGGGATGCCCGTTCGATTTTTTCTCCTTTGAGTTCTACCCGTTCGACAACGTCTGTGCCGATGCCGCACACCAGCTATTGCAAACCCCGGCGCGTTTGGATGAAATGATGACCAGCTTACGACTGGACGGCGTTTCTACGGCAATTCCGTGGCTAATGACCGAATACGGTTATTCTGTCTTCGCAGGACGCCATGAAGTGGGCATCGAAGGTGCGCTCTTCAATGCAGACACAGTGGGAACATTTCTAACACTCGGTGGCTCCAAGCCGTACCTTTACGGATACGAGCCAAATTTTCTCGAAGACGAGCTCAAATGTTCCTGGGGCAATCTGATGATGCTTCAGCTGGCGCCAAACAGTGATCAACTGAACCGCTTATCCGGTTACCATGCCGCCCAGCTCATGACAAAGGAATGGATGCAACCAACGAATGAAATGCACGACCTATTTGCAGTGACAAGGCAGACAAAGCCTGTGTTATCACCTGTTGTTAGCGTCTATGCTGTACGACGCCCCGATAAACAGTGGGCGCTCCTTGCGATTAACAAACATCCCAGCCGCACAGCACGACTTAGCGTGCAGTTCAACTTCTCCGGCATGCGACCTCAACTGAGCTTCACCGGCAACGTGGATGAAATCCAGTTCTCCCGCGATCAGTATGAATGGCACGATGATGGCCCAAATGGTCATCCCGTTCGAAGCCTGCCGCCAGCCCGTCTTACCCGAGAAGCATCTTCATTTTACGAACTACCCCCATATTCACTTACTGTCTTGCGCGGACGAATTCCAGAGTGATCGGGCGCACCTCGCGTACGAAAACTTAGTCAAGGAAAACTAGTTAAGCTGATGCACAGGGTTAGCGTTATTTATCTACATGTCGAGCAATAGATCTGAGCTGTACGGCGGTTCTCATCGTCAAGGGGCGGTGGGGAAACCGAAAGATATGCTTTCTCTGGCCTGACCAGATTAACTGAGAATCCGTATTCCCTGTGGTTTATCCATGCATATCTCGCGGCGCTTGGAAAATACACAACATAATTAAACGTATACCATCCAGGTTTGATACGAGAAAAGTAACCGAGATTTGACCCGATGTGGGATCTGGTTTCAGCGGGCTACCTCCTAACCACCAGCCTTGTTTCACGAAAACAAAGTTTTCCTGACTATTTGGACAGTGACGCTTCAGAGGCTGTCCCGGCTTAGTCTGTTTGTACCAACGTTCTATTTTGGGACGCTCTTGGTTGGCGAGTGTCTCGATTATGGTCGACTTTCTCCGTTGCGTCAGGCCGTAAAATTCAACAGAAAGAAATACTGCGGTAACGCTGACAACAATGAGCTTCCTAACCATTTAACTAGAAAGAGATAGGCAACGGCAAGCTGTCGTGGCAAACACGCTAAAGTCATCTCGCAACGGGGGTCCTTGGCTTCATCGTCTGCTTAGATTGCTTTATGAAACCTAGTGTCCCGTTTCGGAATGCTCTTTTAACATTGCTAAATATCGATCAATCAAATCAGGGCCGTGTACCGCCGACCAGTGTCCGGAAATAATCTTGTCAATCTGCAGACCAAGCTGCCGAAGCTTTGCAAGGGTCTTGGGATACTCTTCGAGATTGGCAAAAGCGAGGTTGCCAAGGTGCTCCTTCAAAATCGAGCCGGCATACAACACCTTCTCCTTCGGGAAGTAAACGAAGATATCGTCTTCGTTGTGTGAAGGTCCGAGGTAAAATCCACGAATCGCTCCGTTTTCCAGCGTAAACTCATTCTTGTATGTCTTCGTCGGAAGAACCAATGGCAGGCGCGGATAGCTCGAAAAATACTTGCGCGTAAACTTCCCTGTCTTATCCCAATTCCTTTTCAACACGACTTCGGTCAACTCCGTCGAAGTGATGCTGGCACCGATGCGCTTCCAGTATGCGCTGCCTCCCGTGTATTCTGGGTCATGATCGGGGAGGATAACATCCTTGATCGGCTTGTTAGTTACCTTTCTGATTTCCTGAGCTAGTGACTCAGCGGTGTCGGGAGACCACCCTGCGCCTATGATGGTCACGGACGCCGCAGCCACATATACAGCGTAGTTTGTCTTCGCGTAGTGCGAGTCTTCCGCCACGTACACCGAACCGACCAGCGGGTATATGGAGACACCGGCTT
>CAVRCO010000014.1:0-158399 GCA_963719605.1 uncultured Verrucomicrobiae bacterium
AGATCGACAATTTCTTCGCCGAACTGAAGCGGCGCAATGTTTACAAGGTCGCAGTCGCTTACATTGTCGGCGGCTGGGCGCTTTCGGAGGGCATCTCGCAGGTTTTTCCAGTGTTCGACGTTCCCAACGCCTTCATTCGTTTGATCGTGATCCTGATCATCGCGGGTTTACCGGTTGCGCTCGTCCTCGCCTGGATGTTCGAGATAACGCCGGAAGGAATTAAGGCACGGCAACGGCTGATGCGATGCCGGCGTCGGCGAAACCAAAGAAATACGTTTGGCTTTATATCGTGTGATCGGGGCGGCCGTTTCGATTGGATTGTTCTTCCTCGGACGATATAGCGCTCGCAATAGTCCGGTGCGACTGGCGCCAGCCGTTGGAATTACCGCAAAAATCGATCGCGGTGTCTGCCGTTCGATAATCTCAGCCGTGATCCCGACAACGCCTATTTCGCCGAGGGCGTGCAGGATGAAATCCTGACGCGACTAGCAAAAGTGGCGGACCTGAAAGTGATTTCGCGCACATCGACGCAACATTTCAAAAGCGCGCCGGAAAATCTTCCCGAGATCGCAAAACAACTCGGTGTGACGAACATTCTCGAAGGCAGCGTCCAAAAGGCGGACGACCAGGTGCGCGTAAATGTGCAGCTTATCAACGCGATGACGGACGCGCATGTGTGGGCCGACACTTACGATCGCAAGCTCACTGACATTTTTGCGGTCGAGAGCGAGATCGCAAAAGCGATTGCCGAAACATTGCAGGCCAAGTTGACCGGCGCGGAGAAAAGCTCGATTGCGAAAGCGCCGACCGCGAATCCGGAAGCGTACGAACTTTATCTCAAAGGCCGATTCTTTTGGAACAAGCGGACTGGCACGGATCTACGCAAAGCGATCGACTATTTCAATCAAGCGATTGCGAAAGATCCAAATTATGCGCTGGCCTATGTCGGCCTGGCCGACTCCTATCTGCTTCTTTCTTCCTACGCCGCTGTTTCTCCCCGGGAATCACTTCCGCCGGCAAGATCAGCTCTGAAAAAAGCGCTCGAGCTCGACGATTCGTTAGCCGAAGCCCACGCTTCTTTTGGGTTGCTTGCGACCCTTGAACTTGATCTTCATGGCGCGCTGGACGAGCTGAAGCGTGCGGTAGAATTGAAGCCGAACTATGCGACCGCGCATCACTGGCTTGCCTTGGCGCATCTAACACTTGCCCAATTTGATCCGGCCATCTCGGAAGCAAAACGCGCGATCGAGCTCGATCCACTCTCATTGGTCATCAATGCCGACACTAGTTGGATTTATTTTAGTGCCCGCCGCTACGACGAAGCCGAGGCGCAGGTTCGCAAGACACTTGAAATCGATCCCCAGTTTTTTCTGGCGCATTACTATTGGGGGGAGGTTCTTCAATTTAAGGGACGCTTGACCGAGGCGATCGCTGAATTTCAAAAAGCGTTCGAGTTAAACAACGATCCCTACTCACTCGCCATGCTCGGTCAGGCCCGCGCGCGCAATGGGCAGAAGGATGAAGCGCAAAAGATTCTTGATCGGTTAAATGAGGAAGCGAAGTCGCACTACGTCGCGCCTTACGCCTTAGCTCTGGTTCAGATAGCGTTGGGTGACAAAGACCACGCGATCGAGGAGTTGGAGCACGCCTACTCCGAAGGTGAGACCAACTACCTTTTTGCCATAAAAGTTGATCCGATGCTCGACAATCTACGCGGCGAGCCGCGATTCGAAGCGCTGGTGAGAAAAGTAACCGCCGCGAAACAATGAAGGAGTTCTTTGCCGAACTGAAGCGGCGCAACGTTTACAAGGTCGCGGTCGCTTACATCGTCGCCGGTTGGGCGCTCTCCCAGGGAATCGCGCAGGTTTTTCCTGTGTTCGGAGTTCCAAACTGGATCATTCAACTGATTGTCTTGCTGATCGTTATTGGCTTTCCGATTGCGCTTGTTCTGGCGTGGGTGTTTGAGCTAACACCCGAAGGACTAAAACGAACTGAGGACGTCGATCTCTCGCGGCCGCGACTGAAATCGCAGGCATGGATTTATGTCGCGGTTATCGGCGCTGTTCTATCGATCGGATTATTTTTTGTCGGCCGTTATACCGCCGTAAAGGCAAACGCGTCGGAAAATAGCTTCGCAAAATCAATTGCGGTGCTGCCGTTTGAGAATTTAAGCGATGACAAACAGAATAGTTACTTCGCCGACGGCGTGCAGGACCAAATCCTTACCAACCTGGCCAAAGTCTCCGACCTGAAGGTCATTAGCCACACCAGCTCGCGCCAATACAAGACCGGAGTGCAACGGAACCTGCGCGAGATCGGTAAACAACTCGGGGTTGCCTATATCGTTGAAGGTTCCGTCCAGCGGTCGCGGGACCGGCTCCGCATTAACGCGCAATTGATCGACGCTCGCACCGACACGCATGTCTGGGCAGAGACCTACGATCGGACCGCGGCAGATTTGTTCGCGATTCAGAGCGAGCTTGCGCAATCAATTGTCTCGCAGCTCAAGGCAAAACTTTCGGCAGAACAAAAGGCAGAGATCGAAGAACGCCCAACTCAGGACTTGGTCGCTTTTGAGCTTTATCTTCAAGCGAAAGAAATCGTCGATAGCTATCTTATTGCGGAGGACGTGCGAGCTGCGTTGCTCAAAGCACTGGAATTATTAAATCAGGCCATCAAACGCGACGAGAACTTTGTGTCCGCGTATTGTTACGCCGCACGCGCGAACGATCTGCTTTACTTCTTCGATCTCGATCCGACACAAGATCGAATTCTCCTTGCCGAGACGGCAGTAAACGCAGCGCTGCGCCTTCGCTCCAAGTCCGCCGAGGCTCGTTTCGCCAAGGCCGATTTTCTTTTTCGTTGTCATCGTGATTACGACGGCGCGCTGGCCGAACTCGCGGTCGCGCGCTCTGGTCTGCCGAACAGCACGCCGTTTTTTATTCTCGACGGCTACATCAATCGACGCCGTAATCATTGGCCTGAGGCTGAACGCGATTTCTCGACCGCGGTCGCTCTCGATCCCAGAAATCCCAACGCTTACAATCTGCTCGCTGATACCTACAATCTGCAAAGGCGCTTTCCGGAAGCGGTGCAGACCTACGAACGCGTTCTGGCGGCGGGTGAGCAGACGCCAATTGTTCAATTCCGGCAGGCCTCCAGCATTTTTTACGGAACGGGAAATTCAAAACCGTTGCGCGATGTTTTGGCGCAAATCCCGACATGGATATCGCCGGTGGGCAGACTCCGGCGCGCGTCATGTTCGCTTTGATCGATGGCGATTACGCGGAAGCCAAGCGCATTCTGGCCGCCTCACTCCGTTCGGATTTTCAAGATATCGATTTCAGCTTCTACTACCCAAAGGCGTGGTTTGAAGCGCTGATCGCGAGAGAGAGTGGCGATTCCGCCGGAATACTTGCTGCCTTTCGTTCGGCGCGCGCGATTTTAGCGCAGCGATTGGTCATTAAACCAGAGCATGCGCGGACCATCGCAGTGCTGGCTCAAGTTGACGGGGGACTGGGCCAGAAAGAATTGGCTCTGCAAGAGGCACAGCAGGCTATCGATTTGATGCCCATCTCGAAAGACATCTACGATGGTGCGTTGGTGCTCGAAGGACTCGCTCAGGTTTATACCTGGAGCGGTGAACACGATCGCGCCATCGAAGTGCTTCAAAAACTCGTGTCGATACCGAGTTACATTAACTACGCGGGTCTCAAATTTCATCCGCTGTGGAAACCACTGCGGGGCAATCCTAAGTTTGAAAAGATCGTAGCGTCTCTCGCGCCGAAAGCCCACATTGAGTAAACTCGGGAGGAATGAATCCGAACCAGTTCTTCGGTGAGCTGCGGCGACGCAACGTTTACAAAGTTGCAGTCGCGTATGCGTCGTCGGCTGGTTACTCATTCAGGTCGCCACACAGGTTTTTCCGTTTCTGGAAATTCCAAACTGGGCGATTCGGCTAGTCATTCTCGTCATCGCGATCGGCTTTCCTGTCGCGTTGATTATTGCCTGGGCCTTCGAACTCACACCTGAAGGAATTAGGCGGACCGAAGATGCCGATGCTGCGGGCCAACGTTCGCGCGGCGGAATTTGGATGGCGCTTGTTGTGATTGCAGCCGCGCTCTCGCTCGGCCTCTTTTTCCTGGGACGCTACACCGCTGGAAACGCGCAATCTCAGAACCCGGCTTCGCGTGGCTCCGGCGCGCCAGCCAGCAAAGCGGTTACGGCTGCTTCTGAGAAGTCGGTGGCGGTTCTGCCATTGGTTAACGAAAGTGGCGACCCGAAGCGACGAATATTTCTCGGATGGACTGTCGGAAGAACTGATCGCAGCTCTGGCGCAAATCAACGGGCTGAAAGTCATTGGACGCAGTTCTTCATTCCGTTTCAAAGACAGGCATGAGGAACCGAAAGCCATCGGCGAGAAGCTAGGCGTAAGCACACTTCTGGAAGGCACGGTGCGCAAACAGGGCGGACAGGTACGCATCGTAGCGGAACTTGTGAACGCCGCGGACGGAATCGAGCTGTGGACGCGAACGTTCGATCGCGAATTGAAAGATATCTTCACCGTTCAGGAAGAAATCGCCGAGCGGTCGCTGAGTCGCTGAAAGTGACTTTGCTTGGATCGGATGAGACGTCGCACAGATGGCGCCAAAACGTGGAAGCGCACAACGCTTACCTGCAGGGTCATTTCCATTTTCAGCGTCGGAATCTCGAGGATTATCGCAAAGCTGTCAGTTACTTCGATCAAGCGATCCAGCTCGACCCCGATTATGCTTTGGCTTATGCAGAGCGTGCCGAGGCATGGACTTTCATCGGGGACCTCACCGGCCAACACGAGACCGCGTGGCCGAAAGCGCGGAGCGATGCGGAAAAGGCCGTCGCGATCGCGCCCACCCTCGCGGAGGCGCACGCGGCCCTTGGCTGGGTCCGCTTTTTTGTCGATTGGAAATTTACCGAAGGCCTGAGCGAACTAAAACGCGCGAAAGAACTTTCTCCGGCAAATCCTACCGCTAACGATCTGCTGGCTCGAGTAATCCTTTATCTGGGACGAATTGATGAGGCCGAGCGACAGGCCCGCCAGGCGGTGGAACTCGATCCTCTCTCTGTTATAGCGCAAGGCAATCTTGCTCGAGTTCTTTTGTTCGCGGGAAAACTGGATGAGGCAGACGCCGCTGCACGGAAAATGGCAGAGTTGCAGCCGGCCGCTGCTTCCAGTCATCGATGGCAGGTGCTCGTCGCTGTCTACGGGGCGATCGGCGAGACGGCCTTACGTGAAGCTCAACTGGAGCCGGATGAGGGCTATCGCCGTTTCGAACTCGCACTCGCGCAATAAGTCCGCGGCGATCCTCAGGCAGCCGACGCGGTTTTAGCCGACCTAATCGCCAATGGCCGAGATCAATTGGCGTATCAAATCGCTGAGGTTTACGCTGTCCGAGGCGAGAAAAACAAGGCGTTCGAGTGGTTGCAAATCTCTTTCGATGATCACGACACCGGTATGCTGACGCTCTTAGTTGATCCGTTATTGCGTGGCTTGCACGATGATCCCCGTTACAAGAACTTGCTTGCGAAACTCGCTTTACCCGGACCGTCATGAGCGACAAGCCTTCTTTATTCTCTGAACTGAAGCGGCGCCACGTTGATAAAGTCGCGCTGGTTTATGCAGTCGTTTCGTGGCTGCTGATTGAAATCGCATGGGTTGCGTTGCCAGCCTTCGACGCGCCTGAGTGGATGCTGCCGGCATTCGTCCTATTGGTCGCGCTCGGCTTCGTCATCACCGTAATCATCTCGTGGGCTTTTGAGATGACGCCGGAGGGACTAAAACGGACGGCGGACGTTACGCCGGGCGAAGTGATTCCCTACTGGAGCAAACGAAAGTTTGCCAGCGTTTGTTATTGGCACAGCTGTTGTTGCCTTTGGTCTGCTTGGCTACCAATTATTGCGATCCACAGGCGGGCAGCTATCGGCAAAGCAACGCACCGATAAAATTCTTATTCAAGGTAACCCGGCTGGCACGCAAACCATAGAGATCCAACCGGACGGGACAGTGCGCGCTGAATACTCCTACAACGATCGCGGTCGCGGCGATCACATCGCTGCAAGTTGGAAACTCGATGGCGCCGGTGTGCCGACAGACTACGATGGCCGCGGCAACGATTACATGAAGGCACCGGTCGAAGAGCATTTCGAAATCAAAAACGGTCGTGCGCGCTGGAAGAACCGCAGCGAACAAGGCGAGCAAGCTGTCTCTGGCGAAGCCTTCTACCTGCCGATGAATTCGCCCCCGGAATTCTTCGGTGTGCTGGCACGCGCGCTATTGAAGGCACCGAACCACAAACTGCCGCTCCTGCCTGCTGGCGAAGCAACGATTGAACAGGCAGGTAAAGTAACTTCCGGTAATACTCAGTTTACCGAGTACCGCATCACCGGACTCGGATTTTCGCCGCAACCGATCTGGTTGGATCACCATGGCGCATCCGCATCTGTGTCGCCATGGTTTTCAGTGGTGCCGGATGGATATGAGTCTTCGATCCCGAAGGTGCTCGACGCGCGACAAAAAACCGATACCGCCTGGTCGGAGCGCATCGCTCGCGCACTCGCGCACACTCCGCGCGGTGACCTCGTCATTCGCGACGCGCGATTGTTCGATCCACGCGATCTTAGCGTCACCCCGGCAACGAGCGTCGTCGTGAGCGGCGAGCGCGTTGTCCGCATCGGACCGGATTCCGACATTAAGCCATCTGCGAACGCGGAGCTAATCGATGCCAAGGGCCGCTTTCTCATGCCAGGGTTGTGGGACAATCACCAGCATTTCAGTGACAACGATGGCGCGCTCGACCTCGCCAATGGTGTGACCAGTGCTCGCGATATGGCGAATGACACCGATACGTTTCTTCAACGCGTGGCACGTTTTGACAACGGCAGCGAGCTCGGGCCGCGCGTTCTGAAAGCGGGAATTATCGATGGCACCGGAGAATTTGCGGGTCCCACGAAGATGCGGGTCGACACGGCAGACCAGGCGATTCAGGACGTCGATTGGTATGCCGACCACGGCTACGCCCAAATTAAAATTTATTCTTCAATCAAACCGGAGCTGGTGCCGATCATCGCCGATCATGCGCATGCGCGGGGGCTGCGCGTAAGCGGGCACGTGCCCGCGTTCATGTCAGCGCGGCAATTCGTCGAAGGCGGCGCTGACGAAATCCAGCATCTCAATTTCATCGTGCTCAACTTTCTGTTTCCTGAAGTGAAGGAGACGCGCAATCGGGATCGCTTTACCAAGGTCGCTGAGCGTGCCAGCGAGTTTACTCCGGACAAACCCGAAGTGCGCGACTTCATCAACTTTCTCCGGCTGCATCACACCGTGCTCGATCCGACCATAAGCATTTTCGAAGCTCTCTTTTGCGGAAACCCCAGCGCGATCACACCCGGACTGGAAGAAATCGTGCCTCGTTTTCCGCCGCAGGTGCGACGCGCAATGCTGAGCGGGGCGCTCGAAGTTCCGCCAGACAAACAGGCGGCTTATCACGAAGCTTTTCCAGCGATGTTGCGCTTGCTCAAGGCAATTCACGACGCAGGCGTGACGATTATCCCGGGAACCGATGCGTTGGCCGGTTATACGCTCCACCATGAGCTCGAACTTTATGCACAGGCTGGTATTGCGCCGGCTGAAATTCTGCGCATGGCAACGTGGACGCCTGCTTTGGTTATGGGCGTGAACAAAGACCGCGGCGTCATCGCCCCAGGTAAACTGGCTGACATGATTCTTGTTGATGGCGACCCGACCCAAAACATTCGCGACATCGACAACATCACGACGGTAATCAAAGGCGGAAGAGTGTACGATCCGATGGCGATTGAAAAAGCGCTTGGTATCGCGCCGCGCGAAACTGCTCCCCAGTATGCATATGAATTGGGAGATACTCGCGGCAATCGGCCAACTGGCTGCCGTGCTTGTGGGAATCCCTTCTCTTATTTACTTGGCTGTGCAGATCCGCGAGCAAACCAGGGAACGGCGGCAGTCAGCGGTAAACGCGCTCACTGTGCACTGGGGCGACCTCACCAAGTCGCTGCACGACAACGCCGAGTTCGGCGCAATTTATCTTCGCGGTGTGCAGAGGAGCGAAACCAGTGACAGGGATAGTTTGCGTAACGACAATGCGACGAGGTGCAACACCAAGGTCTTCCCACGTTCCTCGGGTATCTGTTCTGACGTGTGACTAATAGCCGCTACTTCTGTCTTACGCTTTGTCGTAAACGGCCTTGCCGCTGACCTTCCTCCCATTCGCGTCCGTAGCTTTAATGGTGACCGTGCGCGATTTGCCATCCGCCGCAACCGTGATCCTGCCATTCCAGATCATCTTGCCATCCTTCATGGCGGTAATGTCGTTGATCCGATCGTTTACCACTCTGTAAGCGACGGAGTTATAAGGCAGATTCCCTTTCACCGGGTAGGCTTTCCCATCAAACTTACCGACCCAAACGCTATGCGTGGCTTTCCCATTCTTATCCACCCCGTCCACGGTTATCTTAATTTTGTCCTTCTGCTCTACGTAAGAGACTGTCGTATTTTTCCCCATTCCGGCCGGCATTTTTGATTTCGCTTCATTGAGCTTCCAAGTGCCGATGTGAGGATTCGCCGCAAAACCGGGTACTATCGCCATGAACGACAGGGCTATAGCCACTACTGCAATTCGAGTTTTAACCATGCGGGGATTGCGCCGGAAATGGCGCTGGATGTCAACACCAATCCATCCATGGTCGATGCCTCTGACCCGCTCGTCACTCCGGCTTGGGTTTGGAAAAAGATTGACGCTACTTTGAATTCGCCGTTCTCACACCCGGGGAAACGACATCGCGCGCAAAAACATCTCGCTTTCGGTGACGGCCGCTGATTTTGTTATCACGTTAGATGAAGATCTTGCGCATTCTCGGATTATTCCTCGTCGCCGGCAGTTGCATTGGGGCGGAGCCGACTTGGAACCCGGCTGATGCCGTTAAAGAAGCCGAGCAAGACATTCGCACGGGGCACATCAAGTTCTATTGGTCCGGCAGTGTCGCGTCGATGCCAGTCGGTGTTCCGATCGAGGTGGCTAAGAAGTATCCCAAAGCTAACGCTGGAGTCGGCTGTGTCACCAACGACATCCCACTTCGGGAACGACAGGAAGAATACGCCCGCAGGTACAACGCGAAGATCTTTGCTTATATCAATCAGAAGCACTAATGCGCTGCGCTTTCCTCATTGTCGCGTTGATTGTGCCGGTTATCGCCCTAGCGCTTCCGGACGATGCTACTTTGTCACGGCTTTTGGTTGGAACATGGCACGGGCATCGACACGACACCCAATATCGAGCGGACGGAGCCTGGGTCATGGATCCACCGGACGAAGGAGATACCTCCCGCGGAAAATGGCGGATCGAACACGGCCGGTTGATAACAACCTGGCGATTTAGCGGCGAGTCTTCGGATTCGACGGCGGCGGAGGAAATCATGGAACTCAATGAAAAGATTTTTAAGTGCCGCATCATTTCACAGGAAGGACCAGGTCGTCCCGAAGGTCAGGTTCTTCCGAGCGAGATTTTCACTGTCACTCGGGTCACGACAAAGAAATAGCCGCGCTTGGCCGGCATGAAAGGATTTCGCCTGGCCCATTGAGATAACCGTAATGGCTAAAGGATACTGGATAACTTGTTATCGCTTAGTGACAGACGAGGCGACGCTAAAGAATTACGCGAGGTTAGCTGGCCCAGCCATTGAAGCGCACGGCGGCCGTTTTCTGGCGCGAGGGATCCCGGTGAAAGCGTATGAATTTGGGCTCAATCAGCGGCTGGTTATAATCGAGTTCGAGAGCACGCAAAAGGCGATTGAGGCATACGAGAGCCTTGAATATCAGGATGCGTTAGCAATTTTAAAGGATTCTGCCGAGCGCGACGTGCGGATAATATGAGCAGCTGTGAGGCGTTTCGGACGGAGATTGACATTTCAATTAATAACCCACTAAACCGGACATATGCCGATCAATGCCTTTAGCAGTTTCACCGACGGCCTCGAGCCGAGTCGAAGGAGCCGCGAACACTTCATCGCCAACACGAATCTTGAAGACGACCGCCTCTGGGTTCCTTATGCGGATGGTGTCTGGTTCCAGCCCTGTTGCTTTAACGTCACGTCTGGAGGATTCAGCCTCGTTCTGAAAGGTCTCCCCGGCTCCATGGTGGGAACTCATTACCATGTTGGTACTGTTCATGGCTATACGATGCGCGGTCATTGGCGCTACCTGGAGCATGACTGGATTGCAAAGCCTGGAACTTACATCTACGAACCTGCGGGCGAGGCTCACACGCTGGTAATTACCGAGGACTCACCAGAGCCGATGGTTACTATGTTCGTGGTTAAAGGCGGCCTCATCTATTTAGATAAACCAACCAACGGCAGCTTTGCTGCATATGAGGATGGATTTTCCCTTCTCGAGCTGACTCGAAAGCATTACCGCGAAGCCGGGCTAGACGTGAGAGAGCTGGACGCACTGGTTCGTTGAATGCATGCGAGCGGTGCGACTCACTGAGGTCGGAAAACCGCTGCAGGAAGCGAACGTTGATCTTCCGGAAATCGGTGCGTCCGAGGTTTTGATTCGGGTTGCGGCGTGTGGGATTTGCCATTCCGACGAACATTATCGCGCCGGGATTTCCAGGATTGACCATTTGCCGGTAACGCTCGGCCACGAAATCGCAGGTCGGATCGAAAAAGTAGGCGCTGATGTCAAGCACGTCACGTCGGGCGATCGCGTCTGTGTACATTATCTGGCACACTGCGGGAGCTGTGAGTTCTGCATTCGCGGCTTGGAACAGTTCTGTCGTACCGGAGGAATGATCGGCAAACATTGGGATGGGGGATATGCGGAGTTCATCAGGGTTCCCGGCAGAAATGCATTTGTGCTCCCCGATGAAATTTCCTTCGAGAGCGGCGCCATCATGATGTGCTCATCAGCGACGGCGCTTCATGCACTGAACAAGGCGCGACTAAAGCCGGGTGAGTCGATCGCAATTTTTGGTTTCGGTGGCTTGGGATTTTCGGCGTTGCAGTTGGCGCGGGCGTTTGACTGCGACCAGATCTACGTCGTCGAGATCAATCCCGCCAAACTCGCTTTAGCCAAAATGCTTGGAGCTGTCCCGATTGACGCAACCAAGGGAAATCCAGCCGAACAAATCGCCCACGCAACGAATGGAAAAGGCGTGGATGTTGCGGTTGAATTGATCGGATCGGCGAAGACGATGCGACAAGCAGTTCAATGTTTGGGTGCGCTAGGTCGTGCGGCGCTTGTCGGATTAACCGCGGAGTCGATGTCAATCTTTCCGTACACAGAATTAATCAATAAGGAGGTCGAGATCATCGGCGTATCCGATCATCTCGCGGCTGAACTTCCAAGGCTGATCGAGTTCGCCCGCAGTGGCAAACTTTGTTTTCTGCCAGATGCTTTGCGCTTTGTCGATCTGGATGCGGAAGAAATCAACGCGTCACTCCACGCATTTCAGAATTCCATTGATCACATCAGAACGGTAATAAGAGTGGCGAGTGACGGGTGACAACTTAACAGAATTCGCAAAGCGCTATGCGGAAGCCTGGTGCAGTCAAAATCCGGAACGTGTTGCGGCATTTTTCGCCAAAAACGGCTCGCTGACGGTGAACGATGACACGCGGGCGATTGGAAGGGCGGCAATTACCGAAATTGCGCGGGGATTCATGCGCGATCTTCCCGACATGATCGTGAATTTCGATAAGCTTGAGCCGCGCGGAGACGCGACTGCATTTCATTGGACATTGATCGGGACGAACACAGGACCTGGTGGAACGGAAAATCGCGTTCGTATCAGCGGCTACGAACTTTGGAAGATCGAGAATGGAGCCGGCGGGAGCCGGGCGACATGGACGGGAAAGCCCGAGAGGGTTGACGAGCAGGGAGGCGAGTCAATCAACAACGGACTGATTTCGGAATCCAAAGGCCATTTCGACGCCGCCGACTACGAGCGACAGCTCAAACATGGAGTCGCATGAATCTCAACGACCTGGCGAATCTCGGGCAGATCATCGGCGCTCTTGCGGTCGTCGTCTCATTGTTCTATGTCGCGCATCAAATTCGGCAGAACACCAATGCAGTCCGGTCTGCTACCGCTCAGACCGTGCACGAACACTTTGCCAAATGGTACCATCTGGTCGCCGCCGATGATGCGCTTGCACAAATCGTTGCGAAAGGGTTGCGTGACTACGGATCACTTTCTGAAAAGGAGAGAGTTCGGTTTGTCGCGACCTTTATGGCGTTTCTGTCTTACACGCAGAATGCATTTCTGAAGTGGCGCGAGGGACTGCTCGCGTCTCCGTTATGGATGGGTTGGGAGCTTGTCATTATGAATCTGGTCTGCGCGCCGGGTGGCAAAGCCTTTTGGAAGGAACGGGGTTATATGTTTGGCGATGAATTCCGCCGATATGTCGAGAGTGATCTTATGAAAAGAGAACCGCACCCTGACGCAAAACCGATGGGCGCTTTTCCGATCGGTCAATCCACCACATAAATTATCCCGGGCCTGGCCAGTGCCGTTCGCGCTCACTAGCCACCAGGCATAGCTGTCACGCCGACTTGTCACGCCATAGCTTCAGCGTCGGGGAAAGCCTCGTGCGTAGGATCCGCGAAGACACTATGCGTGGATTTTACGAGCGTCGTTGCAGCGGCGGCTGTGTCAGCCGCAAAAATACATCGCTGCCTCGAGAGTAATCGGACGATTACTGCTTGTCGTATGCCGATGTGTTTTTGAATGCTTTGCCGTGCTCGTCAGTTCCTTTTGTTGTTACCGTGCGGGACTTGCCATCGGCTGCTACGACAATACGTCCCACGGCCGTTGTCTTGTCGCCTTTCTTGACGGTGAACTTCAACGTTTGCGCGTCAATCTTCTTGTACGAGCGCATATCTGATGTTGGGTCACCGGTAACGGCATAGTCATTTCCGTCGAACTTACCCGTCCACTCATTATGTATCGGCTTACCGTTCGCGTCGGTGCCATCGATGGTAACTTTCACCTGATCGCCTGCAGCCTCATAAACAACAGTGGTAAGCTTGTCCATGCCAGGGGCGGTCTTCGATTTAGTCTCGTTTAGCTTCCACGTACCCATATTCGGGTCGTCGGCGGCGAAGCACGCTGCCCCCGCGAAAAAACAAAGCGCCAGAGTTAATCCAACAGTTCTTATCTTCATGCGTCCATCGAGCACGGATTTTTAGGTCCCGTCAATGTTTCTTTTCAAACTGACAAACGAGCGTGAAACCTCACTATTATGCGGTGGCGTAACTAGCAACCGCCTTGGCCATGTCGAGCGTGGACGCGTTGCCACCCATATCATAGGTGCGCACTTTGCCCTCTGCGATGACGCGCGCGATGGCGGACTCGAGACGCGTTGCCATTTCGGTTTCCTTAAGCCAGTCGAACATCAGTTTCACTGTTAGCAACATCGCGATGGGGTTGACCTTGTATTGGCCGGCGTATTTCGGCGCTGAGCCGTGCGTCGGTTCGAACACAGCGTAGTTGTCGCCGAGATTCGCGCTGGGCGCGAAGCCGAGACCACCTACAAGGCCTGCGCACAAGTCGCTGACGATGTCGCCGAACATGTTTTCTGCGACGAGCACTGAGTAATCCTGCGGATTCTTGAACATCCACATGCAGATGGCGTCGATGTTCACTTCGTCCGCCCAAATGTCGGCGTAATCCTTTGCCACGTCGCGGAAACACCGCGTCATCAATCCGCCGGTCTCGCGGAGGACATTCGGTTTTTCGATCAACGTCACGCGTTTGCGTCCGGTTTTCTTCGCATACTCGAATGCTTCTTTGCAAATATTGGTGCAACCCTGCACGCTCATGATTCGTGTGGAGAGCGCGACATTCTCAAGGCCCTTCTCCTTCCATTTCTTCATTTTCGGATTCGCGCACAGCGCCGTGTAAACAGCCTCTGGCAACGGGAAAAACTCGACGCCGCCGTACATGCCCTCGGTATTTTCACGGAACACGACCTGATCGATTGGCACATCTTCGCCGCTCGGGTTCGTGATCTTGTTACCGCGATAATTCAACGGGTTGCCAGGATAACTTTTACACGGCCGCATGTTGGTGTGGAGATGGAAGAGCTGCCGTAATCCTACGATCGGCGAAAAATAGCTTAATCCTTTGCCCTTGAGTTCCGGACTCAATTCCTCTTTCGCCTTGTCCTGCGCCTTGCTGGTGATCGCGCCGAACAGCGCGCACGTCGTGTCCTTGAGCGCTTTCACCGTGCGATCGGGGAGCGCGTTGCCTTCCGTGCACCAAAATTTCCAGCCGATATCGCAAGGCACATACTCGGCATCAAATTTCATCCGATCGAGAACGATCCGCGCCGCTTCCATCACATCGTTGCCCACACCGTCGCCTGGCATCCACGCAATTCTGTATTTCGCCATAGAAGAGCGACTTTATCGGTGAGGCAACGACCCGCAAGTGGCGGAGACAACGAATGATTTGTTAGTCGCCTCGCTGTGTCGAGGCGCAGCGTCGCACGGCGACACAGCGCCGTGGCTACATCTTGGATTTTGCGCGGAGGCGACTGGCCACGAGCTTCTCAGCGCCGCCCGCGACGATGAGCTCCTGCGCTGCAGGACTCAGTGGCGGAAAGGAAAATGATTTTCCATCGACGCTCAGGATCGATTTCGCGTAATCGATAGTGATCTCCGGTCCGACGCTGGTGGCCGCGTCCCGCAGTCGCGGGATGTCGCGCAGGTGCGTTACCAGCTCCGGGCATTCGAACACCACGAAACCGTTGTTAAACGCGTTGCGCTTGTAAGTCTCCGAGAAACTGCCAGCGATCACGCACGGAATGCCTTTGAACTTGAGCGCCGTGGCAGCCTGTTCGCGACTCGAGCCAGTCCCGAAGTTGAATCCGGCGACGACGACATCGCCGCGCTGATACAGGCTGTTGAAATTCGGATCGTAATTTTCAAATGTGACCGCAGCCATCTGCTCCGGCGTCATATCGTCTCTATAAGTGTGTTTGCCGGCGTAAATGCCATCAGTGTTCAAATTGTCTTTGTCGATAAACAGGACGCGACCGCGCACACTGGATGGGAAACCTTCCATGATCTGCACCGCCGCCGATGGCCTCGGTTTTTTTTGAGGACGCCGAATGGCAATCCCGGCGGGTCGTTCGCTGAAATTTGTCGGCGCGCAAATGAATCCGGCCAACGCGCTGGCGGCGACCACGGCAGGCGAGGCGAGATAAACGAACGCGTCGCGATCGCCCATGCGTCCTTTGAAATTGCGATTGGTCGCGCTGATCGCGATTTCGCCTTTTTGCACCAGACCGCGTCCCAGCCCGATGCATGCGCCACAACCGGGCGGTAGCGGAATCGCTCCTGCGCTCAATAGGGTTTGCCAATCGCCGTTGGATTCCGATCTGGCCTGCACCTCGGCGCTCGCCGGGGCGAGATAAAACTCGACGCCATCGGCCACGCGTCCGCCTCGGGCTCGCACGACTTCTGCCGCGTCGTGCAAATCTTCGAAGCGCGCGTTCACGCACGAGAGCAGGTACGCTTTTTGGATAGGCACGTGCTTCCGTACCATTTCGGGTAGCGAAACCATGGTTTTGACTTCGTTAGGCCCGGACACGTGCGGAACGACAGTCGAAAGATCCAGCTCCAGCTCGATCGCGTATTCCGCGTCGGGGTCAGCGCTGAGTTCGGTTCGATTTTTCCACCATTCGTCGATATCGCCGTTCGTGTAACCGGAGCGACTCGTCGAACCGCGGGTACCGGGGCGTTTCGGATTGGAGAACTCGGGAACGCGCGAGCGCAGATAGTTCACCGTAACTTCATCAAATGGAAACACGCCCGCTAACGCGCCCCATTCAGTGGTCATGTTGGCAATGGTCATGCGCGCTGACATTGGAAGATTCGCTACGCCGTCCCCTACGAACTCAACGGCGTGATTAAGCACTTCGTCTTTGTTAAACAGGCCGCATAACGCGATGATGACGTCCTTGCCGACCACACCCGGCGAGAGCGATCCCTTGAGAATCACCTTTGCCACAGGCGGGACCTGCCACCATGTAACGCCTGTTGCCCAAATGCTCGCGGCATCGGTCCGCACCACCGGCGTGCCGAGGGCGGCCGCGGCCCCGTATAAATTCGAGTGCGAATCGCTTGCTACCACCATCGAACCGGGAACAACGTAGCCCTGTTCCACCATCACCTGATGCGAGATGCCGGTGCCTGGCGGATAAAAATCGATGCCGTGTTCGCGAGCGAAGGCTTCGATCTTCGCGTATTTGGCCAGATTTTCCGGCGAAGTGTTTTGGATGTCGTGATCGATGGCAAAGACTGGTTGCGCCGGATCGGCGATAGTAGTCGCGCCGATCTGCTTAAACTTCGGGATGACCGCACCGGTGTTGTCATGCGTCATCACGTGACGTGGCCGAATCGAGATGAAATCGCCACTGCGAACCACCGTGCCCGGAGCCAGTCCATCCGCGTGGCGCCCAGCAATCTTCTCAACCAGCGTTAAGCCCATATCAATTCTGATTTACCCACGAAACACACGAACCACGCTAAAAGATAATAGATGAACCGAAAAATTCGCGTCAATTCGCGCATTTCGCGGGCCCTTGCTTCATTTTAATACGTCACTTTTTCGCAGTGCGCTTGCCAAGCACCTTTGCGATATCGAAGTCCACGAAGTCGGCGTGATGAAAGATGATCGACTCGATTGAACGCTCCACTTTCTCACCCTCATGACTGTGCGTTGCGATGATGTGCAGGACTTCACCGGGAATACCGTGCTTGTAAGCCAGCGCGACGCCGCTGAACGGATGACGTAATTGCTGCCCAAATTTTCCCTGAATGACTCTGTCTGATGCGTCCTTGTCGTACTCGAGCGGTTTGCCCACGTCCGCCAGCAGCGCACCGGCGATGAGATAATCGCGCTGAATGGGAATGCCGCATCGGAACGAACTCTCCAGTACGTCGGCGATCGCGACGCATTGCCGCGCACAGGAGTTAAGATGCTCCACGAAGGTCATGTCGATGTCGCCGGCCAGCAGCGTGAACTTCACCGCGCGCAATTCGTCAAAGGTCCATCCTTTCCCGCCGCAGCCTGTGGTAATGGCTTCGTTCCACACTGACGCAACCTTTTCCCGCAATGGTTCATCCTTGATTTCCATCAAGCTGGGGAACAGCCCCGCGATTTCGTTCACGCCGTATGTCATAACGAACCACTAATAAACACGAATGGACGCCAATGAAACAACGAAAATGACGAAGCTCGAATGTGAAGGAGTTAAAAAGTTAGAAGAGTTAAAAGCTACAAGATCGATCCCACCCACTTTTTAACCTTTAGACCTCGTAACACTTTTAACGCATCCCGATTCGTAATTGGGAAGCGAGCGAGACTTGAGAACTTGAATCGCAATCCGTTTGATGCAGACTTCGAGCGTCGTCTCATATTCCTGATGCCAACCTACGAGTATTCTTGTCAAAAGTGCGGCCAGAACTTCGACGCATTCCAGTCGATGCGTGACAAACCGTTTCGCGAATGCCCGAAAGAGCTTTGCCGGTTGCCGAAGTGGGGACACGGAAAAGTGAAGCGCCTGCTCGGCACTGGCGCAGGTCTGATCTTCAAGGGATCGGGATTCTACACCACAGATTACCGAAGCGATTCCTACAAAGAAGCGGCCAAAAAAGAATCTCCTGCCGCTTCGAGTGGTGGAGAAAAATCTGCCGCTCCAAAGGAATCCGCCAATGCTCCTTCGCCGGCTCAGACCAAGGCGCCTGAGAAAAAACCGGCCAAAGAAGCTGGCTGATCAGTTGAGATGAAAGCGCTAACGAAACTCGCTAGCGTTGCTCAGTAACTAGATGAAAGGTGGATCGCCTTATCCTCAAGGCGATGCGACATGATTCGCCGAACGCGCAAATATATCAGGCGGCAAAGCCGCATCTTTTTGGCAACGCGTTGAGGACAACGCGTTCCACCTCTTAAGAATCAGCCGTGTCGGCTGCAAAAAGATAACCTGATTGTTGCAAATTGTTTTTGCCCCAATGCTTGACAGGACTGCAGAGCACTGTTCTAGAAGTGCCACGGTATTTTCATCAAGGACCAATGAAACCTCAAATTTCCTTTTCAACACTCATCATTACTCTTTTGTGGACTGCGGTTCTTCCAGTAAACGCGCAGGTCAACGTCACCCAGCAACACAACAATCTATCTCGCGACGGTCTTTACATCGATTCGGCGTTTACGCCGGCCAACGCAGCCAACCTAACTCGCGACCTGAACTTCAACGGAACAATCGCAGGCAACGTTTACGCGCAGCCGCTTTACGTAGAAGGTGGCCCGAACGGGGCAATGATCATAGCCGTGACCGAGTCGAACAATGTCTACGCACTTGACGCCAACGACGGCAGCATCATTTGGCAGCGAAACCTTGGCCCAGCGGTCACGTCAGGGCTCCCGTGCGGCAACATCAGCCCGCTCGGCATCAGCGGTACCCCTGTTGTCGATCTTGCTTCCCGGTCAGTTTTCCTGGATGCGATGATCGATGGCGCGACTACGAAGCATTTTGTCTATTCGCTGAACGTGGATACCGGCGCAACGAATCCCAATTGGCCCGTGGATCTGAATGTGTCAGTACCGGGGTTTACTTCTAATGTACAAAACGAGCGCGGCGGGCTCGCCCTTGTGAATGGCATCCTTTATGTGCCATTTTCGGGACACTGGGGCGACTGTGGCACATATCACGGTTGGGTTGTCGGCATTCCGATCAACAATCCTTCCGGCGTCATGGCGTGGGCAACGGATGCCATCGGCGGTGGTATTTGGGGACACAGCGGCGTTGCCAGTGATGGCACCAACATGTTTGTGATCACCGGAAACACGTTCAACGCTTCTACTTGGATGGGCGGCGAAGCTATTATTCGGTTGCAAGCCGGTCCCATCTTTAGTGGCCAGCCTACCGACTACTGGGCGCCAACTAATTGGCAGCAGCTCGATAACGGCGACACCGACCTTGGTGGTGTCAGCGCCACGCTGGTGAACGTGCCGGGTGCGACGCCTTCGCAACTGGTGCTCGCATTGGGTAAAGACGGCATGAGCTATTTACTTAACCGCAATAATCTGGGCGGCATCGCTGCGCCGGTAGCCTCGGCAAACCTTCCAACAGCTGTGAGGGGTCAATCAGCTGCCACGTACCATACCGGCCAGGGAACATATTTTGTCTTTCATACCGAAAGTAATGCCGTCGCGGCTTACAAAGTTAACCCGACAAGTCCGCCTACGATAAGTTCTGCTTGGACTGTAAGCCAGACCGGACTGGGGTCGGCTTTTGTTACCTCGACGGATGGCACGAATAACGTGATTGTGTGGGTAGCAGGTGGTGGAGGCGACGGGCGTTTGTACGGTTACAATGGCGATACCGGTGCGGTGATTTACGCCGGCGGTGGCGCCAACGAACTGATGACCGGCACACGCAAATGGAATACAGGCATTGTAGCTCGTGGTCGCATTTACTATCCGGCGGATAACAAGATCTACGCCTTTAAGCTGCCTGCGGGAACGCCCACGCCTACCCCTACTGCAACGCCCACCCCTACACCGACGCCGATGTCAACTCCGACGGCGACACGTACGCCAACCCCCACGCCGACTCTACCACCACCGACACCTACAGCAACTCCAACTGCGACGCCGACTGCTACCCCTACAGCAACGCCGGCTACAGCTTGTCAACGATCGATAACCATCGACCATACCAAGGTTCCCAGCACACAGTCCAATTTCACGGTACTAGTAAGCGTCACTGATCCCGCACTTAAGACGGTCGCCAACGGTGGTCACATAGCGAATGCCAACGGATACGACATTGGGTTTTACGCCGACTCCGGGGGGAATACGAAGCTCAAGTGGGAAGTGGAGAAATACGATGGCACAACCGGCAATCTGATCGCATGGGTAAAGATTCCATCAGTGTCCAGTTCTAGCGATACGGTGTTTTACCTGATGTATGGCAATAGCGCGATCAATACAGACCAGTCCGATCCGCCCAATACCTGGGATTCAAACTTCAAAGGTGTGTGGCACATGAATGATAACGCGCCGAACACAACCATTAGAGAGTCCACTGTCACAGGCGCCAATGGCACGAACAACGCCAACACAAGTAGTAAGACAGCAGCAGGGCAGATCGGCAGCGCTCTGAGTTACAACGGCAACACGGACGGTTCATTTGCAGCCATTAATCTAAGCGCCACCAATATCGTCACCCTATCGTTTTGGGTGAAGTGGACCGCCAACTCGAACAACGATGACCTGGCGTTTGAATACACCCCCAACTATAACACGAACGCTGGAGGTTTTATTGCCGACTGGAATTCCAGCAGTTTTGGTGGCGGAAAATTCGAGATGGGGATGGGCAACGGAAATTCCACCTACTGGACCGATCTTTTCACCAGACCGTCAGCAGCGACATGGCACCTTGTTCACCTGGTGTTCAATCGCTCCGGACCAACCGATAAGGTGTATGTAGATGGCTCCTTACAAACGCTAACAACAGGCACACGCAGCGCTTCCGCCATGGGCAATTTTTCTAATAGCTCGCTCTATTTCATGTCCCGAGCAGCGAGCTCGCTCAATGCCGCCGGGACGCTGGACGAAGTGCGGCTGTCGACAATCGAACGCAATGCCAACTGGGTTGCTACTGAGTACAACAACCAAAGTTCGCCGGGAACATTTATCACCATGGGAAGCGAGTCGTGTTCATCGGCAACACCCACTCCTACTGCCACACCAACACTAACCCCAACGCCGACTCCTACGCTGACTCCCACACCAACACCACACCTACACCTACACCTACACCTACACCTACACCTACACTTACGCCTACTCCTACTCCTACTCCAATTGCAACCCCCACTCCGACTTCACCCCCACCGACACCAACACCCAGGCCTACACCTACACCTACGGCAACGCCTACGCCCGGGCAGATCATCCTCACTGCGCGCGGCAACACAGTGCACCGACGCCACACGGTGGACCTCTCCTGGACGGGGGCGACTTCGAGCAATGTCGACATCTATCGTGATGGCGGGATAATCGTCACCACCCTGAATGACGGGTCCTACACCGATTCCACCGTTGGCCGTGGCCATGCCACCTACATCTATCAAGTGTGCAACGCGGGCAGCCAAACCTGTTCTAATCAAGCAACGGTGGAGTTCTGACGGCGGCGGGTCACCGGGGCGGGTATTGCCAGCAGGACTGTAGGCAACACCGTTTCTCCCGTGCGCCCCGAACTCTGTAGCCGCCATCGTTGACGCCGCTTTCTAAAGCAGTGCGCGTTCCGCGGGCCGGGATCATTCCCCTTCGCCTCTGAGCTGACGGTCGCATTACTTTTCTGCTCAGATTGGTTGCGCGGTAATCCTTGACAGCAGTGCGGTCCGCTGTTTTAGAAGGGAGCGCGGTTTTCACCGCGCATTTTATGAAGTGCTTAATTTCCTTTGCATCACCCATTATTCTTTTGTGGACTGCGCTCCTCCCGGCAGTCGCGCAGGTCAACGTCACCCAGGAACACAACAATCTTTCCCGAGATGGCTTGTACATCGATTCGGCCTTCACGCCGTCGAACGCAGGCAGTCTAAGTCGCGACCTGAATTTCGACGGAACGATCGTTGGCAACGTTTACGCGCAGCCGCTTTACATCGAGGGCGGTCCAAACGGGCCGATGATCATTGCCGTGACCGAATCGAACAACGTTTACGCCGTTAACGCCAATACCGGCACCGTGATTTGGCAACGGAACAATCTCGGCGCGGCGGTGCCATTAAGCGATCTCCTATGTGGCGATATTGATCCGGTGGGCATCACCGGCACGCCTGTCGTCGACCTTGCCTCGCGCGCGCTCTTTCTCGACGCATTGACCACGCCCGATGGTGGCGTAACCATAAAACATCTTATCTATTCTCTCAACGTGGACACCGGCGCTACCAACTGGATGGTAGACGTAAACGCCACCGCGAACTATAACGGCCTGCCTTTCACTTCAGCGATACAGGAAGAACGAGGTGGAATGGCTCTTGTGAACGGGATCGTGTCGTGTTTTACTCCGGATACGACGGCGATTGCGGCCCGTATCATGGCTGGGTCGTAGGCGTTGATATCAATAATCCTTCAAACGTGCAAGCCTGGGCGACGGCCGCCACTGGCGGCGGAATTTGGGGACACGGCGGTGTGGCCAGCGATGGCACTGACATGTTTGTGGTCACTGGCAACACTTTCACAAGTCCGCAAGACCCATGGAGCGGCGGTGAAGCGATTGTTCGTTTCCAATCTGGGCCGGTCTTTAGCGATTTTTGGGCGCCCCTTAATTGGCAATCACTTGATGCCGGCGACACAGATCTGGGCGGTGTTAGCGCCACGGTAATCAACGTACCTGGAGCTACGCCTTCCCAGCTCGTGCTTGGCCTTGGTAAGGATGGAAATGCCTATTTGGTTAACCGGAATAACCTGGGAGGTGTTAGTAATCCGGTAGCCCAGGCGAGTGTTTCAGGTATCCCGAATCGAGGGACATCGGCTGTCACCTACCACACTAACCAGGGAACGTATTTTGCGTTTCACAACGACGGGAGCACAATTTCAGCCTACAAAGTTACAGCGACAAATCCGCCCACGATTGTGAGCGCTTGGAGCGCAAGTCAAAACGGCCGAGGCTCGCCGTGGGTCACAACGACTGACGGGATTAACAACGCGATTGTCTGGGTAGCTGGCGTTGAGGGCGACCAGCGCTTGCACGCTTACAACGGCGATACCGGTGCAGTGATTTATGCCGGCGGCGGTCCTAACGAGCTGATGACCGGCACACGCCGTGGAACACCGGGATGGTCGCTCGCGGTAGCATTTACGTGGCCAACGACAACAAAGTTTATAAGTTCCATGTGCCAGGAGGGACGCCAACACCTACGCCAACACCTGGTGTCACACCAACGGCCACTCCGCCAATAACACCTACGCCGACTCCTACTGCGACGCCACCTGTTACTCCAACCCCGACAGCGACAATTACACCTACAGCTACGCCTACACCGACAATTAGTCCC
This sequence comes from uncultured Verrucomicrobiae bacterium, assembly GCA_963719605.1. Taxonomy (GTDB): domain Bacteria; phylum Verrucomicrobiota; class Verrucomicrobiia; order Chthoniobacterales; family UBA10450; genus Udaeobacter. Next base: position 23,147 of record CAVRCO010000014.1, read on the forward strand.
TCGCCAAGTGTGACTCCGACGCCTACTCCCAGAGTAACGCCCAGGCCGCGCCCGACACGGCGACCGCGTCCGACTCCGCCGCCTCGGCCACAGTGATTCGTGGATGGTGACTGTGCCAATAGTTCTGCCGGCCCGTTGATCATTCCCCATTCGCCTCCCGGCTCCGGCGTGACAAACGGATCCCGGTTTCGGTTCAGTCAAATCGATGAAAACTGACGGTCGCATTACTTTTCTGCTCAGATGTGCCGCGGTAATCCGAAAATAACCCGATTGTTAGAAATCATCTTGCCCCAATGCTTGACAGGACTGCAGAGCACTGTTCTAGAAGTGCCACGGTATTTTCATCAAGGACCAATGAAACCTCAAATTTCCTTTTCAACACTCATCATTACTCTTTTGTGGACTGCGGTTCTTCCAGTAAACGCGCAGGTCAACGTCACCCAGCAACACAACAATCTATCTCGCGACGGTCTTTACATCGATTCGGCGTTTACGCCGGCCAACGCAGCCAACCTAACTCGCGACCTGAACTTCAACGGAACAATCGCAGGCAACGTTTACGCGCAGCCACTTTACGTAGAAGGTGGCCCGAACGGGGCAATGATCATAGCCGTGACCGAGTCGAACAATGTCTACGCACTTGACGCCAACGACGGCAGCATCATTTGGCAGCGAAACCTTGGCCCAGCGGTCACGTCAGGGCTCCCGTGCGGCAACATCAGCCCGCTCGGCATCAGCGGTACCCCTGTTGTCGATCTTGCTTCCCGGTCAGTTTTCCTGGATGCGATGATCGATGGCGCGACTACGAAGCATTTTGTCTATTCGCTGAACGTGGATACCGGCGCAACGAATCCCAATTGGCCCGTGGATCTGAATGTGTCAGTACCGGGGTTTACTTCTAATGTACAAAACGAGCGCGGCGGGCTCGCCCTTGTGAATGGCATCCTTTATGTGCCATTTTCGGGACACTGGGGCGACTGTGGCACATATCACGGTTGGGTTGTCGGCATTCCGATCAACAATCCTTCCGGCGTCATGGCGTGGGCAACGGATGCCATCGGCGGTGGTATTTGGGGACACAGCGGCGTTGCCAGTGATGGCACCAACATGTTTGTGATCACCGGAAACACGTTCAACGCTTCTACTTGGATGGGCGGCGAAGCTATTATTCGGTTGCAAGCCGGTCCCATCTTTAGTGGCCAGCCTACCGACTACTGGGCGCCAACTAATTGGCAGCAGCTCGATAACGGCGACACCGACCTTGGTGGTGTCAGCGCCACGCTGGTGAACGTGCCGGGTGCGACGCCTTCGCAACTGGTGCTCGCATTGGGTAAAGACGGCATGAGCTATTTACTTAACCGCAATAATCTGGGCGGCATCGCTGCGCCGGTAGCCTCGGCAAACCTTCCAACAGCTGTGAGGGGTCAATCAGCTGCCACGTACCATACCGGCCAGGGAACATATTTTGTCTTTCATACCGAAAGTAATGCCGTCGCGGCTTACAAAGTTAACCCGACAAGTCCGCCTACGATAAGTTCTGCTTGGACTGTAAGCCAGACCGGACTGGGGTCGGCTTTTGTTACCTCGACGGATGGCACGAATAACGTGATTGTGTGGGTAGCAGGTGGTGGAGGCGACGGGCGTTTGTACGGTTACAATGGCGATACCGGTGCGGTGATTTACGCCGGCGGTGGCGCCAACGAACTGATGACCGGCACACGCAAATGGAATACAGGCATTGTAGCTCGTGGTCGCATTTACTATCCGGCGGATAACAAGATCTATGCCTTTAACCTGCCGACAGGGACACCTACGCCTACGCCGACTGCAACACCTACATCAACTGCTACTCCAACTCCAACGGCAACGCCATCTGTTACTCCTACCCCGACAGCCACGCCTACCGCGACAGCAACGCCAACACCAACTCCGACTCCACCACCACCGACACCTACGCCAACTGCACCACCGACACCTACGCCTAGCGCAGTTACGGCTGACTTTAACGGCGACGGCCACCCGGACTGGGTGATCCGTCATGCCGCCACGGGCCAAACAGCGATCGTGTATCTGAACAACAACGTTGTTATTGGGGCCGCGTTCGGCCCCACTCTTGCGGCTGGTTGGGCGTTGAGAGGTGTGGCGGATTTCAATCTCGACAGCCATCCAGATTATGCCCTATTCGCCCCAAATACGTTTCAAACGGCAATCTGGTATTTATCTGGACCAACGTTCATAGGGAGCGCTGTTGGGCCGACTCTGCCCAGTGGCTGGGCGTTGGTGGCGACTGCCGACTTTAATGGCGACGGCCACCCGGACTGGGTGATCCGCCATGCCGCCACGGGCCAAACAGCGATCGTGTATCTGAACAACAACATTGTCATCGGCGCCGCGTTCGGCCCACCTATTCCGAACGGCTGGAGCTTGGCGGGCGTAGCGGATTTTAATGGCGACGGCCACCCAGATTACCTCTTGTTCAATCCCACTACCGGCCGTACAGCAATCTGGTACCTCTCTGGGCCAACACTCATAGGAGCGGCTCTTGGCCCGACCCTTCCCAGCGGCTGGGCGTTGGTGGCGACAGCCGACTTTAACGGAGACGGGAAGCCGGACTACGTGCTTTACCGAGCGAGCACGCGCCAAACAGCGATCGTGTATATGAACAACAACGTTGTCATCGGCGCCGCATTCGGCCCCACTCTTCCGGCCGGCTGGACGTTGGCAGCACCTTGAGGAGTCTCCTCCGTCGCGCAGCTGATTTCAGCATGCCAGCTTCGAGGGCCCGAGTACATGGGCACCAGGCAGTTTGCCATCATTTGTTTATGCTTAAGCAGCGCAACACTCCAGAATGCGAAGGTACACCAACTCCAAGCCCAACACCTACACTCGCCACATCGGTTACCCTCCTCCCTTAGCTACCCTAGGCCATCGCGGATGGTCCTATCACAAATCCTCCCGACTTTTTTGCCAGTGCTTTACGAGGGAAGCGAACGCCTCGTGCGCGGTAACCACAAAGGCAAATGCAATCGGCTATGCGAAGCATCGCAGTCGATCACATCGCGCAGTGATTCGCGTTTACGATGAAGCTGGCAACGTGATCGACATGCACGAACACGCAGGCGAGGTTCAAGGAGTGGTGAGCGCGCTTTTCCCAACCGTTCTGCTGGATTCCGTTTCCCAAATGCCGAATAATTCGGCACAATCTCGTGATCGTGCGTGCAGAAGCTTACGCCCCCGGCCGGGTCGAACTTCTGGGCAATCACACCGACTACAATGGGGGCGTTGTTCTCGGTGCCGCCATCGACCGTGGCCTGACCGTGACTGGTCGACGTCGAGAAGATGGGTTAATCCGAATCAGTTCCGCCGGGATTGGAAGCGTGGAGATCCGCCGCGACGAGCTCTATCCGCAAACGGAACATCCTTGGGCGAACTATCTGCTTGGTGTCGTGAGTGAACTCGACTCTTTGGGTCTTCCGATCCCGAATTTTTCCGCGCGAGTTACTGGAGATCTTCCCGCGGAATGCGGGCTTGCCAGTTCCGCCGCCCTTGAGGTGGCGACGGCGCTCTTTCTTCTAAAACTGTCTCGGGCGGAACTGCCACGGCTGCAAATTGCCAAGCTATGTCAACGAGTCGAACATCAGTTTGTTGGTGTTCAGTCCGGTTTGCTGGATCAAGTTTGTTCGATTTTTGGCCGTGAAGAACACGCTGTCTTCTTCGATGCCGGAAACGAGGAAGTCCGAACGATCCCATTTCCAAGAGGGTTTGCGCTGCTCGTTGCTGAATCAGGTAGCAACCGCGAACTCGCCAGCGGGCTCTATAATCAGCGGCGCAAAGAAACGCACTTGGCCGCCAATGCCCTTGGCATCCCGACTCTGCGAGATGCGTCTCGCGCCACCCTCGAAAAATCCAATCTGCCGCCTGTATTGTTGCGTCGTGCCGCCCACATCGTTGGCGAAAATGAGCGGGTCTGGCGAGCGCTAGACCTTCTGTCCGCCGGTGACGGTCTCGCTTTTGGTGCACTAATGAATGAATCGCACGAAAGTTCACGAACAAACTTCGAGAACAGCACCTCTGAACTTGATGTGCTCGTCGACATCGCCCGAACTCTACCAGGCGTTTGTGGTGCACGGTTGACTGGCGGCGGATTTGGCGGGGCGATCGTGGCCTTATGTGAGCAAACCCGCGCCACGGCTGTCGGGCAGGAATTGGCGGGGGAATATGCGAACCGCACTAAGGTTCAGCCGCAAATTTTCATTTGCAGAATTGCGAACGGTGCGCATTAGCAAACGAGGAACGGGCCGCGATGTGCGTCAGCAATCCAGATTGTTCGCCCGTTGGAATCAATCGCTGAGACGCAGCCCCAACTCCAACCGGAGGGGCTGAGATTGTCAGCGATGATCTCAATACTTCATTGGTGCGCAAAGGAGAGTGTCAAAGAACGTGAACAGTCGCCAGTCAAAGAAATCTTCCTGATGAATAATTCCTTTGCCGTGCAACGCTTGACAAGAAGGCAGCGCATTGTGGTAGAAAGGCCGTGGGATCATCGACTGCGGACGTTTGAAAGCTTTATTTGCCATTTCTTCGCTTGTCGCTGCGGGTCTGTGGAGCGCGATTCTTCGAACAAACGCACAGGTCAACGTTATTCAGTATCACAACCATAGTTCGCGTGACGGCCTTTACATCGATTCGGCATTCACGCAATCGGCCGCCGCGGACCTGTCGCGACCTGAACTTTAATGGCACCATTGAAGGCGACGTTTACGCCCAGCCGCTTTACATCGAAGGCGGACCGGACGGACCGGGCAAAAGTCATTGTAGCGACGGAATCGAACAATGTGTACGCGCTCGATGCTGTAGACGGCACCATTATCTGGTGGCGAAATGTGGGCCCGCCGGTACCGTTAGTCGATCTCGAATGCCCCCTAAAATTGATCCCATGGGCATCACGGGCACGCCTGTTGTCGATCTTGCTTCACGGGCGCTCTTCTTGGACGCAATGATCACGCCCGATGGCGGCACGACCAAGAAACATCTCATCTTATCCCTTGACGTGGATACGGGCGTGACCAATTCCGGCTGGCCTGTGGACGTGGAGGCGACAGCTACATACCAGAACCTGCACTTTACTGCGGAGATCCAACAGCAGCGACCGGCGCTCGCAATCGTAGGTAACATTCTTTATGTGGGGTATGGAAGCATGCAGGATTGCGACCTTTATCATGGCTGGCTGGCTGGCGTGCCGATAAATAACCCAGCTAGCGTGACGGCATGGGCCGCGGCCACAAGCCCCGATAGCCACGGCGGCGCGATCTGGGGAGTTGGCGGCATCGCCAGTGACGGCAATAATCCGTTCGTTACCACCGGTAACATCTTTGACCCGGGAGGAGACTGGAGCGGCGGCGAAGCGGTGATCCGGTTCCAACCGGGCCCAATCTTAGCGGAGATCCCAGCGATTACTGGGCGCCTACCAACTGGTTCCAGCTCGACAATGGCAGCGCAGATCTGGGTGGCTCCGGCGCATTGCTGGTGGACGTGTCGGGCGCAACGCCATCCAGCCTGGTGGTTGCGCTGGGTAAGGATGGCAATGCGTATTTGGTTGATCGCAGTAACCTCGGCGGGATCAATCCGCCAGTGCCGTCGGCTCAGGTTTCAATTGTCGGGATTATCCAAGCCGCAGCCACGTATCGGACTAACCAAGGCACGTATGTTGCTTTTCGCGGTAGCGACCACTCCCTCTCTACTTTTCGCATTACTGCAACCAGTCCGCCTACCATCGACTTCCCAGTATGGAGCGTGCCCGGGAACGCATGCGGCTCTCCTTTCGTTACCTCCGCGGACGGCACTAATGACATGATCGTCTGGGTGGTAGGCTCCGGCGGCGACCAGCACTTACACGGTTACAATGGAGATACCGGTGCTGTTATTTACGCCGGTGGCGACCCGATAGCTGGCACTCACTCGTACAGTACTACCGGGATAGTAGCCCGGAGACGCATCTACATTGGGACTGACAACAAAGTGTATGCGTTTGTTGTACCAGGAGGAACCCCTACGCCCACGCCTAGCGCGACACCAACGGCTACCCCTAGTGCCACACCCACAACTACTCCTAGCCCGACGCCGACTGCGACGCCAACAGTCACGCCTACAGTTTCGCCCACGCCGACTCCACGAGCAACACCCAGGTCACGCCCAACCCCGCATAGGCGTCCGACCCCGCTGCCGCAACCTGCTGAGTCGATCAGGATCGTGGACCAAAACGGACGGGAGGTGCCAGACGGCGGACCGCGGCCAACTCCGACTCCGATTGGCATGACAGGCGTGATCAATGTTGCGCCTTAGGGTCGGGCCCGACTCGCCCGGCTGCAGGCCTTGGTCTCTCGCGCGCGTGGTTGAGTGCCCGTCGCCGCGGCGTTCGGGTTTCGGCGTTGCGTCGAAACGAACTTTTCAAACATTTTCGTCTACTTCCTTAGTTGAGCGCACAAACCTCTGTAGGGGCAGCCGTCCAGCCTTTGCAACGGCTTCGGCGGAGTAGGCTGTCGGGCTGCAAAAGATGACCTGATTGTTACTAATTCTGTTGTCGGAATACTTGACAAGAGGCGAAGGCATTGTGGTAGAAGGGAAGCACGGGAACCATGGATTGAGACCTTGAACCGTATTCCCATTTCCTCGCTTGTCGCTGCAGGTCTGTGGGGCGCAATTCTTCCAATGAACGCGCAGGTCAACGTTACCCAGTATCACAACCATATTTCGCGTGATGGCCTTTATGTCGATTCGGCCTTGACGCAATCGGCTGCTGCCAACTTAACGCGCGACTTGAACTTCGACGGTACGATCGTAGGCAACGTTTACACGCAGCCGCTTTACATCGAGGGCGGTCCAAGCGGCCCCATGGTCATTGCGGTCACAGAATCGAATAATGTGTATGCACTCAACGCCGTGAATGGCACCATTATCTGGCAGCTAAATGTGGGCGCTCCGGTGCCCGCACCCGATATCCCCTGCACTCATAACCGGTTCCATGGGGATCATCGGCACGCCTGTTGTCGATCTTGCTTCACGGGCGCTCTTTTTGGACGCGATGATGACACCCGATGGCGGCACGACCATCAAACATTACATCATTTCGCTTAACGTGGACACGGGCGCCATCAATCCCGGCTGGCCGGTGGACGTGGAGATGGTAGCCCAATACAACGGCACGACCTTCACTCCAGCGAATCAAGCGCAACGAGCTGCGCTCGCCATCCTGGGCAACATTCTTTATGTTGGATATGGGAGCATTGATGATTGCAACATTTATAATGGCTGGCTGCTGGGCGTGCCGATAAACAATCCAGCCAGCGTAACGGCATGGGCCACCAGCGCCAAGGGCGGCGGTATATGGGGAGTTGGCGGCATCGCCAGTGACGGCACCAATCTGTTCGTTGCCACCGGGCAACACTTACAACACTGGAGGGGTCTGGGGCGGCGGCGAAGCAGTGATTCGTTTTCAACCGGGCCCGATTTTTAGCGGATCTACCAGCGATTATTGGGCTCCCGTGAATTGGTTCACCCAATATCGACCGGTTTAACCAGGATATTGGCAGCTCGGGCCCGTTACTTGTGGACGTACCAGGCGCGACGCCTTCCCAACTCATCGTCGCGATGGACCAAAGGTGGTTATGCCTATTTGCTTAATCGTAATAACCTCGGCGGGGTCAGCGCGCCGATAGATTCATTTGTGGCCTCCGGCAGCGGCCTCCTCCAGGCAGCGGTCACTTACCGAACAGCCCAAGGCACGTATGTTGCTTATCGACGCGATCGGGGAACGATACTCGGTGCTTTGGGTATTAGTGCTACCAATCCACCTTCCTTCATCCGATTCGTATGGAGTGCGAGCCAAAATGGATGCGGGTCACCTTTCGTGAGCTCCACGGATGGCACTAATAACATGGTCGTCTGGGCTGTAGGCACGGGCACCAACGGCGACCAGCGCTTACACGGTTACGACGGAGATACTGGTGCTGTTGTTTACGCCGGTGGCGGCGCGAACGAGAGCGATGGCGGGCACGCACTCCTACAGCACTACCGGCATTGTTGCCCGCGGGCGCATCTACGTTGCTACTGACAACAAAGTCTATGCTTTTAAGCTGCCGGGAGGAACGCCGACACCAACGCCGACGCCCACCGCGACATCTACTCCAACAGCGACGGCTACGGCGACAGCAACGGCAACCCCGACGCCCACCGTGACATCTACTCCAACAGCGACGGCTACGGCGACAGCAACGGCAACCCCGACGCCCACCGCGACATCTACTCCAACAGCGACGGCTACGGCGACAGCAACGGCAACACCGACGCCCACCGCGACATCTACTCCAACAGCTACGGCTACGGCGACAGCAACGGCAACACCGACGCCCACCGCGACATCTACTCCAACAGCGACGGCTACGGCGACAGCAACGGCAACCCCGACGCCCACCGTGACATCTACTCCAACAGCGACGGCTACGGCGACAGCAACGGCAACACCGACGCCCACCGCGACATCTACTCCAACAGCTACGGCTACGGCGACAGCAACAGCAACACCGACAGCCTACCGCGACATCTACTCCGACAGCGACGGCTACGGCAACGGCAACGGCAACAGCCGATGCCTACCGCGACTTCTACTCCAATCGCAACGGCGACAATTACACCGACCGCGACCCCCACGCCGACTGGGATACCAACAGTCACCCCCACACCTACAGCTAAATCGACACCAACCGCTACACCTACTCCAACACCTACTGCCACTCCAAGAGCAATACCCAGGTCGCGCCCAACCCCGTACAGGCGGCCGACTCCGCCGCCTCGGCCTGCTGAGCCGATCAAGGTTGTCGATCAAAACGGACGTGAAGTACCAAGCGGCGGGCCGCGGCCAACTCCGACTCCACGCTCGCGCCCAACACCCGCGGGGGCGTCCTGAGGTGCCGCCGCCGCACGGGACTTTTGCTGTCACGGTGGGACAGGGCTTCGCGTTTGTGCCGGACACGCTCAACATTCATGTGGGCGACACGGTTCGATGGACCTGGGCCAGCAGTGACCACAGTGTTACCAGCGGCGATCCGTGCACGATCAATGGACAATTTTTGTTCACCTGACAATACCAATTGCGAAGCGGGAACGCTTTCCAACTCAGTGAGCACACTTTTTCTCAGTCTGGCACCTATTCTTACTTTTGTGCTGCGCACTGCTCGATTGGCATGACAGGCGTGATCAATGGCGCGCCTTAGGGTAGGGCCTCACTCACGGGCAGCGTCCGGTAATAATCAGCTGCTGTCGTGAGCAACAACGGCGCGGCCCTCGACAGCCCGCTACGGCGCGCCCGGCAGCGACGTGGCCATAACATACATCAGCTGACTTCCAATCCTTCGAGCAACGAAACGCTTCCCGTCTTCTCCGTGTGCGTTTACAACGACACAACTATGCGTCAAAAAAATACTTGTAAGTCAGTCGTCACTAGGGTATGCACGGCCATGTTCCCAACCCAGCAACTAAACCATGTTGGCACACTGATATTGCGCGACGTAGTTTGGTCTGGAGAATTTTGAGCGGGGCGAGGTTGTCTCGCCGCGAGGAAGCATTGCCAGTAAAGTTGTCGGGACTTAGTCTGGCAACGCCCGATGCGCGTCATCGTCGCCCGCTCAAGTTCCTATACGAAGTATAGATGAGCAACGGTCGTGCCAAAGGCAAAGTGTCGTTCAAGAAATGTTCTAAGAGTTTACTACTTAGGAGCTAACAGGATGATGTAATCGTTCGGCTTGAAAGTGGCTCAGCATCGAATCGTAAAGTAGCCCGACATTTGCTAGCAACCCGAAAGAGCAGTAACAACCGGGAACGAAGGAGATTACATGCGTAAAAGGCAAACGTATGAATTTCCGACGTTTGACGCAATGACCCGCGCGACGTTCACGAGGACGGCCTCCCGGTACAGGTACACCGAGACAACGCCCAAGTCCGCATCCTCGCCCGACGCTGCCACAATAGTGGGATCGTGATTCGTGATTGTAGCCGACGTTGGCGACTGGGACCCTGGACCGCCGCGGTCAGCGACGCGCGGCTACAGCAGGTCTGGCTCCAGGTAACCCCTTCGGATTGATGCGGTAGATCCAATCAGGCACGTTGTAGCCTAACGAATCTAGCTCGCGCAACACGGCGTCCACGCGTGCGCGATTCGGCGATAGTTCACAGACCGGGTCTGTATTCGCCGCATCTCCGGTCACCAATGCAGCCTGACAACGGCATCCGCCAAAATCGATTTCTCTCTGCGGGCAACTCTGACATGGCTCCGGCATCCATTCTGTTCCACGGAACCGGTTGAAACTCTCGGATTCCCGCCAAATCCAATCGAGGTCGCGTGCCCTGACGTTTTCAAAACGCAAATCCGGGATGGCGGACGAAGCGGTAGGGCAGGGAAGCACTTCGCCGATTGGATTGACCGTGAGATAACGCTGGCCCCAGCCGCTAAGGCAGGGTTTGGGTCTGTTTTCGTAATAATCCGGGAGCACATAAAAGATGTCGATCTTGCCGGCTAGCCGTGCTTTGGCTGCTGTCGCGATTTCTCGGGCCCGAACAACTTGCTCACGTGTTGGGAGCAAAGCTGCGCGATTGAGAAATGCCCAGCCGTAAAACTGAACGTTGGCGAGCTCGACTCTCTCGGCCTGGAGCGATTCGGCGAGGGCAATCATTTGTGCCAGGCGATCGATGTTACGCCGGTGAATGACAAAATTGAGACTGAGCGGAATTCCAGCTGCGCGGACTTTCGCAGCAGCATCCAACTTGCGCTGATGCGCGCGAGCGCCGGCGATTTCATCAGCGAGATCCGTGTTGTCGGATTGAAAACTTAGCTGCACTGAATCGAGCCCCGCATCGCGCAACGCGCGCACCCGATCGTCGTCCAGGCCGATGCCGCTGGTGATGAGGTTGGTGTAAAGGTTTGCCTCGCGCGCTGCGCGAACCAGATCAGGCAGGTCACGCCTGGCGAGTGGTTCACCTCCGGAAAAACCAATTTGCAATATACCAAGCGCAGCTGCTTCACGAATCACGCGCGTCCATTCATTGGTCGTCAATTCTTGATCGTTTCGCGTTTGCGTCGGATTTGAACAGTACGGGCAATGCAAAGGACACCGATACGTAATCTCGGCGAGCAAAGCGTATGGACGCGGCGCGATCATGTGAGTTCGATCAGTTTACGTCGTTGCAAGTCCGCAAGGGTTTCCCGGATATCGTCGGCAAGCATGTGAGAATCGACGTCGTATTCTTCGGCCAACGCCTGGATGATCTCGCTCACTGTTCGTCCATCACAGCGGTTAAGAATTTCCTGAGCGGTTTCGTTTAATTCGAGGACGCCTTCCGGAAAAAGTAGAACGCTGTTTCCAGTTTTGGAATCGGTTTGCAACCGGACTCCGCGGGCGAGTCCTGGCCGGGCAGAGGCAGCGATCGTGGGAGTTTGCATTTAAGAAGGACCGTACGCCTGATGGATCGCATCGAGCATGGACCAAAGCACGTCGCATTTGAACTCGAGCGCGTGCACCGCCTCTCGCTGCAGTTCAGGCGTGTTGCAATGGTCCAGCGTCATCGCGAGCGCTTCATCGGAGTCGCGTCGCGCCTGAGTCACTCTGCGACGGAAGTAATCAAGGCCGCGCGAATCGATCCAGGAATAATATTTTTCGAAAGCCGCGAGGCGCGTTGCCATCAGATCGGGTGCGAAAAGTTCCGTGAGCGACGATGCAACGGCAATCGGCCACGGCTGAGTGCGAGCGAAATTCACATAAGCATCTACGGCAAAACGAACCCCAGGTTGCAGAAGTTGATTCTGCAGCAACTCATCTCGCGATAAACCGCATGCCTCGCCCAGGCGCAGCCACGCCTCAATGCCGCCTTCGTTTTCGCCAGCGCCATCGTGATCGAGAATACGATGAATCCATATCCGGCGTACTTCGCGCGATGGACAGTTGGAGAGAATCGCGGCGTCTTTGATTGGAATGTTTCGCTGATAATAGAAGCGATTTGCCACCCAGCCGCGCAATGCCTCCCGCGAAAGCCGACCTTCGTTCATACCGACATGGAAGGGATGTTTGTCGTGATAAGCGCGCGCGCCAATCGCGCGCAAATTTTCGAGAAAAGTTTCGCGGTCCCAGAGTCCGGTAGTCATATGACGATTTCCAATCCGTCGCGCGCGATTTCGATTCCTGACTGCTTTACATGGGCGCGTTCCCGGGAGCTGGGCATAAGAATCGGGTTTGTATTGTTTATGTGGGTGTAAATCTTCCGGCGCGCCGGCGATTGATGCAAGAACTCGAGGCTCCCGTCGCTGATGGGTAGATGGTGCATCTGTCGCGCGCTGCGGGCGCCCGGTCGAATAGCGGCCAGTTCGCCGTCACTCCAGAATGTGCCATCGAACAAAACAATGTCGGATTCGTGAACGGCATTCCGCAGTTCGTCCGCGAGTTCGCCGACACTCGGCGCGAAGAGTGCGATTGCTCCAGACGAGTCGTCCCGAAATTGAAACGCGATGCTCCGGGGCAGTTCGATCACTCGAAACGCGACGGTGCCGCTCAGGGTTTGAAACTCAGGACTCGTCTTGCGCCATTCGATTCCACCGAACTTCGCAAGGACGTCATCGAGCCAGGCGAGCGCGTCTCGCGTTTCGTCCGCTGCGTAAACAACCAGCGGTATCTCCTGTTCCCGCAGGAGCAATAAACCCAGAGCATGATCGATGTCGGCATTGGTCAAAAGAACGCCTGCAACTGGAGTGTTGCGTGGCGAATCACGGCGCGGCTGCAACCGCGGCATACTCTCGATTTGCCGGGTCAAATCAGGCGACGCGTTAATCAGGAACCAGCGGTGCAAACCTTCGGAGTCGCCACTGATGGCGATGCTCGATTGCGTCTGCGGCGTAATCTTTCCGGTACGCGCAGCCGAGCAGTTCGCGCAGGCACAGTTCCATTGTGGCAGGCCGCCGCCGGCTGCGCTGCCTAGAATATGGATGCGAATCAACCCGGAGTCTTCGGAGTCAGATAATCTCGTTCGATCAAACCGCGCCTGCGTAACAGGTGCACTCGAAAAAGATCGGAACGGTCTTTAGCATCGGTTTGACCCACTGCTTCTTTGTTCGTCTCATAAGCTGGATGGTTCTGATAGGCGAGGAGGCCATATGGGTCAAATTATTTTTTGATAAAACTAATGTCGCCGCTGCGTTCGATTCGAGCGAGGCGAACTTTCGACAGGTTGTCAAGGTGCGCGTTGAGACGCATGTCTTCTTCCAGATCGTGGATTGAAACATGGTTCCGTCGCATCACCGGGAAATCACATTCGCCGTCGTGCACGATCGTGTCCGGACTGCCTTTGACCAAAATGCCAAACGCGTGTGAATAGAATGCCAAATACGCGAAGAGACGGTGAAGCAGGACTAAAACCACGCCGCCGCCGATTGTGGCAAAAAATGCTGCCGAACCATTGATCGCGCGCGAAAGTACCGAGGCGAGGATTACCAGCAGAACGGCATCGAACGGTGTCTTGTGCGAGAGCGAGCGTTTATGCCCAAGCCGAACCATGGCCACTGTCGCAAGGAAGACGAAAATCCCGCGCAGGGAGATTTGAACAAACGTCAAGTTTCTCGGTTCCACGCTTAAGCCGAGCAAAGTTTCAAAAGCATTCCAGAGTGCATTCATGGATTAGACTGTATCGCCGCCAAAAAGCCTGGTCGAGCGCGCGCAGGTCTGGTACCCGCTTGCGCGAGAAACCATCGCGTGGCATAAGACGACCGCTCGCCCTGTTTGAATCGGCAGAGCACGCAAAATCTATGCCGACAGCTCCACCTCCTTCTCGCGATGTTGCGCTGGAAACGCGCTTCTTTTTTGAGCGCTTTAAAAAAGAGATCATCGCAGTGCTGATCGTAGCGTTACTCGCAGTCATCGCCTTTACTGGTTACCGTTATTATTCGGACCGGCGTGCGGCGGCGGCGGCTGCTTCGTTGGCGGGCGCGAAGACTGCTCAACAATATCAAGAGGTGATTGATCGCTACCCAAACAGCCCGGCGGCCGCTGATGCTTACCTGTTACTCGCCGAAGCTCTGCGGAGCGAAAAGAAATTTACTGAGGCGAACACAACGCTTCAAACCTTCATCGCCAAGTTTCCTCAACACGATTTCGTGAGCACGGCACGAATGGCGATGGCTGCCAATTTGGAGTCGATGGGAAAAAGCGATGAAGCGCTGGCGGCGTACCAGCAGGTCGCAACAACCTATCCGAATAGTTACAACGCGCCGCTGGCTTTGCTGTCCCAAGTGTACATTCTAAAGGGAAAAAATAAGAGCGACGAAGCGCGCCGCATCTGCGAAACCATCCTCACGCAATATCGAACGAGCTTTTGGGCCGGCGAGGCCATGCAGGAACTGCGCTTGCTCAAGCCGAGCAGCACGCCGGTGCCGGCCGCGATACCGGCAGCGACAGTTCCGCCGTTCTTAGCGCCCCCTGCGCCGGCACCGGCCCCTCAAGGGGCGCCGCCGCCAAACAAGCCGTAGATGGTAGGGCGCGACCGCCAAGCGCGCCACAACAAGTGACACAACGGACAGCTGCTCGGGTTCCTCGCTTTATCTGCCGCGAGCTACCAGCTCAGTCCCACACTTGCCTTAACGTTTCGAGAATTGGAAGCGCTTACGCGCGCCGGGTTGACCGGACTTCTTGCGCTCCTTCATGCGCGGATCCCGGCGAAGCAAACCTTCAGCTTTCAGCGTGCTTCGGAAATTGACATCGACCTGAAGTAGAGCGCGTGCGATCGCAAGCTGCGCGGCGCCGGCCTGCCCCATGATGCCACCGCCGGTGGCGTTAATCGACAAATCGTAGGCATTTACTGCCTTGGCAGTTTGAAGCGGTTGCAGCACGACGTTCTGTAAAGGCACAGTCGGGAAATAATCTTCAAAGCTGCGACCATTGATGTCGATCTTTCCTGTACCCGGAGTCATCCGGATGCGCGCGACCGAAGTCTTGCGGCGACCTGTGGCAACGAATTCCTCAGTTCCTGGCATAAGACTATTTTCTGGTGAGTTTAACGATCTCCGGCTGTTGCGCTGCATGCGGATGAGAATCACCGCGATAAACTTTCAACTTCCGATAAACACGGCGACCGAGCCGATTGTGTGGAATCATTCCGCGCACAGCACGCTCGATTAACAGTTCGGGATGCCGCACGCGGCGTGCCCGGACGTTCTCCGATTTGTGGCCGCCCACGTATCCTGAAAAACTCATGAAGGTTTTTTGTTCTTCTTTCTTTCCGGTGAGTCGCACTTTGTCCGCATTGATGACGACCACAAAGTCACCTGTATCGACGTGCGGCGTGAACACGATCTTTTGCTTACCGCGTAACAGATTGGCAGCCTTCACCGCTACTTTTCCCAGCACCTGGTTCCTTGCGTCGATCACCCACCACTTGCGTGGGACTTCGCTGGCTTTGGCGGAAAACGTTTTCATCACGGCAGAAAAAGGGCACGAAAACTACGAGGAGTGCAAGCTCCTGTCAACCTGTGCGGGCACACTTGTTTGCTCGTCATTTGTAAAAATCCCAGTTGGCGGCTGACACAGCCGCCCTACAATTGTAGGGCGTTTCTGTGAAACGCCAGTGACGATGAATACGACAACTGCGAAAACGGCGATCACGCCACGGCGAGACCAGGACTTTCCGGAGTGGTATCAGCAGGTGATCCGCGCGGCGGAGTTGGCTGAGCCCTCGGACGTACGCGGTTGCATGGTGATTCGACCTTGGGGCTACGGAATTTGGGAAAACATGCAACGTCAACTCGACGCCATGTTTCGCGCCACTGGCCATCGCAACGCTTATTTCCCGCTTTTCATTCCACTGAGTTATTTCGCGAAGGAAGCGGAACACGTCGAAGGCTTCGCCAAAGAATGTGCCATCGTCACCCATACCCGGTTGGAAGTGGACGCTGATGGAAAAATGAAGCCAGCCAGTCCGTTGACAGAACCGCTCGTGGTCAGGCCCACTTCGGAAACGATCATCGGCGCCAGCTACGCGAGATGGGTGCAATCCTACCGCGATCTGCCGGTCCTCATCAATCAGTGGGCAAACGTCGTTCGTTGGGAAATGCGGCCACGCCTGTTTTTGCGGACAACTGAATTTCTCTGGCAGGAGGGCCATACTGTTCACGAAACGGAAGCCGAGGCCCGCGAAGAAGCGAGATTGATTCTCGATCTTTATGAACGGTTTGTCCGCGATCATCTGGCCGTGGCCGTTTTCACTGGTGAAAAATCCGAGAGCGAACGTTTTCCCGGAGCGGTGCAGACCCTCGCGATCGAGGCAATTGTGCAGGACCGACGGGCGATTCAGGCAGGCACATCGCATTTTCTCGGCCAAAACTTTGCGCGTGCCAGTGGCATTCAATTTAAAAATCGAGAAGGCAAACAGGAATTTGGATGGACCACCAGCTGGGGCGTAAGCGCGCGACTGGTCGGCACGCTTGTGATGACACATGGCGATGACGACGGAGTTGTTCTCCCACCGCGCATCGCGCCGACTCAGATCGTCATTCTGCCCGTCACACCCAAGGAAGAGACGCGCGCAAAGGTTCTGGAGGCTTGCGACAAGCTTGCAGCGCGTTTGCGCGAGACTCGATATGCCGATTTTCCCATCGAAGTGGCAGTCGACCGGCGCGATCTCGGCGGCGGCGTCAAAAATTGGGAGTGGATCAAGAAGGGCGTGCCGTTGCGTGTGGAAATTGGCCCGCGCGATCTGGAGAAAAACGCCGTCGAAGTCAGCCGGCGCGATCAAGCGGTAAAGGCAAAGGAGTCAATGCCGATGGAAGAATTCGTCGAGCGCGCCCCGGAAATTCTCAGCTCAATCCAGGACTCTCTATATGCACGTGCGAAGAAGTTTCGCGAAGCAAACACGCGTGTGATCGAATCAAGAAAAGAGTTCTACGATTTCTTTACGCCTAAAAACTCCGCCAAACCGGAGATACACGGAGGTTTCGCTCTCGCACACTGGAACGGCTCACGGGAAATCGAAGAACAAATCAAGAACGACCTCAAAGTCACTATTCGCGTTATTCCGATGGATGATTCACCCGAGCCCGGGAAATGTATCTTCACTGGCGAACCTAGTGCGCGGCGCGTTGTGTGGGCGAAATCTTATTGAAGTGATGGGACGCACGCGACGAACGAGGAGTATCGGATACAACGAAGTTGACGCCGCAATAGGTTCCTGATTAATTTCCCCGCTGCTCGATGGAACTGACGCTATATAGCCGCAAGTGGTGTTCGTGGTGCATCGACGCGAAGGATTATCTCAAAGAGAACGGATATTGTTTCCAGGAAATTGATGTCGGCAAAGACCGCCAGGCATACGAAGAAATGAAGGAGCTTTCCTCGCAGACTTATGTGCCCACGTTCGTGGCGGGTGATAAGGTTTTGGCCAATTTTGATACCAATCAGCTCGAGAAATTTCTCACCGAGCACCAGATCAATCCGCAGGAAACCAGTTCCTGATGCTTTTTGGCGTCTTTCTTACACTTGGCGTAGCCGTGCTCAGCGCGGGCTTGCGCAGTTTTCAAAACTCGTTTGCGCAAAAGGCCGGCGCGCTCGGGATTCTCGCTGCCACTTTTCTCGGTGTTTATTTTATTACCGGCAGCTGGATATGGGCTTTTGTCGGCGCGATGAGCTGGCTCTTTCTCCCGTGGCTGGAAATTCTCACGCGCATCCGCGCGCTTCGGCTTCCCAAGGAAAAACGGCTTCGACCGAAAAGCCCGCCGTCTTCGGACACATTCCCAGCGCTGAGCGAAATCACTCGCGAGATCGAGGATGAAGGGTTTGTCCACGTAGGCGACGCAGGATGGGATTGGGAAGATTATCGGCAGTTTTTCCGATTGTTTTACAGAGAGGAAGATCGCGCCCAGGCTGCCATCTGCCTGAACGAACAGCGTGATTTCTCGTTTTATTATCTGCGCATTTCATCGCGCGCCAAAGGCGGCACGGTATGGACAACGTGGAATTATCCGCTCTCCTATGGCCTGAAGCTTACTCCCCTGTTTCGCATTAATCGACAGCGTCCGGACAGATCATTCTGGCAGCTTTATCAAAGCCATCGCGAATTTCTTCGGCGAAACGGTGTGAATCCCGCGGCAATCGACCCGCTCGACGAGGAACAAATTGAGACAGAAATGGAGAATGATCTGCGCGACCAAATCGCGCACAACATTCATAAGGGCGTTCTCAAACAAACGGCAGCAGGCGACGTAAAATATTCATGGCGCGGGATGTTCTATCTCTGGTGCCAATTTCTGGTCGACCTGGTGCGGTTATAATAGTCGACGGCTGTCATCCCGAGCGAAGGCGAGGGGCCTCACAGTTGGAGCTTCGAACACCTTAGCTAAATGGCGTGACTTAGCAGCCTGCGGGAGATTCCTCGCTCCCGCTCGGAATGACCATTGGCGCGGGAAGTTATCTCTGGTTGGACCGGTGAGGTCCAAAGGATTTCATGTTCATTTGAACTTGCCTTCGCGGCAGTTCGGGCGATCATCATAAACATGCTGACCGACCGGCAAAGGAGAGTCCTCGATTTCATCCAGCGCGAGCAACGCGAGAAAGGGATCACGCCAAGCACGCGTGAAATCCAAAATCATTTCGGGTTCGCCAGTCAGACATCGGTAATGCAGTACATTGCCGCACTGGAGCGAAAGGGTTTTCTCGATCGGCATGCGCGCAAGGCCCGAGCGTTGATCACTCCAGCCATGAAGGTCAGGATTACCGATATTCCCATCTACGGACAGATTCCTGCGGGTATGTCGGCTTTGACCGAGCAGACCATCGAAGGCCACGTCTCGCTCGATGCCCGCTCAGCCAACGCGCAAAAAAATCGGGGCACGTTTGCTTTGCGCGTCCGCGGCGACTCAATGATCGGCGCGCACATTGTTGATGGGGACATTGTGATTTTGGAAGACGCCAAAGACGTGCATGACGGCGACATTGTTGCGGCTTTGATCGACGGCGAAACGACATTGAAACGTTATGTCGTCGAGCGTGGCCGGCCATATCTCAAAGCGGAAAACCCGCGCTATCCAGATCTCGTTCCGGCCCGCGAACTGAAGATTCAAGGCGTGATGGTATCGCTAATTCGCAAACAAGAGCGCCGGAAAAGGCAGTAGCCGTTGAAGCGGCCGCCAGTAAGAAGTGAAACGCGAGAAGTATTGCGGCATAAGACTTCCAGCCTCAGGAGGGATCCAAGAAAAAAATGTTGCCACTGGATTGCCGTAAAACATAGTATTACATCATGACGAAGACGATCTCAAAGGTGGGCAATTCTCAGGGAATCATTTTCGATGCGGCGCTGATGGATCTGGCGCGATTGAAAGTGGGCGATGAAGTAAACGTGACGGTCATCCCGGAAAGCGGCGCGGTCGTGGTGATGCCAATCCGAAAAGGGCCCTCACAAAAGCAAATCAAATCAACCATTAGGAAAACGGCGAAAGATTACCGCAAAACATTGCGGAAACTCGCGTGATGGCGACGCCGAATGACTGCTTTCATCTCACGATCATGGTGCGTGAGATTCACGGAGAAGCACTGAGCAGGTTCGGTGGCCTAAACGGTGTTCGCGATGAAAACCTGTTGGCGTCTGCTGTGCTGACTCCGCAATCGAGCTTTGCCGGAAAATCTCCTTATACTGATCTTATCGACGTAGCAGCAGCGTATCTTTTTTACATTTGTCGTAATCATCCGTTTCTCGACGGGAACAAACGTACAGCGATGATGTCGGCGATTGTGTTTTTGCGCCTCAATGGAATCGACCCGGCCCCTGACAGTGGGCGATGGGAAAGGCTGATGTTGGATGTGGCGGCAAGTAAAATCGATTGGCAAGAAACTACCGAGCGCTTGCGCAAACTGGTGAAGGACTCGAAACGCTAGTCCAAGGTTTAATGTTCAATTGAACATATCCTCTAGACATGCCATTTTTGCAATGGCTATGAACGGGAAGATTATTGATCTGCGCAATCTTCTTGCGATTCGTTTCCCGCAGGCGCCCATGCTGGTGGAAACGCGTTTAGTCACCGGTTTGGCTTTCTTCGATCAACCTATTGGGGGTGGTTTGCCCAAAGGGGCGATCACCGAATTAATCAGCCCGCGAGGAAGTGCTGGGAGCGCATCGCTCATTCACACTTTCATCCATGGTGCATATCGCGATAAGTATTTCGTGGCGCTGATCGATGGACGCGATTCGTTCGATCCTTGTGCGGTGGCCAATTCCATTCTGCGTCAACTGCTTTGGGTGCGCTGCACTAAAGCCCTTGAAGCAGTGAAAGCAGCGGATCTGCTCTTAAGAGATGGCAACTTTCCCCTGGTGATTGTTGATCTGATTCTCAATTCGCCGGAAGAACTGCGCAAAATTCCGCAAATCACCTGGTATCGGTTGCAACGACTGGTCGAATCGGTGCCCACAGCATGTCTGGTGCTCACCCGATATGAAATGGTCAGCAGCGCGCAACTGAAGCTTGTTCTCGAAAATTCCTGGAACC
This sequence comes from uncultured Verrucomicrobiae bacterium, assembly GCA_963719605.1. Classification (GTDB taxonomy): domain Bacteria; phylum Verrucomicrobiota; class Verrucomicrobiia; order Chthoniobacterales; family UBA10450; genus Udaeobacter. Next base: position 43,707 of record CAVRCO010000014.1, read on the forward strand.
TGGAAACTTTGGAAAAGCAGGAGGCGATTTCTCAACTGCGGATCATTGTAAAACGATCGCATCTTAAATCAGTGGCCCCGTCTTCGGTCGCCACGGCAACCTACGGCGTGGCAAGCAATGGTCAGTGGTGACTTAAATCGATGTTTGCGACGATTTATTTGCCGAACGTTTATTTGCAAGCCGCTTTGCGGCATCAGCCCGGACTTTGCGCAAAACCGGTAGCCTTAATCGAAGAACAGGAAAAGAAACCTGTTATCATTCAGCTGAACGATGTCGCGGAAAAGGCAGGGATCTACAAAGGAATGACTCCAAGCCAGGCTCTGGCGCGATCTTTACGGGTCGTGATCAAAGTGCGGGCCCGCAGCCAGGAAAAATCGATCCAGGAAATCTTGCTTCATTACGCGTTTACGCTCAGCCCATTTGTTGAAGCAACCGCACCCGGCATTTGCACAGTTCAATTTACAACATCGCATCGGCTTCCAGCTGATAATCGATTAGCTTGCCACGGCGAGTCCGTCCAGTGGCGGATTGGAAGCCAGTGCTACCAGAACGTTTTGCGTGTTATCGAGCAATTAGCCGAATGTGAACTCCGGGCTCAAGCGGGGATTGCTGCTACGCCGGACACCAGTTTTCTTGCAGCGCACCTTGCGAAGCCGGTTTTGAAGATTGAGAATGCAAAAGAATTTCTTGCTCCTTTGCCGATAGAAACGCTCGCCATGATCGGCGCAACATAAATTGGACGGCGGAGCTCTGCGACGCCGAACGCGGGAGGCTCACAGGAGTTCGCCCCTCCAAAAATTTAGAGGCGACTCGCTTACTCAATCAACGGTTCTTCTTCGGTTTCCGCATCGTTTCGGTTTGCTTTACCACGAATGATTTCACGCGCGCATACTCCTTCTGAAAGCCATTGGCGAAATCGTGTGGCCCGTACTCGAACAGCACAACGAAACAAAAAGTTAGAACGATGAACAGAACGAGCCAAAAAAGGCCGCGCAGCAGCACCATGCAAAGAGGCTAACGCGTGCGGACACGGCGATCAATATCGCCCGACGGGACGACAACCTCTTGAATGACATGGCGAAACTGCCAAGCTAGTTGGCCATGCGTGTGCCGCTGCTCGATCTTAGCGAACAATATCGTGCCCTGGACGATTCAATTCGCGAGGCGATTAACGACGTTCTGGCGAGCGGCCGTTTCATCCTTGGCCCAAAAGTCGAGGCATTCGAGAGAGCGATGTGCGCATATTGTAATACGCCACACGCGATTGGTGTTTCGTCTGGAACCGATGCTTTGCTGGTCATTTTGATGGCGCTTGGAATTGGACGCGGCGATGCCGTTATCACGACGCCTTACACATTTTTCGCTACCGCTGGATGCATTGCCCGCGTCGGGGCGCGACCACTTTTTGCCGACATAGATCAAGAGACATACAACATTCGGCCATCCGCGATTCAGGAATGCATCGAGAAAAATTGTCAGCCTGACGTGGGTGGCACATGGAAAACAAAGAGTGGAGAAAAACTCCGCGCATTGATTCCGGTTCATCTGTTTGGTTTGTGCTGCCAGATGGAATCGCTCCATAAGATTGCGGAGCGTTACCATCTTGTTTTGATCGAAGAAGCGGCCCAGGCGATTGGTGCAGAATTTCCATTTCCTGAGAGAATCGCTAAAGCTGGAACGATGGGCGAAAGTGGGCTGTTTAGCTTTTATCCTTCAAAGAATCTTGGAGCTGCCGGCGATGCCGGCATGGTCGTTTGCCGCGATGAGGAGCTGGCGCAAAAGCTACGCACTTTCAGAGAACACGGTATGGAGCCGCGGTACTTTCACCATTTCATCGGAGGCAATTTTCGTCTGGACGAAATGCAGGCTGCAATACTCGCGGTTAAGCTTCCACATCTGGAAACATGGGCGGCCGCGCGCCGCGCCGCTGCGGATTTCTACGGGGCCGAACTCTCGCGCGCGGGGTTGAGTGAAAAGATCGCTGTGCCCGTCGAACCCTACCGCGACCGTGGCCTAACGAATCATCACGTTTATCATCAGTATGTCATCCGCACACCTATGCGCGATGCTTTACGCGAACACCTGGGCAAACGGCAAATCGGGACAGCAATTTACTATCCACTCGGACTCCATGAGCAGAAATGCTTTGCATATCTCGGCTACAAAAAAGGTGATTTTCCCGAGACCGAACGTGCCGCTCGCGAAGCGCTCGCGCTACCGATTTATCCCGAGATTTCTCGCGAAGCGCAGCGGTACGTGGTCAGCGCGATTGGCGAATTCTTCAGCTGAAGCCGCGAGCGTTGGCCAAACTACTTGCGAGCCGCAGAGTGCGAGCTATATCAACGCGGAAAGCTTTCGTGGTACTAACGGGTAGGTACCGAAGTGGCCAAACGGGGCAGACTGTAAATCTGCTGGCTTTACGCCTTCGCTGGTTCGAATCCAGCCCTGCCCAAACTTTCGTCAAAACCTTGATGCGATGTAGCCGCCTCGCTGTGTTGAGGCGTCTTGGGCACAATCATCCCTGAGCACGGCGACATCCCCCGCCACGCGCAAGCTTTGCTGGCCTACGAATCCCTAGTAGCCCCTTCGCTGGCCACCTTCGCGACGGCCACCGTATCCTCCTCCACCGCCGTAGCCGCGTCCGCCGCCACCGCCGGGTGGTCGCGGTTCCCGCGGCCGAGCCTCGTTCACCGTCAACGCCCGGCCTTCAACGGTTTGGCCATTGAGTTTCGAGATGGCGTTTTGAGCGTCCTCGTCGGAGCTCATGGTGACAAACGCAAAGCCCCGCGATTTGCCGGTGAATTTGTCTTGCATAAGGGTAACTTCCTGCACAGTGCCGGCCTGTGCGAAAAGCTCCTGGAGTTCGTTTTCCGTCGTGTTGAAGGAAAGATTGCCTACGTATAGTTTAGTTCCCATTGAGTTTATTCTGGAAAAGGCTGCCAGGTCACTGTTCCCGCTTATCGGATTTCAAATCGCCACTGAACAAACTCAACTGACAATCCACCAACTTCCAGGCTTCCGTTTCCGTCTTCGGCTCACTTGTAAAATGCTTCCCTTAGGAAAGCAATAGAAAATAGCGTAACAATTTTTGCCTCCTACATGGCCCAATTAGGTAGTACGACCGGGAAGAAAAACGGTGAACGGGTGGCAGTCGTGGCTGCAGGAGTGGTGAGCCCGTTGGGATTTGGACTGGCGGAAACGCTCGATTCATTGCAGAGCGCGAAAGACTGCGTCACCGCGGTAACGCGATTTTCGGTAGCTGAATGTCGCTGTAAAACAGCCGGCCAAGTACGGGATGACCGCCTCCTTGCTGGCCTAAACAAAAGGCCACGCGCCAAACGCTTGCATCGAGCGTCGCACATGATGATTCACGCGCTAAGAGAAGCCGTGATGCAAGTGCCTCAGTTTGAGCCTGAGTTAATGATAATCGGAACGACAAGCGGCGGCATGTCTTATGGGGAGCAATACTACCGATCGCTTTGTCGATCAGGAAATCTGCGACACGCGCCGACGTGGATCGCTAATTACCCGGCGCAAAAGCCGGTAATCGATGCGCAAGAGGAGGTTCTGGGGGTTTCTGTGCCATGTCAGGTGATTGCGAACGCCTGTGCTTCGGGCACAAATGCAATTGGTCATGCGTTCGAATGCGTGCGGTCAGGTCGCTACCGGCGCGTATTGACGGGAGGCTACGACGCTCTTTCCGAACTGGTCTTCACGGGCTTCGATTCACTTCAAGCCTCGACGCCAGAAAAATGCCGCCCGTTTGATCGACATCGTACCGGCATGGTGCTGGGAGAAGGTGCCGCTATTCTCGCGCTGGAAAACCTTGAGCTTGCTCGGAAGCGGGGCGCGCCTATCCTCGCAGAAATTGTCGGCTACGGGATTTCCACGGATAATTTTCACATCACGCAGCCGGATCCTTCCGGTGTTGGACCGCGACAGGCGATGGAACGAGCTCTCCAGAGCGCGGAAATTTCTGCAGACGAAGTCGATTACATCAACGCACACGGAACGGCTACGATATTTAATGATGCAGCGGAAGGGAAGGCGATCAGCCAGTTGTTTAATGGCGTGCCGGTGAGTTCGACCAAGAGCATGATGGGTCATTCGCTGGGTGCCGCGGGCGCAATCGAAGCCGTCATCTCTTTGCTGGCGCTCCGCGATCAATTTCTCCCTCCCAACATCCATTTTGACGCTTTGGATGACAGCCTCGACCTAGACGTTGTAGCGAACGAATCGCGATCGGCTGTGCTAGGTATGGCGCTTTCGAATTCTTTCGGCTTCGGCGGGACGAATGCTTCGATTCTGATACGTACGGTTGAAGCATGAGTTTGGCGATCGCCGGAATGGGGTGGGTGACCCCTCTTGGAAATGGCGTCGATGCGGTATGGGAGCGCCTGCTTCGAGGCGATGAGGCGTCTGCAACACCGATTTCTGAGCAATTTGGCGATCGGTCCTACAGCGCTTTCCGCGCACCTGAATCGGCGCTCACTGGTTTGGCGCATCCACGCCTTCGTCGGGCCAGTGTGATTTCGCGATTTGCTGCGACAGCGGGTTTGGACGCCTTGCAGGCTGCCGGGGTAAAGGTGAATTCGCAAAATGCGGGACGAATTGCGCTAATCTTCGCGATCTCCAACGGAGGTGTGATTTATACCAAACGCTTCTACCGCGATGTCGTTGAGACCGGTGCACAGTCGGCCAGTCCTCTTTTGTTTCCGGAAACTGTTTTTAATGCGCCGGCGAGCCATCTCGCCGCAATTCTGGGTCTTACCGGGACGACTTACACTATCGTCGGCGACGGGGCGGTGGGCCTTCTGGCGATAAAAATGGCAGAAGACGTGATGACGGACAAGTCGCTTGATTATTGCCTGATCGTCGGCACCGAAGAGGTCGATTGGCTTTTATGCGACGCGTATCGGCGATGGCGTTTGCTTCGTTCGGGGCCTCCGATTGAGCCGTTCGGCAAACAAAAGCGAGGAATGATTTTAAGCGAAGGCGCAGGGGCAATCGTGCTCGCACGAGGAGGGCCGATTACAGTCGAACGCGCTCATCCAGGCGGCTGCTACGGAAAGCGAGGGGAAGCAGAGGAAGTTGTGAAGGGAATGCTGCGTGATCTCAGCGAAGTCGAAATCGACGTGGTAATCTCGAGCGCTAACGGCACGTTCATCGACCAGGCAGAGCAGGGGGCGTTGGAGCAGGTGATCCCAGATGCAGTTACTTACGCGGCAAAGCCAGCGCTAGGCGAAAGCGTAGGCGCCTCGGGGCTGTGGCAAGTCATGTTGGGAGCCCAAGCCCTGCGGCATGGCGAGCTTCCGCCTGTGCTTCACGCCGACCCGGCTATTTCGTTGCGGCTTGCGCATTCACGCATGACATTGGTGGGCGCGCGCCGGGCCATCATCTTAAGCTCTGGAGTCAATCAGCAAGTAGCAGGCTTGCGACTCGCGCTTCGCTGATGTTGCAGTCCCATTGCCGGGCTCGTAAGTCGCAGGCCTCCTCATCAATCTTTCGTTACATATGTAACGAAAATCTGTCGTTAGGATCCAGCCTGCTCGGAATTGCGATCAACGCAGCGGGACGAGTCTCCAAGTAAATTTTTCAGCAGCAATTTCAAGCCATGCCGCGCTCGGCGGAGAACCGCGGTTTGGTCGCGTCACGCATCCGGGATTCAAAAATAAAACATTCCCGCGTTTTTCATGTCGCGGAACGTGCGTGTGTCCGTGCAAGACAATATCAACGCCATTTGGTAAATGGTCAGGCGGCACGTGTTGCAGGCGAAACTTCAATCCGCCTCGCACAAGATCGACAACCAATGGCCATTCGTAATTGCTGTCGCAATTGCCTCGCACGACAGTGATTCGGGGCCCAATCGCGCCGAGCTCGTCAAGAATGGTCTCCGTGCAAACATCGCCAAGATGCCAGATTTCGTCAGCATCCCTGACAATTTCTTTGACCGTTTCCGGTAAACGATTGTGCGTATCTGCCAGAACGAAAATACGCAACGTGTCCTTCAATTTCACAGGCGTTGTCATAGCGGGCCAAGTTTGCTCTACACACTGTTTCGCGTCGCGCGTCCCGGCCGCATGTCTCGATGCACGCGTTGATTTGCGCGATTGCGAATGCTACGTAGCCTCGCCCTCCCTGCCATGAGTCGGAACTACAAAAATACTCTTAATTTGCCACACACGGAGTTTCCGATGAAGGCGAACCTCGCCGCGCGAGAGCCGGAAATGCTCCGAGTGTGGGAAGAGACCCGACTTTACCAGCAGATTCAGAAGTCGAAGGAGGGTCGCGAATTATTTGTGCTGCATGACGGACCGCCATTCGCCAATGGAGACGTCCACATGGGCACCGCGCTGAACAAAATCCTCAAAGATTTCGTGGTGAAATCCCAGACCATGCTCGGCAAACGTGCGCCGTACGTACCGGGCTGGGATTGTCATGGACTGCCGATCGAATACAAGGTCGTGAAAGAATCCCGCGGCCTTTCTCCCCTGGAGGTTCGCAAAAAATCGGAAGCGTTTGCGTGGAAGTTCGTCAACATCCAACGCGAGCAATTCAAACGGCTCGGTGTCTTTGGCGATTGGGAGAATCCGTATCTGACGATGGATCCCAAATATGAAGCAGAAATCTTGCGCGCTTTCGCCGTATTCGTTGAGAAAGGCCTCGTTTATCAGTCGAAGAAGCCGGTTTTTTGGAGCACAGGTGCGCAAACCGCGCTGGCCGAAGCCGAAGTAGAATACCAGGACCGCGACGATACCGCGGTTTACGTCAAATTTCCGCTTCCTCCGACCAAGTAGCGAAAATCGTTTAGCAACTGATAAGCCAGTGAGCGTCGCGATCTGGACAACGACGCCATGGACATTGCCTGCAAACCTCGCGATCGCAGTGGATCCGAACGCCGAATACGTGATAAATTTTCGAGGGTGATGCGAGGACGAGCGAGTGATTGTCTTGCTCGAGCCTTCGCGAACAATTCATTCACACAAAATGGTTTTGTTGCCACGGAAGAATCAACTTTTCGAACTTGGCAAAGAGCTGACCGGACTTCAGGCGCAACATCCATTTCTCAATCGAAAATCAACACTACTTGCAGCTGATTTCGTGACCATGGATACCGGCACAGGCCTGGTGCACATCGCGCCCGGTCACGGCGAAGACGATTATTGGTTAGGCAAGGCCAACGGCTTGGAAATTCTGTCTCCCGTTGACGATCATGGACGCTTTACTGATGAAGCGAGCCTGCCAAATCTCACTGGGAAATACGTGTTCGATGCTAATAGGGACATTATCAACTTGCTGCGGGAGCGGGGAATGTTGCTCGGGCAACAGAATTTTCATCATTCCTATCCGTACTGTTGGCGCTCGAAAACACCGATAATCTTTCGCAATGTCGAGCAGTTCTTCATTCGTATCGATGAGCTGCGTGGCAGGGCGCTTACTGCCATTCACAACGAAGTGAAATGGATTCCAGCGTGGGGCGAAAACCGCATCGCGGGCACGGTCGAATCGCGCCCGGATTGGGTGATTTCGCGCCAACGAAGCTGGGGCGTCCCGCTGCCTGTATTCTATTCGAAGGATGGAGAAGCAATTCTCGATGCAAAAATTATCCGAAATCTCGCAGATCTGGTCGCCGAGCGAGGCTCAAACGTTTGGTTTGAATTGACGGATGCCGATCTTGCCAAAACAGTTGGTCTTCCGCCCGGTACCACGAAACGCAATGACACGATCGATGTTTGGATCGACAGCGGCGTTTCGCACAAGGCTGTCTGCGCGCTGCATCCGGAACTGCGCGATCCAGCTGACATGTATCTCGAAGCAACCGACCAGCATCGCGGCTGGTTTCAATCGTCGCTCCTGACGAGCATCGCGCTGAATAATCGAGCGCCGTACAAAATTTGCGTAACGCACGGTTTCGTTGTCGATCTCGACGGGAAGAAAATCTCCAAATCCAGCGCTTACGAGAAGCCTGTAGATGCGGGCCATTTTGTAAACGAACACGGCGCGGATCTCGTTCGTTTGTGGGCGAGCAGCATCGATTACACCGCTGATGTCCCATTTTCCGAGGAGATTTTCACACGGCTGGGCGACACGTATCGCCGGATTCGGAACACGCTACGTATTTTGCTTGGAAATCTTTATGATTTCGATTCGAGTGCGTTGTCATCCCGAGCGCAGCGAAGCGGAGTCGAGGGATCCCGCGATGAAATCTTGAAGGTAACGCAGCGGGATTCCTCGACTTCGCTCGGAATGACGTTAATCGACCGCTGGATTTTGGAGCGTTTGAACGACGTGATCGCTGATTGCCGATCGGCATATGAAGCGTTTGAGTTTCACAAGGTTTATCATGCGCTCAACCAGTTTTGCGCCGTCGATCTGAGCAGCCTCTATATCGACATCACCAAGGACCGGATGTATTGCGATGCGGCGGATTCGCCGCGTCGTCGCGCAACACAACTGGTCATGCATGAAATTTTCGGCGCTTTGTGCCGATTGCTGGCGCCAGTGCTCGTATTCACCGCCGAGGAATCGTGGCGACATTCAGCTCGGGGCGGGTCAGTCCATCTGCAGGAATTTCCGCGACTGGAACATCGAGGACATGAAGCAAGCGATCAGATTGCCGAGCTTCTGAAATTGCGCGGTGTAGTCGGTCAAGCGATCGAGCGCGCGCGGCAGCAGAAGTTGATCGGCAATGCGCTTGAGGCGGCGGTCGTCTTAAATTCAAACTCCGATATCACGACGAGGATTGGCAAGGAAGAGCTGGAGGAATTTTTCATTCTAAGTGACCTGACGATTCGCCACGCAGACGAAGCAACCGCGACCGTCACTAAAACAGCATACAAGAAATGTGTCCGTTGCTGGCGTCACCGTCCGGCCGTCGGCACAAGCAAAGAGCATCCCGACTTATGCGATCGCTGCGAAAGTGTGGTCAGAGCGATTGGAAAAAGCGCCGACTGATCATCATGAGCGAATTACGAAGCACGAATGTCGAATGTGAATGACGAAGGAAGCTCGAATGCTCAAATGACGAAACCTGCTAGGATTTTGGCATTCGGGCTTCGTCATTAATTCGCCATTCGTCATTCCGATTTTCGTCGTTCAACCAGTATGAAATTCATTCTCTTTCTGTCGCTTCCGCTGTATGCACTCGATCAGTGGACCAAGCAGATGGTCCTGCGATTGATCAGTCCCGATGAGCCGCGTGTCCTGGTATCGGATTTCTTCAGTCTTGTTTACGTTACCAACAACGGTGCAGCGTTTGGATCCTTCCGAGGTAACAATACGTTCTTCATCGCCATTTCCTGCGTTGCGCTTGTGGTTGTTTTGGGCCTCCTCTTGCGGGCACGAACACCTGATCGTTGGCATGATCTTTCGCTGGCGCTTCTTCTCGCTGGAATCCTGGGAAATCTTACTGATCGCCTACTTTACGGGCACGTGATTGATTTTCTTCTTTTCGATTTGCACATCCCCTACGCGCATCCCTGGCCAGCCTTTAATGTCGCTGACTCCTGCATCTCGGTTGCGGTGGTGTTGTTCATTATTCATTCGTTCTGGAAAGAAGAGCCCCGCGTCGAGCAATCGGCAGGCAACGACGATTGACCTCAATCGCCCGCTCACTGATGATCATGGCGCGTAAAGCGGGCGGTTCGGGTGAACCGTCCCCTACCTCTTGTCCGATGAAACCTTCGCCGATGGAAGAAGCGGCGCGCAAAGTCGCTGTGCGCTTGCGCGAGGAGGGTTACATCGCGTACTTCGCCGGCGGTTGCGTGCGCGACATGGTTCGCGGCTTGGCGCCAAAAGACTACGACATTGCCACCGACGCGCGCCCCGAAGTTGTGCAGAGACTTTTTCAGCGAACCTATGCGGTCGGCGCGCATTTTGGAGTGATCATCGTCCTGGAAAATGATTTCCAATTTGAGGTGGCGACATTTCGGTCCGATGAGGCTTACGCCGACGGACGGCACCCGACCGCAGTTCATTTTTCATCGCCTGAAGAGGATGCGCGGCGCCGGGATTTCACGATCAATGGAATGTTTTACGATCCGGTTGCGGAAGAAGTGATTGATCTCGTCGGTGGCCGCGCCGATATCGCTGCGAAATTGGTGCGCGCCATTGGTGACCCCGCGCAGCGATTCGCGGAGGATCGGTTGCGGATGCTGCGCGCAGTACGGTTCGCGACCGTGCTCGATTACCAGATCGACCCAAAAACTTGGGACGCTCTGGTGGCTAATGCTGCCTCAATCCATGAAATCAGCGCGGAACGAATTCGTGATGAGCTGGTGCGGATTTTTCTGTCGCCAAACCGCGGGCGTGGCTGGGACTTGCTCGATGCAAGTGGACTAATGCGTGCCATTCTCCCTGAAATTGAGGCGATGAAGGGCTGCGAACAACCCGAGCAATTTCATCCCGAAGGTGACGTCTTCAAGCACACTCGATTAATGCTCGACTTTCTGCCGAAGGAAGTTTCTGTGCCGCTCGTTTTCGCCGTGTTGTTCCACGACGTGGCCAAGCCGCGTACCGCAACTGTTGATGAAACGGGGCGAATCCGCTTTAGCGGCCATGATCGGCTGGGCGCGGAAATGACTGAGGAAATCATGCGGCGTTTGCGATTTTCCGGCGCTGAAATCGGGGCCGCGGTCGAAATGGTGTGGCAGCATATGGTTTTCAAAGACGTGCCGAAGATGCGCGTGGCGAAATTAAAGCGTTTTATGGCGCGACCAACTTTCGACGACGAGCTTGAGCTGCACCGCGTCGACTGCCAGGGCAGCCATCGAATGCTCGACAACTACGAATTTCTCGTTCGGAAGCGTGAGGAATTCGCTAACGAACCGATCATTCCGCCGCCACTTGTGCGAGGGGACGATTTGATCGCCCTCGGTCTAGACCCGAGCCCGAAGTTCAGCGAGATCCTCGAGGCGGTGGAGACACGCCAGCTCGAGGGAAAGTTGCGCACTCGGGAGGAGGCCCTCGAGTGGGTGAAACATGAGTATTCGTTAGGCGAGAACGACTGACGAAGACACTGACCGTAGAATGAGAATTCTCATGATTAGCGCGGAAGGGCCGCCGCTCCAGCGGACGGGAGCGGTTATCGATGTCGTGGATGGGCTGCCTGCTGCGCTGCGTTCCCGAGGACATGAGGTTTGCGTGGCTCTTCCATTTTACCGGGAGATTCGGGAGAATCGCGCATTCAAGAAAAAGGATACGGGGATCGCTGTCGATGTGCAGGTTGGCGACAAAGTTTACGTTGCGCGATACATCGAGGGACGAAGTGCCAGTGGCGTACAGTTGATCTTGATTCGCTGCGATGAATTTTTCGATCGCGACGGAATTTACGGCGAACGTGGCAAGCCCTATGAGGATAACGCCTCGCGATTTATCTTTTTTTGCAAGGCGACGCTCGAGTTATCTCGCCGATTAACGCCGCAGCTGCAGGTTCTGCATGCACACGATTGGGCTGCCGCGCTGCTGCCAGTATTTGTGCGTGCGCAAGGGCTTCCGTTCAAGACGGTGTTGACCATTCATCATGTAGCTGACCAAGGCAGTTTTTGGGGACTCGATTTCCGGCTCACAAACCTGCCGGAGCGGTTTTTCAGCCTGCACGGAGTCGAGTTTTTCGGACGCCTGAATTTTCTCAAAGGCGGAATTCTGTATGCCGACAGGATCACGACCGTAAGCGAACATTATCGCCGCGAAATCCTGACGCCATCCGACGGCTGCGGCCTCGATGGGGTATTACGCGAAAATGCGCATCGTCTAAGCGCCATTTTAGATGGCGCAGATTACAAGCTCTGGAATCCGGCGTCGGATCGTTTGCTACCGGCACGCTACGATGAGAAAAAGCTTCGCGGAAAAGAGGTTTGTCGTGATGCATTGCTAAAGGAGATGAAACTTGCACCCGGACCGCGAGGTCCGGTCTTCGCCATGGTGACTCGTGTCATTCACGAAAAGGGTTTCGAAATTCTGGTGCCGCTGTTCGATCGACTTTTGTGGGATGACGTGCGCTTGATCATTCTCGGAGAAGGCGATCCCGCCTATGAAACTGCGCTCGCCGTCGCCGCCAGAAAATTCCCGACGAGGTTCGCATATCAAAAAGACTATGACGCAAAATTGGCGCACTTGATCGAGGCGGGAATGGACATCAGCCTGATTCCCTCACAGGTCGAGCCAGCGGGATTGAGTGCGATATATAACTTAAAGTACGGTGCTCTCCCGGTTGCGCGCGCGACCGGCGGAATTCACGAGATTATCGAGGACTACGATCCGACCTCAGACAGCGGGTACGGATTCCTCTGCTACGACTATTCAAGCGAAGCTTTCTGGGATGCGATCAAACGCGCGCGGCAAATCTTCCGCGATCGGAAGCTCTGGACCAAGCTGATGAAACGCGCAATGGCGCGCAATTTTTCCTGGGACGAATCTGCGCAGCGCTATGAAGTTTTATACAAAGAACTGATTGGCGCCGCCGACAAAGCGGCCGCGTAGCTCGTTGCCCGGGCGTTGCACACCCTTTAGGTTTCCGCTTGTCAAACCGACCCATCCGTGGAATTTTGGGCGGCTTTTTCTCTCCGGCTCATGGTTTACGCAATTATCAAGACTGGCGGCAGGCAGTTTCGCGTCGCGGAAGGCGATACGATCGATGTCGATCTTCTGGATGTCGATTCGGGTAAGACCACGACCTTCGGCGAGGTGCTGATGCTTGCCGACGGAAAAGACGTGACGCATGGGAACCCGCTCGTCTCCGGGGCGAAGGTCACGGCTGAAGTTCTGGAACAGCGCAAAGACAAAAAAGTCATCGCGTTCAAATATAGGCGGCGCAAAGGGTATCACCGCACGGTTGGGCATCGTCGCAAATTGACGCGCGTGAAGATCAAGAGCATCAGTGTAGGAACGAAAAAGGGATCGACAAAGAAGGCAGAGGCCTAGGCGATCAACTCTTAATTTCCAATGGCTCATAAAAAAGGACAAGGCAGCGTCAAGAATGGCCGCGACAGCGTTAGCAAACGGCTGGGTGTGAAAAAATTCGGCAGCGAAATGGTTGTCGCCGGAAATATTATCGTACGCCAGCGCGGGACAAAATTCTTGCCTGGGAAAAACGTCGGACTCGGCCGGGATTACACGATTTTTGCGCTGATCGACGGAAGCGTGCGCTTCGACCGTGCTGGGCGCCGCGTTAACGTGGATCCATTGCTGACTGGGAACTAGTCCGGTCGATTCTTCTTCCCCGCCTCGAGCCGCCTGCGCTATAAACGGTTTTTCCTCTATGCGATACAACACGTTTATCCTTTTTGGCGCCCCGGGCAGCGGCAAAGGTACACAGGGCAAGACGCTCGGCACGATCCCGCGCTATTACCATTGCGCATGTGGCGACGTATTCCGCTCCATCGACACACGCACGAAAGTCGGCAAGGCGTTCCTTGATTACTCCAGCAAAGGTCAGTTAGTTCCGGACGATGTCACGGTAGAGCTTTGGCGAGAGGCAATCGACGCGGCTGTAGAAGCACACAAATTTAAGCCGGACATCGACACGCTGGTGTTGGACGGTATTCCGCGGAATGTTGGGCAGGCCAAGGTTATGGAGGAAATGATCGACGTAAAAAAAGTGTTTCATCTCGCGTGTCCAAGTCGCGAAACGCTCTTTTATCGGCTCAAAAAACGCGCACTGAAGGACAACCGCCTCGACGATGCAAACGAGCGGGTCATCCAACGACGCCTCGACATTTACGAAAAGGAATCGAAGCCAGTGCTTTCGTATTATTCGAATGAGCTGGTGACCGTGGTTGACGCGACTCAGCCTCCCGCCAAAGTTCTGCTCGATATTCTAAAGAGCCTGAACGGCGCGTATGAGCCAGCAGCAGTTTGAGAATTTCACAGCTTCCAGCCTCTACTGTGAAAAGTGCAGGGCCGCGATGCCTGTACGCGAGCGGTTGCTTTTAGTCCTGCCCGACAAGGAGATTTTCGATTATCTGTGCACCGGCTGCGGATCGTCGGTAGGCCGGCGCGAGATTACGGCCGGCGAAAAACTCCTGGCGCAAGCGGTGGCCGGGCGGCGCCCGCGTCGCTCCGGCGCGGTTCGTCATCTGACGCCGTAACCCGGCATGCGCATCGTTTTCATCGGCACGGGCGAAATCGGCGTGCCGACGCTCCAAGCTTTGTTGAAGTCGGAGCATGAAGTCGTTGGGGTTGTGACCCAACCCGACAAACCAGTCGGGCGGGCTCAGTTGGTAGATCCGCCGCCGATTAAGAAAGCAGTCGTGAGTGGTGCGCCTGACGCCAGTCCGGCTCGGAGCGGTCGCGCCCTTCCAATCCCAGTGTTGCAATCGGCGCGGATCAAGGATCGACAGGCAATTGAAGAAATTCGTGCCTTAAAGCCTGATGTGATCGTCGTCATGGCTTATGGGCAAATCCTGCCACGTGGCGTTCTCGAGATTCCAAAGATTGCCTGCTTGAATCTGCATGCCTCGCTTTTGCCGCGTTGGCGCGGCGCCGCGCCAATACAGGCAGCAATCGCAGCGGGTGACCGTGAGACCGGCATTACAGTGATGTATGTGGATGAAGAACTCGATACTGGCGACATCCTCTTGCAGCGCAGAATCGATATTCTGCCCGCAGAGACAGGTGGATCATTGCATGATCGACTGGCTAAGGTTGCGCCCGAAGCGCTACTCGAATCCTTGGAATTGCTCGCAAAAGGAAGTGCGCCGCGTATGCCGCAGGACAATGCGCTGGCGACTTACGCTCCGAAGCTGAAACGCGAAGACGGCAAGATTGATTGGACCGATCCAGCTGACGCGATTGAGAGAAAAATCCGCGCGTTCGATCCATGGCCGGGTGCGTTTATGACCATCTCGACGAATGGCGCGCACAATTTGAAGATCTTCTCCGCGACGGTCGTTGGTCTTCGAGGGACGCCGGGGGAAATCCTGAAGCGCGACAATGAATTGGTGGTCGCCGCGGCTAAAGACGCGTTGTTATTGCGCGAAGTCCAGCTAGAAGGAAAACGGCGAATGAGCGCGGGCGAATTTCTCCGCGGCCATCGCGTCTTGTCATCCTGAACGAAGGGAAGGACCTCACACAGAGTAGTTGAAGACATTAACTATCTTGTGAGTTGCCAGCTTCGTAGGCGAGCTCCCTCACCGTCGAAGCCTGCCCTGAGCGGGCGAAGTGAGTCGAGCGGGCGGCTCCGGGTAACCTGTGTTTGTGCTTTCCAAGATCGATATCTTCTGTTGATCATTGTAAGTCACTCATGCAAACCGAAAAGCCAGCGTATAAACGCATCGTTCTGAAGCTGAGCGGTGAAGCCGTGCAAGAACGCGGCGGGCGCGACAACATTTCGCCAACAGTCGTGCGCGAGATTGCTGAACGGATAAAAGAAGTCCGCGATCTGGGAGTGCAGGTATCAATCGTCATTGGGGGCGGAAACATCTGGCGCGGCGTATCGGCATCGCATCGCGGCATGGACCGCACCACAGCGGATTACATGGGCATGCTTGCTACCGTGATTAACGCACTGGCCTTACGCAGTACGCTTGATCAAATGGGTGTCGAGACGCGTGTCCAGTCGGCGATCGACATGAGAAACGTGGCAGAGCCATTTATCCTGGGACGCGCCATTCGGCATCTTGAACTTGGTCGTATTGTCATTTTTGCTGCTGGCACCGGCAACCCCTACTTCTCGACCGACACAACGGCGGCACTGCGGGCAAGTGAGATTCGCGCCGATGTGATCCTGAAAGCAACCAAGGTTGACGGCGTCTATGATCGCGACCCAAACAAGCACCCAGACGCACGACGTTTCGACCAGCTCACTTTCTCGGAAGCGCTTGCGAAACGTTTACAAATTATGGATTCCACTGCGTTCAGCCTGTGCATGGACAACAAAATACCCATCGTCGTTTTTGACATGAATAATCCCACCAATATTCGCGATGCCGTGCTTGGGCGAAAAGTCGGAACACTGGTTTGCGATGAGCTTCCGTCGAAGTAACTATCCAGCGACATGAACAGAGATGACATTCTTCTTGAGGCCGAGCTGTCGATGGAGAAGAGCGTCGATTACATGGTGCATGAATTTGCCGCCGTGCGCACCGGCAAAGCTTCGCCCGGTCTGGTCGAAAACGTCGATGTCCACGCTTACGGATCGACCATGAAGCTAAAGCAGCTTGCGTTAATCACGACCCCTGAGCCGCGTTTGCTCGTTGTTCAGCCTTTCGACGCTGGCACGGTGCAGGACATCGAGAGGGCGCTCAACGAATCGAAGATCGGCATCACGCCTGCGGTTGACGGAAAGATCATCCGTCTGCCGATCCCAGAGTTGTCAGAAGAGCGACGGAAGGAACTAGTGCGTTCCTTGAGCAAAATGGCCGAGGAAGCGCGTGTGCGTGTGCGTGCCAACCGGCGCGCCGCGCTCGACGAATCGAAGAAACTGAAGA
This sequence comes from uncultured Verrucomicrobiae bacterium, assembly GCA_963719605.1. Taxonomy (GTDB): domain Bacteria; phylum Verrucomicrobiota; class Verrucomicrobiia; order Chthoniobacterales; family UBA10450; genus Udaeobacter. Next base: position 60,134 of record CAVRCO010000014.1, read on the forward strand.
CCGCAGGCGGATTGACCGAAGACGGTTTTCGCGATGTGGAGGAAGAAGTGCAAAAGCTCACCGATCGCTTCGTCAAATCGGTCGATGATCATCTCAAGCACAAGGAGGCGGAGATTTTGAAGGTGTAGTTTGTCCAATGTCTCGCCGGATTTCCGACTTCACTACAGCAGTTTGATACCAGCTGCAGCGTTTTCCTGCGGGCTGGCGAGCCAATGGCCATAGCGCGCCGCCACATCGGCGAAGTTCTGAAGATCCCCCTGAAATGGAGGCCGTCAAGATGTGTCAGCAGCAACCGATCTTCCGACTTCCTGAAAAAATCTGCCTAGTCTCGAAGTCGTTACAATGATTGCGATCGCAGGTGCGTTCGATTGGTTTTTCCAAGCGTGCTTGACCCCGTGCGGCACATGACGGAAATCGCCCCGCCTCCATGTTGATCCATTCGAATTTATCCTCGTGCTGCTCCAGAGCCTGAACGAATCCAGAGCATAGAAAAAAACTCTCGTCCTCCGGATGACTGTGAATAGGGACGGAGACACCGGGTGGGATGACGCCCCTGACCACGCATAATCACCCGCCCACTCGGATGGCAGAACCAGGAATTCGACGGCTGGTCCAAGAACATCGAAAACGACGTGCGACTTTTTGTCGAATCCATTCAAAGGCTCCATGAGGCATCGGTACCACGCGTCTTCCTATTTCCCAGTCAGACCGCGAAACTTTCCCCGCACGAGCAGTGCGCGACGGCGTTCGGGTTGGTGACCTTGAAGCCGCCTTTTTGCAGGTCCTCGCTGTAATCGAGCACAGAGCCGCTGACAAAAAGCGCGCTCTTTGGATCGATAACTAGGCGGACATTTGAGATCGGCACGAGAATATCGCGCTCCTTCGGGCCATCCACCAGATCCATGACGTATTGCAGGCCGGAACATCCCCCGCCGACCACAGCGAGGCGTAGCGCTCCCTCAGGCTTGCCTTTTTGTTCAAGTAGCGACTCCAGTTTGCGAGCCGCTTGCTCCGTAATCCGGATCAGGCGCTCATTGCCAATCTTGTAATTAACAGTGGATGTTTCCGTAGTCATTCAAGCAGATTGGACATTAACATCTTTGTTTTGGTTCGCTGCGCCGAGTAGTTGGGCAACTTCGCCTTGCACAGTTTCCAGTTCGCCCAGGCGTAATTGTGGATCAGGCACCACGAAAACGTCACCGGTTGCAGGTTGCTCATAAATCAAGACGCGTCTCCCGTCATCGCGGGACTCAGTCTTCACCTGTTTCAGGGCACGCTTGCGCTCAAGCATCGCGGCCAAAACGTAGCAAGCATTTGCAGGTGGATTCTCGGATCCAATTAAACGGCGAAAGAGTTGTTCTGCATTTTCCCTCGGCAGAGGTTCGGGCGGCTTCGGTGGCAAGGGCTCGTAGCGCGATTTCCAAAATGAAAATGGCTGAATGTTTTCATTCCGGTTTTGCCACGCCTCTTCGCTTAAATCCTCACGCCGATAGCCATCCGCGCTGTGATAGAGCAGGGTGTAGAAATATTCTCCGGCGACAAACGGCCGATGCGTCACCGCGCAGGTGTCTGCCCGATGTGTGATCGCCCATTCGTTTGGAAGCGGATTCATCGTGATACCATACGTCGCGCGGTGAAAAGGTGAAAACCTGGTGCCTCGCGGTTGGACGCGCGCAGATAGAACAGATAAAGGCCGATCGCGGCGAAAAGAAGGTTCGGCGTCCAGGCCGCCACCCATGGAGAAACGCGGTCACCTTCGCCGAGCGCGAGAAACAGGTGCACCAGGAAGTTCATCGAAAAGACTAGAAAAACCGCCGCGGCGACACTCGACAAAACCCCCCGGCGCGAATAGCCGATTCCAAGCGGCGCAGCGATGCAGACAACAACCAAGCAGGTCCACGGCAGAGCAAGCCGATACTGCAGATGGGTGCGAAACGGTGCGAGTAAGGTAGCGGGGAAATCTGAATTGAAACGCAAATACTCCCGTAATTCTGGCAGGCTTAGAAATTCTGCGCGTTCATTTGCGCTCCCGAGTCGGAACGGGGTTTCACTCCAGTGCTCGATCTTGAGCGAAGGATAAATCTGCTCGTCAACAATATTTCCCGCGTGATCGTAGTGAACGACCTTCGCATTCTCCAAATCCCAGGTTTTGGTTTCCGGGCGGTAGGAAGCACGACTTGCAACGTAATTTGTAACGATATTGTCGTTCGTGTCCTGTTGAAGGACTTGAACGTTATTGAATGTGCTGCTCCGAGGAAGGAAATTTTGAATGAACCAGGTGCGCAAGTCGGTTCGATTACGAAAAATCTGCCCTTGGATGTAGCGACTGGGACGGGCCAGCGCTTCCGAAAGAAAATTTTTGCGCGCCAGTTCTGCATGGGGCGCAAGCGAATAGTTCATCACCATGCTGGCTCCCACAGTGAGCAGTCCCATGCCGACCAACGGCAGCAGAACGCGCGGAAGGCTTATACCCGCCGTGAGCATGGAGACAATTTCGTTGGCGCGCGACATTCGGCCAAGAGCAAAAAGCAGCGACAGCAGAAGCGAAACCGGGAGCAGAATGATCAGAACCTGCGGGATCTGGGTGGCGTAATAACGAGCGACCAAAAGCAGACCGACATGCTCGTCGATAAAAGTCGAGATGTTATCGCTTACGTCGAAAATGAGCCAGATCGAAATAAAGCCGGCGATGCAGTAAACATAGACCTGCAAGAAATTGCGAATGACGTACCGATCGAGAAGCTTCATGACGATTTGAATGGTTCGGTGGTAATTACCGTAATCAAATCAATGGCGCGCGCCAAATTACAAGAGAAGAATGACGAATTCCCAATGACGAAGGCCGAAGGAATGACGAATGATCAAACGACCCAGCACAAAGACGTCGGTTCTTCGTCATTGGGGCTTTGGGCTTCTTTCGTCATCCGTCTTTCGTCATTCGTCATTTCCTGTTGCCCGTCATGATTGCACTGAAGAACAGTTTAGGCAGCGATTTTGTCGAACGTGTCCGCGAATTTTTCTCGGAAAGCGGGCCATTATCAAAGGCAAAGAATTTCGAGTTCCGTCCACAACAGCAGGAAATGGCTGCGGCCGTTGCCAATGCGCTGGAGGAAGAGCGCCATTTGGTGATCGAAGCTGGAACCGGCGTAGGCAAATCGCTGGCTTATCTAATGCCGGCAATCTTGTTGGCGATCGAGCAGCACAAAAAAGCAATCGTCTCGACTCACACCATTAACCTCCAAGAGCAACTTCTTTACAAAGACATTCCCATTCTGCAAAAGATTCTGCCGGTCGAGTTCAAGGCCGCGTTGATCAAGGGGCGCCAAAATTATCTTTGTCCGCGGCGACTGGAACGGGCGCTCCAGCAAGCCAATGAGCTTTTCACAGGTCCGGAGCAAAATGAGTTGAACAGGCTTGCCGAATGGGCTGGCACCACGCGCGACGGTTCGCTCAGCGATTTATCAATCGAGCCCGATCCCAAAGTGTGGATACAGGTGTGTAGCGAAGCGCACATTTGCACACAGAAAACATGCGGCCAGGATTCGCGCTGTTTTTATCAACAAGCGCGCAAACGGTTGCTGGGCGCGGATGTGCTCGTGATTAACCACACGTTACTGTTTATTTTGCTGATAAGTCCGGAGGTGCAGGAAGAACGCGAGAGCGGCTTCATTTTTCCGAATGATTTCCTCATTTTGGATGAAGCGCACACGGTCGAGCGCGTAGCGTCCCGGCAGATCGGTCTTGGCGTCTCGCAATATGGGCTACGATCGACAATCCAGCGGCTCTACAATGCTCGAACACGCAAAGGCCTGTTCACTGTGACGCGCGATGCCGAGGGCGTAAGAATCGCGGCGGAACTTGTCGATAACGCAGAAAAGTTTTTCGCCGCTGTTGAATCGAAGTGCGATTTTAAGAAAGGCCGCGAATTTCGTGTCCGTGATACAGATCTTGTTCCGGACACGATCACCAGTCGCCTGACAACCTTGCAAGCGCGCATCGCCGAGGTCGTGAAACGGACTGACGATGAGTTTCTAAAAGCAGAATTACAGGAATACGGGAGGCGGATTCGTGAAGCGAGGAAAGATGTCGGTGATTTCTTAGAGCAAAGTCGCCGCGAACACGTTTACTGGGTCGAGCGCACAGGGAAAACAGCGCAGTTTCTCACGCTCAACGCTGCGCCCATAGATATCGCCCCCGAACTGCGACGGACGATTTTTCGGGACAATTGTTCGTGCATCATGACCAGCGCGACGCTCTCAGTCGGTCGCTCCGACCTCGCGTATTTCCGTCGTCGCATCGGCGCAGATGAAGTTGAACCGGCGCTGCTTGGCAGTCCGTTCAATTTCCAGAAACAGATGAGGATGTTCATCGTGAAAAAAGTGCCCGATCCACGGGACGCTGCCTACGGGGAAGCGCTAGAACATTGGATCGCGCATTTTGTCGAGCAGACCAACGGCTGCGCGTTCGTGCTTTTTACAAGTCATCGGGGCATGCAGCAGGTGGCCGAGCGAATGGCACAATTCTTTTCGCAAAAGAAATTCAATCTGCTGGTGCAAGGCGGCGGCGCGCCGCGCGGAAAACTTCTGGATCAGTTCAAGACCATGCCGCGCAGCGTTCTTTTTGGCACCGACAGTTTTTGGATGGGCGTCGATGTCCCTGGCGATGCGCTCTCGAATGTAATTATTACGCGTCTGCCATTTGCCGTGCCCGACCATCCATTGGTCGAAGCGAAACTTGAATTGATCGAGGAGCGCGGTGGCGATCCGTTCACTGAATATTCGCTGCCGGAAGCGATCCTGAAACTGCGACAGGGCGTCGGTCGGTTGATCCGAACAAAGAGTGATCATGGAATAATTGTCATCCTCGACAGTCGCGTCCTGACCAGACCCTATGGCCGGGCCTTCCTGCAAGCGCTGCCGAAGTGTCCAGTAGAAGTCATTTGAGGGTTTCCGGCTTTAATGTTCTCTTGAACATATAAACTGGGAGCTTAAATTGAGCGCATGGAGCGCTCTGATTCGTCGAATTCTGCAGCAAAAACTAGGCAGAGCGAAATCCGCCAAATTCTGGCAATCCTGCACAAATGGGGGATTCATACGATTGGTCAGCTCGCGGCGCTGGATAAGCAGCAGCTTGGGGCGCGACTTGGACCGGAAGCAATCCGAATGTGGGAGCGGGCAAATGGACAATCCAGCAGAGTAATCAAACTGATCCGGCCCCCGGAGTCATTCGAGGAGAATTTCGAATTTGAGAACGAAATTGAAACGGCCGAGCCACTTCTCTTCATGCTCCGTCGATTTTTGGAGCAACTCGCCATCCGGTTGAGCGGAATTTATCTCGTCGCAAAAGAACTGACCCTGCGCATCACGTTCACGGATAAACAAATTTACGAGCGCATTTTCAAAATTCCGCAGCCCACCAACAATGTCGATCTTCTCTTCCGGATGCTGCATACGCATCTGGAGAATTTTAAATCCGAATATCCGATCGTTGCAGTGGCGCTGAGCGCGCAGCCGATCAAGCCTGCGAGGGAACAATTCGGATTATTTGAAACTACATTACGCAATCCGCATCAGCTCTCAGAAACACTTGCTCGTTTGACCGCTCTTCTGGGCGATGATCGTGTCGGTACTCCGGTTTTGGAAGAAACGCATCGGCCAGATGCATTTCGGATAGAGCCTTTTGCGTGGCATGGGCTTCCAGCCCATCCAATCGGCAGGATGCCGATGCCAGGTGCGGTGTTACGAAGATTTCGGCCGCCTGCAGCTACATCGATGTTTGTTTCCGAACAGCGACATCTTCAAAGTGAGAGAATTCGCGGTCAGGTGGTCGATCAACGCGGCCCATATTTGTTTTCCGGAAATTGGTGGGATGAAAAATCGTGGGTCCGCGCAGAGTGGGATTTGCAACTGGAGACTGGAGAACTGGTCCTCGCTCATGAAAGTCAAAGGACTTGGAAGTTGGATGGGATCTATGACTAGCCAGTCGCTGTCATTCCGGGCGAAGTCGAGGAATCCCGGGATCAAGCCGATGGATTCCCTTGGGGGATCATTCGACTCCGCTTGGCTTTGCTCAGGATGACACGTCGTGAGCTACATCGAACTTCATGCGTGCAGCGCATTTAGCTTTTTGCGCGGCGGTTCATTTCCCGAGCAATTAGCTGAGGTCGCCGCCGAGCTGGAAATGCCGGCGATGGCTTTGCTCGATCGCAACGGGGTTTATGGTGCGCAACGATTTTCCGTCGCTGCGCGCGAACATAATGTCCGCCCGATCATTGGCTGCGAATTGTCGATGGAAGACAGTGCAGTTCTTCCTGTGCTGGTTGAAAATCGCACCGGCTACAAAAATTTGTGCGAACTGCTAACCAAGGCGCATCTACGCAGCGAGAAAGGAAAATGCGCGGTGCGATGGGACGAGCTGCCGGAATTTGCAAAAGGGTTAGTCGCGCTCTTTGGATCGGGGAGCACAGGCTGCCAGTCTGTAGAAGACCGCGCGGAATTTCTGATCGACACGTTCGGCTGCGAAAATGTTTTCGTTGAAATTCAGCGGCATTTCATTCGGGGTGAAGAACGCGTTAATCGCGACCTGATCGATCTGGCACGCGCACACCGATTATCGCTTCTCGCAACAAACGGGGTGAAATACGCGAAGCCGTACGGGCGCGAAGTGCTGGATGTTTTCATCTGTATTCGAGAGCATACGCATTTGGATGCTGCTGGAAAATTGCTAACCCAAAATGCCGACCGCTATCTGAAGAGCGATCGGCAAATGCGAGCAATTTTCGCGGATTTGCCGGAAACAATTGAAAACACGGCGCGCTTGGCCGAGCGGCTCATGTTTTCGCTCGAAAACCTCGGGTACGAATTTCCCGAATACCCGGTGCCAACTGATCATACGATGGATTCATTCTTGCGCACTATTGTCTGGTTCGGCGCGCAACAACGTTACGCTGCGATCAGCACCAAGGTGAAGCAGCAGCTCGAAGAAGAACTTGTACTTATTACCAAGCTCAGGTTTCCCGGTTATTTTTTGATCGTCTGGGACATCCTCAATTTCTGTCGCGAACACAACATCATGGTCCAGGGCCGGGGCAGCGCCGCGAACAGCGCGGTTTGTTATTGCCTCGGGATTACCCCGGTCGATCCGGTGGAAAATCATCTCGTCTTCGAACGATTCCTAAACGAGAGCCGTAAAGGCTGGCCGGATATCGATCTGGATCTTCCCAGCGGCGACCGGCGCGAAGCAGTAATCCAGGAAATTTATCGCCGCTACGGCAAACATGGGGCCGCGATGACGGCGAACGTGATCAGTTATCGCGGACGCAGCGCAGCGCGCGAAATCGGGAAAGCGCTCAATTTTTCGCCGAGCATCATCGACCGTTTTTCCCATCTTTTTGCGAGTGGCGATTTCCCCCACACGCTCGAGCTCGAATCGCAAATCGAACAGGCAGGCTTGCCGAAAGACCATCCGCGCATGCCGGCATTCATCAGGCTCTATCGTGCAATTTATGGATTGCCACGACACCTTGGTCAGCATTCCGGTGGCATGATTATCTGCCAGAACAAGCTCAGTTCGTTTGTGCCGCTGGAAAACGCCTCAATGCCAGGTCGCGTCGTGGCGCAATGGGACAAGGATGATTGCGAAGACCTGGGCATCGTGAAAGTGGACTTGTTAGGCCTCGGCATGATGTCGGTGATGCAGGATGCGTTTGAGTTATGCCGCGAACGGGGCCGTCCGCTCGACTTAGCGCACATCCCGAAAGATGACCATAAGACGTTCGAGATTATGCAGCGCGCGGACACGATCGGCGTATTCCAAATCGAAAGTCGTGCGCAAATGGCCACGTTGCCGCGGATGAAACCGGAATGTTTTTACGATGTGGTGATCGAAGTAGCGATCATCCGGCCAGGGCCGATCCAGGGCGACATGGTGCATCCCTATCTGGCGCGGCGGGCTGGACGCGAACCGCCCACATATTTTGATCCGCGCCTGGAGCCTGTTTTAAAACGCACCCTCGGTGTTCCCCTTTTCCAGGAGCAAATGCTTAAGATCGCAATGGTAATGGCCGATTTTTCCGGCGACGAAGCGGAAGAGCTGCGACGCGCACTGAGTTTTCATCGTTCCGAAGAACGGATGAACAAGGTCTGCGCAAAATTGCGCATAGCGATGGAACGCAAAGGTGTGACCACGGACAAGATCGACAAAATCGTTCAGTCCATCTCGTCGTTTGCGCTTTACGGATTTCCGGAATCGCACGCGATTAGTTTCGCAATTCTCGCCTATGGCAGCGCGTATTTAAAAGTGCATCGCGCGCCGGAATTTTACGCGAGCCTTTTGAACAATCAGCCGATGGGTTTTTACACACCGGCGACGATTGTGAAGGACGCGCAGCGGCATGGCTTGAAGATCAAGCCGGTTTGCGTTTCGCAATCCGAATGGCGCTGCACCGTTGTCGATGACAATAGTGTGCGCCTGGGATTTTGTGTCGTGAGCGGATTACGCGAGGAACACGCCGAAGAACTCGTTAGACAACGAAAAGAGGAACAATTCGATTCGTTGGAGGATTTCAAGCGACGCGTTCTGCTTTCAAAAGACGAATTGCGCACATTAGCGGAATTGGGCGCGCTCAATTGTTTTGCCGAACACCGACGCGCCGCGATGTGGGACGTGGAAGAAACATGGCATGACGATTTGCTTACACACAACGTGAGTCATCCTGAGCGAAGCGAAGGACCTCGACTACAAAGTTTTGATCATACTGGAAACATTGAACATTCCATCCCCCTTTGTGAGGTCCCTCGCTCCGCTCGGGATGACTCGCCTTTATCCCGTATGACGTTGCCCGAGCGAGTGAAAGCGGATTACGACACGATGAATCTCACCACTGGACCGCATCCTATGAAGCTATTGCGCGAAAGTTTGCCGAATATTTGGCGCGCAATCGATCTTCCGCACGCGCGACATGGTTCGGTTATCCAAATTGCCGGGAATGTGATCTGCCGCCAGCGCCCCGGTACGGCGAAGGGCTTTGTTTTTGTCAGCCTGGAAGACGAGACCGGTGTTTCAAATGCAATTGTCGATCCTGACTTGTTCGAACACTTTCGCCTCGCGATCACTGAAGAAGCCTTTCTGCTCATCGAAGGCGAAGTGCAGAATTCGGACAATGTGATTTTGATCAAAGCGCGCGAGATTAGCCCGCTCACGCACGAACAGCTCGCTGGCACGGAATCGCACGATTTTCACTAACTCTGTAGCCGCTTCACTGTGCGAACCGCGGCACGGACATGACTAGTACACGCGCGTCGCGTCGCCCAGAGGTAGACTCGCTACATCTACTCTCCAGCGTGATGGGGTTCGGGCGTTTTCGGCTCAGTCGGTTTTTCCGCTGGTTTCTGACCCGACTCGATCCATTCGGTGTGAAAAACGCCGGGCTTATCGATTCGTTCGTAGGTGTGCGCGCCGAAGAAATCGCGTTGCGCTTGTAAGAGATTTGCCGGCAACCAAGCCGACCGATAACTGTCGAAGTAAGCGAGCGATGCGGAAAATGCCGGAACAGGGACGCCGTGTTTAATGGCTGTTGTTACCGCAACGCGCCAATTGCGCTGCGCCTTTTTGATGGCTCTCGTGAAATAACGATCGAGCAGAAGATTGTGGAGCGCAGCGTCGCGCTGATAAGCCTCGACGATTCGGTTGAGAAATTTCGCGCGAATGATGCAGCCGCCCCGCCAGATGGTGGCGATGTCGCTAAGGTTGAGGTTCCATTTGTATTCAGTGCTTCCAGAACGCAGAAGCTCCATTCCCTGTGCGTAAGAAACAATTTTCGATGCGTAAAGCGCGTCGCGTATTGCATCGACGAAGCGCGCTCGATTGCCCGTAAACTTTCGAGCCCTCGGTTGTGGCAGAATCTTCGATGCGGCCACCCGCTCTTCTTTTCGCGACGAAACAACGCGCGCTTCGACGGCAGCGTTAATTGTTGAAATGACGACAGATTGCCTGATGGCGGACTGAAGTGTCCAGATGCCGGTTCCTTTTTGTCCGGCTTTATCGAGAATCATATCGACCAGGGGTCTCCCAGTGTCAGGATCGATCTTTCGAAAAATTTCTGAGGTGATTTGAATCAGATAGCTGTCGAGCTCGCCTTTGTTCCATTCTGCAAAGACGTCGGCAAGCTCCGAAGCCTGCATCTCCAGAATATCTTTAAGGATTGCATAAGCTTCGCAGATCAACTGAATGTCGCCGTACTCGATGCCATTGTGGACCATCTTCACATAATGCCCGGCGCCATCCGGGCCCATGTATCGGCAACACGGTTCGCCATCTACCTGCGCAGCGATCTTGCGAAAAATCGGGGCGATGATTTCCCAGGACTCGCGCGAGCCGCCCGGCATAAGCGAAGGCCCCTTGAGGGCGCCTTCTTCGCCTCCCGAAACGCCCATACCCACAAAATGAATTCCCGTCCCCTCCAGCTCTTTGCCGCGCCGTTGTGTGTCGGTGAAAAGCGAGTTTCCTCCGTCGATCAACACGTCCCCTCGCTCGAGTAAGGGCGCGATTTCACCGATAACAACGTCCACCGGCTTACCCGCTTTAATCATCATCATCGCGATGCGCGGTTTTTTCAGCGCAGCGACAAATTCCTCCATTGTGCGCGTCGGCTGTATGTTTTTCCCATTGGCGCGTCCAGCAGCGAATTTTTCCGTGACCTCAGTGGTGCGATTGAACACCGCAACAGAAAAACCCTTCGATTCCAGGTTCAGGGCGAGGTTCTCGCCCATCACAGCCAGGCCGATTAGTCCAATATCACATTGATTCGTATTCATTTTGGTATCTTCTTTTCCAACAACTTGAAACAGGGGGCCCCACTCACTGTAGCGAGCACTTGAACCTTATGGCAAATCCGGTTTGTGAAGTTTTAGTGACAGATGCGCAATTCAATGCGCCTGAGAATCGTGTGGATCCCGCTGCAGGTGCGAGAGTTGATTTCCACGGGATTGTTCGCGGCTGTGAGGATGGGCGCGAAATCGAGGGAATCGATTACGAAGCGCACTGGAAAATGGCCGAACATCAGCTGAGGCAAATTGCGGAGCAGGCCATGATCCAATTTGAAATTCGATTGGTTATCATTCATCACCGGGTCGGATTTGTCGCCGTTGGGGAGCCCTCGCTCTTTTTGCGAGTGCTGAGTGGACATCGCCAAGAAGCATTTCAAGCGAGTCGATGGATAGTGGACGAGTTGAAGAAGAAAGTTCCGATTTGGAAACGGCCACGGTTTAAAATCCAGAATGACATGCAGCCTGGATCATCGCGCCCGGCTACAGCAATGGCGCCAACTACAGCAAAATGAACTGGGCCAATCGGATTACTCTGAGTCGGCTTGGCCTGACTGTGGTTTTTGTCGTGGCGCTTAATTCCTCCTGGCAATACGGACGCACCACGGCACTGGTCATCTTTCTCATCGCAGGTTTGACTGATTTTGTCGATGGAGAAATCGCCCGGCGTTACGGGGTGGTAACAAACTTTGGCAAATTGATGGATCCGCTGGTGGACAAGATCATGATGGCCGCCGCCTTTATTTCGTTGGTTCCTCTTAAAGCTGTTCCAGCGTGGGCAGCCACAACAGTGGTAGCGCGAGATTTTTTAATAACGGGTTTGCGCCTGATGGCCAGTGCCAAGGGCCAGATTCTTCCAGCAGAACGGCTGGGCAAACAGAAAACTTCTTGGCAGATCATTACCATTGTTTTCTTTCTGACGCTCCTTTCGTTGGCGGAACTGCGGCACGCCGATGAGAAATCGACCTGGTGGTTTCGTGCTTGGACCGAAGCCGGGCCTGTTCTGGTGTGGATTACCGTGGCGCTGACGATTTACTCCGCTCTTGGATTCACCTGGCGAAACCGCGAGCTAATTTCGCCAGACCAATAGCCGGTAACGCGAATCGAAAGACTGAACCGTCGGGAATCTTTACGTGCTAAATCGTATAGCGTAATCTCTTTGTTTTGAGCCTGTTATGTCTAGTTTTGGTTGGCCGCCACATAATTGTCTGAACAATTTACAACCTCGCCACCGATAGATACTAATCCATCAAAATTGTTGTGAACATAACATGCCGTCAAAGAGACGATTATGACTGTTGTGGAGTTAGGAGCTTCTATTGGCACGGCATTTGCGGCATTTTGTACGATTACACTTTTCACGCCGCGCCATGCAATCAAACGCAGTTTCGAAACACAAAATCCTGTTGCTCTGCATAGCGTTTTGCGGAGCAATGCTTGCGCCGAGCCATGAGGCCGGAGCCCTTGGTATCGGCGACTCGCACGAACTGGGCTTCCTCTGGCCCGGCGTACAAAAAAAATCAGTCGATCAAAACAGAGCAACCTATGTGAACCACTTACTCGGCATGGGTCTTGGTGCGATCAACATCGCCAACGGCCAGGTCTACTTTCGCTCAAACTATGCTTTTGAATCCTTGCCGGCCGCCGCCCAGGCCCGCAATGGCGGTGGCAGAACGATAAATTTTGGCACCGGGGGTTTATACACGTATTTGTTCGCGACGTACAACGGGTATGGTTCCGAAATTTGGTACGTTGGTAATCTGACTGGAATAGTAACGATTCCCTTTTTAGCGGGCTGGCACGGCCTCACCGGATGGACGCTCTTTGGCATCGGTACAGCGGTTCCGGACGGTGGCGTTACGGTAATGTTGCTCGGTGTGGCTCTCGGCGTGCTCGCTTTGGCGCGGCGTTTCCTAATGCGTTAGCGGTCACACTTAATTCAGGAACTGCACGAGACCATATGCCCGCCCCTAGCATTGTAGCGAAAGCAATACGCGAGCAATGGAAAGCCGCCATTGTGCGAACATGAAAAGACAGCGTGCGAGAAAATTGACCGGAATTATGGGAATTGCTGGGGGACTAGCAATCCTGCTAGGTTTCTCGACTGAAATAATTCACTCGGCAACCCCGACCATCAAGGTTCCTGGTCCCTATCCTTATGAAACACCTGTGCAAGTTCCGGCGCCACCGTCCGTTTCGGACTCATCGCCCTTGCCGTCGCCTGCTCCTTTTCCGTACCCCGAATCGGCGCCGTCGCTGTCGGCTGCTCAGGATCGCGATTCACGAACAGCTAATGTCCGCCGGCCGCTCACGGCGAAAGCCGTGCGCGAGGCAGCATTCAAGTACAATGGAGTGCCAAAATTTTGTGGATTTTTGGCAGCACTTCCCGCCGATGTTAGTGTGTTTGATCCGCAACTCGGAAGACCACGTACGCTTGTAAGAGGAGGCCATGTAATAGGCAAAAATGTAGCGTGGTTCCGCAAACGTAAACAAGCCGCCGCACACGAACAAAGCGGGAACTGAGGAAAGCGAGCGGGCAACGGGAATCGAACCGATTTTGCGATTTCGTTCTTGCGTGATTTCGCTGGAAGCTTGCGGCAATCACCGCGTTATAGGGAGAAACGCGAATTAGTCACTTTGCACGATTTGCGCAAATAAACGCAGTTCGACTGTCCGATTTTGTCCGAAACGCCTCGGTAGCTCAGTTGATAGAGCAGACTACTGAAAATCTAGTGTTTGCCCCTCGTGAAAGATTCGCTCCCTCGCACGGTTGCGAACATAGGATGACCGTGAAAGAACAAAAACGACCGTGATACCGTCAACATGGCGTCAATGGCCGCTCTTTTGGAATCCAGGCGGAACCGTCTCGCCCCGCAGGAACCGCTGCAGAAGTTGTCGAGCGCGTCGTTCGTTTCGTCGTTCGTTCCACCACCGATTGATTCCAGAAGGATGCGGAAAGATTAAGAACCGGCGTCCATAAATGCGTATCTCCGCCAGAAAAGGCACGTCGCGGAAGCCAAAGCAGCGCGCGACGTTCTTACCGAGCAGAACGATGCGCTCGACGCGCCAATCCAAAAGGACGTCGGCGGCGTTGACGCGGCCTTTCGCGCGGTCGAACGCGTTGCCTATGCCGCGCTTCCCGCTGTAGTGCTTGTTCAGGTGCTTCCGGCGACACGCGATCAGCTCGTCGTAACTCATTGCGGCTAGCCGCGCGATCTTCTGGCCGTTCGGGCCGGCGAGTGGTTTGCACGGGTCGCCGCGCCGCGACGGCGCTTGGCCGACCAGCCCGATCTTATGCGTCTCGATCTTCTTCTGTTTCATGAAGCCACCAGATGAGCCTGGGGGGGACCTGAAGGGGCGAAGATCCTAGCCGTTTGCAATCAGAAGAGATCAGCCCATTCGCGGCGTGTTTCGTGACGCGCGGCCACCTTGAAAACCGCGCGGGAAGGAAACACGCCTTCCAAGCTCCATTTCGGTTCTACGGTAACGACGGAACCAAGTTCCCGAAAAACTGCCCGTTGTAGTTTCGTAGCGTGCTCTGATGCCTTAGCTGTTGCTTTCGCAAGCCCTGTCTTGGTCCTGCCTTCTAGTGCCCCCCCGCGCGGAAGAATGCTGGCCGGATTGCGTAGGCAATTATAGAGCATATTTGAAAGAAGTGGCTCAACGACTGCTGGGAGCCAGGAATTAAACGGGGACTAACCCAGCCGGTGTTATGAATTAGCCACGGCTACCAAGTGTGGCCACCTCTCCGCACCGTTGAGCCCGGCGCAGTCGTTGCTCCCTAAGATTTCGTTTAAAAGCACGGATGCGGCTGGATGTTCCGACGACTCGTAAGGTTTTCCGACGACAATAAGAGTCTGAGTGACAGTAATTGAAATCAAGCCACACCGGTGGGGCTGGAAAGTTTTTTGAAGCACTTGGCGTTGAGCCGATGTTTCCCGAGAAGCGTCAGGCCATCGACTATGCCGAAACCCGCCCGTGCTGCCGGTCGGGTGAAATTCGTGTTTTGGATGCGCACGGGCAAGTTCGAACGAACCATTGGGTTCAACGAGCTGAATCGGAAGCTGCGATTGCGCAAGCAATAAAGCTCTAGTGATCGATGGCTGGCCATGTGCGGTGTCAGCTTGATGAGTTCGAGCTGTGCGCTCACCTCTTCGATTTGCGCGGCTTGCTATTGTTCCTACGGACTTGTTGCCGAATCGTCGGGAAACCTTACGAATCAGTCGAAATATCTTACGATTCTGCACCGGAGCCAACCAGGGGCAGACCAAACCCGTCAGATTAAATCTCCTCATAACTCGCTAGTAAATAGATGCCTACAACGTCGTGGATAACATCTTTCCATTTTTGGCATAAGGTCTGCTTTTCCTTTGCAAGTATGAAATCGATTGCCCCACACAAACTTGCGCTGCTTTTCGCGGCATTTTGCGCCGTGATGCTTGCATTCGGCCACAATGCCAGTGCCCTTAGCATAGGGGACACCCACGAGCTCGGCTACGTGTGGCCCGGTGTGCCATCCGGCAATGCTCTTTATGTCAATCACTTAATTGGCATGGCCCTTGGCACCATCGACACCGCCAACGGCCAGATCTATCATCGCTCAAACAATACCTTTGGTTCCTTGCCCACTGCCGTAGTTGATCATAATGGCACTGGTACGACCATAAATCTTGGTGCCGGCGGTTTATATACATACCTGTTTGCGACGTACGCTGGCGGATTACTTGGTTCTGAAGTTTGGTATGTCGGTAATTTGAGTGGAATCATTACGATTCCTGCCTTTGGCGGCGGGTGTGGCCTTTCCGGGTGGACGCTCTTTGGCACGCCTGCTGTTCCGGACGGCGGCGCTACGGTAATGTTGCTCGGCGTCGCCATCGGTGCGCTTGGTATGGCCCGACGTGTCCTAAAGATTTAGTTGGTTACGATCCCTAGACCTAGGAACCATAACATTAGTTCATCGGGCAGCGTAAAACCTGCCCGGTTTTTTTTGCATGAGCAGGAAAGCTGTCGGGCAACCGAAACCTCGTTAGATGACGATGTCGCTCTGGCTTTTTCTGGTATCGTCCTTCGCGGTTGCGGTTACAACTGGATTCGCCAATTCGTTTCACGGAGCGCTAATGGCGCAAGTTATTGGGGGCGTTTTAAGCATCCTTTCCTTAGCAGCGGTTGTTGCTGCTTTTTGCTTCTACGGTTGGAAAATCGGGCTATTGGACTTTGCTGTTGTTTTAACAGGTGCCAATGTAGGCGTTTCGCTTTTTCAATCTCGTGAAAAAATCAGGGGTACATTTAACAGACGACCCAGTTACCGCCTGGGTTGGCGCAATGATTCGTTTTGATTTTATGAAGTGACGGCGCGAATCGCTGCTTCAAGTTCGACAACGCAGTCAGCTTTTCATCCGCTCACGCGTCAACGACCTGTCAGAGGGGCACCATTTTGTCCGAAAGAATCGCACAAATAGAGTTAGGGCGGCGCACGTTGTCGGACAACTGCAAACGAATTCGACAGGGTTTATGTGCAACCGGAATCGACCAACCACGAATTCCTGCGTGATCTGGCGGAAAGATACCTCGGTAAATCGGCGGTCTGCGCTCGCGGCAAATCGGATTGACGAGCAGACGAGTTTTTCCTAAAAAATTTAGGCATTAGGTATTAAGCCATGAAATTACGCCTTCTGCTCGGTTTAGTCCTATCCGGACTGCTTTGTGGTTGCGGTAGCGGCAGCCAAGGTAACCAAACAGCCGCGCCTAATTCGTCACATCGAATCGGGCCGCCGCCGTTGACAGCGCACGCGACAGCACATCGGAGATAAGACTCGGCGTAGCGTTTATCTGTGCTCGTGCGTTTCAATCACGTTGCCAGCTTCATCATAAACGCGGATCACAGCGGTCTGAGACCGCATCCTACACATCATTCAGGCGTTGGATAATTGTTTCTTGCGTGAAAAAAGTCGAGGATTCCGGGTTGAAGTTCTTTGGCAGCGACTGCGAGCACTCTCCGGAAGAGGGAGGCGGTTATTGAGGTGGGCCGTGCTGAGGATGTGGATACCGCGCTAGGGAAATCCCCGTGTAACCTTGGCCTCGCAGTCGCTGACTATCAGTGGCACCCCGCGTCCAGAAAGGTAACGGAAATGTTTCTTTGTTAGTTTTCACAGGATTGGAATCTAAGCGATATGGAAGCCATGCTTACCGGAACAGAACAGCCTTGGGTTGCTGGCCCCAGCAGACAAGCTTTTGGGGGACGCGAACCCCGCCCAGGACGTTTATGAGATCCGTCCCCGCAAGGGCCTCACGATCTGATAGCTGGTCTGACTCAGAATTTAAAACTCAGATCCGCTTGGAATATTTGATACTGATCCACCGGATTGATACTGATGTTGTCCCCAATTCCGCCGGTGCCGATTGAGCTGTCGATACGCCACGCGTAGGCCCACGTGAGGTTAAAGACCACGGCATCAGCCAACATGTACCCGGCTCGAACAGCCACGCCTTCCAGGTTCAAGGTGCTGTTGAACAAATCAGAATCGATTAGGTTCGGATCAAGCGCGTACTGGTCTTGATGTTGCCACCACGCGTCGATCTGCCAATCGTATTTTTTCTTTAGCTGTCCAATACCAAGCCCGATCTCGTATGCGTAACGGTCGCCACCCTTATCGGGATGCCCTGCAGCTGTGGCACGGTCGTCCGCTTCGAAGTTCGTTGCAAAATCCCCAAAGATGCGCATGGGAATTTTCCCAACTTTCCAGCCGATCTCGGCAGGGATGTCGAAAACCAATAGACTGTTAATGCCCGTTTGATTGCCACCGGGGTCGCCTGAGAAATGGATGTTAAACGTGTTGCCGTCGCCGGTGTAGTTGTAGAGGGTGGGCGCGAGCTGGAAGTACAAGATGTGCGGAAAATCAAACTTCGCCCCGACCTGCCATCCGAGCATGAATGCATTGGCGGTCGGCACCTGCTGAGTCTCACCGCCTATTGGCTGCGTCACCGTTGGAATTGGGCCAATTGGGTTTGACGGGTTAGAGTCGTCATAAACAAACTGACCGAAGTTTGCGAAGACATCGATTTTTACCAACGGTTCCGGTGGAGGTGGCGGCGCTACGTTTTTCCCGTCCTTGCTGTAGGACACTGGCGCTGCTGCTCCGCCACCGATGGTGAACGTGTGTTTCCATTGCTCCGCTAATCCTTCCGGGTTGATGTCGTCGTCCCACACCATTCGCGTGGTGACGAACGGGTTCGGCATTCGGCCGCCCGTAAACGTAAATCCTGGGAAGCCCTTGTAACCACCGTATGCCTGGCCGACGAAAATGCCGTCGCTACCCTTTGCGAACGGTCCACCACCACCCGGTGAGGTGCTCGAGGTATCGTCACCGAACGTTACGTTCGTTGAACGCGGACTGGCGCTCGTCTCCAAGCGTACGCCGAAGAACCAGTCATCAAGCAGCGTGCCGCGCAATCCGATGCGCAAACGATAACGTTCACGTTCGCGCTCCTGCCAGTCATTTGGGTTTGTCGGATCGTTACTCGGGAGTCTGCCACCGCGGTATTCATAGCGCAGACGCAGATCACCAAAGAGCTCCAATTCGGTGATCGCTGGGAACAATTTCAATTTTTCGCCGCCCTGTAAGTCGGGCACGAGTTTCTCGACATATGTCTTACCGTCGCTAGTCACTTGTTTCTTTGTTTTGCCTTCCGTCCCACCAACAGGCGCCCATTCCGTCCGCTTCTTTAATCCCGCAACCTCCTGTTCAAGCTCGGCATTGCGCTTTTGGAGCTGGCTAACGGCCTCTTCGAGCTTTTGAAGCCGCTCGGCATCGGATGGGGTCTCGGCAGTAAGCGGTGGGATCGCGGCCAGCAACAGCAATGAAACGACAACGCTGGCGGACCATAAAAAACAGTTTCTGATCAGCATATGTTTCTCCTATTTGGCCGCGCTTTTCGCGCGGCCGTTGCGTGACTGGCTCCCTCGGGACCCTCAAAACTGCCTCAATGCCTCCTCTCTGCTTTGCCACGAATAGGCGGCTCCCTTCTTACGAACAAGGTGGAAGCCCTGGCACTCGCAAGGCGACTCAAGCGCCACCGGTGGCGAGGTTGCCGCTGTATCGCAGACGAATACAACTGCGGCAATAACGAACATTGCGCGTGTTCATATCACTTTGTCATTGTCGTGTGAAGAGCAAAAGAGCGCACAGATTGGGCGCGCACGCGCGGCCGATGTGGTGGTTTAGCGTGTCGCGTTGTAACGAATGCAAAAGACTTCATATTTGCACCCATCAATCTAAGTTTGCTGCGGAATGTGCAAACCGTATCGCCTTCTCACAGAAGCTCAGAAGGTCTTGGTTCGAGCTGCCAAGAAGCGCTGGCGAGACAGAAACGAGGCCAAGCAGCGTGCGCTCACAAAGGCGTGGTAGCAAAAAAACAGGGACCGCATAAATAAGCAATATCACGACCAATACGCAGCCAACCCTGAGTTATATCGAGAAAAGCTAAAGGCCAAGCGGAAACGGATGGGCGAAAAATATCGCGCGCAGATTAAGCGGTGGCGAACCAAAACACGTTCAACTCCTGAAGGAATGCTTTACCATCGGATGAGTCAGTCAGTCGAAGCGCTCTGCGAGGCGCGAAACGAAAATGCAAATGGGAGAGGCTACTTGGATACTCCGTGGAAGAGTTGAAAGCTCACCTTGAATCACAGTTCACAGAAGGAATGACTTGGGACAAATTCTTCAGCGGAGGAATCCATATCGATCACATCGTTCCGCGTATGAACTTCAATTATACTTCGCCAAACGACCTGCAATTCAAACAATGCTGGGCGCTCTCAAACCTTCGGCCTATTTGGCCAAAACAAAATTCAGTTTCAGGCGCGAATGCTCGATGGAAAAAACTGAAGTGCGCTACTGGAAACTGATCGCAGACAGGCTTTGTTAGGGTTTTCAAAAAAAAGACCCCAACCGAATGGCCGGGGTCTCAGAAGTTGAACTTATCGAACGGAAATATTGCTAATTCGGTTCTATTATGTGCCGATTCTCCGCTACTTTTCGTGTGTTGATCCGCTTCTTGTTCCCAAGCGCCTCCTCCAGGAGTTGTTTTTGCTAAAACCGTCATGGGAATTCGCTCAGCTTTCGCTTTATGGTACAGACGGTTGCACCAGCTCCCTTGAGAGCTGAGGACTGTAATGTCTGAATTTCGGCATTGTGCGCCTCCGTTTGCTTCACGCGATTGTGTTTAATCGATCACGTCCGGCGTGCTCGCGTGTTCACGAGTCCGTGATAGGTCGCTCTTCGCGGCCCATAAACGGCAAAAGCCTCCGCCGCAGAGGTCGCGCACGGAGGCCAAGGGGTAAAGCGAAACTGACAAATAGTCGGAACAATTTACAATTCTGGAGGGAAACACCAAAAATTCGCAACATACATCGTCCTTGTTAACTGATTAGTGGATTGTTGCTTACAGCGTTTCTTAAACAACACCTTGACCCTTGGGACAGGCCTTGCTGTTCCATTTTGAAGCTGAGAATCGATGTCTGCGGACTATTAGGCTTTCCAAAGGGCGAGTCGGGGCCTGGCAGCTTAGTAATCTCTCGGGCATCGGCAGCAAACTGGAGATTACTTCTATGAACAGAGTTATCCTCGCAGCGACTCGCTGTTCCCTGATATTCGTTCTTCCAGCGATTGCCTGCGCGGGCAGCGCCCAATGGGACCTCAATCCCACCTCTGGCGACTGGAATACGGCTGCGAACTGGACGCCAATGACTGTTCCCAATGGGCCGGCGGATATTGCGACGTTCGCTCTTTCCAATACCACCAATGTCTCGATTTCCGCGAACACCCAGATCAACTCTATCACGTTTACCCCGGCCACTACCAATCCCTACACCATTACCGCCAGCCCAGCCTTCACGCTCACCCTCAGCGCCACTGGAATTATGAATAACTCGGGGATCACACAGACCTTCGTAGCTGCCGACGATGGAACCGGCAGCCGGGGACAAATAGTCTTCCGCAACAGCGCTACTGCCGGGACTTTCACCATCTTCGTCAACAGCGCCTCCCCGGCCCAGTTTGTGCAGGGCGGCGAAACGACCTTCGACAATACTTCAACTGCAGCCAACGGCACTTTCATGAACGAGGGCGGCACGCTCTCCGGGTCTGAAGGCGGCACGACGAGCTTCTACGACTCCTCAACCGCAGCCAACGGCAGTTTTACTAATAGTGGCGGCGTGGTCTTTGACACATTTAGTGCGGCTACCGTTTTCAGTGATACTTCAACCGCGGCCAACGGAACATTTAGTAACGATGGTGGCGCCGCCTACTTCGCAGATGGCGGCCAAACGATCTTCTCCTTTAACTCAACCGCGGCTAATGGCACGTTTGTCAATAACGGTGCAACGACCAGCGGAGGCTTTGGTGGTGCAACATCCTTTTATGACAGCTCATCCGCTGGCAATGGAAATTTTACCAACAATGGCGGCACTGCCAGCGGTGTAGCCGCTCTCGGGGGAGGTAACACGATCTTCTTCGACACTTCGACGGCGGCTAATGGCACGTTTGTTAATAACGGTGCCACGTTCAGCGGTGGAGAGGGTGGCGTCACGGAGTTCGGTACAAGTCCCAGCGATGGTCTCGACTCGCCGATGGCGGCTAATGGTACTTTTATCAACAATGGTGCCACGGTCAGCGGCGCAATCGGCGGACAGACGGCCTTCTATGAAACCTCTGGCGCCGATTCGGCAACGCTGATCGCCAACAGCGGGACTGGCGGTGGAGAAGGTGGGCAGATTCTGTTTGATGAGGCTTCAACTGGTGCCCGGTCGCGGGTCGGGATTTTCGGCAACGCCAGCCTTGATGTCAGCAATCATAACGCTCCGGGCGTGACAATCGGGTCGATTGAGGGCGACGGAGATGCTTTCCTGGGACCCAACAATCTGACTGTCGATAGCAACAACGTAAACACCATCTTTTCCGGCGTGATTCAGGATGGCGGCTTCGGCGGGTCGCTGACCAAGGTCGGTCCCAGAACGCTCGATCTAACGGGAGCCAACACGTACACCGGCGACACGAACCTCGACGGTGGCGTGCTGCAAGTTGATGGGTCCATTTCAAGCAACACATTCGTTAACCCGAGTGGCACGCTCGCAGGCAGCGGGACTGTCAACGGTAACGTCACTAACAATAACGCTGGTAAGGTCAGCCCGGGAGATGCACTGGGCGTGCCGGGCATGCTAACAGTCGCTCACAATTATACGCTGACACGTGGGGCTACACTCGTGATCCAGATTGGAGGCGTGGGCGCCGGGCAAGTCAGTGTTCTCAATGTTCAGGGAAACGCTAATCTAAACGGATTCCTCGATCCCGTGCTTGTGAACGGTTTCGTCCCTGAGATCGGTCAATCCTTTACCTTTATGAATTACGCGTCCTTCGCCGGCTTTTTTTCCCGTATGAGGAGCCAGCTTTTCGATCACGGTCGGAAGCGTTGGCGACTAGCCTATAATCCAACAAGTGCCGTTCTTTTCGTGATTAGAAACGGTTCCTCAAGACCGCGGTGAAATTGGAGGTGAGATGGCTCGCCTAATTGTGAAATGCGGCGGAGCTGAGCTCGTAACGCATGAGTTAGTTGGCGACGTTATCATGATTGGCCGTTCTCCGCTGAATCACATAGTAATTGACCATCCGACGGTGTCAGCACAGCACGCGATACTCGCGAGGGTCGGCGATTCCTATCGGCTAAAGGATTTGCACTCAACAAATGGGACACAGATTAATCGCACTTCGATAACTGACACTGAGTTGAAGTATGGCGACAAAATTCGATTTGGTTCCACCGTAGCAATTTTTTGGGGGATCGTGTCGCAAGAGTTGATCAAACAGATAAGAGTCTAAGCTTCACCGCGGGCGATGATACACCTTACTTTAACGAGTTAAGAGAAGTCAGAAACCGCAAGAAGGGATGAACATCCCCCAAGAGCCTAACCAAGCGATGCCTGAACCGCGGACCGTCCTTATGCCTAGCTATCACTGTTATGCGAAAGTCACTTCAAATTCGCACGGTCGCTGATCTTGTGTCTCGTTAGACCGTTGGAGCCGCGTAACGATGCGATCGCAGATTAAAGCAGCGTGGGACTGGTTGCCTGTCATTGTGCGCGCAATCGTCCTTGGGTGGGTCCTTCTTACGATTGGTTCGACGGTCACTTTTCTACCACTGTTCGGCAATCTCAAGTTTCACCCTGAAATTCCGTGGGCCTTTCCGATGACACTGATCATTTTAGCGCTGTATTGGGCTTACTTCTCAGGCTGGGGGCCTCCCTCCGCAACGCGTGACGCACGCCAGAAGCTCGCGCGCGTCTCCTGGCCCGCCGCACACATCTGGCGTGCCGCGATTCAGGCAATTCTGTCCGGCATCGTTGCGCTTGTTGCGCTGCGATTGCTGTTACCAAGCCTTATACCGGTTCGCGCGCTCTCGGTGTCGATCTCTCTGTCCTTCTTATCCATTGCCAATGGTCATTGGGGCATTGCTTTCAATCGCCGCGATTGCGGCAGTCACTGAAGAGATTGCGTTTCGAGAATATATTCAGAAACCCTTAGAGGACGCCTATGGCATTGTACCGGCGGTTCTGATCGTAGGGATAATGTTCTGGGTCGCGTGTCAGAGATGTTTTGAGTCCGGTGTCGCAACGCTGGTCGGGGTTGGGTGCTTTAGTGGCACAACCATTGCTTGACGACTGAACAGCGTTCACTACAGTGAACCATGTTCATGCAAGCGGAGGCAAGACGAGAACGTTACCGGCAGGAAACGCGATCAGAAATCCTAAGGAGGGCCCGCGAAATCTTCGTGCGCCAAGGCTTCGAAGGCTTTTCGATGCGTACCCTCGCGCGTTTCGTCGGATACTCCCCCGCTGCGATCTATCTGCACTTCACGAGCAAGGAAGAACTCTTCGACATTCTTGTGGAGGAAAGCTTCGTCCATTTGTATGAAGCGCTCGGGATCCTGCTGAAGGAGCGAGGCAAGGATCCGGTGCGGCAATTGAAACGCGGGTTGCGGCTTTATGTGGAATGGGGATTAAAACATCCCAGCGAGTACCAAATCGCCTTCGTCGTTCGAAATCCCACGAAGAAGCCGTACCGGACTCATCGCGCGTTCGATGTTGCGCGCGCCCTGGTGAAACTTTGTTTGGGCAGTTCTAAGGCCGAGAGTGAATTGCAATTGCGCACCCAGGCGTTGTGGGCCGCAACGCACGGCATCACTTCCCTTCTGACGCAGAGAGCCTCTTTTCCCTGGGTTTCGAAGCAGCGCCTGATCGATCACGTGATCGACAGCGCTGTGCAAGGAGCACTTGGTCCCCCGAAGCGACCGAGATCAAATCGAAAAAATTAGACGGGCACTTATGCAAACGAAATTCGAAGCACCGGCAGAAAAATCCCAAACATCATTCACAAACGGGGCAACGAGAACTGGATCCTGGATCCCCTTACTGGTCGCGATTCTTCTTCTGCCATTTGCCAACGGAGCGAACGCCATCGCGCTGGCTGCGTGGTTGGCGCCGCTTTTTTTGCTTCGGTTCACTCGAGCGCAGAGGATCATTGTCGGTGCTCCCTTAGTCCTCGCGGTGCAAGTCGCCGCGCTCGCGATCCAGTATCGCGGAATGGTGCCTTTTCCAACGGCTGTCTACGTAGCCGTGATGATCACGTATGGCCTGTGCTTCACGCTGCCCTATTTGGGTGACCGTCTGTTGTCGCACCGACTCTCCGTGTTTTCGGGCACGCTCGTTTTCCCGCTGATCTGGACATCGATCGAATATCTCCTGTCGCTGGGGCCATTCGGAACCTGGTTTGCGACCGCCTATTCGCAGTACGGGAACCTGGCATTGCTCCAAACGCTTTCGGTCACCGGCCTTTGGGGTGTCACATTCCTGATCGGATGGACGGCCGCGGCGGGAAACGCGCTGTGGGAAGAGTGGACCATTTCGCGACGCGTGCCGCGGGTTACGGCGATGTGCGCTCTGCTTGTCATCATCACCATGCTTGCCGGTGGTGCGCGTCTTGCGCTGTTCCCGCCCGCGGAAGAAACCGTTCGGGTGGCGACGCTGTCACGGGTGGACAGCGAATTGCATCCTGATCCGAAAGTCGTTGGACGCTTCTTCCGCCATGAACCGCTCACTCCTGAGGAAATCGTGACGATTCGGGAACGTTCGGCTGCGGTTGACAATGATTTGCTGAACCGGAGCGAGCGCGAAGCAAAAGCTGGAGCCCGCATAATCTTCTGGGGCGAAGCGAATGCACCGGTGCTCAAGGAAGATGAGAGCGATTTAATCCAGCGCGGCGAAATTCTCGCGAAGGGCAACGGCATTTATCTCGGAATGGTGCTTGCGAGCTGGCATCTGGAAACGACGCCGCCCCTCGAAAACAAGATCGTTCTCGTTCAACCCAACGGCAATCCCGCCTGGGAATTTTTCAAAGCCCATCCGGTGCCGGGTAGGGAAGAGGCGATCTCCATCCGAGGCAATGGAAAGGTACGCGTGCTTGATACTCCCTACGGCCGGCTAAGCTCGGTAATCTGTTTCGACGCCGACTTTCCCCAACTCCTCGCACAGGCTGGACGACTAGGAACCGACCTGCTGCTCGATCCGTCTAACGACTGGAAAGCAATCGACCCCTTGCATACGAGGATGGCTAGTTTCCGAGCAATCGAACAGGGATTCAATCTAGTCCGACACACGAGCCAAGGTCTTTCGGCAGCTTTCGACTACCAAGGTCGGCAGTTAGCTTCGATGGATCACTACCTCACAACCGATCGCGTTCTCGTCGCACAAGTTCCGACCCGCGGAACACGGACCGTCTACGCCTTCCTAGGAGACTGGTTTGCTTGGGCTTGCCTCGCTGGGCTGGTAGGTGTGGTGGTCCTAGGAGTAAAATCTCGCCGGTAATTACATTCGGAGCGAAGCTTTCGAGCAATCGATTTGGAAGTACCTTAAACTCCTTCTTGAGGGTGCTCTTCAAGCTCTCTTTCTCAACAACTCCAAGGCCAGACTACGAACCATGGCAAATCTTGATCGCGGACTTATCCAAAGGGACCGGCGACATTGCGCTTCCTAAATGCCGAATGATTCGGCACAATTCTCGCCATGACTCCCCTTTTATCGGATTCTCCCCAGGCGAGCAAGCGGATTACACCCAAAATTTACGTCTTTAAAGGCGCAATTATTGGGCCGAATCCTCGTTAGACTGCAAATTAGGAGCTTACCATGTCCAATACATTCAAAGCTTCGCGGGATATCATTATCCGAACCGAGAAGTGGTCAGAGGCACTGAAGTTTTATGGGTCGGTTCTTGGCCTGCCGATCACAGAGCGGAGCGAAACGATCGTAGGCTTTGAAACCGGCTCTTTTTGCCTATACGTGGAACGGGGTAAAGAACACGGGCCGGTCTTTGACTTTCTTGTGCCAGACATTCAAAAGGCCAAGCGGCAACTCGTAGCGGCCGGTTGCACCGTGATAGAGGAGAATCCAAAGATACCGCGCTGCTACATCAAAGACCCATACGGTATGGTATTCAATGTCGAGCAATCTTCCGGTGAAAAATAGGTTCATGCAGTCTAACCAGCCGATGAAGCCAACGGCCCCATTTCGAAACAAGTTCAACGTGTTTGCCACGACACCCTGCCGTGGCTTATCTCTTTCTCGTTAGGCGGCAGAGGCGACGCGTGGTTTTTCGGTCACCTGAACTAACTCACGCAACAACCAAGGAGCAAATCGTGACCGATCCCAAGTACGCGGCATTCACGGCGCTCGACCCGTTCTTCGACATCGTCCAGCAGGGTTTGGCCGGCCTGGTCGACGGCGACCACTATTTCGACACCATCGCCGACGACGCGGAGTTTGAATTTCGATATCATTTCCCCGGATGGCCCGAGACAGTTCGTGGTCGTGACGCCCTGATGGCACTCTATACGGGCTACGGCAACAACATCGTCCTCCACGGCGCTGATGAGCTCGTCGTGCACCGATCGCAGGACCCTCGCGTTGTCATCATCGAGTACGATGTCCATGGTAAGATTGTCGCGACCGGCTCCTCATACGACAACCGGTTCATCTCGGTCGTTACCATCGAGGGCCGAAAGGTCGTGCAATGGCGGGACTATATGGACTCGCTGGCAGCGATGACTGCGCTTAGTCAGGTGTCTTCGTGACCGTCCGGTACATGGTCTGGTGGAACGACGAAGGGGCGGCAGGGGGGAACTGCAGTTTACCTCGGGCTGGGACGCCCGAGTCGACCTTTTCGCGTAGGAGATTTGAGGGTATGAAGCGTCCAAGGCCTAACCAGGCGATGAAGCCGACATGATGACGCTGATTGAAATCAAACCGCACCGTTGGGGCTGGAAAGTCTTCGAAGCTCCGGACCTTCAGCCGGTGTTTCCAGAGAAGCGTCAGGCAACAACTAGGCTCAGAGCCGTGCGAGTTTCCGTTCCAGTGAAATTCGGTATTCTCGACTTCTTTATAAATCGTGACAATCATAGGCGATCCATAGCTGATTCGTTCAAGAACCAACCTGTGAGACCTATGAAATAGGAGCGAGCGGGCAACGGGAATCGAACCCGCATGGCCAGCTTGGAAGGCTGGAACTTTACCATTAAGCTATGCCCGCGCTTGTTAGAGCTGAAAAAGTGACTTGGAACTAGTGAATAGTCAAAAGCGATTGCCACACATTGCGGTGCGGCTCGCAGTGGCGCCCTACCCCTCAAACGCGGCCACAACCAGGGTGGCATTGTGGCCACCAAAACCGAATGAGTTGTTCAAAGCAACGCGCACCTTCTTTTCGCGTGCGACCTTCGGTGTGTAATCGAGGTCGCATTCTTCTCCCGGATTTTCCAGATTGATTGTTGGCGGGATGACCGAATCGCGGATAGCGAGCGCGCAAGCGGCCATTTCGATTCCGCCGGCGCCGCCTAACAAGTGGCCGGTCATCGACTTGGTAGAGCTGATCGCGACCTTGTAGGCAAAGTCTCCAAACACATGTTTGATCGCGCGTGTCTCGCAGATATCGCCGATATCAGTCGATGTAGCGTGCGCGTTGATATAGTCGACCTGATCAGGTGATAGACGTGCATGGTCTAGCGCCAACTGCATCGCACGCGCAGCACCTTCGCCATCTGGGGGCGGAGCCGTCATATGATAAGCGTCGGCAGAAAGACCGTATCCGGTGATTTCACAGTAAATCTTCGCTCCACGCGCTTTGGCGTGTTCCAATTCCTCCACGACAACGATTCCTGCGCCTTCGCTGACAACGAAACCATCCCGGTCGCGATCAAATGGGCGCGAGGCGCGTTCAGGTTCATCATTGCGCATGCTCAACGCCTTCATGGCAGAAAATCCAGCGAGACCAATCTCAACGACGGACGCCTCTGAGCCGCCGGCGAGGAAAATGTCGGCATCGCCAAATTTAATAATTCGCCAGGATTCGCCGATCGCGTTGTTTGATGTCGCGCAGGCGGTAACGATACACATGTTAGGCCCGTGCAGGTCGAACTCCATCGAGATGAGGCCGCTCGCCATGTTGCTGAGCAGCATTGGAATCGTGAACGGCGAAGTCCGGGAGGGTCCCTTGGTCAAAAGGATTGTTAATTGATCCTGAAGTGTTTTCAGTCCGCCGATTCCGCTGCTGACGAGGACACCGAAACGATCTCGCTGTTTCAGGTTCGCCAAATCAATCCCGCTGTCCGCGAGAGCCATTTTTGCCGCTGCCATCGCAAGCTGCGAGAATCGATCGGTGCGGCGAACATCCTTCGGATTTTTGAAGAATAGCTTCGGATCGAAATCGCGGACTTGCCCGCCGATTTTGCAATCGTACGCCGTCGTATCGAATGCATCGATTGTGTGAATGCCGCTGACGCCGTGCTTGAGATTGGACCAAAACGTCTCCACGTCGTTGCCAACTGGCGTGAGGACGCCCATGCCAGTGATAACAACTCTGCGATCGGTCATGGCGGTGAATTGCTAAAGCGTGAAGCGTTGAAACGTCAGCTCGTTCCCATCCCAACGCTTTGAACCGTTTGAAAAAGCTTTCCTTCTGTCTTGATAGAAGGCGCGATGATAATCTCCGTTTGTTGAAATTCGGCAATATTTCGAGCGCCAACGTTACCCATGCAAGTAGTAATCGCGCCGACCAAATTTTGGCTGCCATCGTCAACTTCTGCCGGACCAAACAGGATCTGTTTCAGCGAGCCGGTGGCGCCCACCTTGATGCGGGTCCCTCGCGGGAGATTGGCGTGCGGCGTGGCCATTCCCCAATGGTATCCACAGCCGGGCGCTTCGTGCGCCTTGGCAAAGGCACTTCCCACCATGACAGCGTCCGCACCGCAGGCGAGTGCCTTGCAGACATCACCGCCTCTGCTCATTCCGCCATCAGTGATGATTGGCACGTAGCGCGAAGTTTTTTTGAAGTAAGCGTCGCGCGCCGCCGCGCAATCGACTGTCGCAGTGACCTGCGGAACACCCAGTCCAAGCACACCGCGTGAAGTGCAAGCCGCCCCTGGGCCGACACCGACCAAAACCGCAGCCGGCCCACACTCCATAATTTCGAAAGTCACCTCATAACCTACAGTGTTACCTACAATCACAGGAATGCGCATCTCACGGCAAAACTTTTCCAGATCGAGCGACTTGTACTCCGACGAAATGTGTCGCACCGTCGAAACGGTGCTTTGCACGACGAAAACGTCCGCGCCAGCCGCCTGGGCGATCTTGCCGAATTCGGCCGCTCGCTGCGGAATAGAACTAACGGCGGCCAATACACCGCCGTCCTTAATCTGGCGTACACGCGCCGCGATGAGATCTTCTTGAATGGGTTCTTGGTAAATTCGTTGCAGCAGCGCAGTGATCTCGGATTTATCGGCTTCGACGATTTTTTGCAGCACTTCCCGCGGATTTTTGTAGCGTGTTTGCACTCCCTCGAGATTCAAAACGGCCAAACCGCCCAATTTGTTCATGGCGGTGGCGAAGCGGACATCGACAACTCCGTCCATGGCGCTGGCAAGGATGGGAATTTTCAATTCGAGCGGCTCCGCTTCTCTGCGCGATAAACGGAAAGTGATATCGACTTCGTTCGGATTAATCGTCACGCGCCCGGGTACCAGCGCGATTTCATCAAATCCGTAGGTCACGCGTGCTTTGCGATTCCGGCCTATCCACATTCCCATGTTAAATTTGCTCCATTCTAAATCGTTCGTTTAAGCTTCCACAGCGCGGGCAGCGGGGAAGCAGGGCGTCCGTTCGATCTTCAAATTCGAACGAGCACATCACGCAGCGCAGCCGATACTGCAGAGCCCGTCGCTCCCGCCGCCGGCGATTCCATTCTCCCACTATCCAAAGGAGAAAAACCGCCGCAAGAAAAAGCAGCAAATAAATCGTGACCAGGGCGGCGAGACTAACTCGAATCACGGCGTAGCGCTGCCTCGCTGCCTTGCGTGCGGCCGCGTAATGTCGCTGCCCCATTCAATTGTCGCGATGCCCCAGGTCAAAAGCGCATTGGGCGTACCGTCGTCTGGAGCGCTTTTGGGGAAACGGCAACGCAGGAGATAAAGGCGCGCTTGTTCGTCCAGCGCCGGATCCCCTGAGGAATTCGTGGGAAAACAAAACCGAATTTCTCCAAGTCTGCTGACGGCCACACGAAAACGAATTGCTTCGGGCGTTTCTCCAGTTGAAGCGTTGAACCTGAGCGGCGGCAATATCGCAACTCCCAAGCCGTCCAGCTCGCTCGAAAACGAAACGAATGTTGGGATTGGGCCGGCAGCAGGAGCGCTTTGTTGGCGCATAACTGGTACGGGACCCGGCGGCTGAGAGTCAGGGGCACGCGAATCGACTTCGAAGGGTGGAAGTCCCTTCAGAGTCGGTTCCATCGCGTGATAAGACGGAATATGCTCAACTTTCGGCAGAGCGCGGAGCCTCGCTTCCGGCGGACGATGAGTCGTAAAAGCAACCGCGGGATCTTCTGCATCGATCCAGCGAAGCAGCGTTCGGCCCTCTTCAGATGCAGGAGTGATCAAAGCGACACGGGCTGGCGGCGGTAGAAGCGTGACTGTCGGCGGATAAACCACCTGGAAAATATAAAAGCAGCCGGCGTGCGCCAATAGGGAAAGCGCCAGAAAGGCCAGGAGCGCTGCCTTTTGTGTCCGAGGTGAATCCCAACTAAAAAGCAGCGGTTCTGTTGCAAGCTCGGGACTGAGATTGTTCATCGCGGCTGAGTGGCGGCAAGTGACACGGATGTGATGCCGTGTTCAAGCACAACATTTGTCACTTCGGCAACCGTTTCGTAAGAAGTGGAACGGTCCGCCTTGATGATGATTGACAGGCCTTCGCGCTTGGCCGCGTCTAACAACGGCCCGAGTTGCTCCATGGTGACGCGCTGGTCGCGGTAATAGATGGCTGGAACTGCGCCACCGGTGATGCTGATGATCTGCTGGTTAGTTTGTGGGCCAAGCGTAAAACGAGAGAACGGCATTGAAACGGAAATCCCGTGTTGCAAAATAAAATTCGAACTCAGCAACAGAAAAAAAACCAAAAGGAAAGCGACGTTCACCAGCGCCACGAGCACAAGCCAGCCGAAGTTATAGTTAATTGTTCGCGTCAGTTTCATGCGAGGGCTAAGACACTGTGGAACTGCAAGCCATTATCAATGCCGAAATCCGAATGACGAATGAAGAAGGAATGACGAAGCTTGGAATGGCGAGAAACGGATCGGAGTCCTACACCTGTTCGTGCTTCGTCATTCGGATTTCCTTCGTTATTCGACATTCGTGCTTCGTCATTGTTGCAGATCCCGGCGTGCTTCAATCTCACGTGCCGTCTCATCAGCTGGTTGAAAGCTGATAATCCCACTGATCGGGCGGCTCTCGGTCAACATGTGGACAATCTCGATTCCCGCCCGCTCCATGTCATGGAGCATATTATTCACCCGGGAAGAAAGGTAACTGTATGCGACGAAAGTCGGAGTAGCTACAACCAGACCAGCTGCAGCGGTTAGCAAACTCTTGTACACACCGCCGGAAAGCTCAGTCACCGTGGCGTAGCCGCCGCTTGAGGCGATTGTCGCAAACGCATCGATCATGCCGGCAACCGTTCCTAGCAACCCGAGCAACGGCGTCAGGAAAGCTATCGTGGCGAGCACCGGGAGAAATCGTTCCAGCTTCGGCACTTCGAGTTGGGCGGCTTCTTGCACGATGTCGCGCAATTCTGCGCGAGGTGCGTCGTGCCGGATGATCGCTGCATGAATCACGCGTGCTACCGGGCCCGGAGTCCCGGCTGATTCATGGAGCGCCTCTGCAAAATTGCGTCGCCGAATCAGATTCGACAGTCCCTTCAGGAATTCGCCGACATGAATTGTTGCACGGTGAAAGTAAAAGAGTCGCTCGGAGAAGACGGCGATCGCGATGATGCTACACACCAGAACTGGCCACATTAAAAGGCCGCCCTTTTGGATGTAATCAATCACGCCGATTTTGTAGTCTTCTTTACGGGCTGTGGCAAGCGAACAACCAGATCTCGATGCAATCGGTCGCTCAATGCAAGAGTTATCATTTCGCGATTTCCCAAATGGCTTCGCTTACCGGGAGCTTTTTTCTCGAGCTTTGGGAGAGGAAGACGGCCGGACCTTGGCAGCGCTGTTGCCACCCACCAGTTTGCCGGACGCATCGAACACGGAATAGCCCGTTTGCTTGCCGGACGCATCGTAACTGTAAACGATCCTGTGCAAAAGCGTGCCGCCTTCGGTGCTTTGGGTCTCTTCCAAAAGACGGCCCGCGTCGTCATACTTGTAGCGGCTCTTGAAACGCAAGCGGCCATCAGGTCCGGAAATTTCGCCACTGGAAAAACGTCCTGCCTCATCCAGTTCGTAATGAATCGTCTCGCGGAGTTTGCCATCTGGATCGGTGGTTGTCGCCACGGCCTTGTGCTGCGCGTTGTCGAACTTGTAAACTGTGCGTGAGCCGTCTGGGTGCATTGAAACGGTCACCCGCACAGCGTCACTCCGAATTTCTTCTGGAGACTGGCTCAAACCGATTTCGGTGCCACAGATGACAAGCGTACAAGCCACCGTCAGCCCTAGTTTGAAAAATTTCATGATCCGAGGAGCTTACGGTTGAGGTGGGTAGGCGCAAACAGGCCTGAAATTTTTTATTGACCGCGCAGCGGGAAGGTGGTTAAAAGTGGGGTCAAGTGGAGCAAAATGGATGAATTCTCCACTCGATACATGGACAACGATTCTCCACCCGAACGCTTCTATGCCGGAGAGTTTCGGCATTCCATTGACGAGAAAAATCGAATCACGATTCCTTCTCGGTGGCGTCGGGATCAGGCTGAGGAATTCATTCTTTTGCCGGAAGCGGCTCATCAATTTTTGCTCGTCATGTCGCCGGGCGAGTTTGCGCGAATGGGCTCGGTGGCAGAAACAAGCCAAGGCGTTTCCGCGCGAGATCGCCGGATTTTTTTGCGCCACCTGCATTCACGCGCGCAGCACGCGAGCGCGGACCGGCAGGGGCGACTTGTTTTGCCCGAAGAGCTTTGCCGAAAACTTGGGCTGAAAGATGAAGTTGCTTTGGTCGGCAACCGAGGGCGCTTTGAGATTTGGAATCTGCAACGCTGGAAACGAGCGCACGAGGAGGAAACGGCCACTTACCAGCACGTGGCAAACGTCATTGGCTTATAATCAGATGCTTGGTCAAAACGTTATTAACACATTTTGGTTTGAGCGGCCTTTGTGCGTGGCCGTTGATCTGTCTACTGCCGAAGAGGAGGCACCCGAAGTGGAGGAATTTATATATCACCGTCCAGTGCTCGAGAGTGAAGTGCT
Source organism: uncultured Verrucomicrobiae bacterium (assembly GCA_963719605.1). GTDB lineage: Bacteria > Verrucomicrobiota > Verrucomicrobiia > Chthoniobacterales > UBA10450 > Udaeobacter. The sequence continues at coordinate 93,786 of CAVRCO010000014.1, forward strand.
GGAATTACTCGAACCGAAGCCGGGCTCGCTCATCGTAGATGCCACATGCGGTGGCGGCGGCCACACCGAAGTATTTTTGGAGAGCGGGGCCAATGTCCTGGCGCTCGATCGGGATCCCGACGCGGTCCGATACGTCACTGAGCAACTGGCACGCTTCGGCGGACGTCTTGCCGTGCGACAGACGAATTTTAGGTGCGCGCTCAGTGTTGCTCGATGAGCTTGGAATTCGGACGATTGGAGGCGCGCTTCTTGATGTTGGTGTTTCTTCCCGGCAACTCGAAAACGCCGAGCGAGGATTCAGCTTCATGCGCAACGGTCCCCTGGATATGCGCATGGATCCGCGAGCCCAACTGACCGCTGCCACGATCGTAAACGAACACAGCGAGGAACAATTGACGCGGTTGTTTCGCGAACTGGGAGAGGAGCCGGCCGCGCGTCGCATTGCAAGCCTGATTGTTAAGATGCGAAAAACTGCACCGTTTCGCGAAACTCTGCCGCTGGCGCGCGCGATCGAAAAACTGGTCGGCCGTCACGGCCGTCATCATCCGGCTACCCAGGTGTTTCAGGCGCTGCGGATGGAGGTAAATGATGAGCTTGGCGCGCTCGAAGAGGGCCTGCGAGTATTCACTGCGCGGCTCGAGCGGGGCGGGCGTATCGCGGTGATTACTTTTCATTCACTTGAGGATCGGATCGTGAAGAATTTCTTCCGCGACCACAGCCGGGAATGGCTCGACAAGCCGGAGTGGCCCGCGCCGCAACGCAACCCGGATTACGATCTCAAACTGATTACGCCAAAACCAGTTGAGCCGACCGAAGAGGAACGGCGCACCAACCCCAGATCACGCAGCGCAAAATTGCGCGTGGCTGAAAAGATTTAAATGAACCGTTCGCATCGGAGAAATTGCAATACAGTCAACGCCGCGTCGCTGGCGCGCTGGATTGTGGTGACGGCGTTTCTGGCGTTGGCTGGTCTGAGCTATGTCTATTTAACTCTTCAACTCTACCATTTGGGCGAGCGCAGGAAGGCGATCGAAACCGAGCTCGCTAGTCTCCGCACGCAAAACGACATAGCCGACGCACAAATCGCGGCTTTGACCTCCCGGTCGGCATTGCAGCGCCGTTTGAAAGAAGGTTATTTGAAAATGGTGCCGATTTCGGAAGCCAGCATTGTCAGGCTCACGATGCCTGCCCGCTCAGCGGATGACGATGCGGTACAACCTGTAGCCAACGCTTCCGGCACAAAATGAAATCATACAGTCGAACCCGATGCGTGCTGGTGTGCGCTGCTTTTATCGGGCTGTTCAGCATTTTTTCATTTCGTTTAATTTATCTACAGGCAATCAAGCACGACGAGTACGCCGGTCTTGCCGCTGAAAAGCACGTCTACAAGCAAATCATCCACGCAGAACGCGGCACGATCCTCGACGCGAATAACGAAGTTCTCGCGCACAATATTCCTGTTCAAACCGTAGTCGCCGACGCCACACATCTGAACAACCAGAAAGCAATCGTTGATCTCGTCAGCGCGGAACTCAAGCTCCCGCCCGCGCAGATCGCGGAAAAGTTAAGCAGTGAGCGCCGCTACATCGTCATCAAGCGTGAAGTGCCCGAGGCGCAGGCCGGCGCGCTGCGTGAAAAACTTCGTGCCGCTAATCTGCGCGGAATTTATTTCGAGCACGACGCCACTCGCGTTTACCCAAACGGCTCGATGCTTTGCCATGTCATCGGATTCACCGACTTCGACCATCGTGGTATCCAGGGAGTGGAAGCTTCGATGGAGGAATATCTTCATGGGCAGGATGGTTTTCGCTTCATCGAACACAACCGCGCTGGCCAGGAAATCGTGCCTTATCGTGGGCAGGAACGACCTCCGCGCGACGGGTATCAGGTTCATCTGACTGTTGATCTCAGTTTGCAGAACATTGTTGAGAACGAGATCGACGCCGCGATGGAAGAGTATTCTCCTCAAAAAGCGACGATCATTCTGATGCGGCCGCAGACGGGCGAAATTCTGGCAATGGCTAATCGGCCGGATTTCGACTTAAACTTTCGCGCCGAGGCGAAGCCCGAAGAAATGAAAAACCGGGCCATCATCGACATGATGGAGCCGGGCTCAACCTTCAAGATCGTTGCCGCAGCCGCTGCTCTGAACGAACGCAAGCTCCGGCCCGATTCGACGATCTTTTGCGAAAACGGTCTCTGGAATTTCGGCGGCGCAGCCTTGCACGATCATCGCGCATTTTCGTATCTGAGCGTCCGCGACATTCTCGTCAAATCGAGCAATATCGGCGCAGCCAAGCTCGCCCTGAGTGTGGGCGAGCAACGATTCTACGAATACATACGCCGATTCGGTTTTGGCGAGCGGACTGGAATCGAACTGCCGGGCGAAATCGGTGGACTCATTCGGCCGCCGCGAGCGTGGAGTAAAATCTCGATTACGCGTATTCCGATGGGGCACGAAGTCGGGGTGACACCGTTACAAATGACCGTGGCGATGGCGGTGATTGCCAATGGCGGCAAATTAGTCACGCCACGCATTATAAAATCGATTAACACGCCGGAAGGGAAAACCATCAGCTCACTTTCCCCTGTCGAGCTGCGTCAGGTGATTTCTCCGGAAACCGCAAGAGAGATCGGTGATGCGCTGCGCGGTGTAGTAAGCGATCGCGGCACCGCTGCCGCAGCTGCCGTTCCCGGTTTTACGATTGCGGGCAAAACCGGAACTGCCCAAAAGGTTGATCCTCGAGGCGGATACGAGCAGGGGAAGTATGTTGTTTCTTTTGCTGGCTATCTGCCTGCGGAACATCCAGAGTTTGTCGGTCTGGTGGTGCTCGATGATGCGCACACCAGCAAACCCGAGCTTAACTACGGCGGACTCATCGCAGGACCAATTTTTTCCCGGGTGGCGGAAAAGGCGGCCCGGTATCTAGATCTTGAGCCGCATGAGGAGATTCGCAAAGCGATTCCCGTAGAGCGAGTCGAAAAAACAACGCCGGCGGAACGAATCCGCAAGACCGGACCGGCGGAACGAGTCGCCTTAACCAATGCGTCGCGCCATTGAACACCTCGCCATGGTTCGCGGCTGCGAATCCGTCCCATTGCGGACATGTTAAAGCCTCATGCAGCTCAAGACACTCCTCTCCGCGACTGCAGTTCGCCAGATCATCGGGACACTTGATCGCCCGGTGGAAAACATCGCGTATGACTCGCGGCGAGTGCAAAGGAATGGCATGTTCGTGGCATTGCGGGGCGAGAAATCCGATGGCCACGAATTCATCGGTCAGGCCATTGAAAAAGGTGCATCGGTAATCGTTGCCGAGCGCGAGGAACAAAATCCCCGCGCAACTTGTCTTGTTGTCGAGAATACGCGCACTGCGCTCGCTGATTTTGCGGCAACCTTTTACGGGCACCCGGGGCGCAAATTAAAACTGGCGGCTGTCACGGGTACGAACGGCAAGACCACCACTACGTTTCTCATCAAGCACATTTGTGAAAATGCCGGCTTGCGTTGCGGATTGATCGGAACGGTGCGCTACGAGATCGGCGAGCGGGTGCTTCCGGCCATTCGCACAACCCCGGAATCGCTCGATTTACAGGAGCTATTGGCCCAGATCGCAAACGCGGGTTGTAAGGCAGCGGCGATGGAAGTTTCTTCGCATGCGCTCGCGCAGGATCGCACGCGTGGACTCGAATGGAACGTCGCGGTGTTTACCAATCTTACGCAGGACCATCTCGACTTTCATGGGACCATGAAAAGCTATTTCGAATCCAAGATGAAGCTCTTCACAGGACTCGGTAGTCAGAAAAAAAAGCGCAAACCTGTTGCGATTGTGAATGTCGATGATCGCTACGGCGAACAACTGCTCGACAAAATCGACAAGCGCGTCGCAGTGATCACCTACGGAATGGGGATGCGCGCAGATTTCCGCGCTTCAAATTATCGCGTTGAGTCCAGCGGCACCTCCTATCAGCTGGATGCTCGCGGCAAGAGTTATCTGGTCCGGGTTCCGTTAATTGGCCGATTTAATGTCACAAATTCGGTGGCGGCGCTGGCTGCGGCCAATGCTCTCGGAATCAATCTACGCGACGCTGTGTTTAGTCTTGGCAGATCGCCGCAAGTGCCGGGACGCCTGGAGTTGGTTGCGGCAAAGCGACAATTTCAGGTTTTTGTCGATTATGCCCACACACCTGACGCGTTAGGCAATGTTCTCAAAACGCTGCGCGACCTTGAGCCGCATCGGTTGATTGCCGTTTTTGGTTGTGGTGGCAATCGCGACCGGCAGAAACGCCCGTTGATGGCCGAAACAGTGGATCGCCATGCTGATTACGCCATCATTACCTCGGACAATCCGCGCAAAGAAAATCCGGACACGATCGTCGCCGAAATCGAAAAGGGATTCCGATCGACTCACTATGAAAAAATTGTTGATCGCACTCAGGCCATTAATCGCGCCGTTGAGTTGGCACGGCCGCGCGACATTGTTTTAATCGCCGGCAAGGGGCACGAAAATTATCAGGAGTTCGCGGATCACACCATCCCATTCGACGATATTCAAGTCGCGCGACGCGCGATCGAGGATCATCCAGTGGAGTTTTCATCATGACATTTTTGGTTGGAAATCCGCCAGTAGGCGACGTGCGTCTTCGAATTCTAACGCTATGAATCCACTTCCGCTTTCTCAGATTGCGCAATGGGCCGGAGGCTCGCTTTCGTCCGGAGACGGAACTGTTGCAATCGATAAGATCAGCACGGATTCGCGCACGATTAAGCGCGGTGAACTATTCGTCGCATTGCGCGGCGAAAATTTCGACGGACACAATTTCATAGAAGCCGTCGCCACAACCGGCGCGACTGGCGCGATCGTTGATTTCAATTGGAAAGCAAAGGTGCCGCAAAATTTCGCGCTTATTCGTGCAAACGACACGCTGCAGGCGTATCAGCAGCTCGCTGCCAACTACCGGAAGTCACTGGCGCTACGTGTGGTTGCAATAACCGGAAGCAACGGCAAAACCAGTACGAAGGATTTCGCCGCGGCGGTTCTCGCTCGTCGGTTTCGAGTCACGAAAACACAAGGAAATTTTAATAATCATGTCGGCTTGCCTCGAACGATTCTCGAAGCTACGTCGCGGGACGAGGTCGCAGTTTGGGAAATCGGAATGAATCACCCCGGCGAAGTTGCGGTGCTCGCCAAAGTAGCTGCGCCCGACGTCGGCATCATTACAAATGTTGGTGTCGCACATATCGAGTTTATGGGATCGCGCGAAAGAATTGCCGAGGAGAAAGGCGCGCTCGCAGAGGCCGTTGGCGCTGCGGGAACGGTCATTTTGAACGCTGACGATCCATTCACGAAGGGAATCGCAGCTCGCTCGCACGGCAAAGTGATTTTGGCCGGCACGACTGCTGGGACGATTCGCGCCAGCGAGGTCAATCAAGCCGGGAGCGGAACAGATTTTACCATTCTTGAGGGCGCGCATCGCTGCCGGGCCCAATTACCTGTGCCCGGTTTGCACATGGTGCAGAACGCACTGTTGGCGATCGCGGCAGGTCGTGTTTTCGGTCTTTCTCTGGAAGAGTGCGCCGCTGGCCTCGTCGCTGCTCCACTCACCAAAGCGCGTTTGCAAGTCAAGGAAGTCCGCGGCGTGCAGTTTCTCGATGACAGCTACAACGCAAATCCCGAGTCCATGAAAGCGGCATTGCGAACGTTAGTTGAGCTGGATGCGGAAGGGCAACGAATTGCTGTGTTGGGCGAGATGCGTGAATTGGGCGAGGAATCGGAGCGCGGACATCGCGAAGTAGGCGAAACCGCGGCCACGTTAAAGGTCAATCATCTAATTGCCATCGGAAATGTGGCCGCGAGCATCGCAGAAGCGGCAAAACGGGCCGGTTTGGAGAACAGCTCAACCGTAGCTTCAACTGCTGAAGCCGCTGAATTATTAGCCGAACTGGCCACGCCCGGCGACCTGGTTCTCATCAAGGGCAGCCGCCTGGCGCGCACAGAGCAAGTGATTGAAGCATTCCGCGATCCACAAGCCATAATCGCCAATTCGCCATGATGTACTTCCTCCATCATCTGAGCGATCGCTTCATCGGATTCAACGTTTTCCTTTATGTCACGTTCCGAGCCATTGCCGCGGCAGTGACGGCGTTCTTGCTCACGTTGATTTTTGGAAACTTCATTATTCGAAGGCTGATCGCACTAAAATTGGGGCAACCGATCCGCGGAGCAGCCGAGGTTCACCGCCTCGCTGAACTGCACGGCGGAAAACAAGGCACGCCGACCATGGGTGGCGTGCTGGTCATTGGCTCCGTCTTTGTGTCCAGTCTTATCTGGGCGCGCCTCGATAACCGTTTCGTGTGGCTCGTCCTATTTTGCATGATTTATCTAGGCGCTCTCGGTTTCGCTGATGACTACCTCAAGGTGACGAAGAAGAAGTCCGATGGCATCAGCGGCCGGATCAAACTGGTTTTTCAGATCGCTCTTGCCATAATTGTGACCGCTGTTTTTCTCACCAGTCCGCTGCTGGAAGTGCAGGCCCGTTCGCTCTACGTACCGTTCGTTAAAGCGCCAGTCGTCGCGAACATGGGCTGGTTCACCTTCGTATTTTTTCTGCTCGTCATTGTAGGTTCCTCGAATGCCGTAAATCTCACCGACGGGCTCGACGGTCTCGCGATCGGGTGCACCATCACCGTGGCCTTTGCTTATGCTCTGCTTTCTTACGCAGCCGGAAACTTTCGGATCGCCGAATATTTACAGGTCCCGTTTTATCCATTTGCAGGAGAACTGACTGTTGTCTGCTCCGCACTGATCGGCGCTGGGTTGGGCTTTCTCTGGTTTAATTGTTTCCCAGCGAAAGTTTTCATGGGCGATACCGGATCGCTGTCTATCGGCGGAATGATTGGCGTTGTAGCGATCTGTTGCAAGCAGGAGCTGCTCCTGGTGGTGGTAGGCGGCGTTTTCGTGATCGAAGCCGTCTCGGTGATTTTGCAGGTGATGAGTTTCAAACTCACGGGCAAGCGGATTTTCGTCATGTCTCCGCTTCATCATCACTTCGAATTGACCGGCTGGAAGGAAAATACGGTGATCGTTCGGTTTTGGATTCTCTCGATCATCTTTGCATTGCTCGGTCTTGCGACACTGAAACTGAGGTAAAACATGCGCTACAAGAATCAGAATATCGCCGTTCTTGGTGCGGGATTGAGCGGGAGCGCTGCCGCACTGCTGCTCAGGTCGGAGGGTGCTCAGGTTACAGTGCTCGATAGAGCCGAAGAGAAGAACTTACTCAAATCGACCATCGACAACCTGCGAGCGCAGAATGTCCGCGTAATCTGCGGGCCAGCGGCGGAGGAAGACTCGTCTACTTATCACATGGCGGTCTTAAGTCCGGGCATCGACCCGGCTTCTCGATTGGTCCGCAATTTCTCATCGCGCGAAATCGACATCATCGGCGAGCTCGAACTCGGTTGGCGTTTTTGCGAAAAAACTCCGGTCATCGCAGTCACCGGAACGAACGGCAAAACGACAACTACCGAATTGCTCGCTCAAATGTTGAATGCTTGCGGACAGCGAACGATTGCCTGCGGAAATATTGGGAAACCGCTGTCCGAAGTGGCGCGCGAGAACCAGCCATTCGACGTGCTCACAGTAGAGGTAAGCTCGTTCCAACTGGAAACGATTCGCACCTTTCATCCATCCGTCAGTCTCTGGCTTAACTTCGCTCCGGACCATCTCGATCGTTATCGCTCGGTCTCGGAATATCGCGCGGCCAAGCTGCGCATTTTTGAAAATCAAAACAATGCCGATGTGGCAGTCGTGAATGCCATTGAAAAAATACCGCATATCCGCCCGCGCACGATCACGTTTAGCGCCTATGCCAATGGTGGGGACTTCCGACTCTCAGAAGGGGCGATTCTTTACCACGACGAATCAGTTTTACGATTGGCGGATACGAAGCTGCGCGGTTTGCATAATATCGAGAATTTAATGGCGACCCTTGCGGCCGGCATGGCGCGAGGTTTGTCCTTCGGGCAGATGGTGCCGCCCCTTTCTGCTTATGAGCCGCGTCCGCATCGCTGTGAATTTGTCCGTGAAGTCAAGGGCGTCGCTTATGTCAACGATTCCAAGGCCACCAATCTCGACGCAGTGGACAAGGCATTGCGCGCGCAAACCAAGCCGGTCATCCTGATCGCCGGCGGGAAGGACAAGGGCTTTAGCTTTGATCCGCTTCGATCTCTCGTAAAGGAGAAGGTCAGATCCACGATTTTGATCGGCGAAATGGCCGAGAGCATCAGACGCTCCTGGGCTGGCGCGGTCGAATCCGAGATCGCAAGTTCGCTCGCCGACGCGGTCGAGCGTGCGCATTCCAGCGCGAAAGCCGGGGAGATGGTTCTTTTCTCTCCGGGAACATCATCGTTCGACATGTTCAAAAGCTACGCCGATCGAGGCGATCAATTTCGCGCACTCGTTCGCGCGTTGCCTAAAACCTGATGATGAAAGTTCCGCGCTTTTTCAGACATAGAAAACTCTGGGCCGCCACTGCGCGCCGCTCGTCGGCGGCGTCTGCCGGAATGGACTTTCGAAGAAATGCCGGAGCCGAACATGAAATTGTCGCGAGCGCTGCTGATTGTTTTGCTTCTGCACGTAGTCGCCGTGTCGGGAATTATCGCCTTCAATGCGATCAAAACTCGAGAGAGTTCGTTTGTTCCGGCATCCTCGGCAAACGCGGAACCTAAACCCTCAGCGACGGTGAGCGCGGCAATTCACACGGATGGCGCCAAGCCCCAAACTACAGTGGCGCAAAAAGAGAACCCACCCCGCGAGGATCTGAAACCTTCACATTCGCCTTCGAAATTGTCTTCAAAAGACGACCACGGGAACGCGCCAGTCGCCAAGGCTACCGCGGGCAAGCCTGTGTCTTCTGGAAAAACGTACGTCGTGAAGAAGGGCGATAATCCGGTGGCGATCGCAAGAAAACTAAAGGTTCATTACGACGATCTGATCGCGCTCAACCATATCGAGGATGCGCGCAAATTACGGATTGGCCAAAAGCTGTTAATCCCCAAGACAACGAAGCCAAAAACGACGAACGAAAAAGCAGCGAACCCCAAAGAGAAGAAAAAATGAAGTGCGCCATACAAAGCAGCAAGCGCGCTCGATCTGATTATGCATCGTAAGAGTGCCTATATCCTTTTTCTCGCCGTGCTGGGACTTCTCGTTATTGGGATTGTCATGCTTTTTAGCACGAGTGCGTTTGCGCGCGACAGCCACGGAGACGTCTATTTTTTCATCAGACGGCAGGCGATTTGGTTCGGAATTGGCCTTGGGGTCTGTGTCGTGGCCGCGCTGATTGATTATCACTTTTGGCAGCACACATGGTGGCTGTGGTTTGCGTTGGCGCTCCTCGCATTATTGCTTTGTTATTTTCCGCACATTGGGATGCGCCTTAACGGATCGCGGCGTTGGATCGGTCTTGGCCCGGTAACTTTTCAGCCTTCAGAACTGGCGAAGCTGGCGGCAATCGTTTTCCTCGCTGCCTGGTTTGCGCAGACGCGAAGACGCAGGGAGTAACGTCTTCTTTGGACTTATTCTTCCGCTTGCAATCATTAGCCTCCCTGCGGCACTTGTTCTCGGAGAAGTCGATCTGGGGACGACGGCCTTGCTGGGAACCACTGCGTTTGTGGTCATGTTCGTTGCCGGCGCGAATCCATTATGGATCGGCATGATATCGTTCGCCGGCCTTGGCGGGCTCCTGATCGTTGCCAGCCGAATCTCCGAGCGAATGGGGCGGCTCTCCGCCTTTCTTCATCCGCAAAACTACAAGGAAGATGCTGGCTTGCAGCAGATGCAGGCATTGATCGCCTGGGGCAGCGGCGGAATGGAGGGACTGGGCCTGGGTAACGGTCGCCAAAAAATGCTTTATCTGCCGTACGCGCATACAGATTTCATTTTTCCAATTATTGGCGAAGAGCTTGGCCTGCGGTTCAGTCTGCTCGTGATCTTTCTGTTCGTGGTCATCATTGTTTGCGGCATCCTGATCGCGCTGCACTCCAAGGATCGGTTCGGCCTGCTTCTTGGCTGTGGCGTCGTTTCGCTGCTGGCCTTGCAGGCGGCAGTCAATATCGGTGTGACGACATCGCTCCTGCCGAACAAAGGGCTACCGCTGCCGTTCATTAGTTATGGTGGTTCGAACCTGGTCGCGTGCATGTTCGGGATCGGTTTATTATTGAACATATATCGGCAGGGCATTCTTGAGCCGCCGAACAAGAAACCTGTGGCCATGCGGGCACGAGTAACGCCACGTATTTAGCGCCGATGAGTTTAATACGTTGTATAAGTCGTATGAGTCGGAGGTGAAGAATCAGATCTTATGAATGCAGTAATCGCATGTGGAGGAACTGGTGGACATCTTTTTCCCGGGATCGCCGTGGCCGAAGTGCTGCGCGACCGCGGCCACGAAGTGATGTTGTTAGTTTCTGAGAAAGATATTGACGCTCTGGCGCTCTCTGGCCGCGAAAATTTCCGAGTGGAAAAATTGCCGACCGTGGGACTGCCGTCGCCATTTTCTCCGGCGTTTTTTGGTTTTCTTGGTCGTTTTTACGAAAGCCTGACGCTTTGCCGGTCTATCTACCGGACATTTAAGCCTCAGGTCGTTCTGGGCATGGGTGGATTCACTTCTACTGCGCCCGTATTGGCTGGGCGGATGCGCGGCATACCCACCTTTATTCACGAGTCAAACGCCGTCCCTGGAAAAGCCAATCGTTTGACAGCGCGAATGGTACGCGCGGTCATGCTCGGCTTTAAGGAGTGCGCGCCTTTTTTTCCAAAGACCAACACAGAAATTACAGGCACTCCAGTCCGGACCGAGCTGGTGCGTTTGGATCGACGGGAGGCGCGTCAAAAACTTGGGCTCCAGGAAGATCTCATGACGCTCCTTGTGATGGGAGGCAGCCAGGGCGCAAGTGGGATTAATCAGGCCATGATTAAAGCGCTGCCTTTTTTGCGGGGCGTTTCAGTGCAGGTAATTCATCTTTCCGGCGCGCGCGATGAACGTCTGGTTGCAGATAACTATCGACGCGAAAATGTTTCCGCCCGCGTTGCTGCGTTTCATCACCGAATGGAAGAAGCTTACAGCGCCGCCGATCTCGTCGTTGCGCGAGCGGGTGCGGCGAGTCTCGCGGAGTTCGCCGCCTTTTCATTGCCCGGCATCCTGATTCCATTTCCCTATGCGACTGATGATCATCAAACTCGCAACGCGGAGATCTATGCTCGCGTCCAGGCCGCCATTCTCCTCAAGGAGTCAGAAGTCTCGGGCGAGTTACTCGCGCGCAAAATTCAGGAGTTGATCGAGGATCCAGGGCGGGTTCAACAAATGGCTACAAATTCTTCGCGGCTGGCGCCGCAGGACGCGGCCGGGCGTGTGGTCACGACTATGGAGAGGTACACGACTCATGAAGCCCGTCTCTGAAGATTGCAGCATAACCGCCCAGCCTCCGCTGCAGAACGATTCCGCAGCAGGGAATGTTCGTACTCTGCCGCTTGATCTGACAGCATTCCTCACGCGTGAGCAGCATCGGATTCATCTGGTTGGCGTAGCAGGCAGTGGCATGAGCGGTATCGCCGCACTCTTGATCGAACTCGGGCACACAGTCAGCGGCTCGGACAAGGTTAGCAGCATGGAAACTGATCGATTGCAGCGGCTCGGTCTGCGTTTTCGGGAGACGCATCGACCCGAGGACGCCGGCACCGCTGATCTCGTTGTCTTTTCTTCTGCAATCAAGAGCGACAACCCCATACTTGTTAGCGCTCGCAACTGCGGAAAATCGATCGTGCGTCGCGCGGAAGCTTTGGCCGCAATCATGCGGAGCAAACGCGGCATCGTCATCGCTGGAATGCATGGCAAAACGACAACCTCAGCAATGACGGCACACGCCTTGCGCGAGGGCGGCCTACATCCGTCCCATTACGTTGGCGCCGAGATTCCAATTCTTGGAACCAACGCGCATTGGGATCCGCGCGGCGAATATTTCGTTGCCGAAGGAGACGAAAGCGACGGCACCATCGCGCTTTTTCACCCGGAGCACACGCTCATTCTGAATATCGAGGAGGAGCACCTGGATTTTTATGCTGACCTCAACGCGATTGAAAAGGTTTTCGCGCAATTGATCACGCAAACGGCCCGCAAGGTTTTTTATAACGTCGACGACGAGAATGCCGCGCGGTTATGTCTATCTTTCACGCGCGGGATTTCCTATGGCTTTGGCGAGACGGCCGATTATCGAGCTGTGGATATCCGGCTGAAGGATTTTGCTTCGACGTTCCGGGTCAACCATCGGGGACAAGATCTCGGCGAAGCAGCGTTGAATGTCCCCGGACAACATAACGTTCACAATGCGCTGGGAGTCATCGCGCTCGCGTCAGAGCTCGGCATCGCGTTTGAAAAAATCGCGAAATCGCTGGCAAAGTTTGAACACGCGCGGCGCCGGTTCGAAATCAAGTACGACAGCCCACGTTTCCTTTTGGTGGACGATTATGGGCATCACCCGACGGAAATCCGCGCCACGCTCAAGACGGCCAGATCGGTTGGGCGCAAGCGCGTGCTGACCGTGTTTCAACCGCACCGTTATTCGCGCACGAAAGCATTGCGGAAGGAATTTGGTCGCGCGTTCGATGATGCGGATCGCGTGGTAGTGACGGATGTTTATGGATCGCACGAAGCGCCGATTCCGGGAGTGACCGGACAAATGATCGCTGACGAAATCATTGCTCACGGACATCGCGGTGTCTGGTACGAGTCCCGCTTGGAATGGGTCCACCGGGCGATCGGAAACATGCTCGAGTCCGGCGATCTCGTTTTGAGTCTCGGTGCCGGAAATATTCACGAGCAGTTATCCGGCCTCGCTGCCGACTTGGTTATTGCAGAAAAGTTGAAAGAGATCGTGGGCGAAGACGGTGAAGTCTCTCTTTATGAGCCGCTCTCGAAGCACACGACTCTTCGCGTAGGAGGTCCGGCGCAATTTTGGGTCGAGCCGCGAAATGAGAAAGCCTTTGCGGAGTTGATCCGGTTTTGCCGGGACGAAAATCTTCCGCTCTTCGTGATGGGTCGCGGATCGAATCTTCTGGTTCGCGATGGCGGCATTCGCGGCGTGGTTGTTCATCCGTGCGGTGGCGATTTCGACAAGATCGAGATCAACAGAGTCGAGATCACCGCGGGCGCTGGGGCGAAATTGAAAGAAGTTGCTTACGCGGGCAAAGCGGCCGGCATTGGCGGGCTGGAGTGGTTGGAAGGAATTCCGGGCACGGTCGGAGGCGGCTTGCGCATGAACGCAGGCGCGATGGGCGCGCAAACTTTCGAGAACGTCGTGCGTGTTCGGTATCTCGATGCGAATGGCGAGCCGCACACAAAAACACGCGACGAATTGGAAGTGTATTACCGCAATTTCCCGTTGCTGGAGAAAAATTTTGCAGTATCCGCCGTTTTTCGCGGCCATTCTGCGCCACTCGAAGAGATCATGAGCAAACTGCAAGCGTCACAGGAGAAACGGCGCACATCGCAGCCCGCAGCGAAAAGCGCGGGCTGCATTTTCAAGAATCCGGACGCTTGTCCAGCGGGAAAACTGGTTGACGAGTTGGGATTGAAAAATGCGTCCGTCGGAAAAGCGCGAGTCTCCGAGGTGCACGGGAATTTCATTGTCAATGACGGCGGCGCGACAGCGGCGGAGATGCTGGAGCTAATCGAAAAGATCAAGGCGACCGCCCGGGCCAAGCGCGGGGTCGAACTGGAGACGGAAGTGCAAATCGTGGGAGAGCCGGGGTGACGATGGCGACAAATCAAAGTTTACCGAAAAAAATTGCAGTGTTAATGGGCGGCCCTGGGTCTGAGCGCGATGTGTCGTTGGCGACTGGTCGCGGCGTTTCTAAAGCGCTTCGCTCGTTAGGCGCAGAAGTCGTCGAAGTCGATGTTCATGATGAAAACTTCGCGCTTCCGAAAGATGTCGATCTTGCGTTCATCACCATTCACGGAACTTTCGGCGAAGACGGTCAGCTCCAGAAAATTCTGGAACAGCGCGGCGTCCCGTACACCGGTGACGGCGTCGAGCCAAGCCGGGCGGCATTCGACAAAATTTTGTCGAAAGAAAAATTTCGCGAGCGCGACGTCGTCACTCCGGAATGGGAAATAGTCGAAATCGGCCAGCGCCCAACGATTTCGGCTCCGCTGGTGGTAAAGCCTGCGAGGCAAGGTTCTACCGTTGGCGTGGTGATTGTAAAAAACGCGAGCGAACTTGATTCGGCGATTACGGAGGCCGGCAAGTACGATCGCAAATTGTTGATCGAAAAATTTGTGTCGGGCCGCGAGTTGACGATAGGTGTTCTTGGTGATCAAGCCCTGCCGATTCTCGAAATAATTCCAAAGGGCGGTTTTTACGACTTTAACAACAAGTACCCGTTTCTGAATCCGCAGGGTGGTGGCGGCGCCGAGCACGTTTGCCCGGCGAAAATCGATCCGGCCAAGTCGAAACAAATCCAGGAACAGGCGCTCCGTGCTTTTCGAGCGCTCGGCCTGGTTGTTTACGGCCGCGTGGACATCCTGCTGTCCGATTCAGGCGAACCGTTCGTGCTGGAAGTGAACACGATTCCAGGTATGACAGAGGCGAGCCTGCTGCCCGAAGCCGCTGCGGCTGCCGGTATCAATTACGTCGATCTTTGCGCGCGGATCATCGCGCTCTCCCGCGCCAGAATGGAAAGGAGCACGAGATGAGACCTGCTCCGACGCGCTCCCGGCCGCGCAATCGGCGAGTCTCAAATGTGCGCCAACGCCGCCAGCAACACTTGCTTGATGTGAAAGTTCGCTCTCGCAGAGTGGCACAGCATCGCGCTCGAAGGGCACTGGCCGTCCTCTCCCGGGTGGTATTGCTCGCCGCACTGTGCGCCGCGACTTATGCGGGGACACGTGAAGCCGCGCGGCGTCTGTTTTTCGAGAACCCGGATTATCAGCTGAAGACAATTGAATTCCAGACGGACGGAACGTTGCAGCGCGAGCAGATTCTAAACGCCGCCGATCTACGCGAAGGCGAAAACGTTTTCCGCGTAAATCTGGCTCGCGTCCACGATCTGATACAGCAACTGCCTCAGACCGATGAAGTGCAGGTTATGCGAAAATTGCCTTCCGAGATCGATATTCGTGTGGTGGAACGAAAGCCAGTCGCATGGATCACGAGTGAAAAGGAAATTTCGGATCCATTTGCATCAGACTCGGCTTTTCTAGTGGACGCGCGCGGTGTTTTGATGAAAGAAAAGAAATTGTTGCCCGAATATCTCGGATTACCGGTCATTCTGGGATGCTCGAGCGAATGGCTCGAGGTGGGGAAAGTCGTCGAATCGCCGGAAGCAAAGACGGCGCTCGAGTTGCTGCGGTTGAGTTCGTGCAGCTTTTTGCAAATGCGCTTTCAGATTCGCGAGATCGACGTTTCCGAGAGTTATCGCCTACTGGTGACCGACAAGAATCATAGCCGCGTAATGTTTGGTTATAACGATCTCGAAACGCAATTACGCAGGCTCGAGCAATTTCTTGTTTACTGTGACGATTCAAAACAGGAATTGGCGACGTTAAACCTGCTTGTGCAACGAAACATCCCGGTGACCTTTGCCCCGCGGGCGGTCGCGGTTATTAACGATACCATCGAGCCTGCTGTTGAACCGCGGATTATGAAGGCGATCCCGGTGCATGCTTCTGAAACCCGCCCTCGTCAAGGTTCAGGAGCGCAACAGACCGCGTCACCAGCGCCGAAGGCGCGCACTAATTCAAAACCACCCCCCAAGGCAATTCCCACTCAGCGACAGAAAACGGATTAAAATAATGGCGAGCAATAATTTGATGATTGGTCTTGAAATTGGAACCTCCAAAATCTGTGTGGTTGTCGGAGAGAGCCGGCCTGACGGCACCGTCAAGATTCTCGGTGTCGGGCAGACGCCGTCGCGCGGCGTACGCAAGGGCGAGATCGTTGATTTTGAAACGGCAATGAAATGCGTGCACGAAGCGGTGGTCGATGCCGAACAGAAAAGCGACGTCATGATCCGAAGCGTTTATGTGGCCGTTGCCGGCTCGCACCTTCAAAGCTTTAACAATCGCGGGTGCGTCATGCTGCCCGAAGACCGCGATGAAATTGACGAGCAGGACATCGAAGACGTGAAAATCAATGCGCGCGAGGTAAGCATCCCTGCGCAAAACGCGTTCCTTCATTCCATCATTCAGCATTATCACGTCGATGGACAGGACGGTGTGCTGAGCCCGCTGGGGATGCTCGGCCAAAGATTAGAAGCCGATTTCCACATTATTCACGGCGTCCGGACGCGCATCCAGAATACAATCCGGTGTGTGAAAGAATTGCCGCTCGACGTCGAGGATGTCGTTTTCGGCGGGCTTGCTTCCGCCCAAGTGGTCCTCACGCAACACCAAAAAGACCTCGGGGCACTGGCGATCGATATCGGCGGGGGAACGACAGACTATGTCTTGTACGCCGACGGCGCGGTGAAGCAGAGCGGTTGCGTCGCGATCGGCGGGGACCATATCACAAACGATATCTCAATGGGGTTGCGCATCCCAATGGCGCGCGCAGAAAAACTCAAAATTGAGGAAGGAAGTTGTGTGCTCGGCAATTGTTTCCCAGGCGAAATGATTTTGCTAAAGGACGATTCCGGTTTTGCCGGCAAGGAGATCGAGCGCGAGACCTTGAATACGATTATTCATTTGCGCCTGCGCGAAACTCTTGAGTTGCTCAAACGCAGGCTCGATGACGAACCATTCATCAATTACCTGGGCGCTGGAATTTTCATCACAGGCGGATGCAGCCTGCTCAATGGCGTCGATAATCTCGCGGAAGAGATTTTCGAAATGCCCGCGCATGTCGCGCACGCTCAGACAACATCAGGCGTGACCTCTGCAGTAGAGAACCCGCAATTTTCCACCGCAATCGGGCTGATCAAATATGCCCAGGCGGTGCAAACAGAGCGGCCAACGCGAGGAATTGGGCGAATCCTGGGAAGAATTTTTAGCGGAAGACGATGAAGATGATTCAAGTTTTTGATAGGGCGCGACCGCCGGGCGCGCCGCAAATGCTCGATCTTGGACGGCGCCGGCAGTCCGTCTCCATAATATGATTCAACTCAGCAAAAATTACAGCCTCCCCGAGCGGGCGGAGGAATTTATTCCAATCAAAATCGTCAGCGTTGGCGGCGCCGGCCTGAATGCGCTCGACCGGATTGTGCTCGACGGACTGGAGGGAGCAGAAGTCCTCGCCGTCAACACCGACGTGCAATCGCTGGCGAGCTCCGTTGCCCCACACAAAGTACAACTCGGTCGTACTGTCACCCGTGGCTTGGGTGCCGGCGGTGACCCAGAGCTTGGCTATCAGGCCGCCTTCGAATCGACAGAGGAGGTCCGCGAGGCGTTGACCGGAGCAAGAATGATTTTCATCTGTGCAGGACTCGGCGGCGGCACTGGATCGGGCGCAGCGCCGTATGTGGCGCATCTCGCTCGCGAGGCGGGCGCGCTGGTTCTTGCATTCGCAACGTTGCCGTTTGCGTTCGAAGGCAGACGCCGCAACGCCCAGGCGCGCGAAGCGCTGGGCCGTCTCAACGAGATCGCCAACGCAGTCGTTTGCTTCGAAAACGATCAGATGGGGGACATGGTCGCGCCGCACGCCGGTATTCATCAGGCGTTTTCCAAGGCCGATACGACTATCAGTCAAAGTGTCCGTTCGATTGTAAATCTGATTCAGCGACCAGGACTCATTCGCATTGGCTTCGACGATTTGCTTTCAGCATTGCGTAGCCGGAATGGCCGATGCTTGTTTGGCTTTGGCGAATCCGATTCGGACAATCGCGCGCATGATGCGCTCGCACAGGCACTCAAGAGTCCGTTGATGGATCGAGGTCGCACGCTGGCGGACGCCGCGCGGGTACTCGTCCAGGTAGCGGGCGGACCGGCGATGACCTTGTCCGAAGTCGAAGTTGTGATGCGGGAGCTCGGTCGACACGTGAACGAGGACACGCAGATTCTTTTTGGCACTGCTGTGGACGGACGATTGGGGGAACGCTTGAGCGTGACGATTATCAGTTCATTTACCGCAGATGAGGGTTTGCCGCAGACTCAACCTCCACTGAGCAGCGCGCCGCCAATGCCGCCAGTGTGGGAACAACCTCAAGAGGCCCCGCCCAAGGTTGAGGTCGAGTCCGAGCCGCCGCCGATCGAAGATTTTCAGTCCGCCGAGACGACTCCTATTGAGGAGCCTAGTCTCGCTGAAGTCGAAACTACGCCGGCACCATCGGTCGAACCAGCCCCGAACGCGTTTGAGGTTCTCGACACGTCCGAACCGCCTGTGGCCACGGCGCGGAGAAAACCGGCGCCCGCAAAGGAGGAAAAAGTGTCCACTGAAAAATCGATGCAGGCCAAACAGGAAGTTTTACAGTTCGAGCCCGTCAACCGCGGTCGGTTTGAAAAAAGCGAGCCAACTATTGTCGAAGGTGAAGATCTCGACGTCCCGACATATCTGCGAAAAAAAATTAGAGTGAAGTGACTTCGCCCTTCGCGCGCGATGTCATCCCGAGCGGAGCGAAGCGTAGTCGAGGCATCCCGCAGATTTACCGAGACGTTGCGCTACGGAATTGCTCGGTCGCGCTTGGAATCACCGGATTGACCCTACTTCTTCATCAATTCGAGCACGGCGCTCGTCATTCCGATGATCCCAACACGAATCGTTGGTTCTGGAACCGGCGCGAACTTGCTTGAATGGAGGGTTGGTAATTCTTTTCCCAACTGCTTGTACTCCGCGATCTTCGCTGGCTCGACTGCGCCGATGTGAAAATCCACCGCGGGAATGGAATGGTCCGGGAGGCTGTATTCGGAAAAATCTTCACCGCCCATCGTTGGATCGACAATCTTGATGTTCTCGTCGCCTAACGACTTCTTCCAAACAGCGATGAGTCGTTTGGTGAGCTCAGGATTGTTGTAAGTCGCAGGCGTAAATTGATCTTTGGACACGCTGAGAATCGGTGCGCGATCGGGCGGGACTCCGCCTGCGGCAGCGATTCCTTTGGCGATCCTTTCAATCGCGGCCAATACACGCTCGCGCGTCTCAGCTTTGTAGGTGCGGACGGTCAACTGCATTTTGACTTCGTCCGGAATAATGTTGTGCTTTGTCCCGCCGTGGATGGAACCCACCGTGACAACGATTGGGTCGAGCGGATTATTTTCCCGACTTGCGATGGTTTGCCAGTCATTGATCATTTCCGCCGCGAGGACGATCGGGTCTTTCGTTTTGTGCGGGTAGGCGCCGTGTCCGCCCACGCCGCGGACGGTGACATCGACTGAATCGACATTCGCGTAGGTGTAACCTTCGGTTACGCCAATGTGGCCGGTTTCCAGGTCCGCCTTGTCATGAAAACCGAGCGCGAAATTCGGTTTACCGAATTTCGCGTAAAGACCGTCTTTGAGCAACGCCCGCGCGCCATTGCCGGTCTCCTCCGCTGGTTGCGCTACAAACACGATCGTCCCGTGCCATTGATTTTTTAGCTTCGCGAGAGCGCGCGCGGTGCCAATGAAGGCGGCCATGTGTGCGTCGTGGCCGCATGCGTGCATCACATGCACATCTTTACCTTCATCGTTTTGCGCGACGGCCTTGCTGGCGTACGGCAAACCAGTTTCTTCTTCCACTGGCAACGCATCCATATCGGTGCGTACAAGCACGGTCGGGCCGTCGCCATTCTTCATCACGCCTACGACGCCGTAACCTTTGAGCTTGGAGTTTTCATATTTGCCTAGGTGCTCGGTGACCTGACACTCCGCCGCGCCCAATTCCTTTGCGATGAGAGATGCAGTGCGTTCCTCGTGTCCGGATAATTCCGGGTGAGCGTGAATGTCTTTGTAAATCGTAAGCAAAGAGGGCAGCTCCGCGTCAGCGAGCGATTGTGGTGTTTGCTGTGCAAGTGCAAGCACTGGCAGGATCGGCCACAAGAAGATCGGCAACGAACGGAATTTCATTCCTGACCTATATCCACAGATTTGGCAGATTTCCGCACATTATTTTTGTCATCCCGAGCGGAGCGAAGCCTAGTCGAGGGAGCCCGTGGCGGAAGCATTGGGTAACGCAGCGGGATTCCTCGACTTCGCTCGGAATGACAGCACGTTAATAGAAAATGGAATTCGAGAAGAACAGACTGCTCTTCGGCGCTGATCCAACGCCACGCATTGTCGCCATTGAACTTGGCGAAACTGGAACGGTTAAGGTTTATCGCCGGGAGGCGGACGGATCGACCG
Source organism: uncultured Verrucomicrobiae bacterium (assembly GCA_963719605.1). Lineage (GTDB taxonomy): Bacteria > Verrucomicrobiota > Verrucomicrobiia > Chthoniobacterales > UBA10450 > Udaeobacter. The sequence continues at coordinate 114,096 of CAVRCO010000014.1, forward strand.
TTGCCGACGTTGAGCCTTTCCACCCATTTGTCTGGTGCGACTCGGACGTTGTCGATCTTGGTATCGAATCTGAAAAGCTCGAGAGCGAGCTCAAGTACGGCTGGCTAGTCACGGTCGATAGCTGGAAGGAACTCATCGCATCACGCAACGGGCTTAAAAGCGCCGGGCGCGACTTCTTCGCATTCACTGATCCCGTCCAGCATTACCTCACTGCCACGGGGCGCACATTGTTTAAAGACCTCCCGTTTGAAGAACTCAAACGCATGCAGATCGAGGTGCTTTCTGTAGCCGGGGTCGCTGACCCGGGCGTCGCGTCCGGCGACCGCGACTACAACAACGATCACATCATGAGCATCGCAATCTCGGATAATACCGGTTGGGAAGAACTACTGGTTGTCGACTCCAAAAATGTAGAGGAATCAGAACACGCGGCATTGAAGCGACTGACCGAGATGATCAAAGAACGGGATCCGGATGTAATCGAAGGCCACGATCTCTTCCGTTTTGATCTGCCATATCTGGTCGCACGCGCAAAGAAGGCGAAGACAAAACTCGATTGGGGACGCAGCGATGGATTCCTACGCTCGCGGCCGTCACGACTCCAAATCGCCGAAAAAACAATCGATTATCCGAAGTTCACAATCGGTGGCCGCCACTTTGTTGATACCTTTTTGCTCGCACAATTTTATGACGTCGGCATGCGTTCCCTTGCCGGTTTCGAACGGACCGATGTCGCCCGGCATTTTGATCTTTGCGACAGCGGAGAGATTTCCGCCCTTACAGGCAAGGAATTGCAGCGTGCTTACCTCGAAAATTCGGAAGCATTTCGACGACGCGCACTGTGCGGTGTCCGGGAGACACGGGCGTTATCGGAACTGTTAAGCGCGAGCTACTTCATCCAGGCCCAGATTTTCCCCTATAACTATCAGGATGTGATCGTACGCGGCAACGCCACGCGGATCAATGCGTTGTTCCTGCGCGAATATTTCCGGCAACGCCATTCCATTCCCGAGTTGCCGATGGTGCGCACGTTCGAGGGCGGTTACACCGACATCTTCTTCAACGGAGTTGCGCACAACGTCTGGCACTGCGACGTCGCTTCGCTTTATCCGTCGATCATGTTGAAATTCGATTGTTTTCCAGTGAGCGATCAGCTGCAAATCTTCCGGCACTTGCTCACTGATCTGCGCACGTTCCGATTGGAAGCCAAGGCCGAAATGCGCGCGGAGAAAGATCCCGCAAAGCAGCATCATCTCCAGGCATTACAAAATACGTTCAAGATTCTGCTGAACAGTTTCTACGGTTACCTGGGGTTCGCGCAGGGGCATTTCGCCGATTTCGATGCCGCTGCGCGCGTCACCCAGATCGGACGCGATTTGCTCAAGAAGATGATCGACTGGTTAGGTGTTCAGGGCGCGAAGGTGATTGAAGTCGATACGGACGGAATTTATTTCGTGCCCTCGGGTAAGATCGAAATCGACGAATTACGCGAAGGTTTGGCGAAGGAATTGCCCGAGGGAATTGAAATCGAGTTCGACGAACAATTTGAGGCGATGTTCAGTTACAAAGCGAAGAACTACGCACTCCTCACTAAAGATGGCGACGTGATTATCAAAGGCGGCGCGCTCAAATCTCGCGGACTCGAAAAATTCCAGCGCGTGTTCCTTGAGGAAATGATCAAACTGATCATGGAGGGAAAACCTGAAGCGATTACGAACCTTCGGGATGAATTCGAGCGAAAAATCCGGAACCGCGAATGGAAGATCGACATGTTGATGAAGACGGACACGCTCCAGGATTCGCTCGACAAATATCGCGCCAAGATCGCCGGTTCCGCGCGCAACCGTGCCGCCGCGTACGAACTCGCCTTGGCAAGCGGTCGCAATTACAAACCCGGCGACCAAATCAGCTATTACATCAAAGCCACACCGAAAAAAGTTCCCGCCTACGAAGCCGCCAAGCTCGCCAGCGAGTTCGATCCCGAAAATCGCGACGAAAACGTCGATTACTATGTCGCGAAGCTCGATGAACTAGTGAAGAAATTCCGCGGCCTCTCAAATGTGGCTTCGACTCCGAAGCAGGAGAGTTTGGCGCTTTAGTCGCCGGATAATAGTGGCGGAGTTGACGTGCGGTTCAGTTCACAGTTCGCCGTCAAGCCTGGTCGACACAGACACGAGCTCGTGATTTTCACGTCAGCTTTGGCCCACACTTTCTTGAACCGGGCGCGCGTTGCTTCAAGTTCTGCGCCGTCTTTTTCCTGCGCAGCGAGCGCTTGGGACAACCCGAACAGAGACCACCCGTTCTCGGGCAGACGCTTCAGATCATCACGATAGACCTGCTCGGCCTCGGCGAAGCGGCCGGCGCGCATCAGGTTTGCCCCGATAGTATGCCGCAACGGAATCATCCAAGACGGAGGCTCGTCGTAATTCAGGGCGTGTCGCGGGTTTAGCTTCAATACCGCATCGAGTGTGGCTATGATCTCCTCGGTGCCGGGATTCGGTTGACCTTCAAGTGTCCATTGGTTCCACGGCCGAAGGTCCATCATCGCTTCCGCGAACAGCGCACCCACATCAACGTCATTGGGGAATTTCTTCCAGACTTCACGCATCCCGTCGGCATAGGCTTGGTCGAGCGGAGCGCGGTCCTCCGGTTGGGGGTACGCGTAGCGCTTGCTGAGGGCATCGATCAACGCTCGCTCAACTTCCGAGGCGTTCGACGCTTTTTGTTTCGCAAGGGTAAGTTCCTTCCATGCCAGCTCAGCCATCGGCGGCGGCACAAGTGGATAATTGATATGCGGACCGGCAGCTAGGGCCGCGCCCCAATGTGCCATGGCGCATTGCGGATCGAGCCGTGCCGCTTCCTGGAATGAGCGGATCGCGCCCCTGTGATTGAAACCATGAAGCAGTGCCAGGCCTTGGTCGAAATAACGCTGCGTCCTCGTGCTTTTTGTTTTGATCTTGCGCGAGTACGTACCGAGCCCGTCGTAAATCGGCTCGCTCGCGTTGCTGCTTGCACAAAAAACAAGCGCCAGAACGGATCCAGTAATTGCATGACGGGTGGTGTTCACAACGAGAGGATGACTGTAATCGGCTCCATTATCGCGGCAAGAAGTTGGCCACCAACCGCAGATGAGTTGAACACCTGCTGCGTTGCCGGGCCATTGCAGCTACCGGAAAAAATCAGTGGTTTAAGTTGCACGCGCTGCGCGGTCACACGATCAGATTCGTATGAAACCGCTCGGCATACACGCAGCTGTCCTTGCCGTATTCGGCACCATTACTACCACTCCGAATTTAAGTTATTCAGCCGAAAACGACCTCAACGAAATCAAAACCGAAATAACCAAACGCCACGACGTGGCCGTAAAACGCTTGCAGGATTGGATCGGGCAGGTGTCGATCGCGGCGGAGAATCGCGGATATCCGGAAGGCGCGGAGTACATGGCGAACCTCGCGCGCGATGCGGGATTTCAGCAGGCGACCGTCATCAACACGGACGGAAAACCCGGCGTATTCGCGACGCTCGATGCAGGCGCGCCGAAAACTGTCGGCCTTTATTTCATGTACGACGTGAAACAGTTCGATCCGGCAGAATGGACGTCGCCGCCTACCGAAGCGCGAATCGTGGACAAACCGACGCTGGGGAAAGTGATCGTCGGCCGCGGGGCGGTGAACCAAAAAGGACCGGAAGCGGCATTTCTGGCGGCGCTGCATGCAATTCGCGCCGCGGGCAAAAAGATGCCGGTGAACCTGGTGATGGTCGCGGAAGGCGAAGAGGAGATTGGTTCCCCGCATATCCCACAACTTGTTAGGCGACCGGAGGTGCTTGATGCGCTGAAGAAATGTATCGGCGTGTTCATGCCTTCGGCGACCCAGGATTTGGACGGCGTTGTGACAGTCAATCTCGGATCGAAAGGAGTGATCGAGTTGGAGCTGGTATCAAGCGGCGAAAAATGGGGACGCGGTCCAGCGAAAGACATTCATTCATCGCTCAAGGCGATGGTGGACAGTCCCGCATGGCATTTGATTAAGGCGCTCAACACGCTTGTGTCCGACGACGGGAACGAAATCGCAATCGACAATTATCCAAAGCCCCTGCCGCTTAGCGCCGAAGAAAAATCAATGATCGAAAAAGTGTCGAAGGTGCGAAGCGAAGCGCAGGCGAAGAAACTTTTCAGCGTCCAACATTGGATCAACGATCTGCCTTGGGAGCAGGCGAACGAACGACTCGAATCGCAGCCGACAGTGAACATTGAGGGTTTGGTCGGCGGTTACACCGGTCCCGGCGGCAAAACGATTTTGCCGCATCGCGCCGTCGCGAAAATCGACATGCGTCTCGTGCCCGATATGAAAGCCGCCGACGCGCTCGCAGCGTTGAAGGCACATCTGGCGAAGCGCGGCTTCGGCGACATCGAAGTGAACATGACCGGCGGGTACGATCCGACGAGCCACGTCGAAAGATTCGCCATTGATCCAGGCGCAGTTGGGAACCTACAAAAAGTTCGGAATCGATCCGCTGCTCTGGCCGCGCAACGCCGGTTCGTATCCCGGTTACGTCTTCACCGGCGAACCGCTCAAGCTTGCCGCCGGACATTTCGGGCTCGGTCACGGCAGCGGTGCGCACGCGCCGGACGAATATTACATCATCGAATCGGCGAACTCGAAAATCCAGGGATTCGACGGCGCAGTGACGTCCTTTGTCGAATATCTCTATGAGTTGGCTAAATAGAGAGGCCGGCGGATGACGCGGATGTTACGAATGATTTAACGTAACGTTGCCCACCAAACACGCAAACCAAACGGAACAGGTAATGTGTCTGAATTTTCGCGTCGTTTCGCGTGTTTCGTGGGCGAACAACTTCGCTTTTTCCCTGCGCCGCAATGATCGAGCCTTCGTAGCGCTGGCTTGCGAAGCTACAGCAATTTTGCTTCGAGGATAATCTGTGTGCCGGCTAGAGCGACGGAGACGGGACAGGTCTTTTTCGTCAGCTCTGCTTGCTCCTTGAATTTTGCCTCATCGATACCTGGGACTTCGGCTTCAGTCCTCAAATCGATCGTGGTGATTTTTGGTCCGCCGCCAACCATCTCGAGTTTCACTGTCGCAGTGGTGCTGACTCGTTTCGCAGGATGACCGGCTTTCTCCAAGTTTGCTGATAGAGCCATCGTGTAACAACCGGCCTCCGCCGCGCCGATAAGTTCTTCGGGATTTGTGCCCTTTCCTTCCTCGAAGCGGGACGAAAATGAATAAGGCCCTTCAAACGCTCCGCTCCCCAGTTTCATGGTTCCTTTGCCTTGTTTCAGTGTGCCTTCCCAAACAGCCGATCCAGTTCGTGTTGCCATTGTTTTACCTCCTTTAGTTGTTTGTTGATTACGATTCCGCCGGATACAGGCAAGCGCAATTTCTTTTCAGCCTAACGAACTCACGCCGGTTTCACAGCTGCGACGGCTTCAGCCGGACCAGCTTCTGAACGGTGCTGAGCATCCGCCAGGGTGCGTTGTTTGCGAGCCAGCCAAACGCTCAACATGCACCATGCAGCAATGATTGGCACAGCAATGAAACTGATCGCGTTCAAGCTCAGGCCCACGACGTGGAGCGCTTTATACGACCAAGCGCCGACTATATCGCCGAGACGATAACCGAATGTGTCGATCACGCTTTTCGCTTTGTATTTGTCTTCGCGCCGCAAAACGGTGAACAAAATCTCGCGCGCCGGACGAAGCAGCGCGAAGCCGGTTGAACGCCGCACCACCTGAAAAATCGCAAGTACAACCAGAATTGGCGCATAACCGATCGCGAGAAACCCGAGCCCGCTTAGCGCCGGCATGAGCACGAGGGTAAAGCCCACGCCGAACCATTTTAGCAGACGACTCGTTAAGCAAAGTTGAATCAATACAGTGAGCGTGTTGACCGAGAAATCCATTTTGCCGAAGAATGCAGTGCGGGCCGACTTATCCGCCAACTCGTGCCCCGTGAGGTCCGCCTGTTGAAAATAGGCCCATGTATTTGTCAGCGTGTAAATGAAGATGAAAAGGACGAGCGCGAACAAGTAGGGCGAACGCACGATATGTGTGACGCTGTCCCAGATATTTCCGCCGATTGGTTTTTCGGCTGTCGCAACTTCAGCGTGCTCCCGAAATTCCGTCAGGAAAAAACGGATGCATTGCGCCGCGATTTCGAACATCGCCGCTGACATGAGGCAGAAAATGCCGGTGCTGAATCGATCGACCAGAAACGTCGGGACGAGCGGACCGAGAATCGCGCCCAACGAACCGCCCACCGCGATGAAACCAAAGAGGCGCTTGCCTTGTTCGGCGGTAAATAGGTCGGTCATGAAGGCCCAAAAAAGCGTGGTCGCGAAAAGATTGAAGACGCTAACCCAGACGAAAAACGAGCGCGCCAGTAGCCATTGCCAGTTCGCCGGCACGAAGCGCATGAGAACGAAAAAGACGAAAAGATTAGCGATCGCAAACCGGTAGGCGAGCGGCAGAAATTTGCGTCGCGACATACGTGATACGATGGCGGCGAAGAGCGCGTTCGCGATGAGCATGCCAATGAGCGATGGCCGTGAACATCCAGCGGCAAATTTTCGACGCCACTGGTGCGCGCCGATTTCTTCGCGCACTCGGTCCGCAAAACGTAGTAACTGGCAAGTACGACGAAGATTGAAAACGAACCCAAGCCAAAGCGCGCGGAGCTCGTCCGGCTTTACATCCACGATTTTGGTGAAGATGCGTTTCACAAAAAGCTTCGTCATCCCGAGCGCATGACGAAGGACCTGACGAATGCGGGACACGTCACCCGAGCATTAGAGGTCGTTCGCTGCGCTCATGATGACATCGTCACGTTCGTTCTTCTTCCAAGCAGCAAGCACTTCCGCTTCGCGTTCTGGTGTCAGACCGGCGCGCAATTTCGATTGTCGATCTTGCGGTAACGATTTGAACCAGGCAAGGGTGTCACGGGCTGTCTCCGCCAGTGGCCGAAACGTCAAGCCTTTTGCCAGCGCTCGATCGATCTTCGTTCGCGCAAGTCCGAGCTCGTCACCAGCCCAGACCGGCATGTCCGACCACGCTTGAACTTTTTGTTGTTGGAGAAAGTCAGCGGGTAACCAGGTGAATGTGGCGCTCGAATGGAGTGCATCTTTGATTTCGTCGAGCATCTGACCGATTTCGAGCGGCTTGGCGGGACCGGTTGCGTTATAAATTCCGGTCTCGCGATTTTCCGCCATGCGGATTGTCCATTCCGCCAGGTCGCGCGCATCGATGAACTGCACCGGATCGCTTGGTTTTCCCGGAGCCATGACTTCGCCGCCTCGATCGATCCGCACCGGCCAATACGTGAAACGATCAGTCTCATCGCGGGGTCCGACGATGAGACCCGGGCGGATGATTAATGTTTTTCCGGGGAACCATTTTTCAGCTTCTTTTTCGGACAATGCTTTGAGCGGACCATAAGTCTTATAGCCTGAAGCCTTCACAGCTTCGATCGTCTCTTTGTACGGATCAGGGCCGTCATATTTGGCAAGCGGCGCCGTTTCGTCCACACCCTGGCCCGTGTCGGCGTAAACCGAGATTGTCGAGATAAACACGTAACGCTCGACATTGCCTTTCAGAATCTGCGCAGCGTCACGCACCCAGGCCGGAAGCGTGGTGGGATTATCGATCGCCACATCCCATTTCCGATTCTTCAGTGCATCGAGCTGACCGTTGCGATCGCCGATCAATTGCTCGACTTCCTTTGGTAACTCAGCGGGATGCGTCTTGCCGCGGTTAAAAGTGGTAACCTTGTGGCCGCGGCTCAGTGCGTATCGAACCTGATATGGCCCAGTGAACCCAGTGCCGCCAAGAATGAGAATGCGCAAAGGTTTCGCGGATTTCTCTGCGAGCAGGGTTGTCGATCTGGTCGTCAGGGCAAAGGCGCCACCAGCCGCAGCAGAGAGTTTGATAAATTCACGACGCGTCGTTTTCATGTAGCGCTTTAACCTTTGTTGTCATTCCGAGCGAAGTCGAGGAATCTCTTGCTGTGATCGTTAGAAATTAGAGATGTCTCGACTTCGCTCGATATGACAAGGGAGAGGAAGACCCAAATGACTCGACGTGAAGCCACGCGCTTGATTGGCGTGAGCGCAGCGGGATTGTGTTTGCCGGTTCGTGCGTCGCGCGCGCGGGCGAAAGCCGAATCATCAGCGATGCTGACGCGCGCAATTCCGTCATCCGGCGAAAAGCTGCCGGTGATCGGCTTGGGGACCTGGCAGGCCTTTGATGTCGATCTTACGTCGGATAACCGGAGACAACTCGGTGACGTCCTTTCGCTTTTTGTGAAGCTGGGTGGACGCGTAATCGATACTTCGCCGATGTATGGTCGTGCCGAAGATGTGATTGGCGAGCTAACAGCTGCGCTCGGGATTCAGGACAAGATTTTTCTCGCCACCAAAGTTTGGACGCGCGGTAAGGAGAATGGGATCAAATCGATGGAGCGTTCGATGGCGCTCTTGCGTGCGAAACGAATCGATCTGATGCAGGTACACAACCTCGTCGATGTCCAAACGCAATTGGCGACATTGCGTGAATGGAAGGCGCAGGGGCGCATCCGCTATCTGGGTATCACGCACTATGAAGCGGGGGCTTTTGCCGACGTGGAGAGAATCATGCGAAGCGAAAAGCTCGATTTTGTGCAGATCAACTATTCCCTAATGGAACGCGAAGCAGAAGCACAGCGTTCTGCCGCTTGCTCAGGAACGCGGCATTGCAGTTATCGTCAATCGCCCCTTTGGCGGAGGCGATCTCTTCAATCGAACTCGCTCAAAGCCATTGCCTGATTGGGCTGCTGAATTTGATTGTCATTCCTGGGCTCAATTTTTCCTCAAGTGGATCGTGGCCAATCCTGCTGTCACTTGCGCTATTCCCGCGACTAACAAACCACGCCATCTCGAGGATAATATGGGGGGAGGAATCGGGCGGCTTCCTGACGCAAAAATGCGCCAGCGCATGGTTGAATTGGCATCGTCACTGTAGCGACCACCGGTCAGAAATCGTCTCTCAAACTGCTCTTTCGAGGACCTGTCCGCATTCGGCAATTGTCAACCGGAAAAATTTACGTTTTCTGAAAAAAATCAGTTGCACGGCGCAGTCGATCTGATCGATAGGACGCGCGCTTGATGCGAAAAGTCACCCCGTATCTTATTCTCGGTCTCTGTTGCGTAGCATTCTATCCGCGTCCGGCCGCAGCGCTTAATTTTTCGGCGCCGAAACCCAAATTTGGTTACACGGATGCTTCCGGCAAAAAGCAATCAGATTGAGATCGTCGACAAGTATTATCCCAAAAAAATGGTGCAGCCGTTCGGCAACGATTCAAAGATCGATCCGAAGCTGCGCCGTGCTGCGACCATTGCAGAAGAACGCGCGCGCGCACACTCTCTTTCCAAGTGCTGGCGCTACGTGAAAGAAGCTCTCGTTGCTGCTGGCGTGGTGAAGTCCCGTCCCCAAACGACCCTGGCAAAGCAAGCTGGTCAAGAACTGGTGAACAATTACGGGTTTAAGAAACTCCCGGTGACCGATCCTTACCAGGCACCAGTTGGCGCAGTGTTGGTTTATGATGCGAAACGCTCTGCCGGGCACGTGGAGATTCGCACAGAGGACGGTTTTGTGAGCGATTTCCGTTCAAAAACGCCGTCGCGCCGGCCGCTGCTGGGCGTTTTCACTAAGAGTTAATTCGCTCATTCGAGCGATCTGAACACCTCGAAAAGAAGCAATTCCAGCTGGCAAATTGTCCAGCTACGCAAGATTCTTTGTCGATGGTTCTACCGGTCCGCATCGCCATGTGGTCGGGCCCGCGAAATATCTCGACCGCGATGATGCGTGCGTGGGGCAATCGGCCCGATACCTTCGTGATCGATGAGCCGTTTTACGCCTATTATCTTAAGGGCGACCGGCAAGCAGCATCCCGGTGCAGATGAAATAATCGCTTCCAGCAACACCGATTGGGAGAATGTTGTCGCGCAACTGACCGGCCCGATTCCGAAAGCCAGGCGGATTTTCTTCCAGAAACAGATGGCGCATCATCTTTTGCCGGAAGTGGATCGTGAATGGCTCGGCGCAGTCACGAATTGCTTTCTTATTCGCGACCCCCGCGAGGTGATCGCTTCATACATCAAAAAGCGAGAGGACCCAGCGCTGGCGGACCTGGGCTTTATGCAGCAAGCGGAGATTTTTGATTTCGTCCGCACTCGCACGAAATCGATTCCGCCAATTGTCGATGCAAAAGACGTGCTGGAAAATCCTGAACGGATGTTGCGCCTGCTTTGCGAGGCAGTCGGCGTTGAGTTTAGCGAATCGATGCTTTCATGGCCGCCCGGATTGCGTGAGACCGACGGCATCTGGGCCAGGCACTGGTATGGTGAAGTGGCAAAGACGACATCGTTTCAACCATATCGTCCGAGACAGCGCCAAGGTGCCGCGCGCATTTGCAGTGAAATTTATGATCGCTGTCGCGAATGTTATGACCGACTCTATGAATACAGATTGCGCTGAACAACGGATTACGCGCGATTTCGTGCCGATTGTAAAGACTTAACCGGCGAGGCTTTATGGTTCGCCTGAGCGTTTCAGACACAAATCTGCCGCTACAACCGGAAACAACTGTTCATTCGTGTTTATCAGTGGTTAGCATTTATCCATTCATGCTTCAGAAATTTGATGAGCGAAATCGCAACCTGATCATTAATATCAACGGTCAGCTCGTGCACCGCGACAAAGCCGGGATCAGCCCATTTGATTCTGCTGTCCAGGGGGGCGATGCGGTCTGGGAAGGATTGCGGTTGTACAACGGCCGGATTTTCAAACTTCACGAACATCTCGACCGTCTGGAGCGTTCGGCTCGTGCTTTATCATTCGCCGAAATTCCGCCGCGTGAAAAAATCATCGAGGAGATCAAACGCACACTCGCGGCAAACAAAATGAGCGACGGCGTGCATATTCGCCTCACGCTTACCCGCGGGTTGAAGATCACGTCTGGAATGGATCCACGTCTGAATCAGAACGGGCCGACGTTGATCGTTCTGGCAGAGCATAAGGCGCCAGTTTACGGGAAAACGGGTCTGACTTTTACTACGAGCAAAGTCCGGCGTCCGCCGCCTGAGGTTCTTGACGCGCGAATTCATCACGCGAATTTGCTGAATTCAATTCTGGCAAAGATCGAAGCAAACAACGCCGGCGCGGATGACGCCTTAATGCTCGACACGCGCGGTTTTGTCGCGGAAACAAACGCCACGCACGTCTTTGTCGTGCGCAATGGCGATCTTGCGACCAGTCGCGTGGTGGCCTGCCCTGAAGGAATTACCCGGGCGACAGTGATGGAGATTTGTGCCGCGGAAAAAATTCGTTGCGTCGAGAGCGATCTGTCGCTGGTCGATGTTTACGGTGCCAGTGAAATGTTTTGTACGGGCACAATGGGCGAGCTGGCTGCGGTCACCAGGCTGGACAATCGCCAAATTGGCGATGGGAAGGTCGGCCCGATGACAAAACGCCTGAGCGATCTTTACGCCAAACGAACCGCCACCGAAGGCGTGCAAATTGTCTAATTGCCCGGCTTCTAGGGACGTTGAGACTCTTTATTCTCCCAGGTTTTCTTTTTGAACGAGACCCGCCCGGATCCCTCCTCGAATGCTTCAAAATGTTCCGGATTTTGCTGATAGTATTTCTGGTGATACGCCTCAGCCGGATAAAATTTCATCGCCGGCAGAATTTCGGTCACGATCGGTTTGTGGAATTTACCCGAGCGCGCAAGCTTCTCCTTTGAAGCCTCCGCGATTTTTTTCTCGTCATCGTTGCCGTAAAAAATGGCGGCGCGATAACTCGGTCCGATATCAGTAAACTGTCCGTCGGCCTGAGTGGGATCGATTTGTCGCCAGTAAATATCGAGCAACTGGTCGTAAGAGATTTTCGCCGGATCGTACGTAATCTGGATCGACTCGCGGTATCCTGTTTTTTCGGACGAAACGACGCTCGTAAGTCGGGTTCGGTTCGGTCCCGCCGCAATAGCCCACTACGGTCTTGATGACGCCTGTTGCCTTATCGAATGCCGGCTGAATGCACCAAAAGCAGCCGCCCGCCAAGATCGCTGTTCTGGTTTCCGCAGGAGAAGAATTTTGTCCTTGGCTACTTGCGATAGTGCACCCAGCAATCAACGTGTAGCCGAGCAAGAGAATAAGTGTTCGCTTCATACTTTCGATGTTAGACAGCTTCTCAATCGGCTCGTTGTGAATAACTCAGCCTATTTTTTTGCTTGCCATCAGCAGGGCGACCGTCATAAACCGGGTTTTACCTTAATTCAATGCGGGCGAGACCAAATCATCAAAACAGCCACGCTTCTTTCGGCATTGTCTCCCCGTTCATTCGAATTCTTGGATTTCTCCCCGATTCACTTTCTCCTCAGCGTGCCTGCGGATGAGGGTAGCTTAGCTCACCGCAGGCACGTCCCTTCTCGGCTGATTGCAGTCGAATCGCTCACGGATCATTTGGATCTCGACAACGTTTTCGGACGCAACGTGCCTTTGCACGTTGATCTTGGATGCGGCGATGGTTCGTTTCTTTGCGCGCTGGCGCGAGCGGATGCCGGACAAGAATTTTCTCGGGATCGAGCGGCTGCGCAATCGAGTGCGCACATCAGCGCGCAAAGCCGCCGCACTGGACAATGTACGGCTGTTGCGGATGGAAAGTTTCTATGCAGTGCGTTATCTGTTGCCGGCCGAATCGGTGGAAAGATTCTATCTGTTGTTTCCTGATCCCTGGCCAAAACGCCGTCATCATCGACGCCGGATTGTGACGCCTGATTTTCTTGGCTCGATTCATGCCGCTCTCGAGAAAAATGGGAGCATTTACATTGCGACAGATGACGTTGATTACTTTCGGAAAATCAAAGAGATCGCCAAATCAGATCCCAGTTTCGCAATCGGCGACGCTGATGTCGATCTACCGCAGAGTAAATTCGGACGCATCTTCCGGGAAAAAGGTGCGCCCATTCAATGGCTGGAACTGCGAAAGATTTCGCCGGTGAAATAACTTTGCGCTTCCCAACTGTCTTGATGAAAGCTCAGTGTCACTGCGCCCGCGTCATCCTGACGAAAGAGTTTAATGCCGCGTTTCTGTAGGTTTTCCACCCAGGCGTCGCTGACTCGCTCGTAGCCGGGGAAATCCTGCGAAGTGGCAATGATCAGGCGCGGCCGCGTGGCGTCGAGGAATGCGTCGGAGCCGGATTCTCCGGAATGATGCTGCCCCTTGATGATGATGTCGCTCTGGAGATTCAAGCCGCTCGCCAACAATGCCTCTTCGGTTTTGATGCCACTGTCCGACATGAACAAGATGCAGGTCCTCGGCGCCACTACCAGGTGAATAACGTAAGCCTGATCATCGGCGATCGGTGAGCTAAAGTTCTGCGGAGGGAACAGGACGTGCGCGGTCACTTCGCTCGACAGACGGAAACTGTCTCCCGCGAACAGATTCTCGAGTTTGATTCCGCGTTCTCGAAACGAATGTTGCATGTTTCTATGAGCGCCTGAGTGGTCGGGTGCGGCGTTATCCACAACACGGATTCGAGGAAAATCGTCCAGCAATTGTGCCGTGCCGCCCAGATGAAGCGCGTCGCCGTGCGTGAGCAGCAAGCCGGAAAGGCGGTTTATCCCCGCCCAGTGCAAATACTCACGGACGACCCGCTGATAAGTCCGCTCGTTACCGCAATCAAACAACCAGTTCGCACTTTCAGTTTGCAAGTGAACGGCAGCTCCCGCGCCGATATCGAGCACCGTAATTTTTGCAACGAGGTTTTCGGGCCAATGTGGATGCTCGACGTAAAAATGCCCACCCGGAACATGCGCGAGGAATTGCACGATTCCGATGACAAGCTGTGCCAAAAGCCAGTTGGCATTATTGAAAATCACCGCAAGCCCGGGAAGAATCGGCGTGGAAACAAGGGAAAGAAGCGCGATCGCCAGAATGAAGAAAGCAATCGGCACCACGATCAAATTCGCCACCAAAGAAATCGGTGTAACGATGTAAAAATACCAAAGCACCAGCGGCAGCGAACCGATCCATGCCGCCAGGGAAACGCCGGTTCCGCGGCACAGCCATTCAAAGGTGGCGTGCATCGAATGTCGCGGGCCGCGCAACAGGCTTCGTGGCAGGAAAGGATCGGGAGCGGTCCAGCGCTGCAAAAATTCCGCAAATGTATCGGCAAACAATATGATGGCACCAACGACCGCGAAGGAGAGTTGAAAGCCTGTCGAAAAAAGTTCGTTCGTGTTCCAGCAGAGGAGAAAGAACGCCGCCGCAGCGAGGCTGTTGAGGACGAAAACCTTGCGTTCGAAAAATAAACCGCCCAATAAAATCGAGCTCATTACCGCAGCTCTTATACTCGAAACGTGTAATCCCGTGACTGCGGCGTAGAAGAGGAGCAGAGGTATGATGAGCGCAGCCGCCCATTTGCGTGAGAGCCGTGCGACCATTGCCAGCATCCACAGTAGGGCGGCAACAATTCCCACGTGCAAACCAGCGACAGCGAAAAGGTGAAGAGTGCCGGTTTGTTGAAATGGTTCCTCGATGTCTTCGGGTGTTTGGTGCCTGAGGCCAAGCACGATCCCGTTGAGAAAATTTTGCACCTCAGGCGCGTTCTCCAATCCTCTGCAAATTGCGTTCTGCATCCATGCGCGCGACTTCTGCGCCATGCGTAGAATCGGGTTGCCGCCGCCGTGTCGAATCAGTGCGCCGTCCTCCGAATAGCGAACAAAGAGCATTCGACGAACGTCGTGACGCGCCAGATAAGAGCGCATATCGAATTCGCCGGGGTTTCGCGGCGGCGCGATGACTTCCGCGATTCCAAAAAGCTTTAGCTCATCGCCAAATTCCGGGGTGCCTTTCCAACGAACCTGCCAGACCGCGCGCGTTGATTGTTTCCGGCCTTCAAATTCGATTGACTTGAGCTTTAGCAGAAACGTCGCAAATCCGCTGGGCGCAATCTTTGGCTCAGTGATGACGCACCCGATTGCCGTGACGACTCGCGGCCTGCCGCCAAGTTCATCAGCAAGTTGCTGGCCTTCCGTGTTGCTCGTCTCAAGGTTGTGCAGCAGGAAAAAGCCAATCCCAACGATGGCGTAAGTCGCGAGCAGCGTGGGTCTGTATGCGACGATGACAATGCAGATCGCCAGGACGATTGTCACCACAATTAAGGCGGCGCCAGGAAGCGGAAAAACGTCCCCAACGACAATTCCTATTGCAGCCGCGAGCGATAAACCAACAAATGGCTGACGCGGCGCGTTCAGGAATTTCATCCTTCGGCTTTTCGCTTATCAGGGCTTGGCAAGGCAAGCCGCAAACGCGGACGGTGGTCAGCCGAGATATTAAAAATCAGGCAAAACGTCCACCGCCCAACACTGGACGCTCAACTGTGTGAATTGGGGATTGGGCGTTGAGAGTTGAGCGTTGGACGTTACGAAGATTCTGGACCTGGCACGAGGAGCACCGGACGCGTGCTGTGTTTTAACACGCCTTTAGTGGCGCTTCCTACCAGCAAGTTATACATCGCGCCATGGCCATGCGTACCCATCACAATGAGATCGGCATCAAGCGTATCGGCCTGATTCAAAATTTCTTCGGCCACCGCTCCGCTCGGTTCTTGTAAACTGACCTTGATACCGTCCTGAGCGATCTCTTCTTGCCATTTGGCGAGCTTCGACGTCTGACCTTCATCCTCTGGGATAGTTTCGGGCATCGTTTCAAAGCCTGGAACTGGCACACCCGACATCGGCGCAAGCTCAGGCATACCTGCCAGGCCATAGCCGAGTGCGCCCGGCGTCGCTGCTGCAGTGAGTTCTTTTACGTGAACAAGATGAACCTCCGCGTTGAGAGCCTTAGCCAGCTGGCGGGCCAGATCGATGACCGGCGGTGTCACATCGGAAAAATCGATTGCAACGAGAATGCATTTCATGTTTGCGACATCGAGCTTAACTGGCGCGTCGCGCTATCTCAAGATCGTGACGCAGGCAATACTGCTATGATGCAGCTAACCCTGTTTGCTCACCAGGACTTGCAGGCACAATTGCCTGCGTCACGAGCGCGCCGTAATTTCGCTCGTGCAGGATCTTTTTGGAGATGACGAAGATGTCGAAGTCGCGCGCGCCGACAGTGCACCGCTTGCTACGCGCATGCGTCCGCGGTCGCTCGACGAACTCGTCGGCCAGGAGCACATCCTGGGGCCTGGCAAGCTGTTGCGCCGTGCCATTGAAGCCGATCGATTGCCTTCAGTGATTTTCTCCGGGCCGCCCGGCACCGGCAAGACCACATTAGCCCGGATCATTGCGGAGATGACGCACGCAAAATTTACTCGGATCAGCGGCGTTGAAAGTAATGTCGCCGAGATGCGCCGGGTCATCGCTGCAGCCGTGAATCGTCTGCGCACGTCCGGGCGAAAGACCATTCTGTTCGTTGATGAGATCCATCATTTCAACAAGGCACAACAAGACATTCTCCTGCCAGACGTCGAGGCGGGGACTCTTCGCCTCATCGGTGCGACCACCTACAATCCGTTCTTTTATGTAAACAGCGCACTCGTGTCGCGATCGCAGGTTTTTCGTCTTGAGCCGCTTACAGTCGAGCAACTCGAAGTTTTGATCGATCGCGCGTTGGCCGACAAAGAGCGCGGACTTGGAAATTACAACGTGAAGATGGACAAGAACGCGCGCCGGCATCTGGCGAAGCTTAGCGACGGCGACGCGCGCAAATGTTTAAATGCGCTCGAGATTGGGGTTCTCACTACGCCGCCAAAAGGAAATAACGGCGCAATCCATTTCACGCTTCAGGTCGCCGAAGAAAGCATTCAGCAAAAAGCGGTGGTTTACGATCGCGCCGGCGACGCGCACTACGACACAATCAGTGCGTTCATTAAAAGCATGCGCGCATCAGACGAAAAAGGCGCGATGTACTGGCTCGCTAAAATGCTGCATGCTGGCGAGGATTTCCGTTTCATCGCACGCCGCATTGTGATCTTTGCAAGCGAAGACGTCGGCCTTGCCGATCCGGAGGCGCTGCAGTTGGCGATCGCGACACAACAAGCCGTGGAATTTGTCGGCATGCCCGAAGCGAGAATTCCTCTGGCGCATGCCACCGCGTATATGTGCCGCGCCGCGAAGAGTCGGGAAGCTTACGACGAGTTGAATGCCGCGATGGAAAAAGTCGAGATGGAACAAACCAGGCAGGTCCCGGAGCATCTCAAGAACAAACATTTCCCGGTGAATCCAGAGAGCTAACCACGAATTCACACGAATGGACCTAATGGAAGGCGTGAAATTCCTGTTTATTCGTATCGATTAGTGGTTACAAAACCAAGCGTTAGCCAGAATTCACAAACCAATTACAACCTTCATTTTCTTCGTTGCTTCTGTAAAAGTCTTTCGGCATGCAGCAATCAGCGGATGAGATCGGAGTCGGAGGACAGGTATCGCGGTTTCTGCAACTGATTCGTTTTTCGCACACAATTTTTGCGCTGCCGTTTGCGCTGGGCGCGCTCGTTGTTTCCGCGAACGGCTGGCCGTCGTTGAGAATTTTTGTTCTGGTTATGGTCTGCATGGTGTTCGCGCGTACCGCAGCGATGCTTTTTAATCGACTGATTGACTGGTCGCTCGATCAGCGCAATCCCCGCACGGCTTCGCGGCATCTGCTTATCTCTAAATCAGGAGCGATCGTGTTACTTGCAGTCAGTTCTGGCGGCTTTCTCCTTGCGGCGGCTGCAATCAATCGATTGACTCTGATTCTTGCGCCAGTTGCGCTGGCTCTGGTTTTTTTCTATTCCGTCACAAAACGATTCACGAGAGCAACGCACTTTTTTCTCGGCCTCGCGCTGGCTATCGCACCGATTGGCGCATGGATCGCGCAAACTGGTCGAATCGATCTTGCCCCCGTTGTGCTCGCGGCAGGCGTAATTTGCTGGGTCGCGGGGTTCGATCTCATTTATGCTACGCAGGATTACGATTTCGATCGGCGCGAAGATATTCGATCGCTTGTTGTGAAACTTGGAATCGCGCGAAGCCTTCGCCTGGCGCAGTTATTGCATCTTCTGACATTTGTGGCGCTCATCGCTTTCGGCGTGGTAGCGCAGCTAGGCCCGGTTTATTACTGGTCGATGCCGCTGATTGCAGCAGCGCTTTTTTTCGAGCACAGAACCGAGAAGCTCGATCTAGCCGGGGTCAATCGCGCTTTTTTCCAAAGCAACGCATTTGTCAGCGCGGTTTTTCTGATTGCAGTCTGCGCGGACCGATTAATCAGGTAGCGCGATTGACCTCAATCGCCTCAGGCGGTTCGGGTGAACCGCCCCTACCTACATGGCGTTTAACATGGCGACGCGCCGCTCATGCCGGCCGCCATCGAAACCCGTTTCCAGCCAGATCCTCACAATAGTGAGCGCCAGATCTTCCGGAATCAGACGCTCGCCCATCGAGAGCACGTTGGCGTCATTGTGATGCCTTGAAAGACGCGCTGATTCTTCGCTCCAGCAAAGCGCGCAACGCACGCCGTGGACTTTATTGGCTACCATCGCTTCGCCGTTGCCTGATCCGCCGAACACAATACCGCGTTCACATTCGCCTCGAGCGACTGCTTCTGCCGCCGGGCGAATGAAAAGGGGATAGTCCACCGGTTCTTCGCTGAATGTGCCGAAGTCTTTTACTTCATGTCCAAGAGTGCCGAGCAGTTCTTTCACTTTCTCTTTGTAACGAAAACCTGCGTGATCCGAGCCGAGTGAAATTTTCATAGGTCTGTTATTCCGAGCAAAGTCGAGAAAGCTCTAATTGTTGTTTCGGATCCCGTCGAGCAGAAAAGACAATAGCCATCCCGCAGCAGCGGGAGAGTCCGCTCGACATGACAAACGTTACCCGCCATGCAGTTTCGCCAGTTCGTTCCAGATTTCGCGCTCGCGTTCGCTCAGTTTCTTCGGCATGTTAATCTGAACTTCGACGTAGAGATCGCCACGCTTTCCTGAGACTCCCGGCAAACCACGTTCTCGCAAACGAAACCGCTGACCACCCTGGCTTCCTGGTGGAATTTTCAGGCGCACCTTCCCTTCGAGAGTAGGCACGAGCAATTCGCTGCCGAGCACTGCCCGCCACGGTTCGATCTTCACCTCATGAATCAAATCGCTGCCCTCGACCGAAAAATCGGGGTGGCGCGCAAGCCGGACACGCAGGAACAGATCGCCGCTTTTTCCACCGCCCACGCCAGCTTCGCCCTGGCCAGCCAGACGGATTCGCTGGCCCTCGCGAACGCCACGCGGGATTTTGACCTGATAATTTTCGACTTTGTTTGAACCTGCCCGGCGCAGCGAGACCGTTCGCGTCGACCCATTCAGCGCTTCTTCCAGTGTAACCATGATGTCGGCCTCGACATCCGCTCCGCGCTCCGCCGTCGCCTGGCGTCCGCCAAATCCACCGAAAGCCGAGCGCCCACGGCCACCGCCGAAAAATGCTTCGAAGAAATCGCTGAAACCGGTCCCACCGAATTCAAATTGAACTCCGCCGCCATCGCCGCCCCATTGATAATATCCACCTTCAGTCGGTTGAGGGCCCCATTGCGGGGGCGGTTGAAATCCGCCCGGTCGATTCCAATCTGCGCCGAGTTGATCGTATTTTTTTCGTTTCTCTGGGTCGCCCAACACCTCATACGCTTCGTTGATCTCCTTGAATTTTTCTTCGGCCGCCTTTTTGTCCTTCGCGACGTCGGGGTGGTGTTTGCGCGCCAGCTTGCGGAAGGCGCTCCGAATCTCGTCTTCACTGGCCGTCTTTGGCACGCCAAGTGTCTCGTAGTAATCCCGGAATTGTACTGGCATTCGCTCTCAAGCTTGTGCCTTCGCTCGATTCGCGCAACTTTTTGAATGATGCGCGAGATGGGCAAATTCGTCATCATCGTTGGTGTAATCACCACGCTGGTGGGCTTGGTGATGTGGGGCGGGCTTGCGCCGAAATGGCTGGGACGATTGCCCGGCGACATTCGAATCGAGCGCGAACATTCTGCGTTTTATTTTCCCATTGTCACCTGCATCGTCCTCAGCATCCTGCTCAGCTTGCTATTCTCGATCTTTCGGCGCTGATGAAGATGTCATCTGTGAACAGTGATCGGTGATCATTTTTCCGTTCACGGATCACAAATCACTGATTACTCGTTACATTCATGAGCGTTCCACGTCCTAAAGAGATCGAACTGGCTCGCCACGTGACTCGACTGCTCAGATGCCGTCGCTGCCCGCGAATGAGGTCTACGCCGGTCTCAGGCGGCGCAATCGTGAGCGACATAATGATCATTGGTCAGGCACCAGGTCCACGGGAACCGGTGTTGCAAAGACCGTTTGCCCATACCGCTGGTAAGACGCTTTTTCGGTGGTTCGAAGAATTCTGCGGGATGAAGGAAGCCGCGGTGCGATCGAAAATTTATTTCGCAGCCGTCTGCCGTTGTTTTCCCGGAAAAAATTCTGGCGGCACAGATCGCGTTCCAGCTCCGGACGAAATTCGCAACTGTGCTTCCTGGATGGATGATGAAATCGAAATTCTGCGACCGCGTCTCGTTATTCCTGTCGGCCGGCTGGCTATCACGCAATTCATCGATTGCGTGAAGTTGGAAAAAGTGATCGGCCGCAAATTTCGTGTTGAGCGTGCCTGGCATCGCTTCGACGTGATTCCGCTTCCGCATCCCTCCGGCGCCTCGCCCTGGCCCAAGATTGCGCCGGGCAAAGAATTGCTCGGACGCGCGCTAAGATTGATTGCGCGTCATTCAGCTGTCGTGGTGAAAGCGGGGAGCAAGAGGTAGACGATTGCAGAGACTCATTAGGGCTGATTTAATGCGTGACCCGAAAATATGGCCGCACATCGAAAGCCCAATTTGGTTCTTTTTCTGCCCGACCAACAGAGAGCGGACACTATCGCTTGCTACGGGGGCGTAAAAGTGCATGCGCCGAATCTCAACAAACTTGCTTCTGAATCGGTGATTTTCGAGCGGACCTACGTCACACATCCCGTTTGCACTCCGTCGCGCTCTTCACTCATGACGGGTACCTGGCCGCACACGAACGGATGCACGCGAAACAGCGTGCCGCTCGATGGTCGATTCCGAGTTTTCCCCGAGCTGATAGAGGACAGGGATTATCGCGCCGCTTACATCGGGAAGTGGCATCTGGGCGAGGAAGGACCGGTTGGACGAGGCTTTGACGAATGGGTTTCTACTGACGACCACGGTGACTACACAAAATTCCTCATTTCAAACGGCATCACGCCCGACAAACAGAACGGACGATTCTCAGAACTGGCCATTAGCAATCTGCAGACCGAACTATCGCGGCCAAAGTTTCTCGAAAGAAATGCCTGCGAATTCATCGAAAAACATCAGCGCGATCCTTTCATTCTCGTTGTCGGTTTTGTAGAACCGCACTCGCCTTACAACGGTCCGCTCAACGATGAACATCCGCTCGATCAGATTAAGCTCGATGCGACGGCCACGCTTCTTGAGAGCGAAGATATTCCATTGCGTTATCGTCTGATGCGGGAATGGCAGCAAACCGAAGCAATTCTGGATCGAGAGCGGTTGCCTGCTCAGTTGTTTTTTGGCATCACTCCCGAGGAATATCGGAGCATCAAACAACGCTATCTCGGACTGGTTACACTGGTTGATCAAAGCATTGGTGCCATTCTCGCCTGCCTCGAACGATTCGGTCTGACTGACAACACTATTGTCGTGCACACGAGCGACCACGGCGACAGCCTGGGCGCGCATCATCTCTTCGGAAAAGAAACAATGTTCGAGGAAGCTGCGCGTGTTCCTTTACTAGTTCGGCTACCTGGCCAGAAAGCGAGCAAAACTGTTCCGTACCCAGTGAGTCACATCGATTTCGTGCCGACGTTGCTTGGCCTCCTCGGTCAGCCGAATCATCCCCAGTGTGCCGGCAAAAGTCTACTGCCGCTAATTACCAAAGAAACAGCGCCGTCCCAGAACGTATTTCTGGAGTGGGCGCCAAACCGGACGAAGGTAAAAAAGGGCACCAAGCTAGCTCGGCGACGCTTGGTCAAACGTGCCGTCGAGGAATCCACTCGGACGATTGTTACGCCAGAGGGCTGGAAACTTTGCCTACGCGACAAGGACTTGAACGAGCTATACAACCTCAAGGACGATTCCTTGGAGGCGCGCAATCTTTATGCGGACCGACAATACGCGTCAGTGATTTCACATCTTGCCGACGAGATTCGTCGTTGGCAGGAATCCGCAAACGATAAGCTCAAAGTGTGACTAGGCAGCGGGCCAGCGATGGATCAATCGATTTGAGACATCAATTACTGTTTCGAAACCCTCTTTTCTTCCAGCAATAGCGTTTTCACATCGGCCAGCACAAGGCGTGGATCGAGGGTCGCGGAACTGTAGATGTTTCGGATACGGCCGTCGCGATCGATGAGAAACATCCGCAGGATATGGTACAACGGCCCTTGCGGATCATTCGGATTGGAGCGCTTGTCAACGGCTTGACCATACCCGTTCAGGATAGGCTCTAGCTCGGCACGCGATTTCGCGGTCGCGAAGCGCCATTCGCATCCCGATTTTGCATCGCGCATCGCTTCCGAATAATCGGCGAGGCGTTGGGGCGTGTCGTAATCGGGATCGAAGCTTAGGCTAACAAGGCGCATGTTTGTTGCCAACTCTTTGTCGTTGGCGCTAAGCGCGTGCAGTTGGGTTAAAACACTTACCGCATATGGACAGGCTTTTGGCGCGGCGCAACGAGTGTAAATGAAGCTCAACACGGTGATACGCCCATGCGTGAGCTGGCGCAGGCTTAGTGATTTGGCATCTGAATCAATTATCGCGCCGTCGGGCGCCACCTTTATCACGGGTAGACCATAGCTACCCGCCACAGGCGGATCGTAATCGTAGTCCGCATCGTGCGACAAAACAGCATCGGCTGCGATGGCTACCGGCATATGAGACAAATAAAGCGTAAGCGCGACTGCCAACACTCGAGCTCGACTCGTGTTCATGACACCGGGCTATGGAACTGATGCAACTACGCGATTTGCACCGAGTTTTGTCGCGCCAAAGAGCATGTGATGGGGCCGGCCCAGCTTCAGCGCGGTGAAATCGAGAGCAAAGCTTGGCTTCAGTTCTTTGCCGTCCCATCCATAGGCGCGCAAGAACTGCTCATTATCTTCGCCTTTCTTATCCCAGCGCTCCAGGAGCGAACTGGTAAAGTAGAGCCGTTTCCCATCCCAGCTCTGCGATACCATGTTGACCTGTCGGCCAATTTGCTTCTCGTAAATCTGTTTCGGCTTATGCGGATCCGAAACATCGAACACGCGGCACTTGCCGTCTCCGAAGCAATCGACGAACAATGTTTTGTCATCGGCGCTAAGGCTGATATCTACTGGTAACACGCCGCCTTTGACGTTACCGATCATGGCAACCTCCTTTGCCTGCCATTCGCCGCGGTCGTCCAGGTAGACCAGCCAAAGTTTCGATGTGAGCGCGGTAGCAGTGAAGGCATAATTGTGCTTGTCCCCCCAGGCCCAGCGGATCTCCAGCGGCGCACCTGGTACCTCGAAAACTTTTTTCGGCTGACGCGCATGGAAATCCCACATGACCATGGTTGAACCGAAATGCTTCATCGCCTCTGGGTCGGCGGTCAATTTCGCGAAGTCCATCGTATAATTATTCCAGCCGGTAAACGATGAAGTCAGCAGCGCGTTCTTTCGCGGCAACACACGCGCATCATAGCCATAGCCATCAGCGAACTTGGCGTCCGTCGCGCCCCGCGCGTCTTCCTTTGTTGGGAGCCAGTTAGTCGTGATGTAGTTGCCATCATTGCTGTATTCAACCAATGCAGTCCGGCCTCCGTGATCCTTCGCGTTCGACAGGCAGGGAATGAGCACGCGCCCGGGCAAGGCATATGCGCCGTGAGGTCCGATCGCCCCGCCGGTGGCTTCTGCGAAGTTGTCGATCGTTTTCGCATGTTGGGGCTTGGCGGGATCAGTGTGCACGTCGAAAATAAACACGCGGCTGTTTTCAAGCCCTGCCAGCCATAGCTGGCGACGGTCATCGGTGAATCCGCCGTGGTGCGCTTCGTTGCGTCCACCAACCGAGGTGGCGCTGATGACTTTGCCGTAGTTAGGCGATCCGGGCTTTACATCGACGGTGACTAGTTTGTCCGAACCATCGCCGAGACCCTCCACACCGAGCGTCCAAACATAAACGAACTCTTCCTGGCCGTCGATGCGGGCAAGGTAGGGTGAAGAACAGGTTTCATCGGCGCGTGCGTTACTGACGCCAAGGGCTAGCGTCAAAGCCAGGACGCACACGAAGACGGCATTTGATATTTTGGAAATGAATAACGCGGTATTAGGGGACACTCTCATGTTCATATCAGATTCCTCCGTTGGCAGTCTCACGGATTAACAACTGCTTGCAATTGTAGTTTGATCATATCGAGTCGGCCACTCACTTTTTGGTACACGGCATGGCGCTCGACGAAGGTCGTTGAACACGTTTTCAAGGATGTGGCTGGAAGCCGGGATGTTCGCGCAAGTTGTAATGAATGGGAGGCTACTACGACGCGCGCACGGCTAGGACTCAAAGCGATAGCCGTGCAATTCGATTTCTTTTGCAAACGCTTTTTCAACGATTCGCCGCTGGTCCTCGTTGAATACTTGCTGGTATGGTCTGCGATCAGTCCGATATTCCGATTTCGCGGCGACACCAAGCGTTCCGTCGAAAGGAATGTTTAGTTGCGCGAAGACTTCGCTGAGCTCGGCGGTCAGGTTCTCATAGCGCAGAATGCGATCCACGATGATTTTTCTTCCTGAGCGATCAGTGTACCGGAAATAGTTAATCGGGAATCTGCCGCGAGCGAGGTACTCATCGAAAGAAAGTGAACCGCCCTCGCGGACGGCATGCATGTGGTAGTGAGACAAAACTTTGTCCCAAGGGTTTCGTTCCACGCAGAACTTGGAGTAGCTGTTCCAAACATCGGTTGGAACACGGTTCTTGATCTCAAATGCCGGCATATGACGGTAAAATTTCTCTCGGCTGGCGATTGAATGCTGCAATGCCGAGAGGAATTTGCGTCGGTCCTTTCTAGGATTTCAGGGATTGGGTTAATAAATCCCTCGTAATTGCGCGGTCGATGGCCTTCGATTCGGGGCTCGATCGGCGTCACGACGTCCGTCGAACCGCAATGTCTCGAAAGGAAAACTTCGATGCTGGTGCCTGCAGTCTTCGCAGTCTTAATAAAAATGAATTTGTATTTGTGCGATAGGATCATCGAGGCTTGACAGCGTTCCGAGCAACAGGTCGCACGACTGTTCAACAACCGCCAACGCTCGCGCAATCAAACGATGCACTGTAAATTTGGGAGACACCGTCCTGATGATTTCTTTTCAGAAACGTTTTCTCTTCGTTCACGTTCCAAAAACGGCCGGTAATTCGATTCAGAGCGTTCTCCGGGATTACTCGGAAGATCAGCTGGTGGCATTACGCGGAGAACAGGACGGGGTCGAGCGATTCGGGCTGCGCAATCCCAAGTACAAAATCAAAAAACATTCAACATTGGCTGAGTATCGCGAAGCCCTCGGAAATCAGCAGTTTCGCAGCCTCTACAAATTCACCTGTGTGCGAAACCCGTGGGACAGGATGGCCTCGTATTATTTTACCCCTACGCAGAAGGTGACAGCTTGGGATCCCGAAGAAATTTAGAAAGGTCATTTCAAGAGCTCTGTCGATCGCAGAGTATCTCCAGTTGGATAGAGGCGAAGGAGATCCATTCGGCAACGTCCATTACATCATGCGTTTCGAGAATCTCGCGAGCGACTTTCGCGCGGTCTGCGCGGCGCTAGAAATTTCGCCGGTTACACTGCCGCAATATAATCGCTCCAATCGCGAACATTATTCGAAATATTACGACGACGAGCTTCGCGAATTAGTGCGTGAGCGGTTCGCCGCGGAGATCGAGCGTTTTGGCTATGCGTTCGAGCAGCGATAAGAGCTACAATTTTCCGAGCGTCACGTATTCTCCGTCCGGATGGCGAAACCATTCGGGTAATTCAATCCCCGCCGCGACCATGCTCTCGTAGCAATTTTGCGTGATCACACCTCGCCGGGTGCTTTCTCCAAACACCGCGAAATTTTCTTTGGTCACAAACAGCCGGTGCTCGGGCAACTTTGGGACGTCGTTTTTCAGTTCATCCATCGCCTTCGCATTCGGAATATGGTCCGGCAAATGGGTGAAGAGGTAGCGAAGCACTTTGGCGCGCAGGATTTGATGAATCCATATTTGAAACCAGGCTTTTCGCTCGAAATAAACATCGCCAAATGGATTCTTAACCTTGCGCGGGTACAAAGCTAGCTTGGGATTATTCAGCGTCGCCCGGCATCTGCAGAATAAGAGACCATCTACTTCCGGTGAGCGCATGGCGTGAGAAATCAGGCTCGCGATTTTATCGGGGATGAGTTGGATGGGGTATTTGTCATCCACGCACCAGTAGATCCACTCTTCATCGTCGATCTCCGTCAGCAGATACAAGACAGTGGTCTTAATATCCGAGGGCGACGTGAGATACTTGACCCGTTCGGTATCGACTCCGCCAAGGTCCTGGTAAGGAACACGAAAAACGAACGGATGATCCGGCCATAGCCGGTCATATTGAAAAATCATGTGCTCTGTGATCGCTCGATAGCGGTCGCACGTGAGCACGATGGCTTTTATTTTATCCGGCAAATTCATACTCAAACCGCTCTATATCGATCTTGAACTTGTTCGCGATAATGTCCCTGGTTCGCGGCGTGTAATATTCAGTGTAATGCCGCGTCCGTGGATTGGCTCTTTGGTGAGGCAACGTCTCGCTCAGACCCAGCTTCTTCGCCACAAAAGCCCAATCCTCGTCGAGCCGTTCGAATTTCCCGATGAAATCGGCAAGCACATTTCCATTGGGATCGACAAACCAATCCAGTTGGTAACGGTGAGGGGATGAGTGAATACAGGTGGCACTGCTGTATTGGATCCAATCGACAAATTCATCGAAGGTCATCTCGTTTCTAAGCTGTAGCGCTTCCATGCGCTCATACAGCGAGGCGACGCGATCCCACGGGTTGCGAACGAATCCGAATTTGAAGTAGGTCTCGAATTGCTTGCGCCCAGTTTCTCTGCGGCGCTCTTCCGGGAGCAACAAATACAAGGAAGCCAGAATCCGATTTTTTCTTCCGCCGTAGCGCGTCCAAGACGTCTCCATCTGGTTTTTGATTTGCCACAGATTCAGATGCGGTTTCCAAGCCTTACCGAGAATCGCCCGAACGCTCGTCGAGCCTGTCTTAGGCACTTCTACGAAAATGCACTTATGTTTGTGAGAGATCACTATCCTGCCGCGATGAAGTATAGGAGTGAAGGAGTCATGGGTCGGCCGGGACTCGAACCCGGAACCAACGCCTTAAAAGGGCGCTGCTCTACCGATTGAGCTACCGACCCGCGCCGGAAACGTTTTCTAATCCAGATCGTGCGCCGTCGCAAGATTGCAAGGCAGGCGCGGTGCCTGCCAATCGTAGACTCGGCAATCGAGGCGCTTGCCCTACAATTTCAAGATCGTGAGCAGATCGCGCAGAGAATTTTTTGGTCGATCCAATCGAAAGATCGACAAACCAGCGGTGCTGGCGGCTTCCCAATCCCTTTCTGGATCGTCGCCGACGTGAAGGACCTCGTTCGCTTTCAGGTCGATTAGCTTCAACGCGCGCAGATAGATTTCCGGATCCGGTTTGTCCGCGCCTATCTCACTGGAGATGAAAATGTGCGCAAAGAATTTCGAGATTCCGAGGTGCTCGAGAATGAACCGCAAACGCCCATCGAAATTTGAAATCGCAGCGAGCTGAAAACGCGACCGCAGTTGCTTCATTACGTCGGGAACTTCCGGGTAAAGTTCCCAGACACCGGGTTCCGCAAAGTGTTCGTACGCAATTTCGAAGAAATTATCGCGATCCAATTCACTTAACGACGGCGCGACCCGGGCGAGAACAAGATCGACAAGCTCACGCCACCAACCTTTATCATCATTCTCACGCGGGCCGAGGATCGCAACGCGGCGCGGCATTTTCTTCCAGGCCGAATAAAAGGCGCGATCGAGCTGATGCGCATCGAGGGTAAGACCCACTTCGCTAGCCACAAGCGCGTAGTGGTCGCCGACCGTTCCGGTTAGATAAAACAATGTTCCGGCTGCATCGAAAAAGATCGCTTTCGGCAGTTTCTCTTTGTTGTTCGTGGCCATGAATGCGCCGCCTCGATGGAAGGTTGTTTTGACGCTAATTGCAAATTTCGCCCAAGACGTCGCGCTAAACTGTCAGTTTTGTTTTGCAAAAATTGATCGTCCGGCGTTGCATGGAGCTCTGGCTATGAACGTCGTTGACGAGTCGCTGGCCTTGCCGAAATGGACGCAATCAACCGGCGAGGAAATGGCGAATAGTATCAGCCATGGAATCGGACTCGTAGGTGCGATCGTCGGGACGCCGGTTCTGCTCCTGGCAGCCTCTCATCGTGGCAGCACCTCCTTTCTTATCGGTACGATTGTTTTCACTATAACAATGTTGCTGCTGTATTTGGGATCGACCCTCTACCACGCCTGGCCGCAAACGCGGATAAAATCTATCCTGCAAGTGCTGGATCACTCCGCCATCTTTTTGTTAATAGCGGGCACGTACACGCCGTTAGCGTTGGGTCCGCTTCGCGACGCGGGAGGCCTGACCATTCTTGGAACCATCTGGGCGCTGGCGATTCTCGGTGTGCTCATGAAGGCGACCCGCGGAGCTTCGCGGCATCGGAGGCTAGCGCTGTTTCTTTATCTGGGAATGGGCTGGCTGGCTCTTATTTTTGTCCGGCCGCTTGCGCTGGCGGTTCCGCTCTCGGTGCTGCTCTGGCTTTTCGCCGGTGGAATCGCTTACACGACAGGCGTCTTGTTTTATGTGAGGAAAGGCGCGCGCTATTCTCATTTTGTCTGGCACCTGTTCGTCCTTACCGGCACGGGCTGTCATTTTGCAGCCGTGCTGACCTGCGCGCTCTGACGCATGACTTCTATCACAGGCGGACAGAGCGCTGCGCGTATGGGTTGGACAAGTTTGCCCGCGCGTCGGATTAATTGGGATGCTGCCGGTAGAGCATAACGATCCAATCAACGCCAAGATTCTCGCGATTTCAGAAGACAAGATCGAGGGATTTGTGCGTGAGCCGTTTGATGAAATCGCACAACGCTCAGGCGTAGGCGTTGATGTGGTCATGGCGCGTATTGCAGCGATGTTACGCGCCGGAACAATACGGCGTGTGCGACAAACGTTGCTTGCGACGAACCTGGCTGAGGGTGCCCTGGTGGCGTGGAAAGTTCCCGAGGACAAGATCGACGCCGCCTTCGACTGGATGTTTCAGCGGGATCCTTTTTCGGGGCATGTCGTGTTGCGCTCCACGGACACTGCCACCGCCGGATCGGACTATAAACTTTGGACTACGGTGAAAGTCCCCCGGGGATTTTCATTGGAAGTGCATTGCAGATTGCTGGCAAAAAAAGTCGGGGCTGAGCGTTTTCGCCTCATGCCCGCGAAAGGAATTTTCACTCTGGGAGTGGGCCACGTTCGCCGGAAAACGATCGAGCCGGGTAGTAAGGCAGATCAGCCGGCAAAAATGAATCCGGTGCAGATGGTCAATCTGAGTGAAGGCGAATGGGATGTGCTGCTCGCACTCAAGCGCGAATTCACTCCGGAAGAGATCAGGCCGTCGCCATGGGGCGCACGCGCCAAGGAAGCTGGCGTCTCAGTGGAAGAATTCTTTCGCGCAGCCGAAGAATTGAATGCGAGAAAAATCATCGGCCGCTTTTCAACATTCCTGGAACATGTCAAGCCGTCGGCGGGCGGCGTGCGGGTCACCCGATTCAACGCATTGTTTCACTGGGCGGTTCCGCAGGGCCGCGAAATCGAGGCTGGCGGCGAAGTCGGTCGTCACCACATTCTGACGCATTGCTACTGGCGCGAAGCCGGGCCGGAATTCAAGAATGTCAACATCATGGCCGTGGCGCACGGCACTGATAAACAACTACTACTCGACCACAAGGCAGCTATTGATCGGCATCTTCGCGCGAGCGGCATTCCAGTTTCATATACAAATGTTTTCTGGGGTGGACGCAGCGAGATTAAGCCGTCGGAAATTTCGCCGCACATTTACCGCGACTGGGTCGCGCAGCAGTCAAAAAGTTGAAAGGTTGAAAGGTTAAGAGAGTTATCCGCCTCAGGCCGACCTTTTAACTTTGTAACCTTTTAACTCTTACCGAACAACTCGTGATAAGTCCGATCCAGCTTTCGTAGGAGCGCGATGGCAAATTTTTGGCGATCGACTCGTTCGCCAAGCGCTATCGCCAGGGAAATTGCGCTGCTTTGGAGCTCCTTCGGAAAATCTTCCCGGGATTGATTCACATTGACCCCGATGCCGGCGATGGCCAGATGCGGCGCGTTTTTCTGCGCGCGCATCTCTACCAGGACGCCAGCGACTTTGCACTCGGCGATTTGCACGTCGTTTGGAGGTTTAATTGTGGGCCTGAGAGGAAATTCGTTTTCGATTGCACTGGAAACGGCTTCGGCCGCCCAGGTAGTGAGTTGTGGCGAACTTGCAAGGTCGATCCTTGGCCGCAAAAGTATCGAGAACCAAAGTCCTTTCCCTGCCGCGGATTCCCATCGATTGCCGTGCTGACCGCGCCCGGCGGTTTGGTGTTCGGCGAAGAGAACCAGTCCCTCGTTTGAATCTGCAGTCGCGACTTGCAAAATCGCATCGTTTGTCGAGCCGGTCTGCTCGAGCACGATGATCTCCCGGCCGATGACGGCGCTGCCGAGGTCGGCCTGCAGTTCCTCAGCGACCAGCCGGTCTAGCATCTCATCTCTCAGCCGGGCACTTGGGTCATTTCCAGCCCAATATCGATTGCGCGCGCGGCGTTCGTTAGGCTTCCGATGGAAATGAAATCCACTCCCGTTGCTGCGATGCGCTTCACGTTTTTCAGCGTGATTCCCCCGCTTGCTTCGAACTGGATATTGTCCTTCCTCAGAGCGAGGGCCTCTCGAATCTGGGCCGGCGTCATGTTGTCGAGAAGGATGACATCTATGCCGTCAACTTCGGCAAAAGCGCGCGTTTGCTCCAGATCATCCGCCTCCACTTCGATGCGGATGTTTGGTCGCTCCTGACGAAGCTGCTGAATTCGATCGGCAAAACTGGAAAGCCCTCCGAACGTGGCCAGATGATTGTCTTTTACGAGCACCATGTCGTACAAGCCAAAGCGATGATTAACGCCGCCGCCTGCGACGACTGCAGCCTTTTCCAATGCCCGCAGCCCGGGTGTGGTTTTGCGTGTGTCCAGGATTTTGGCTGGATGGTTTCCAACGGCATCGACAAATTGGCGCGTAAAGGTCGCGATGCCGCAAAGGTGTTGCAAAAAGTTCAGCGCGACGCGTTCCGCTTTCAGAATCGAACGCGCCAGGCCACGCACCTCGATAATAACATCGCCAGCGACAACTTCATCGCCTTCGCGGCGAACAATCTGGATGTCCATTGAAGGATCGACGCGCCTAAAAACTTCCGCGGCTGCTCCGATCCCGGCAACGATGGCTTTTTCACGCGCAGTGATGCGTCCTGTTGCGTGAAGCGTCTCCGCCACGAAAAAATCAGTCGTGATATCACCCTCACCGATGTCTTCCTTGAGAGCTGCGGCAATCGGATCGTAATGGTCTGTCTTCATCGAAATTTGCTGAGGCACTGGCTTGACGAAATGGAACGCCCGGATTCAAAAGTTTACCGGTGAGCGAGGACGATAAGCTCGAAACCGGAGCGCGTCTATCAAGGGCCAGTCAACAGGAAACTTCTAGCAGAGAGAGTTGCCTAAATGTACAAAAAAGATTCGGGCAGCGCACGCTAAGGAGAAACAACGAATATAAGAAAACGTGCTACCACCCGAATCGCCTTAACCTGTTGAGTTTGACAGTTGGTAGCGGCACGCGTTCAAGTTTTTTACGAAAAATCCGTGTCTGAGCGTTAGTTGATGGAATTCAGGCAATTACGGAACGCAAGTTTTCCGTCTGGTACTACCAAAGATTCCTCTGCGCATCGCTCCCTGTTCGCGCTGCTTCGTCGCGAACTTCCTGGAGCAGCGATTTGAATTCGCACTGCTCCAGCGTCCGGATCAGATTCGGATAATCGGGCTCGATTCGGAGCCCATCGATCGGTACAGGCAGTTCCAGATCGCAATCCAGATCGACCATTTTTCGGTTTTCCAAAATTTGGTCGCGAGAATTGATAAGTTTCTCGCGAGTTCGCGCGCTTTTGACCTTGTCGATATTGGCCAGTAACGACTCGAGTCCACCGAATTCACGAATCAACGCGGCGGCAGTTTTGCGGCCTAACCCAACTCCAGGGATGTTGTCGACTGAATCTCCGGCCAACGCGAGGACATCGCCGATAAGATTTGGGGGGATCTCCCATTTTGCTGAGACCTGGTCTTCGCCCAGCAGGGCGAATGCGTCCTTCGGCGACGCGAGATCTGCCTTTGCAGTGGTGTAAACTTTAACGCAAGGGCCGACGAGCTGATACAAATCCTTGTCATTAGTTGCGAGCACAACTTCGATCCCGGGTCGCTTACAGGCAGCGATGGCATAACAGCCCATCAGATCGTCGGCCTCTGTGTTGGGAAGGGAAATACTTCTGAAACCCAGCAATGGCGTGAGCTTTTGGATAAAATCGAGCTGCGGGACCATCGGCTTGGGCATCTCCTTGCGCGTCTCCTTGTAAGCAGGTTGCAGTTTCACTCGGCGCTCCGGCATTCCTTCGTCCCAAAAAACGGCGCCTAACTCGGGTTGCAGGTGTTTGACCATCAGCCGCAGGGTTTTTGTGAAGCCGAAAATTGCGTTGGTCGGTTCGCCCTTTGAATTCGACAGATTCGGGATAGCGAAAAACGAGCGATAAACGTAATAGTGACCGTCAATAAGCAGGAGTTTCATCGCAAAAGGCTGATACTGGATTCTGAATGCATGATACCGGATGATCAAGGCGTGACCGAAGAGTGGATTCTGCGTGTTGATGGCAGGGAATACGGCCCGGCCAATATCGAGACGTTGCGTGAGTGGAAGGCGGAAGGCCGAGTCCTCCCTGCAAACGAAGCCCGCCGAGCGGATGCCGAGCTTTGGAGTTTAGCCGCGGAAATTCCCGGGCTATTTAATGCAGAGGCGCTTGCCATTGTCAGCGCCCCGCAGCTGACCCGTTCAACAAGCTCAAGACAGGCTCCGCCGGAGCTCCCACCTCGCGGCTTTGGACAGATTCTGGCCGACACGTTTCGAACATATGTAAGAGGCTTTCTTCAATTCCTTTCCCTTACGCTCCTGGTGGTTTTACCTTCGGTATGCGCGCAGCTGACGGCGATGTGGGTGCCGAGCGGGCAGGCATCGCATGCGGACTTACGCGTTCTCGCAGCGGGGAGCTTTGCTTTTCTAATGTTTACCCTATCGATGGCAATGTGGCCGATTTATGTGGCGGGCATTCAAATCATTACCACTGAAATTGCTGCCGGCCGCCGCACCGGATTTTTCACTGTCCTCAATGAAGCCGTGCGGTTCTGGCCGCGCGTCGCGGCGCTGTGCGTCTTCGTCTATGGCGTTTTCTTCTTGCTGATCGTATTTGCGTTCCTGATCGCAGCGATGATTGTCGCTGGCGCCTCTTCGGTGTTCGTGATCCTTCTCGCGCTGGCTTTGCTCGGCCTGCAGGTTTGGATGTTCGGTCGCTTTTTCGTCAACGTTCTTTTCTGGCAGCAATTTGCCGTTCTAGAAAATGCAGGAGTCATCGATTCGTTGCGCGAAAGTCGAAATCTAGCGCGCAGCGGCAGCGAGCTTCCGTGGTTTCAACGTCCGTTGTGGCGCGGCGTTTTTATTGCGTCTCTCTGGTTTGCGTTTGTGTTGGCGATCGCGCTCGTCTCGGAGTGGACGACGCTGCAGCATTCGCTCAATGAATTGATGACGACACAGGATCCCCAGACGCTTCTACAAAAACTGACTGAAGCCCAGCAGGCACACGGTTTTGACCTTTTAAGTTTCGCCCTTGGGATTTTGCAAAAAATTCTTCAGCCGCTGATCGGGATCGCGTTCGTCCTACTCTACATTGATAGCCGAAAGGAGCGCTAGAGTTTGGCGACTCACGTTGCATCAATAGCGGCGCGATGCGATAGGCGCTGTCAATCCACCTGTCGGCTCCGCAAAAGAAGCTGCGCAATCTTGCTGAAGTGACGGCCAATGTAAGCAAGATAAGCGACGAACGAAATGAGTTGAGCGCTGATTAACCAGACGTGACCACCGCGAGTAATGAAGAAATCAGGCAAAGTCCAAACGGCGAGCGCGCAGGCGAGGTTGAGGAAAAAAAGTAAAGGAACCAGCAAATAAATATTGAACAATTGGTCGGCTCTGGCGCGCCCGTAAAGGGCCTGATCGGCATCGTTACGCGCTTCTGCGATGCGCGCGTGAATGAGTCGCATGTCATAGATGAAAAGCAGCCACACAGCAGCTGCATAAGTGGCGCTTAGCTGGAACCACGCCAGAGGATTGTCCAGGCGGGTAAAAAGGACCGCTTCGCCCAATGCGCAACCGATGTAGAAAAAATTATGCCCAAATTCCATCGGCCAACGAATCAGCGTGAGCGTGTGAATGATTGACCGTGACCAAAAGATAAAGATCACACACAAACCTGCGGCGACATATAGAGCCGAACCCCAATGCCGCATCGTGATAATCGCACGAGCATTATCCGTTAAGAAAAAAAGTGCGACCCCCTGGATAATACTGGCAAGCGTAAGCTCGACGTTGATGACGACCGAATCGAGCTCGCGGCGGCCTTCACTCTGTGGGTTCACGATGCGACTCGTAACCGCTCGATGATTAGAATGTCAAGGTACTCGGAATGTTCGCGGCTTTTTGATTTGTTCCGAATCTTTTCTGCTTGGCGAATCGGCGAGGGCGTCGTACTTACAGTCTCTTGATATGGCGGCGAAAACCGAGCAAAAAACCAGCGAAGACAAAGTCACTGCGGCACGAAACAAAAACCTCGACCTGGCGATTCAACAGATCGCCAAAGACTACGGCGAAGGCGCGATCATGCGCCTCGGCGATGAGAAGATTGTCGATATCGATGTCATTCCAACCGGGAACATTTTGATCGATCGAGCGCTCGGCGTCGGCGGATTTCCAAGAGGCAGAGTCGTGGAGGTTTTTGGCCCAGAGTCCTCGGGAAAAACGACCCTAACATTGACCGTAATTGCGCAGGCGCAAAAACGTGGCGGACTTGCGGCCTTTATTGACGTCGAACATGCGCTGGATCCTGCATACGCAAAAAAGCTCGGCGTTGATCTTGACGATCTGCTGGTTTCCCAGCCGAGCTCGGGCGAGGAAGCGCTGCGAATTTGCGAGACGTTGGTGCGTTCCAACGCTCTCGATGTGATTGTCCTCGATTCCGTGGCAGCTCTCGTCACCAGGGCGGAGCTCGAGGGCGAGATCGGAGACACGACGGTTGGCGCGCAAGCGCGTCTAATGAGTGCGGCACTGCGCAAACTCACCTCGCTCATTTCAAAAGCGCGGACCTGCTGCATTTTCACAAACCAAATCCGGGAAAAGATCGGTGTGATGTTTGGAAATCCGGAAACAACGCCCGGCGGAAAAGCATTGAAGTTTTATGCCAGCGTGCGCGTCGATATTCGCCGCATCGGAGCGATTAAGCAGACCGACGGTGTCGTTACTGGGAATCGGACCCGCATTAAGATTGTGAAAAACAAGGTTGCGCCGCCATTTACCGAAGCCGAGTTCGACATCATGTACAACGAGGGAATTTCATCGACCGGCGCGCTGCTCGATCTTGCGTTGGAAAAACAAATCGTCGAAAAACGCGGTTCCTGGATGAACTACAAGGGCACCCAACTTGCCCAGGGCCGCGATGCTGCGAAGGAAGTTCTGAAGAACGACAAGGCGCTCTACGAAGAAATTGAGTCGGCGGTCAAAGCCAGGCTCGACGAAGAAAAGAGCTAGGGCGGAGCACAGCCATCTTAGCTGTGGGGGTCCGCTGGCACCTTGCCTTCCGAGGATCGGCAATTATCTCACTCCGCGGCGTTAATCACGCCACAGGCGAACCTCGCACCCGAGTTGCCTGCCGGATCGGTTTTCAAGTCGTCCTCTTTTTCATGCACGATTACAGATTTTCCAATGATCGAATTTGGGCCGCTCAGATCGAGTTTCCCTTTCCACTCGAGGTGCCCCTTGCCGGAAGCATCAGCTTCAACATTGCCGAAATCGCCGGCATGACGCTCCGTCCCCGTTGGCCCGTCGTGGTGTTGATGCTTCGGATTGAAATGCGGGCCTGCTGACATCGCATCCGTGCGCCGAGCAATCGCCTTTCTCGTGTATGTGGAAACCGTGCTTGCCCGGTTTGAGGTTTTGGAAGTCGGCAACGACGTGCACTTCGTCGCCAGTCTTTGTGAACGTGACCGTGCCAGTAACCTGGCTCCCTGATTTTGGCTCCAAAGTCGCGGCCGCCTTCGTGACATCCTGCGCGTGCGCGAAGACAGCGAAAGCGCACAACACGCCTAGAGATATAATTATTGTTTTCATGCCGAAAAAGGTATGGCGCTTCTGGATAAAATGAAACTATCAATCGAGGCGTTGGGCTGCTCCGAAAGCATTGCAGTAGTTCTCGCATCCTCCGAGATGTCGCGTTTAATTTCAGGTTGATGACCTCAGCGCAGATCCGGCAATCATTTCTCGATTTCTTTCGCGAGAAACAGCACACCATTGTGCCGTCGTCGTCGCTATTGCCGGACGCGCCGAATCTGCTTTTCACCAATGCTGGCATGAACCAGTTCGTGCCGATCTTTCTGGGGCAACAAAAAGCTCCATGGAAACCGGCACGCGTGGCAGATACGCAGAAATGCATCCGCGCGGGCGGTAAACATAACGATCTCGAAGATGTCGGACTCGACACGTACCACCACACATTTTTCGAAATGCTCGGCAATTGGAGCTTCGGCGATTATTTCAAAAAGGAAGCGATCGAGTGGGCGTGGGAATTACTGGTTGAACGCTGGAAATTTTCCCCGCAACGGCTTTATGCGACGGTTTACCAGCCCGGCTCGGGCGAGCCGAGTGAGTTTGACCAGGAAGCGTACGATCACTGGGCGCGTTTGTTTCGCGAAGCCGATCTCGATCCGAAGGTCCACGTTCTTGATGGTGGAAGGGTCGATAATTTTTGGATGATGGGCGACACCGGTCCCTGCGGCCCCTGCTCGGAAGTGCATGTCGATCTTACACGTGACGGTGATACGCGCGGCGCACTAGTGAACCAAGGAGATCCCCGCTGCATCGAGATTTGGAACCTTGTTTTCATCCAGTTCAACGCGAACCCTGATGGCACGTTTTCACCGCTGCCGCAACGTCACGTCGATACTGGAATGGGTTTCGAGCGAGTCACTGCGATTATTCAAGACACAAAAAACCTCACCGATTTCTCCGGAACTATCTCGAATTACGAGACGGACATCTTTCGCCCAATCTTCGATGAGCTCGAAAAACTGAGCGGCAGAAAATACGGATCGACCATTCCAGTTGTAGGGCGTCTCGGTGAGACGCCGACGGCGGCTGACACAGCCGCCCTACAAAATCAGAAAGAGCAGGAAAAAATCGACGTCGCCTTTCGGGTGATTGCCGATCACATCCGCGCGCTTAAGTTTTGCAACCGCGGACGGAATCATTCCGTCGAATGAGGGACGCGGTTACGTTTTGCGTCGCATCCTGCGTCGGGCGATTCGTTATGGCCGTTCGTTAGGCTTTCACGAGCCGTTCTTCTTCAAGCTTGTGGATGTCGTTGCAAAAACGATGGGCGATGTTTTCCCAGAAATCCGCGCGAAACAAGAAACAATCAAAGACGTAATTCGGCGCGAAGAAGGGGCGTTTAACAAAACGCTCGATATGGGCATTCAGGAATTTTTCAATGCGATTATTCGCTCAGTGAACAAACTCTCGATGGGGGCCGGCCTGGGTAACAAGATGATCATTGAAATGGAGCCGTACGGAGTTGGTACGCACAAGGGATCAACGACAAACATTCACGATTTAAGCAAGCCGCTTCCAACAGTGAAATTGAATGTCGCTCAAGCAACTGCGCTTGATTACGACCGGTTGTTTGGGGCCCGGCCGAGGATCGGCGCTGAAGATGCGTTCAAGCTTTACGATACTTACGGCTTTCCGCTCGACCTTACCGAGCTGATGGCGCGGGAGCGAGGGCTCACTGTCGATGTTACTGGATTTGAGAGATTGATGGAACAACAGCGCCATCGCGCCCGCAAGGCGCAGAAAAAGGAAGAAATCGGCGTCGCGGAGGAAGACCTGAAAGCAGAGCCAACGAAGTTTCTCGGCTACGATTTTCTGGAGACCGAATCAGTTGTCGAAACGGTTTTGCCCGGCAGAAAACCGGGAGAGCTCAACATCGTCCTCGATCGAACGCCCCTTTACGCCGAGATGGGCGGACAAGTGGGAGATCGCGGATTGCTTCACGTACCTGGGCAAGACCGTACGGAAGTCGGTCAGTTGCGCGTGATTGATACGCAGAAACGTGGCGACGTTTTTGTTCATCGGGCTGCACTTTTGGAAGGTCGCGCGCCGGAACCGGGCGAGGCGGTGCGCATTTCAGTGGACGCTGATCGCCGCGACGCCATTCAGGGGCATCATACCGTGACGCACTTGCTGCATTGGGCGTTGCACGAAGTGGTCTCGCGCGACGCTTCGCAAAAAGGGAAGCTACGTCGGTCCTGACAAACTGACGTTTGATTTTTCAAGCGCACCATTGACGAAGCAGCAGGTCCGCGATGTGGAAAAATTGGTGAATGAGAAGATCGCGGAGAATGCGCCGGTTTCATGGACGGAGATTCCCTTTGCAGAAGCGAAACAGCGAAAAGACATCATCCAATTCTTCGGCGAGAAATACGGCGACACAGTCCGTGTCTTGCAAATCGGCGGGGCACCTCAGCGCGCTCAATGGTTACTCAATGGAACTGTGCGGTGGAACGCACGTGAGATCGACAAGTGAAATCGGGCCATTTCGAATCATAAAGGAAGAGGCCATCGCAGCAGGGATTCGGCGGATCGAAGCAGTTGCTGGCGACGCGGCGCGTTCTTGGGCGAAGCAGGAAGCTGCGAGACAAGAAGACAAGTTTGAAACCCTGGCGCGCAAGAAACCTGACATCGCGCCAATGCCTGCTTTTGAGAGCGACGCGGCTACTTCTGAAATGCTGCACCAAATCGATGCGCGTGCAGCACATCTTGAAAAGGTCGAAGTTGAAATTCGCGACTGGGAAAAGCAAAGCGCCAAAGCAGCTGAAGCGGAACTGAGAAGCCGGGCCGCCCAAATCGCGAATGAACTGATTCGATCGCATGCCGGAGAGAAATTCTGTGTCGCCGAAGTGAAAGACGGGGACGGGAAACTGCTGCAGGCAGTCGCCGACACACTGAAGTCGAAATTCGACGGCCCAATTTTTCTCGTCGGTGCGGCGAATGGATCAGTTGCACTGGTCGCATCCGTACCAAAGGAAATGAGCGCGAGACTTCAGGCGAACAAGTTGATTCAGCAGATCGCGCCGATTGTTGGCGGCAAAGGCGGTGGCCGCCCGGAGAACGCCCAGGGTGCGGGAAAGACGCAAGCAAGATCGCGGAGGCGCTGGCAAAAGCGCGAGAGCTTCTGAGCTAAATCGACAAACGAGGTTACGGCGTGCTCACGCTTGGGAAACGCCCATTCCTGATCAGGCGTTTCAAATTTTTTCCGTCAGCCGACATTCGATAAATCGAGTCATCCTTTTCGCCAGGCTCGCGGCTGAGAAAGAGAACATCATCGTTATCGATCCAAACGCCGTCCCAGCCGAAAAGTTTTTTTGGCGTTAGCCTGGTCGCCTTTTGCGATAGGAGATCGAACGCCCAGAGCGCCGGCAACGGCCCGTCCCAGTCTTTGCGGCCGGATTCTTCGCCCATGTCGATGCTCAAAAGCAATCGCTTGCCGTCTGGAGAAACGTCAATCCGGCCGTCGCCGCTCATATCGCCTTTTGGAATGATCTTCTCGATTTTCCATTGTGCGCGAACCGCGCCGTCGAGTCCGATTTGATACACGTTCGTCATGTCCTGGCAAAAAGCTGATTGTCCGTCGTGCGCCCAGACCGGCGAGTAGCAGCTCACTTCATTTTGAGCACCGGCTTTCAGGACGTGAAAATTCGTGCCATCAGAATTAATAGCGACGAGATCCCAGACTTCGTGCGGGCGCGTAGTGAAAAGGATCTGTTTACCGTCAGCCGTCCAGCTTGGGTAATACGAATTCTCGCTTGGGACATTCTTAAAGACAGTTGATCTTGCCAGTCGCGACGTCTACTACTGCCATGTGACGCACGTAAGTCGTATCGCTTGTTTTTTCGACGGTGTTAAACGCGACGCGAGTTCCATCAGGTGAGATCGCTGGGAAAATTCCATCAGCGATCTTCTTCTCATTCGCTCCGTCAAGATTGGCGACGTAAACGGCGTTATTGCGTTCGAAAGCGATGTGCCGGTCTGCAGGAAACGTCATAGTGGAGAAAGCTGGCCAGTGCAACAGCAAGCGAAATTATTCTTTTCATGGCATTACCAGAGTGACGAAGAAAGTCGTGGCGAGCGCCGCTACCAGGACGATTAGGTAGACAAATCCGCCAAAAAGGAATTTGAAAATGCTGATAAACCTGCCCTGCCGATAAACTCGACGGATTGAGAGGAAAATTTGCACTAAGAACGTGATCCAGAGGAGCGCGATAATCCAGCCCGCGACCGGACCCGGGGCAATTACGGTTAAGTCCAATTGTGGCGAGCACAATCAGACATGATCTCGACATAAGCGAACGTATGGATGTGAAGCGCATAAATCAGATGATCGATGTAGAAGATGCGGCGGCGAACGTAGAGAAGTTTCAGGACAAGACGCGAAGAGCGGAATACAGCAGAGCATCATGTAAGGCAGATTGCTCACAAGCGTGGTGATGAAAAAGCCCCATTTTCGTGCCGTGTTCGCCAAATCTTCTCGCGGGCCCGCGCTTCGAACCATTTGCCAAGGTCGTTAGGCTTTTCCTCCTTATCGACTTCGAAAATGACGGCCTTGTCTTGCGCTTTTCTGAGGGATTCCTCAACCTTCGTTCGCACGTCGGGCTTCAAATCTTTCATCGCGTCTTCAAGTTTTGTGCGCGCATCTGATGGGGGATCGCCGTATTCAAGGCGTTGTTGAATCGCGTCGCGGGCCACTTTCGGCAGGTTCTCGTTCTTCAATTGTTCCTCTAAAGCGGCGCGTTTTTCAGGCGAGACTGGCTCACCACCGAAAGCCTGCTCAATTTTCTGTCGAATTTCAGGTGCGACGTTCTCGCGCTCCAATTCACCACGGATCTCCGCGAGAGTACCAGGTGAAAGATCAAGCGGCTGGAAGTGTGCCGACTTGATAGCCGTAAGTCGCCGCGAAAAAGAACAAGATGCTTGCGAGAAGATAGAGACGGAGCGGATGCACATAACGCACACGATGCCCGGCGAGAAACTGGTTCGTCAGTTTCCACGGGCGAACCAGGAGGAGGCCAATCGTTGCGAAAAACTTCGAGTCCCAATTCAGGAATTCGTTGAGTAAATCAGCAATGACGTGGCTGAAGGAGCGCCGATAATCGATCGCCGGTTGACCGCATTTGGCGCACCAATGTCCCTGCACTGGCGCTCCACAATTCTCACAGTGTGTAATCGCTGGACGCTGAATTTTCCGCCGGCCGAAAAATCGCCTCCGGCTCGGTGACGCTTGTTCGATTGCAGAGATCGCCGTATCGCCCAAGACAAATTTTTCCAGTTCATCGGGCATATAAGCGCCAGATTACAAAAACCTTTCTGCGGAGTCTACGCCTTGATTCAAGGCGTTAATGAGCAAGCGCCTACAAAATGGGACATCGCATTTGCGACAGCGCGGTTTGTCTCATCGCAAAGTTTGCATTGGACCGGGCAAAGCCGTTAGTGACACGATCCCACACGGTGCCACTTGACCTTTTCAGAACCAAAAGCCCGGATGGTTTTTGCTGGCCGAGCAGCTGCCCCGGAGCGGCAAATGAAACGCACTCTAAGCCTGATAGCCGCAAGTGCCGTGACGATTTTCCATGGTAAAAGCGTTCTCGGGCTTGCATAATGGCACTCATCGGCTGCAAAACCGATGGTGAAAACGCACAGCCTACTGATAGTAACGGGGCGAAAACGGATTCGCTCAGAGCCGTCTGCCTTGAATGAGCTGAATAACGAGCACAACGACGGCAATCACGAGCAGAAGATGAATCAGAGCGCCGCCAAAGTGGCCGATAAAGCCCAGAAGCCAGAGCACGACTAGTATTACAATTATAGTCCAGAGCATATAGATGTTCCTTTCCGTTAGGTTAAGCTTTTGTCGGCCCATTTATCCAACGTTGTATTTCACTTGCCAAGATTTTTCACCGCGTTCAAGTCGATTCGTCGGTCCCGCTTGGAGCTTCCGAACGTCAGAATGCTTTATCGTCGCGACCTGAGCGAGAATGCCGTTGAGCCGAGCGGCGGGTCTTGGACTGCTTGATTCCCGTTTTCCTTTTGGAAAGGCGTAAACGCCGTTTGATCGAAGTCGCGTTCTGCTCTCCTCGCCCGATTTTTCGATTTGCGCTTTGATTTTCGCACGACCAAATCCTGCCGCAGTTCGGTTCAACGGATGCTCCGGCCAACGTGCTCGACGATCTCCACGTAGGCTTTCAAGGGAGCAGACGGATTCTCGCCTTTCCACGCGACACAAGCCTCCGTCGCCACGGCCGGCTTGACTGGGCGAAACACGACATTTTTATGGGGGAGTTTTTTTAGCTGCTCGGGGACGAGGGCGACACCTAAACCGGCAGAGATGGCGTGGATCATCGTTCGTTCAAGATCGACATCCTGCAAAACCTTCGGGGTAAAACCGGCGCGGTGACAGGTCTTGCTCAACCATTCGTGATAGTAGGGATAGCTCGCTTCTGACATTCCGATGAAAAACATGGGCGCGAGAGCTTTCAGCGCGACTGTCGTTTTGCCTGCCAGCGGACTGTTTTTGGGCAAGGCGGCGACGGTTTTGTAGGACGCAATGGTTCGGAATTCCAATCCGCGCCGTGCAATTGGCTCGTGTAATCCAACGAAACCAAGATCGAGCTTGCCATCTTCGAGCGCGCGAAATTGATCACCGCACGACATGTCGAAGAGGTTAACCGAAACAGTGGGAAACAATTGATGGAACGAAGCGAGAGTCCTCGGTAGCAAATCGTAAAAGAGATTGCTGACGTACCCAATATTGAGCGCACGAACCTCGCCGCTGTGCAATCGACGGACGGACTCGACCGTTTCGGCTGCAAGAGCAAGAAGGCGTTTGGCATCGGCGAGAAATGAGCGGCCCTCCTTTGTCAGCGTAACCTTCTGCTTTGTCCGATTGAGAAGCCGGACACCGAGCTCTTCTTCCAGATCCTTAATTTGCCGCGTGAGTGACGGCTGCGCGGTGTGCAGCTTTTCGGCGGCTTTTGTGAAGCTAAGCGCTTCCGCAACGCTGACGAAGTAGCGCAGATGACGAAGTTCCATCGGGGATAAGACACTTATCGTAAACCGCCTCGGCATGTTAATGTAAAAAAATTG
This sequence comes from uncultured Verrucomicrobiae bacterium, assembly GCA_963719605.1. GTDB lineage: Bacteria > Verrucomicrobiota > Verrucomicrobiia > Chthoniobacterales > UBA10450 > Udaeobacter. The sequence continues at coordinate 157,874 of CAVRCO010000014.1, forward strand.
CAGATCATGACAGATCGCTTGGTCACAGGCAGACGAGCCATACTTAAAAAGTATGACGTGCTACCGAGAAGATATTGGGCGGACAACGAGCGGAGGGGTAACACTTTGCGTTTATGCCGGGGTATCTATGAATCGAAACGCTTCAGCTCTTTGGAAAGGAAACCTTCATGAGGGCGAAGGGACTTTAACTACTGAAAGCGGCGTTCTTTCGGAAACGCAATATTCTTTTCGAACGCGATTCGCGGAAGGTCTGGGTACCAATCCGGACGAATTGATTGCCGCTTCGTTAGGCGGATGTTTTTCGATGGCCCTGTCCAATGAGCTTGGTCTTTGCGGTTTTCACCCACAGCGCATTGAAACCACCGCCACCGCGACCTTGGAAGATTTAGCCGCGGGCTGGACAGTCACGCACATCCAGCTCGACGTCCATGCGAAGGTTCCGGACGCATCTCAAGCGCGTTTCATGGATGCGGCGATCGCGGCAAAAACAAACTGTCCCATCTCCCGCCTGCTTAAAACAAATATC